>JAKFYD010000041.1 GCA_021731025.1 Pseudobdellovibrionaceae bacterium | reverse complement strand
TCTATAGCTTTAATTTCGTCAGTGCTGTTTTCTTGTAACATGGATAAATCTCAACCCAACGTTGAGTTGATCCAAGACATGATGAGTACAGCCTCTGTTAAACCTCAAGAGTATGACGAGAGCTCACCGAACCACATCAGTTCGCGAGTTCCGCCAGAGCACACTAACCCCATAGGTTTTGAAAATTACAAATATCCCACGAACATTGATGAAGCCTCTAAAAATTTGAAAAATCCATTGGCGCAAAATTTTGCTCAAGATGTTTTGATGACGGGTCAACGCTACTACGAAATTAACTGCACTGTTTGTCATGGAGCTAAAGGCGAGGGTGGCGAAAAATCTTCGGTGAGCACTTTCATGGCTTTGAAACCACCATCATTACTTTTGGACAAAGTGCGCAACTGGAATGACGCCCAAATTTATCACACAATCACTATGGGTCAGGGCTTGATGGGACCTTACGCTTCCCACATTCCACAAAAATATCGCTGGCAAGTGGTCAATTACATCCGACATCTTCAAAAATAAAGTTAGTCAACGAAAGTGAGTAGGCCCGATGGCAACAGCAAATCACCAACACAAAATTGAACTTAAAAAATTTGAAGTTTCAAAAACTTTACAAATTTTAATCTACGCTTTTCTGGGTATCGGCGTATTAACAATGATTTTAGCTTTTGTGACTCAAAGGCAAGATCGGTTGTGGAGTTCTTACCTGGTCGCTTTCTTTTACTTTTCTTGCTTGGCTTTAGGCGGATTATTTTGGGCCGCACTCAACAACTTAACGAAAGCAGGTTGGTCGGTTTCAATTCGCCGGATTGCCGAAGCCATGACAGCTTTTATGCCTGCAATCCTTGTGGGCGGTTTAATTTTAGTCGCGGGATTTAAATATCTTTTCCCATGGATGGATCCTGATGTTATTGCGAACAATCCTTTGATCCAAGCGAAAACTCCTTACTTGAATACAGGATTTTTCATTTTGAGATTAGTGATCTTTTGCGCGGGTTGGTTTTTCTTTCGTTACATGATTGTCGGAAATTCTTTAAAACAAGATCAAAATGGTGACGATCAGCTCACTCATAAAAATGTCAGTTATTCGATCGCTTTTGTTTTGTTCTTTGCAATTAGCTTTTCCCTGTTCAGTGTGGATTTGCTGATGTCTTTATTGCCAACTTGGTACAGCACTATTTTTGGAATTTATTGTTTTTCAGGTTTATTCCAAGCCTCTTTGGCTGCTTTAGCCATCTTGATGATCTTTTTGCGTCGTGGAGGTTTTGTTTCTGGGTACATCACTCACGAACATCAACATGACGTGGTGAAATTCATAAAAGGCTTCACCGTTTTTTGGGCTTACATCGCCTTTTCGCAGTTCATGTTAATTTGGTACGCAAACATTCCCGAAGAAACTGAATATTACATTATGAGATCACAAAACGGCTGGTTAGGGATTTCGATCTTGCTCTTGATCTTCCGTTTTATTGTTCCTTTTATGGCCTTACTTCCAATGGGTCTTAAGCGAAATGACAATCATGTTATTTTGGTTTCAAGTTTAATTTTACTTATGCAATACGTAGATATTTACTGGATGGTTTATCCCAATTTCAACGACGGCCATTTTGTTTTTGGCTTTTGGGAGATTGGGATCTTTTTAGGCTTTGCCGGTTTGTTTATGCTGATGTTGTTTAACTTTTTTAAGAAGAACAGCTTAGTGGCATTAAGGGATCCAAGGATAGGCGAAGCCCTCAACCACCACGTCACCTATTGATTCTACGCGATCGTCATAAAGCTTAAAGCTCCGCGTTCTCCTCCCTCGGTCTCCCTGCGACGCCCAGGAGGGCGCCTCAGTCGCCTCGGTCGTGCGGCCTTGATCTTTAAGCTTTCTGCCAATCTTAGTTCTCGGTAGGGAAAACAGGGACAAAAAACAAAAAGGAAGAGCGCTTCGCTTCTTCCTTTTTTAACTAAAAAAAATTTAAATTAAGCTGCTAGTTTTTCTTCTTCGGTGGGGACTGGGACTTCGGCGGCGCTGGTCATTGTTCGCACGATGTCGATAAGGATTAGGATTTGTCCATCGAGTTTTCCCATGCCCATGACGTATTCATTATAATTGCTATTGTCGAGATGGGGCGGGGGTTCGATGTTGGCATCGACGAGATCGACCACGCCATTCACGGCATCGACGATCATTCCCACTTGTCCTGATGGGGTTTCGATGACGATGATACAGGTTTCCTTGGTGTATTCAGCGGGCTCAAAGGCCAATCTTGTGCGCAGGTTGACGACGGGAATAACCTTACCCCGCAAATTCATCACGCCTGACACATAATGTGGTGCCTTGGGCACGGTCGTAATTTCACCGATGCGATTGATTTCTCGAACCGCGCCAATCGGTACGCCGTAAGGCTGGGCCTTGAGAATAAATGTTAAGTACTGTCCTGGTTTTGCTATTGTTGTGTTTTCATTATTTGCCATACTTTAGTATCGGCCGATTTTTTTGAAGCTGAATGGCTTTGTGAAAATTCTTTTATAATCGTTATAGGGGATCTGAGCCCAAAATCGTCACTGTCCCTGCATGAGATGGGTAAATTTTCCATCTCACGACGAGACAGAGGAAACTTCTCTGAAGAAAGGCGTCTCTTGTGGCGCTTTCCTCGAAAATAGGATAATTTATTGACCGCCGGCAGCAGCTTGGCTACGAATAAAAAGGATGCGCAAAGTTTATCAATGCCTCAAATAAATATTAAACTCCCAGATCAATCCGTTAAGGTCTTTGACCATCAGCCTACGGCTCTCGAAGTCGCAGAAGCTATTGGACCACGCCTCGCGAAAGACACGTTGGGAGTAAAGATCAATAACTCGAAAGAGGTTGTGGATTTGCGAACCAAGCTTTCTGATGGCGATCAAATCCAATTGATTACCTTAAAAAGCCCAGAAGCGAATGAAGTGATCCGTCACTCTGCCGCTCATGTGATGGCTCAGGCCGTGCAAAAAATTTGGCCTGAAGTGAAAGTCACCATCGGACCTGTCATCGACAATGGATTTTTCTACGATTTCGATTCACCATTTAATTTTACTGAAGAGCATTTCGAAAAGATCGAAAAAGAAATGCAAAAGATCGTTGATGCTAATTATCCCGTAGTTCGGCGGGAAGTGTCTTTTGATGAAGCCGTAAAAACATTCACTCAAATGAAAGAGCGCTTCAAAGTTGAGATCATCAAGGACTTAGGAGCTAAGGGTGAAAAAACCGTCAGTATTTACGACCAAGGAGATTGGTTTGATCTCTGTCGCGGTCCCCACGTGCAATCAACGGGACAAATTAAAGCTTTTAAATTATTGAGTGTGGCAGGAGCTTACTGGCGGGGTGACGAAAAAAATCCCATGCTCCAACGCATTTATGCCACCGCTTTTGTTGATAAAAAGGAACTCGAGCAACATCTTCGCAATTTGGAAGAAGCAAAGAAACGGGATCATCGTAAATTAGGTAAGGAGCTCGGGCTTTTCATGTTTCATGAATTTGCTCCAGGTTCTCCTTTCTTTACCGGCCGTGGAGCTACGGTTTACACAGAATTGCAAACTTACATTCGTGAATTGTACAAAGAGTATGGCTATCAAGAAGTCATCACTCCGCAAATTTTCGATGTGCAGTTGTTTAAACAATCCGGTCATATGAGCAATTACAAAGAGAACATGTATTTCACTCGTGTGGATGAGCGAGATTTTTCATCGAAGCCGATGAACTGTCCTTCACACTGTTTGATGTTCGCTCACGAAAAACATTCTTATCGGGATTTACCTTGGCGGATAGCCGATTTCGGTCGGCTTCATCGCTATGAAAAATCGGGTGCTATGCACGGCCTGACTCGGGTGCGAACTTTCTGCCAAGATGATGCTCATATATTCTGTCGTGTGGATCAATTGCAGCAAGAGATTGGGTCCTTCATGCAGTTGCTCAACCGAATTTATCAAAAATTGGGCATGGACAATTACAAAATTTATTTAAGCACACGTCCCGAAAGCCGAATGGGCAGTGATGAAATTTGGGATCGAGCTGAAGGCGCATTGACTAAAGCTCTTGAAGCTTTGAATTTACCTTTCACTATTAATCCTGGTGACGGTGCCTTTTACGGTCCTAAATTGGATATCATGTTCGTGGATGCCCTTCAGCGGCCTTGGCAATTGGGCACCCTGCAATTGGACTTCAATGCCGCAGAAAATTTTGATTTGAAATACACGGGCGAAGACAACAAAGAACATCGCCCTGTCATGCTTCACCGAGCAATCTTAGGTTCGCTGGAAAGATTCATCGGCGTTTATCTTGAACATTGTGCGGGCCATTTGCCAACTTGGCTAGCTCCGGTGCAAGTGATGATTTTAAACGTCACAGATCGAGTTAACGATTTCTGCGACGAGATCCAAAGTTTATTGAAGAAAAATAATGTTCGCGTTGAGTTCGATCGACGCAATGAAAAACTGAATTTCAAAATTCGTGAAGCTCAGCTTTTGAAAGTCCCTTACATGATTGTAGTCGGGGACAAAGAAGCCGAACAAAAAGTTCTGTCGATTCGAACTCGCGATGGACAGACTCACCAAAGTATTAAGATTGAAGATTTTATGAAAACCATCCTTGAAGACATCAAGGAAAGACATCTGCAAAGTTCAATGCAGGGGTCGACAAAAAAAGATAACCAGGAGGCACACCATTAGTATCGAACCAAAAAGAGAATTTCGGGGCGGCGGGAAATTCGATCGCGATAAGAAAAAAGAAAAAGACGGCTTACGCGTCAATCGCGAAATCAGAGCTCAACAAATTCGTGTCATTGATGATGAAGGAAACATGCTCGGCGTGATGACGGTTCCTGAAGCTTTAAGGCTTGCGGAAGACCGCGGATTAGATTTGCTAGAGATTGCGCCAACAGCAACGCCACCAACCTGCAAAATCATGGATTACGGTAAGTGGAAATACGAAAAGAAAAAACAAGCAACGGCGGCTCGAAAAAAACAAGTCATCGTGCAAGTGAAAGAGATCCAAATGCGACCGCGCACGGATCAACATGATTTTGAAACTAAAATGAAACACGCTAAAAGATTTTTGATCGAAGGTGATAAAGTTAAAGTGAACATGAGATTTTTGGGACGAGAAATGGCTCATCAAGAATTAGGCATGGAGCTTATGAAGAAGGCGATTGATTTCGTCAAAGACGTTTCAGTGTTAGAGAGCAATCCAAGAATGGAAGGCAAGCAGATGTTCGTTTTGCTAGCACCTGATCAAGTCAAAATTAAAGATTATTTGAAAGCAAATCCGACAGCGAAATCTCATCCAGAAAATTTACCCGAGTTGAAGGACGAAGTCGAAGAAGAGGACGAAGCTTAAGAATTTTATTTAAAATAGCAGAGCGTTAATTGAAAAAGTTGGCGCTTTATATTTGCAAGGATTCCTGAAAGCAGCTAGCTGTGAAGAAACAAATATAAGCCAGAAATTGGTCTGGTGTTTCTACCGTACCCCGTAAGGTACGTCTATTTGGAGTGAAAGATGATTATACTTCTTGTCTCTTTGCTAACTAGTTTTTCCCATGCAGCCACGCCTTATCCAACTGTTCCAGATCCTCGTTTGACAACAGGCTCGTTATGTCAACGGGCCGAAGAGGTTCGGTATCCTGAAAGAATCAAATACTGTGGTCGTCATGTTTCGCCTCATCAAAAAGATATTATCATTCAAAACTACGAGAAATTGGGTTACCAAGTTCGCCGATTTAATCGTAACGATTTCAAGATTGACCACATGGTTCCTCTTTGTGCTGGTGGCAGTAACGAAATGAATAATTTATGGCCTCAACATAAATCTGTTTATGCCTATACAGATCCTTTGGAATCTGTGGGTTGCCAAAAACTTTCAATGGGTCGAATTAAACAAGCGGCATTGATCGAATTGTTTTTTCAAGCAAAAAGAAATCCGCCGCTTTCGCAAAAAATTTATCAGATGCTCAATTCCCTGTGATCTTTCCGCTCAAGTTTCGCTAAGATCATATACATCGCGGGAACCACAAATAATGTTAAGATCGTGGAAACAATGGTTCCTCCGATAATCACCAAACCCATTGGGGTTCGCGTTTCTGCTCCCATGCCTCCGCCAATAATCAACGGAAAAGCCGCCGCAACGGTTGCAACCGAAGTCATTAAAATTGGGCGTAGTCGGACGGGACAAGCTTTCAATAGGGCTTCTTTAACATCCAATTTGTCGTGATCGCGGACCTGATTGGCAAACTCGACCAGCAAGATGGAATTTTTCTTCGCGATACCCATCAACACAATCAATCCAATAAAACTAAACAAATTTAAAGAGGTATTAAATAAACTCAGGGCAATCAAAGCGCCGGTTAAGCTAAAAGGCAGGGCCATCAAAACAGAAATAGGATGGATGAAAGAGTTGAATTGCACAGCCAAGATAAGGTAAGCGACCAGGATCCCGATCAATAGAGCTGATATCAAACTTTTAAAGGATTCAGCGAAACCTGCAGATGATCCTTCCAGTGAGTAAGCATAGCCTACAGGTAATTCTTTTTTTAAATACTTATCAATCTCGTTAAGCACTTCACTTTGTGATTGATTGGGAGCTAAATTCCCGAAAACACCGATGGCTCTTTGTCGATTGATACGAGTAATCCCTTGAATGGCCGTGCCTTCCGAAATTTTAACGACTTCGGAAAGTGGAATCAGATTCCCTGCTAAGTTTCTGACAAAGAGTTTTTGAAGATCGTGTATACTTTTAATTTGGTCTTCGCGAATTTTAAAGCGAATATCAATTCTTCTTCCATCAGCAGTGTAACGTCCTTGGGCTAGCCCACCAATCCCTGCAGAAAGAATTTGACCCACGGCAGACACGCTGACGCCTCGTAAAGCCATGGCCGTGCGATCAGGCTCGATCAGCAGCTCGGGAATACCCGTACGGTAATCGCTGTCCAATTCGACAGCCAACTTTTTCCCTTCCAGGAATTGTATAAGCTCCTTTGATTTTTTATCGAGAATTTCCAAACTAGGACCTAAAAGATTAAGAGCTATAGGATTGGTTCTTCCTGCGGTTAAATTTCGGGATGAAATATCACGCATGGTCACTCGAAGTCCCTTAAGCTCTTTAAAGGACTTACGCCAGCGTTCCATAATTTGTTGATGATTTTCCTTGCGGGTTTCAAGGGGCTTTAGTGCGACAGGAATAAACATCTGATTCACTTGGCTGACGCCACCACCGCCACTGCCGATGGACATGTAAAATCCTTCGACGGCAGGATCATTTCGTAGAATTTTCTCTAAAGGTGTAGACGCTTCATTGGTGGATTCCAAAGAAGTTCCGGGCGGTGTTTGGGCTTGGACAATGATGATGTTTTGATCTTGCGAAGGAACGAATTCTTTTTTGACCGTGCGAGTGAGCCACAAAGATCCCGCAAAGAACATTAAGGATAAAGTTACGACGATGTACTTATATTGTAGCGTTGTGTGCAGTAGCCGTTGATAAACATGCCCAGCCCTTTCGAAAATATGCTCCAGTTTTTTTTCAAATTTGGACTCTTTAGGTTCCGCGCTCAAAAAGGCCGCAGCCCTCATCGGTGTAATGGTGACAGCTTCAAGCAATGAAAGTGAAACGGCTGCGCTCAGCGTGATTCCAAATTGGAAAAAAAATTTACCGATAATCCCATCCATAAAGACCACGGGTAGGAAAACAGCAATAACCGCTAAGGTGGCAGCTATTGCCGCAGGGAGAACTTCCTTGGCTCCGTCAGAAGCCGCACGCTTAGGTTTTTTTCCCATACGGTAATGCCGAACAATATTTTCCAACAACATGATGGCGTCATCGACAACGATAGAAATTGCTAAAGTCAGTGCCAAGAGCGTGAACAAATTCAGGGTAAATCCTGAAAAATAAATAATTAATCCTGTGCCCAAAATCGAAGTTGGAATTGAAAATAAAATATTGATCGCAGAGGGAATGCTTCCCAAGAAAAGAAAGCAAATAAAAATTGTCACTATGGCAGCAACAATCAACTTTTCAATCGTCAGATGAACGGTGGATTCGGTGGATTTAGTAAAATCAACGATGGCCCGATGCTGATATCCTTCGGGGAAACGATCTTTCAACGAGTCTAACTTTTTCATGACAGCTTTGGAAATATCGACTTCGTTAGTTCCCCTTTGTTTTTTGATCATGATCCCAACAGCCGGTTTTCCATCAACACGTGCTAATCGACGGATATCTGATAAGCCATCTTCAACAACAGCGACATCTTTAATACGAATAGCGCTTTCGTAAATACGTTGGCCACCACGTTTTAAAATCCGCAAGTTGCGAATAGATTCCAGGTCCATGGCTTCGCCCAGCCAGCGTACACGAAGTTCCCTTTTATCCTGAGTGAACTGACCAGCTGTGCTTTCAATATGTTCGCTGCTTAAGGCATCAACAATATCCTGAACTGTAAGGTACGAGTTTTCTAATTTACTTTTGTCAATCCAGATGCGCAAATTTCTTTCGCTGAAGCCGGCAATGCTGACTTCGCCAATGCCAGGTAGAAATTGAAGTTGGTTCAGCAAAAAATTGTCGATCCAAGAAGTCATTTCTTTGAAATCTTTGCCCCCGTAAATAGAGACAATCAGAATGGGATCTTCTTCGGGATTTTGTTTTCTGATTGTGGGTGGTTCCACCGCTGTTGGAAAGCGCAATCGGCTAATGGCCGTTTGAACTTCTTGCAAAACCACATCGACGTTACGATTAATATCAAACTCGAGTCGAATGCTGCCGGAGCCTTGTTGGGCCGAGGACTTCATTTCTTTAATTCCCTCGATGGACAAAAGTCTCTCTTCCACAAAATCAAGAATCTCAGACTCAATTAATTCCGGTGCCGCTCCTGGATAGGGAATCGAAATACTGACAATTGGGAAATTGACGTCAGGCATTTGGCTGACGCCCAGGCGGTTAGCGCAGATCGCACCGAAAACAATCAGCGAGAACATCAGCACCCAAGCAAAAACGGGGCGGCGAATGGAAAGATCAATAAAATTCATCGCTGGATTTCTCCTTAATTATTTTTTATCAACAATCATGACAGTTAAGCGGCAAATGCAAATCAAGTCTTGGGCTTCATTGTGAATTTCAGTGGCCCACACATGAAGGTTTCGCCCCAATTTAATTGCGGTGACTTTTCCTGTAACAAGGCCACTGCGAGCTGATTTTAGGTGATTGGCATTGATTTCGATTCCAACTGCCATCTTTGAAGAATCTTGAACGCATAGAGCAGAAGCCACACTTCCCAGGGTTTCAGCAAGGGCCACTGAAGCCCCTCCATGCAGTAAGCCCATTGGTTGTTTTGTTCGCTGATCTACAGGCATTGTTGCCAGAAGATAATTATCACCAGCTTCAGTGAAACGAATTCCCAAGCTTTCACACATTGTATTTTGACAAAACTGATTGAGCTTTTCCAAGTCGGGCTTTTGTGACCAAATCATTCTCTAAGGGTAGGGTGATTTCAAATAATTGCCAAGATCTGTTTAGATCCTCAATGGCGCTTGCCGTACTGCATACACAAGCTGCGCTGAAGGAACAGAGATAGCTTCAGGTTTTGCTCTTCATGTGAACTTAAGTTAAGTTTGGGAGATCGTTTAATCTTAATCGCAAGGAGAAGCCTGATTATGAAAAGTGATTTGATTTTTTTTCAACTCTTTGAGAGCGAATCCTCCACATACACTTATTTGGTAGGTGATGGGCTAAGCCGAGAGGCCGCATTAATTGATCCTGTCATCGAAACCCTCGAGCGAGACTTGCAGCTAATTAAAGAAGTCGGAGTAAAACTAAAGTTCACCTTGGAAACCCATATTCATGCAGATCATATTACGGGAGCCAGCGGCATCCGTCAGCGAACCCAGGCGCAAATTGGTGTTTCACGGCATTCCGGGGTGACCTGCGCAGATATTCTTCTCGAAGACGGCCAAGAATTATCGCTAGGGGCTAAAAAAATTAAAATCTTTGAAACACCCGGGCACACCAACACCTGCGTCAGTTTTCTTTTTGAAGGCCTGCTCTTTACAGGTGATGCTCTGCTAATACGGGGTACTGGGCGAACAGATTTCCAGCAGGGCTCAGCCGAGACTCTTTATGAAAGTATTCACCAAAAATTATTTCAACTTCCTGAAGAAACAAAGATTTACCCTGGACATGATTATAAGGGGCAAACGTCGTCAACGATCGGATTGGAAAAGAAATTTAATCCTCGGCTGGGTCAAGGCAAAAGTAAGGATGAATTTAAAAAAATTATGGCCGAGCTTAAATTAGCTCAGCCGAAAAAAATTCACGAAGCCGTACCCGCTAACATGGTCTGCGGCGCTCGAGCATAGATAAGTTATCTCAGCTGAAAGGGTTTTTTGCCGTAAGATTTTCCATTGATTTGAATCTCGAGAATATGCGTTCCCGGATAAAAAGTGCGGGTGGTTATTTTTTTCAAGTGATGATTTTTTTGAATTTGCACTTCGCCTTTTGCATTGAGAATTAAATTTTTTATTTTAAACACTTTGGGCGAAAGCTGTTTATTAGCTTTAACAAAGTGAATGATGTAATCGATCACCAACTTTTGGGATTTTGAACACGCAGAGCAAATTTTAAAATTAAATTCCAGGCGTTCTCCCAAGCGCAGATCTTTTTTCGTCAAAGTAATCCGCTCGACTTTGATTTTTGTTTTTGCATCAACGCCAATAAGCTTTAAGGCTTCAAGATGTCCTTGCTTGATAAGGGTTCTCAGCGAGCGATAGATAATCCAGTCTATTTTTTGACGATGCCGAGCAGGAGCTTCATTACTCCAGCGATTCAAAGTTTTTATCACAATATCGGGATGGTCCTTTGCAATGTCATTCAGATGATTAGCGACGCTTTTTCGAACGTAAAGTTCTTCGTCATATTTTAATTTTTCAAGCAGGGGCAGAGTGAGTTCCGGCTGGTCAATGAGTCCATGAAGTTTTTCGCCCCAAGGAAGCCGAGGGCGACTGCCTTCCGAGGCCCATCGTCGAATATGAGCGTTATCGTCTTCAGCACAGGCTAAGAGGTAATCTAAACTTCTTTGGGTTTCTGTTCTGATAAAAGGACGGATTGCAAACTCGCTGGTAAATAATTGGGTAAGCTCGCGAAGTGCCTCTAAAGACTCTCTAAAATGATTAAGGCCATAGGTTTGAATAAAATCGGTGTAAGGCCAAAGATCAAAGCCTTTCAAATACGATTTTTTCGTGGATTGCAGAAGAAGCTTTAAGGCTTTTCTATAGTCGGGTGGCAATTGGGCTTTGAGCTGTTCACGCACCAGTTGCACTCGTCCTTTAAGTTCCAGAGGACCAAGCTGACTTTCTAACTTCACAAATTTTTTTCGGTCGAAACCAGGATCGACCTCGCTCAGGCTTCGCGCCATCCGCTGGAGCAAGGACTTGTTGATCCAGTTTTTGAAAGCTTTATCCTGTTGGTCCGTTTTTTGGGGCATGTCTCTATTTTAGCCTCCTCTTTTTATCGAGGCAAGGACTGCTTGGGATAAAGGAGATTGAGACTCGTTCAGAATTGGTCTACAACAAATTATGCCGACCTTAATTCCTGCCTTGCAAAAAGTTTTAGATGAATTGGGATTTAAAGAATTAACGCCGATTCAACAATCCAGCTTACCGATTCTCTTGGAGTCTAAAGATTTAATCGGTCAGTCTCCGACAGGAAGTGGGAAAACGGCCGCTTACGCTTTACCCATTTTGCAAAAGTTGAATCTCGAGCAAAGACAGATTCAGGCTCTGGTTATTTGCCCGACCCGGGAATTGGGAGTTCAGGTCGTTCGTGAATTTAGAAAATTTGGTCGCGGGTTTGCGGGCTTGCATGTGCTGCCTTTGGTGGGTGGCATTCCTTCTCGTCATCAAATCGAGTCTTTGTCCCAAGGAGCACACATCATTGTTGGAACTCCAGGGCGAATTTTAGATTTTACAGAAAAGGGAAGAATTGATTTATCAACTCTTAAAACTTTGGTCTTGGATGAAGCCGACAAAATGCTCGAGATGGGATTTATTGAAGAAATAGACCAGATCATTCGATCAACTCCGGCTCAACGCCAGACCGTTTTATTCTCTGCAACTTTTCCACCAGGGATAGAGGATCTCAGTCGGCGCTATCAGAAATCTCCGGTAAAGATTGGTTTAACGGAATCAGAAGTGACCCAACCTTCTATACAGCAATTTGTTTATAAAAGCGAAAATGAAAATAAAATAGAAACCTTAATGCGAGTGATTCAACAGCATCCCGGGCGCTCCGTAATGATTTTTTGCAATCAAAAAGTCACTGTCGCTGAAGTGGGAGAAAAACTTATCGCTGAAGGCGCTCGCTGCGGAGTTTTACACGGAGATCTGGAACAAAGAGATCGAGACCGAATGATGACTCTTTTCAGAAACGGCAGTTACCGTTTCTTGGTTGCTACGGATTTGGCAGCTCGTGGCTTGGATGTCGATTCGGTCGATTTGGTGATAAATTATGATTTGCCTGCACAGGTCGAAATGTATATTCACCGCATTGGTCGCACAGGTCGCGCGGGAAAAAGCGGAACGGCCGCTTCGATCTACTGGGCTCAAGAAGAAACGCGAATTCTGGAATTCGAAAAGCATTTGGGTGTCTCTTTTGACAGAAAAAATCTAGGTTTTAAAAATCAGTATGGCTTAAGCGGTTCATTTCAAACGGCAGAAATGGAAACTCTTTGTATTTTTGCCGGTCGGAAAGACAAGTTGAGACCTGGCGATATCCTAGGGGCACTGACAGGAAAGCCTGTTGGTCTACAGGCTAACGAGGTCGGTAAGATCGAGATCTACGATAAAATTTCTTACGTGGCTATTGCCCCAGAAAAAATAAAGAACGTTTTTAATCAATTGCGAGACGCCAAGATTAAAGGTCGGAAGTATCAGCTTAAAGTGGTTAAATAAACTTTAGTTTACTTTCTTCCAATCAACTTTATACAGGGCAGGCTCTTCGTATCCAGGATGTTCGGCTTTCCAAGCAGCGCGATCTTCGCAAGTTGGAATGGTCAGAATGATGTCCTTGGGTTCAAATAAGCTAGAGTCAATGCTTTTTTTAGTTATACGAATGTAGTAGGTGGCACCGCGATCGAGTGTTTGGGAAATTTCCGTCGTTGTTCCAACGTAGGTGCCTGTCAGGAAAAAATCGTCCTGTTGAACCCCATAGTTAGCCTGGTATTCATAGGCCTCCGGATCTTGAGCCCAATTTGCAGAAAAGTTTAATTGTTCGGAGCATTCAGCAGGCAATGGCTTTTGAGCAACTGGCGGAGGAGCTTGCTCAGGTGACTTAGAATTATCTTCTTGTCCACAACCTAAGAAGAAGGCTCCAACAAAAATTATTGTAAAAATTTTATTAAACATCCTGCGTTACCTCGTCTTCTAGAGTGACTCTGACTGCATTCTTGAGCACAACACGGCTCTCTGTTACAGAGGTTTAATACAAGCCCTGTTCTATTTCAAGGAGCATTTCCCATGAATAAATTCACATTTTTGTTTTTAGCTTTTATGACTGTATTCGCTGCCACTCACGCGGCAATGGCAGAAACCTATTATGATATCTTAAAGCGCCAATACAACTCGGCCAAAGATCCAATTGCAGAGAGCGACATCGACTTCCCTGGGCATCCATCGGCCCGCTTGTGTGTGCAGATTAATGAAGATAAACCCCTTGTGGAAACCTATGTGATGATCAATAAATATAAACGTATTATCGAAGGCCAAGGTCCTTTATTACCAGAAGTTGAAATCACAAAAGTCCTTTATCGAACCTACGCCGGCGATACTTTTATGGACCGATCTTTTGACTTCACTGAGACCGAGTTTCTTCCAAAGGAAATCAAGTCCTCTGTTTCAGTTTCCCAAGGAAAAAAACTTTGGACTTTGAGTGTAAAAAAAGAAAATAATTTTTTGCATTTCAAGCGTGACCTTATCGAATATGGCCAGGTTTCTTACGGCTACTGTTTTTATCCCAAAGCCACAAAAGGTGAAGGTCATGCACAGTTTTAATCACCGCCAAACAATTGTTGCCCTTGTGATTGCTTTTGCGACAGTCGGTTCATCTTGCAGTAAATTTTCCGGTCGGGAAATGTACACGGGTGGCGATACAAACATTGGTAGCGGTACGCCAGGTCCCGGTGATGAACCCCCCGGAGAGAACTGTGGGCAAGCCATCATCACTTGGAATAAAAATAAAGAAGCGGATTTAGCAGGATACCGACTCTATTATTCAATAGGTACGTCGAGCAATTCCACTCAAATCCAGATCACTGATCTTAGTAAGGACTCAGTTTCGGTCAAAGGTTTGACAAAAAACTTAACTTATAATTTTAAGATGACGGCCTACGATAAGATAGGCCAAGAAAGTGTTCCTTCCGCAGTGATTTCCAAAAAGATTGATAAGTGCCCCGTTAAAAAGCTTAGCCTTTCAGATCTTAAAGAGAAGCTGACTCCTTTGCAATTTGAAGTCACTCAGAATGCAGCTCTAGAACCAGCCTTTGAGAATGCTTATTGGAATAACTCAGAGAAGGGAATTTACGTTGACATCACCTCTGGTGAGCCTTTGTTTAGCTCACTTGATCAATTTGATTCGAAATTAGGTTGGCCAGCTTTTAAAAAACCTTTGATTAAAGAAAATATCGTCCTGAAAAAAACTGAAAGAATTTTGAAAGCCCACAGCGAAGTGCGCAGTCTTCTGGGGGATTCGCATTTGGGTTACATTTTTCCCGATGCGACTCAAACCGAGGGCCAATTTTATTCCATAAATTCAGCGGCACTGCGATTCATTCCAAAGGATGAATTAACAGAAAGTGGATATGGCGAGTTTAATTATCTTTTTGAAAGCTCGGCTCAATAATTAACTCACCACAGTCAGCCAAAATGGTCCAACAGGTGATTCAAGAGTAAAAACCAATGTCTTAGGGTTACCCCCGTGGGGTAGCTCGTGGTTTTCATTGTAAAAGCATGAAGGAACAGTTTTCTTCATTTCGATTTTCTTTGAGTTAAGTAAGCTGCGAATTCGTGTTCCGATGAGACTTAACATTTCTGAAATGTGATCATCGTTTTCTTCGGTGATGGTTCTAAATTTTTCTTTGAGCATCAGATTTGCTGTTTTCAAGTAAGTGTCCGTTTTAAATGACAGCGACATACTTCCCTGAAATTCGCTACTGATAAGGGCTAAAATTCCTGAAATATCGGCCTTTAAAGAGGAAGCTTTATTTAAAAGCTGTGGTGGAGCGACACTGATTTTTGCGCTACTAGAAATTTCAGAAATAATTTCGATGGTCGAAGTTAAAACCAAGTTTACAAAATTTGCATCTAATTTTGATGAGTTTGCTTTTACTAAAGGATCTTCAAACTCTTTAACGATATTAAGTAGGTTCTGTACCGTGAATGGATCCGGCACGATCTTAACTTTACTGAGATTCGTTCCTTTAAGTTCTTGCAAAGCATCCTCTTGAACACCCGAACTAAGAATAATCGGTGTTTCGTTATTTAGGCCGCTGGTCCGAATATTATTAATAAGTTCAGGTCCACTTAAGCGAGGCATCTTTAGATCAGTGACTATAATGTCGTAGTGGGCATTCCGTGCTTTTTGAAAAGCATCGCGACTGTCCAAGGAAATTGTCGTTGAATAGCCGTTTAAAGTTAAATAAGCGCTGATGACATTTGCTAAGTTTTTTTCGTCGTCAACAATCAGGACTTTTTTAAGCTCTACACTGTTCATGCATGAACTATCGGAAACCATTGTATTTTGATGAGTCAATTATTGTTAACAAGGGTGAAAAGAAATTCACAACTTGTATTCGACATCTGTCTTAAAAAGACATTCCGAACTGAACTTTCAGCAAAGACAACCGGGGAAAATAGGAAGTCACTTTGATCAGACTTTCAACTTCACTGCGATCTTCTGGGTTGTCAGCATAATCTAAAAAAGAAGATTCTTTTTTTAAGTTGATTAAGGGTTGGCCCCACGAAATCCAGTCGATACTGAGAATGATGTTTTCATTGAAGGTCCATCGGTGTCCAAGGCCCAAGTGAAAGCCTAAAGACTGAATGTTAATCAAGTCCACCGAAGTAAAACGTCCCCCACTGAGACGATTGAGAAGTTTATCCCCAACATGGGTTGTGAAGCTAAAAAAGGAAAGTCCATAGCTAAAATTAAAAGCAGTCTTCGAGGAAAGCGGGCGATGGATAACACTAATGCGATCATCAGACATGCTGCCAAGATCTTTAATTAAGAAAGGAACAGATAAATTTCCTCGAAGAAATTCAAGCTCCCAGCTTTCATCTTCGGTAGAAAAAATCCCAGCCGTAAAGCCGTATTTGCTTGGAATAATTAGATCCAAGTAAGAGTAGTTAAATAGAGCGAAATAATTTTTTGGATTTAGCGCTGAAGGAAGTGGTTCTTGATTCCCCAGTTGAACTTCTTTTTGTATCTGTGGAACAAAGTTGTTCTCGCTCTGCAATTTTTCCTGGGCCCAGGCCGAGCTTAAACTCATTAAAGCAAAAATAATAATAAAATAAGAACAATTTTTTTTCACACTCAAACTTTAGCCTTGTTTTCTGTTAGACTTTTTCCTGAGCTTTTTTTACTTTTTGTTTGTGTTCAAAAATAAAACTGCTCATAGTTTGAAAATAACAAACTAAAATAGCTTATGCAAAAATTAACTTTTGAACAGACTTTGAAAATCGCGATCGACCAAACCATTGAGGGGATTCAGATCCTCAGTCATGATTGCGAATATCTTTACGTTAATTCTGCGGCTGCAAGCCATGGGCGCACGACAAAAGAAAATCTGATAGGGTGCAAAATGCCCCAGTGCTATCCTGGAATCGAAAATACGCCCTTTTTTAAGGCGATGATGGAAGTGATGAGAAGTCGCAATCCTCAGCGTATTGAAAACCATTTCGTTTATCCCGATGGAAAAAAGTGTTGGTTCGAGCTTTACATTGAACCTCACAGTGAAGGCATCTTGATTCGTTCGATGGATATTACAGAACGTAAAAAGATCGAAGAGCAATACTTTCAGGCTAAAAAGCTCGAAGCTTTGGGAGATATTGCCGGTGGGGTGGCTCATGACTTTAATAACAAGCTAGGAATTATTTTAGCCTATGGTGAAATGCTGTCGTCAAAATTAGAAAGTCATCACATTCATCTTAAATCTTATTCCGAAAAAATTATCAAGGCCGTCCATCAAGCTTCTAAATTGACTAAACAACTTTTGGCCTTCAGTCGAAAACAAATTCTGGATTATAAAGTTATTAATCTGAATGAACTGTTATCTGATATTGAAGGGAATTTAAAAAAAATTCTTGGGGAAGACATCCAAATTAAAATGGTTCTGAAAGAAGACTTGGATTTTATTTATGCAGATCCTTTCCAAATGGAACAACTGATTTTTAATCTATGTGCCAATGCCCGAGATGCTATGCCGCGGGGTGGAACTATACACATTGAAACGGCCAATATTGAATTGGATCAAGAATACATAAAGCATCACAGCGAAGTTGCTGTCGGATCCTACGTGATGTTGGCCCTCGCCGATACGGGCCGTGGAATGGATTCGAAAACATTACTGCGAATTTTCGATCCTTTTTTTACAACAAAAGAACGCGGTAAGGGCACAGGTCTTGGTTTAGCCATGGTCCATGGATTCGTGCGACAGTCTAATGGTTACATCTGGTCCTACAGTGAAGTGGGTCGGGGCACAGTTTTCAAAATTTATCTTCCGCGAACCACAGAATCTGGAGCAGCTTATCAGAACGAAACTGAAAAGCCTTCGACTGCGGATTACGGAGGACAAGAAACAATCCTACTTGCCGAGGACGAAGCTCATTTGCGAGAGGGCTATGCGACCATACTTAGGGGCGTTGGTTACAATGTGATTGCGGCTGAAGACGCTAATGAAGCCATTAAACTCTTCGAAGAAAATAAGGATCAAATTGAGCTGCTTTTGACGGACGTTATTATGCCTGGCCGAACGGGTGCTGATCTGGCGCGGGAGCTTTTGAGCAAAAAACCAAGTTTAAAAATCATCTATATGTCGGGTTACACCGCTAACTTTATTGCTCACCAGGGGATACTGGACGAAAACGAAGTCTTACTTCAAAAGCCGATTTTTATTCACAACCTGTTGAAAAATGTGCGGGGAGTTTTGGATAAAAAGATCACTAAGGCTATCAGTTAAGCACTAGTCCAGTTAACTTCCGTAATAAATTTTAATTCAGTGCCTTTCTAACCTGCGAATTTTCTTGTCGATAAATCAAATAGATTTATACTAGAGTTTCTCATGTCGAACGTAAAGACCTATCAACTTGAAAATGTATTGTTTGTGGAAGATGCCACGGATATGCATTTAATTGTAAAAAATGCGCTTGAAGAAATATGCAGCGTTCAAAGCGTTGGCTCTTTGACTGAAGCCAAAAATGAACTCACTAAAAATCAATACGCACTTTTATTGTTAGATATTACTTTGCCCGATGGCAATGGATTCGAATTTTGCCAAAAGCTGCGTGAACAAGAAGAATTCAATGAACTGCCGATTCTTTTCTTAACAGGACAGAGTGATCTAGAAAGTCGTATTCGGGGATTCCAAGTTGGTGCTGATGATTACCTCATGAAACCATTTGATCTGCGTGAACTGATGGTGCGGGTGCAATCAAAATTACGTCGCGTTCAAAATCAAAAAGATCCCAAAATTATTTCGAGATCAGGAATTACTATTGATTTAACTCTGCAAAAAGTGACTGAAGTTGGGAATACGGGACAGTCTCAAGAGATTTTGTTGACGCCAATTGAATTCAAATTGCTTGTGATTTTTTTACAAAATGAAAATATCGTTTTGCTGCGTGAAAATTTGATCCGTTTTATTTGGGGAGAAGAGGTTCACGTTTCCCACAACACCTTGGATACGCATATTTATTCTTTACGAAAAAAAATGGGAAACTTGGGCCGAAACATTCGCACGGTAGTGAAGCAGGGATACTGTTTTTCAAGTTGAGTTGAGTGGAAACAAAAAAACCTTAATGGAAGTCCAATGAAGAATAGAAGTTCTTTCCAGAAAATCACTGAAGAAGAGCCTGGCCGTATTTTAACCGAAGTCATCGACCGATTGTCTGTTGCTAATAATCTGCAGAATATTACAGAAATTGTTGCAGAAGCTGCGCGAAAGCTTTGCAGTTCCGATGGCTCTACCTTTGTTCTGCGAGAAGGAAGCCAATGTTATTATGTTGATGAAAATGCCATTTCTCCCTTGTGGAAAGGAAGTAAATTTCCCTTAGAAGCCTGTATCAGTGGGTGGTGTATCACTCGGAGCGAGACCGTTTTGATTCCCGATATTTATGTTGATTCACGAATTCCTTGGGATGCTTATCGGCCCACTTTTGTAAAAAGTTTGTGTATGGTTCCTATTCGTAGCGAAAATCCTTTAGGAGCTATTGGAAATTACTGGGCGGATTCACATACCCCAACCAAAGAAGAAGTTAAACTATTACAAATTTTAGCAAACACCGCCGCCGTAGCGGTCGAGAATTTACAACTTAAAAAAGTGCTTAATGATAAATCGACAGCTCACTTGTCTCGAGAGAAAGAATTAGAAATGGCCATCCATTCGATGGTTCATGATCTACGAAACCCCTTAGCTTTTATAAAAGGTTTCGCACAGCTCTTGCAACTTCATGGTGGTCCTCAGTTGAATGAACGTTCAACGAAGTATGTCGATTCCATACTGAAAACTTGCAATCAAGCGGCTAAACAAATTGATCAGATGTTGGCTCTTCATCGCATTAATACCCGAAGCTTAATGGCTGAGCGTTTGAATTTGTCGGAAATGGCTGAAGATCTGATGAGGAATAAAAAAATTAATGCTGAAGAAGGCACTCTTGATGTGCAAATCGAGCCCAATCTCTTTGTTTATGCTGATCCATTTTTAATTGGCGTCGTTCTTGATAATTTATTTTCAAATGCATTGAAGTTCACACGACAGCGTTCGGTGCGTGAAATAAAATTTGGAAAGGTTTCTCAGGATCAGAAATTCGTAACTTTGTATTTACGAGATAATGGGATTGGTTTTGATCCCGAGGCCGTGCCTAAACTATTTCATAATTTTGTACGCATTCACAAAGAGAGCGCTTATCCCGGTCATGGGGTGGGCTTAGTGTCCGTCGCAAAAATTATCGAAGCTCACGCCGGTTCAATTCGAGTGGATTCAAAGCAAAATGAAGGGGCGACCTTTTATTTCAGTTTGCCTTTTCAGAATGTGATGAATCAGACCAGCGCGAAATTGTAGCAAGGATTTTTTCTTGTTCAGCAATGGCACCAGAATATTTTTCAGAATGCTTTTTAAAATAATCCAACATTCCCTGTGCGAAATCCAAAGCCGTAAATCTTCCTAAGTTGATGATTGAAGGATCAGCGCCGGATTTTAAAAGGGATTCGACCACCGAGAACACCGGTGAAAATCTTAACGAAGCCAACATCAAAGCGGTATAGCCTCGACCATTTTTTAAATTTACATTCATTTTTTTTGATTGAAGAAGTAGGGGTGTAAGGGAAGGAGAACCTTTGCCGTCAGCATTTAAATGCAGTGGAGTATTTCCTAAGCTATCCCCAATGGAAGGATCTGCATTGGCTTTTAAGAGCAGCAGGACTTTCTTCGGAGAATCGCCAAGAACGGCTAGGTGCAAAGGGGTTTGGCCTTCTCGGTTTTTGACGTCGGGTCGAGCACCAGCTTTTAAGATAAGTTCCAAAATCTCGTCTTTCACTTCTTTGCGAGTGGCCATATGAATGACGTAATGGCCTTGCCCGCTCTTTTCATTAATATCAAAGCGGTGATGCAGTGTTTGTTTTACTGTAGAGACATCGTTAGCTATAATGGCTTGTATAAGAATTCGCTGTCCTTCTAAACTTGCTGTAAAACCTTGTAAAGGAAGGACCAATCCTAAAGCGAATATAAAAATCTTGAACATAAGAACTCCTTAAAGTGGCTGGCTTCCCGGTAGCATGGATTCGTCTCTAAGACCACCTTGATTCGAAGCTCCAGTCCCAGAAAGAATTAATGGAGCCTTGATCTCACTTTGAGAAAGAATTATTCAGCTGTAGAAAAAGTTTTGGGCCTTTGTTACCCTAAAGAGGTATGAAAATATATCAAATTAAATTTCGTAAAATAGTCCTGGTTCTGGGCATGAGCCTTTATCTGGCAGTGATGTCTCTTGCCTTTCAAAACTGCAGTCGCAGTGGCTTTGCTGTCCAACAGTTTGATGGCCTATCCAGCACCCAGGCCGCTTCATCCGTGGATGTGGATCCAACGAATGATGGCGATCCTCAGGAAGATAAATCGGGATTTGCAACTCTGACCTGGGATGCAAATTCAGAAATTGATCTTAAAGAGTATCGAATTTATTATGGAACTAACGCTTCGAATCTGAATCAAGTTGTTAGCAAAATCGGCTTAACGGCGACCCCCAATACCCCAGAAGTGACCTTGAATGGTCTAACCCGCGGGACTAAATACTACTTTGCAGTGACTGCTGTTAGTCAATCTGGCCAAGAGAGTGAACGTTCAGACATTTCTGATAAAACTCCTTAATTTGAGGTTAAAATCCTCACAGCTTTCAGTAAATCAATCCCAACTGCTTTTTGTTTAAAGGCGATGATTTGCTGCTATTGCCGCCACTCATGTTCATAATCGATTAAATCGCTGAATAGAATTATCCTGGAACATTATTTTGTTTAAGAACTTCGCGGTATTTTAATTCCTGATTGAGTTTGTGCTGTTGTCGGTCGACTTTCTTTTCCCAACCCTTAGCCATATTTCTGATTTTGTGCACATCAAAGTCGCCGAGGTAACGGTTTTCGATAATATAATTAAATCGATCTTGTGGTGTCATTTCTTCGAGATAACCTAAGGCTAAATGGCTTTCAAGGAGAACAATGAGCCGATGATGGTAATCAAACATCTGTTCTGTAGCAGTATGAGTGATGATCGAAAATCCAGAGTGAGGAGGGCCTTCTGGAGTGAAAGGTTTTATGGCAAGGCCAGCAGCAAACATAACTTTGTTTTTGGGAATCGTAAAACTTAAGGCGCTGCCGATTTTTTTCCCCCAATAGGCGAATTCGGTGAACTCAGTCATAGGAATTAAAAGAGGGTGCTTTGCAAAACCATCTTTCCATAATTTCATTTCGTAAATGCGTTTGATTTGTCGATGATCAACTTCATTCACAGAATCTTCAGTTTGTCCTTCAAGCCCTGATAGACGTGAGTTCGGCATAGGCTTGGTGGGAAAAATTTTAAGCGCAAATTCCAATTCGCCATCTTTATTTTTTTGAACGACGGGGGCTTCTCTGAAAAAACCAATTCGACTATCCCAATTGAAATTTTTCGCTTTATTAATAACAGGCTGATCAAGTTCTTCAGCGACTTCTTCGGGGCTAGTATGGAGTTGATACTCTGAACACATGGCAGTTCCTTTATTCATTCTACAGGCTTTTAAAGCTACCTTGTTTTTTCAAGCCTAGCTAGAAGCCCAGCAACAAAAAATCCTTTGGGGACTCAGTTGACTTACACAAAACTTACACATAATCCTAAAAAGGGCAAAGCAATTTTGAAAGGAGGAGTATGGGTCAATCAAAGCTTTTACGTGAATTACGGGAACGAACACAGGCTATTTCTCAGTCTTCTAAGGAGTTTTGGCAGTCTCCGCATCTTCCCTGCGGTGTGCCCAAGGGAGTGATCGTTGAATTATTAGGGAACGCACGGACGGAATGGCTCATTGAACTTTTTAAACTTCATCCTGAAGCTTACATATTTTGGTGCGAAGAAAATCCACGTATCAATCCTACGGCTCTGCACCAACGAGGCCTCGAATTATCGCGAATCAAATTTATAAACTTGACGAAGAATTTTCAGCAACCTTTACGTCTTGCTTTAGAAAGCCAATTTTATCCTTTTGTTGTGGCTCCTAATAAGTTTTCCGACACTAAAATTTTTCAGCGTCTTCATCTTTTAGCAGAAAAAACAAAAAGCACTTTATTCTTATTGGCTGAAAAAAAATTCACTTCGGCGTGGCCCATCTCACTTCAACTGGACATCAATTTTTCTGATGAAACTTATCATATAGCTATCCATAGGCAAAAGTACGGAAGAGAAGTATGAGAGTCGCCTGTATTTGGTTTGATAAACCTTGTGCAACTTCACCCTTGGCTGAATTATTTCTGCGCTTCAGTCCTCAAATTTGTCTTCGCAAAGACCAAGCTATCTTTATTGAAATTGGGCGATGTCGTCAGCTTTATTCCCTAGAAAGTTTTCGACAGCGCGTTTTAAGCCTTTTGCAACGCCATCAAGCTGCAGGACGAATTTCTTTTGGAAAAGAGATCACGGACTCTTTGGCTTTAGCTCTTTATCAGAAGTCATCAATCGATGAACTTCCGCTAGAAGCTCTCCTCGAGTTTGCTGATCCTTTTTGCAGAGATCAGGTCTTAAGAAAAAGTATTCACCAAATGATCCATTCTTTTCAAGATTTGGGAATCAGAACGCTGAAGCAATTTAAGACTTTGCCAGTGGCGGAATTAGTTTCTCGCTTTGGAATTTTAGGGCGCTTTATTCATCAGCGAACGCAGCTGCAAGATTTTATTGATTGGCCCTTGTGGAAACCACAGGAAATTGTTTTTGAGAGAAAGGAATTTCCTTACTTTGAATTTTATGGAGAATTAGAACCCATTCTTTTCGAACTCAAAAGCCAATTGGATAAAATCTTTTTGCGGTTGTTTGCTCGACGTCAGCGATTGCTTAAGCTGGAAGTGCAAATCCGTTGTGAAAAAATATCAACGAATCCTTTTTATTTAAGAACACTGGCCTTTGATTTTTTTGCGCCCCAAGGATCTACGCGGGGAACCTTGCGTATACTGAAGGAAAGGTTGATGCGGGAATTTTCAAAAACTCCTGTTCTATCTCCTATTGAAGAAATTCAAACGAAAGTGTTAAAGATGGTTCCGTTTGAAGGCGGTCAAAAAAATATTTTTAATGATGAAGAAGAAAAATTTGAACAACTTTGTTCTATTCATGATCAACTGATCGAAATTCTTGGCGAAGAAAATGTTTTCCAAGCGGAATTGATCGAGGACCGACGACCTGAAAAATCTTGGATTAAAAAATTCACCTCACCACACCAAAAATCAGAGAAAAATATCGACTTAAGATTTCTTATCCCTCGGCGTCCAACTTATTTATGCCGTATTCCCATTCGTATTCAAGTGAAAGCGGGCTTTATTCAAATTCAGGATCGACTTTATAAAATTTTACACTGGGATAATCAGATCGAAAAAATAAGTGGAGCCTGGTATGAAAACCCATCAAACGAAATTGCTGATGTCTATAATCGCACTTACACCGAGGTGGAAATTGAAGGTCATCAAAGAATTTCTATTTTTGAAACTCCCCAGCGGCAATTCTATTTGCACGGCTACTATGGCTAAATATGTATGTTGAGCTGAACTGCCGATCTTCTTTTTCTTTTCTGCGCGGAGCCTCGGATTCTCGAGAGTACATTCGTCAGGCTCATCAGCTTGGGATGTCGGCTTTGGGGATCACTGATATAAATGGTGTCTATGCTTTGCCGCGAGTCTACGAAGAAATTCGCGATCACTTTCCCGAATTTAAACTTATTTGTGGAGCGGAAATCACGGTTAAGGATCATCCCTCGATCACCTTGCTTGTGCAAACCCGCAGGGCCTGGGGGCTTTTATGTCGTATCATCACTCAAGTTCATGCAGGGAAAAGAAAAGGACAAGGTTTTATAACTTGTGAAGAGTTAGAAAAAATTATTCGAAATCATATTGGTCAAAACGAATTGATATGTCTCGTAAAAAATGATGATAAAAATAATTTTTATTTTTTAAGAGAGCTTTTTAAAGAGCGCACTTATTTAACATTGTGTCGCTACTTGGATGGCTTCGATCGTGAGCGCACTCGGAAAGCTTTGGAGGTGATTGAAAAATTTCATTTGCCACTGGTGGCGACGAATGATGTTCACTACCACGATGTCAGTCGCCGTCCTTTGCAAGATTGTTTAACTTGCATTCGTGAGGGCGTGACCTTAGACCAAGCGGGATTTAAACTTTTTGGCAACGAAGAAAGATATTTAAAATCTTCTTTACAGATGCAGAAGCTATTTTCTGATCTTCCTGAGGCGTTAGAAAATACAGTGAAGATTGCAGAGTCTTGTCAGTTCTCTTTAGCAGATCTCAAATACTCTTACCCGAAAGAGGCCGTGCCTACCGGTGAAACTGCAGTTAGTTACTTAACTCAACTTGTAAACCTCGGAGCACAGGAAAGATACGGATTGCCACTTCGGGAAGATGTTCGTAAGCAGATCCAGCGTGAACTGGATTTTTTTGCTCGACGGGGAGAAGAAGATTATTTTCTGACCATGTATGATATTCTGAAAGACGCCCGTGAAAAAAAAATTGTTTTCCAAGGGCGTGGATCTGCAGCTAGTTCCATTGTTTGCTACGCTTTAGGAATTACCGCGATCGATCCGATAGCTTCGCAGCTTTTATTTGATCGCTTCGCCAATGACGCTCGTAAAGATCCCCCTGACATTGATGTGGATTTTGAACACGAACGAAGAGAAGAAGTGATTCAGGGAATCTATCAGCGTTATGGCCGTGATCGCGCAGGCATGGTTGCGGCGGTCCACACCTACAAGGATAAAGGTTCTTTTCGTGAAATTTGTAAAGTCATTGGTGTTGAAGTTGGTTCACTCAAAGCCGATGTGGTGCGTGCTCAATTCACCGAACTCGCTCGAGAATATGCGGCGCGAGGAGTCTTCATTGAACCCTTAATGAAGAAAATCGCCAATTTTCCTCGCCATATTGGCACCCACTCGGGAGGATTTGTGATCACTCACGACCCTTTGGTGGAAACGGTTCCTATTGAACCCGCCGCTATGGATGGAAGGACGATCGTTCAATGGGATAAACATGATCTTGAAACACTAGGAATGATGAAGATTGATATTTTATCCATTGGTTTCTTAACGGCAATTCGTAAGACAACGGATCTGATTGGTCTTGATTGGAAAAAAATTCCTATTGATGATGAAAAAACATATCAGCTTATTCAAAGAGCAGAAACAGCAGGATGTTTTCAAATTGAATCGCGGGCGCAAATGAATTCTTTGCCACACACTCGGCCCAGTACTCCTTACGAGATGACGATTCAGGTGGCGCTGATTCGACCCAGTATGAGCAAGGGGGGGATGAGCCGGCCTTACCTGCAGAATCGTTGGTTGGCTCGGCAGGGGCGTCCTTTTCGCAGTGGCCACGCAGCCATGGATCGTATCTTGGGGCGCACTCATGGGGTTGCTATGTTCCCTGATCAGATCATGCAAATTGCGATGGATGTCTGTGGGTTTTCCTCGGTCGAAGCCGATCAGTTGCGCCGCTCTCTGGCGCGAGAAAGAAGTGCTGCCAGTGTCGAGAGCCAAGGAGAAAAACTTTTTCAGGATTTGCTCCAGCAGGGAATTTCACAACAGTTAGCCACGGATATTTTAAAGCGCACTCAAGGGTTTGTCAGTTACGGTTTTCCCGAAGCCCATGCGGCTTCCTATGGTTCTTTGGCTTATAAGTCAGCCTATCTCAAAGCTCATCATCCCGCTGAATTTCTTTGCGCATTAATTAATTCTCAGCCCATGGGATTTTACCGCATTGATTTTTTAATCAACGAGGCCGTTCGCTACAGTGGAGTTAAGATTTTGCCTGTGGATGTTTTAATTTCAGATTGGGATGCGAAGATGGAAGGTGAGCGACGGGTACGAATGGGATTTCGTGATGTGCGAAGAATACGTCAAGAAGAAGTTGATAATTTGGTTCAAGAGCGTGCGCGGAAATCTTTTGATGGCATCGAAGATTTTATTGCGAGAGCTCACCTTGATAAAACAGTTTTGCATCATTTGGCCATCATCGGCGCATTTGCCAGATTTGGTATTGATCGCCGACATTCTTTTTGGAAATCCTTGGCTTTTAAAAATTTATTGGGCTCTCGTCCCGGAGCCTTTGTCAATTCGGCACAGCTTTCCCTCTTCGACGAAAATACCAAAATCGAAAATGATTCCGAATTATTCACTTCTATGGGGGATCTGGAAGAAGCCGTCGTTGATTATCGCACGGTCGGCTATAGTCTCAAAGGAAGTCTGATGAAACAATTGCGCTACGAATACCCTCATTTGCCATCAACTAATTCCAGTTTAGTACGTGAGCTCAAGGGAAAAGCCTTAGTTTGCTGTGCAGGCATTTTGCTTGTGGACCAGAGACCTCCGCCAGCTAAAGGATTTGGTTTTATTACTTTGGAAGATGAATTCGGAACAATGGATCTGGTCTTGCGTCCTGATATTTATGATAAGTACAAACTGATCTTTAGGTCATCGCGATTTTTAATCATTTATGGTCGCATTCAACGTCTGGATAATCATGTCACGATTTCGGTGGATCGAGTTGAATCTTTTGCTTCTGTAAATCGAGTTCGCAGTCATCAGCCAACTCCAAGGATGTTGGATAGATTGGACTGGGGTTAAAACTCTCTGGAATAGTAAACTTTGGTTTCATACTCGATTCTGACTAGGATAAGTGGGGCGATGTTTGACGTAGTTTTCAACTCGATTGCTAAATCTTTCAGTAGGTTTTAGCGTCATCTTAATTCCTCAGCGAGAGTATTTCACTACCGCATTAATTAATTCTTTGGGACGAATCGGTTTTGTCAGATGATCTGTGCAACCGACGTTTAAACATTTTTTTCTAACTTCATCCATGGCGTGAGCCGTGAGAGCAATAATTGGTTTTGTATAGCCGGACTCTCGTAACTTTTGGGTTGCTGTGTAGCCATCCATTTCTGGCATTTGGATATCCATCAGGACAACATTGAAGTTGCCACTTAAAGCTTTGCGATAGCCCAGTAAACCATTTTCAGCGAAATCGATAGTGGCTCCGTATTTATTTAGAAAATGCCAAAGCAGTTGTCGGTTATCCGGAGAATCGTCAACGATCAGAACGCGAATTCCATCCAAGGCGTTTTCGGGGACTTCATATTTGATTTCTTCACGGGACCGCGAAGATTCAACTGTTTTATTGAGCTCAGGTCGGTCAGCAACGCAAATCAAAAAGCTTGTTCCCTTGCCCTCGATGGATTTTGCTAAAATTAAATCTCCACCCAATTCTCGGGCTAATTGTCGGGATAAAGCTAAACCTAATCCTGTGCCTCCGTATTTACGACTTAAAGCTCCATCGGCTTGAACAAAGGCATCAAAAACTTTTTCTTTCTGACTTTCAGGAATTCCAATCCCTGTGTCTGTCACTTCAAAGTACAAATACATTTTTCCATCGGTGCCGGTTTGACCGTAACTTTTCACTTTAACTGATCCCGCATGAGTAAACTTAATAGCGTTGCCAACAATGTTCATTAGGATTTGTCGTAATCGCAAGGAATCAGTGACGATGGATTCTGGACTTGAGGGCTCGCTATGATACTCGAGCACAATATTTTTTTCATTAGCTTTAACCCGTAAAAGAGAAACAACATCGGCCGCAACATGGTCTGGCGGAGTTTCGGCATATTCCAAAGTCAAATGTCCAGCTTCAACTTTAGATAAATCGAGAATGTCATTGATGATGGCGGCCAGCTGTTCCCCATTGCGGGTGACGATATTAATGTAACTTGCATGTTCTTCTCGCGATAAGCCGGGATCTCGAAGAAGATCGGCAAAGCCAATCATTGCTCCTAAAGGCGTGCGAATTTCGTGAGACATATTAGCTAAGAAGGCTGACTTTAAAGTGTTGGCTTTTTCCGCCTCCGCTTTAGCTTCCCTAAGATTCATCACAAGATGTTGAAGTTCGTTCTCAACTTTTACTTTTTCTGTAACGTCGACGATAGCGCACAGACGGGCAGGTCGCCCATTCAAATTAATGTCCAAAGCACTGATTTCAACGTTAATAATCGTCCCATCTTTTTTTACATGTCTTAAGCCCGTGTGAACTTCGACTTCCGTGTGAGTGTGTTTGTGAATTAAGGATTGCTTCAACAAGGCCACATCTTCAGGAGGGCGCAAATCAGCTTTTGTGCGAGTCAGGAATTCTTCCCGCGAATAACCGTAGTGCTTTAATGCCGTTTTATTCACATCGATAATTTTCAAAGTTTCAATGTCAAAAATAATTTTTGGCAAGGGACTGTAGTCAAATAAAAACTGGTATCTCTCCTTGGATCTTTCCAATTCTTCCTGGATCACTTTTCGATCGGTGACATCAAGGAAGCTGACAGCAATACCATCCTCGAAGGGAAAACACCAAACTCGGTACCATCTGTTATGACGGGGATAGTGAGCTTCGAAAGACAGTATTTTGCGTTCTTCGCGCGCTTGCCTGTAGGTGCGGCCAAATTCGCTGTCTTCAGTGTCAGGAAAAACATCCCATAACTTTTTTCCGACAACTTCGGTTTTTTTTCTGCCAATCGCTTCTTCGGCGGCCGGGTTCCAATAAACAACTTTCCAATTTGAATCCATCGCAAAGAAAGGTGAGGGTATAGAGTCTATCAAGCGAGCTTCACGCTCGAGGGATCTTCTTTGTTTAATACTGTCCGTCACTTCGGTCCCAAGGATCATCACCCCATTAATTTGACCTTCTTCATCGGTATGGGCCGCATAGGTTAAATTGAAATAGCGCAATTGACCTGTGACTGTAACTGGAATTTCTTTAAGTTCCGCTGTTTTGCCCGTGCGATAAACTTCATCCAAAATTCCGTGAACTTCGACCGATTCGGGTTGGGCTTCACGAACTGTTTTCCCGGTGGCATCAAATCCCAAGGTCTTAATGTGGGCTTCGTTAACGAATTCAAAAAGATGTTCGGGCCCTTTCAGGTAGCACACCATCTCGGGAGTTTGTTGAAACAGATTGATGAGATTGTTTCTTTCATTTTCAATAATTTTTCGGGCAAGAACACGCTCGGTGACGTCAAAAGTTTGGCTAACGATTCCGTAAATTTCCCCTTGAGGATTTCGCAAGGGTTGATAATTAAAATCGAGGTAACGGCTGCGTAGGGTGCCATCAGGATTACTCAATGTAACTAAAGTTTCTCGGGCATCAATCTTTTCGCCGTTTTTATAAACGCGATCAAGCTCTTCTAAAATCTTTTTATGGCTTGCGCCCTTGTAAACTTCGCGGAGGGGTTTTCCAAGAATACTTCGGGGAAAACCTGAAAACTCGAAAAATTTTTTGTTCGCCTTCGTGTAAATATGATCCGGCCCGAGCAGAATGGACAGAGTCGACATGGACTCGTCAAAAAGTTGATCAAATTCATTGCCTGAAACGAATCCATTCGGGGTGGAAGTGAGCGGATATATTTTTCGCTTAAAGCGATTGTTAATGAGGAGTATTCCTCCCAAAGTAAAAATGAATAAGCCGAAATAAGTTTGCTCTTTGGGATGAGTCGGAAAATAGGCCAGCCAGGCGCCCGTCAAGGTCAATAGAAACGAAAGAATGTTGGTTCTGACGGTCATCATTTTTTAAGATTTCCTACCTAAATAGTTCATCATCATTAAATCTGAATGTCAAAAAGCTGTGGCTGCTAAGCTTGTCAAAAGCAAGGGGGCGTCATCTTTGCGGCTTGGATATGAAAATCGCCTGTTTCATTCACGAAGGGTGGATTTGTGTAAAGTGAATTTTTCTCGCTCAAAACGATACTTCCAGCGGGTTCCACATTTATCAATGGTGAATTCACGACGTTTTTTTAAAAAATTTTATTTTCGAGGTAAATCCCTGATCCTGTCGTGTGGAACTAAACAAATTTCGTTGAGATTAATTTTGTTAAGAAAACCATTCAATTGGAAAAGGTTCTCCGCCGAGGGAGGCATTCTTGTTTTGATAATTCTTCAAAGGTAGATTCCACCAATTAAATGGATGTTCTGTTTAATGTAAAAGTTTTAACGGAGGAAACTTGGGTACAACAACTTTGCAAGGTTCTTCTTCGACAGCTACGTTCCGAGTGGACGTTTATGTAGATCAAGAGGTCGCGAGAATTCAAATCGAGGACAAACGCTCAGGCGATCGAGTCCTCGCTTGCTCTTCATTGCACCCGCTAGAGAAATTTTCCCCAAAGACAAAGAACGGCGTTACTTTTTGGGGAAATTTTCTACGCTTTCCTTTTCGAAGCCAGCGAGTTAAAAACTTGTTGGCACTTTATCTCAGAAGGAAAACATCACTTTATTTCGATTTATTTTTTTCAGTGGCATGCACAATGCATACTCGAGTTCAGAATGTTCGACTTGATTTTTAAAAGTTGAAAATTCTAAACAAGAGGAGAGATAAATGAAACCCACCAATTTTTTCGTATTAATTTCATTCGCGGCGGTATTGCCTTTGAGCCAAACAATGGCAGCAGATACACCTCGTGCGAATAATAAGTTGACTGCTGAAGATCAAAGCAATGAAAAAGGCGATGTCGAACTTACACGTACGATCCGTCAATCCATCGTGAAAGAAAAAGATCTTTCGACTGCAGCTCATAATGTAAAAATCATTGTCGCAAACAACGCTGTGACATTGAGAGGGCCAGTTAAGACCGCTCAGGAAGCTGACGTTATTGTGTCTAAAGCAAAAACAGCAGCGCCAAAAGGCATGAAAGTCGTTAACGAGCTTGAAGTTGAGACTCGTTAATAAAAATTAAATTTAAAGTTTTAAAGTCCTAAACAATTAGAGAAGGAGTATCAAATGTTCGAATCAAATGATTCAAAAGATGCAAAAATTGCTACATTCGGAATTTTCCACACACGTTCAAGTGTTGACCGAGCTGTCGACATGTTAAAACTTGGTGGCTTTAACACTTCAGATATTTCGGTATTGATGTCTGATACCACAAGCACTCGTGAGTTTGCTCACGAGAAAAACACAAAGGCCCCTGAAGGTGCAGCAACTGGTGCAGGCACTGGCGCTGTTGTCGGTGGAGCTTTAGGTTGGGCCGTTGGTATTGGCGCACTTGCAATTCCAGGTGTTGGTCCCTTGGTAGCAGCTGGACCAATCATGGCTGCATTGACAGGAGCTGGAGTCGGCGGAGCTTTTGGTGGACTAAGTGGAGCTATCATTGGTTTCGGAATCCCTGAGTATGAAGCAAAACGTTACGAAGGTGCCGTGAAAGATGGCGGAACTCTGCTTTCTGTTCATTGCGCTAGCCGTGAACTGGTAAAAAGAGCTAAAGATATTCTTGAAGAAGCTGGAGCTGAAGATATCGCTTCTACAGGTGAAGCTTCTGTTGGTTCTCAAAAACCAAGCGATAAAACTCATCGCCCAGATTTCCGTCCGTAATTTTTAAGTTCTGTTCCTTTGCTCAATCAAAAACGGATCTCGCTTTCGAGCGGGATCCGTTTTTTTTAATTCATCTCAGACTTTAGTTTTGAAAATTTTATTTTTTTAAAACGAGCACCGCGTTTTCATATCGCTCAACAACTCTCGACTTTTGCCTCTGAAAATTGTGAGTGATAATGAAAGAATGAAAAAAGTATTACAATATCTATCATTTTTATCAGTAGCTATTTTAATCATGACTATCTTCCAAAATTGTTCGCCTGGATCAGGTGTTCGCTTTAGCGATGAAACTGGGGAAAGCACTCTGCTTTCGGAGTTTATAGGAGGCATGCTCCCTGCAAAGCCTGCAACGGGAGATTACGTTCGGGCCATTGGTAAACCTAGTTGTTCGGCCTCGCCAGTTTATGTCGTTGGCGCAATTACCGTTGATGCTAAGTTTTTAAATTTAGCTAAAGACAATTGTGCAACAGTTAATCACCAGATTCCTGTAAATACTCCCATTTTGGATTTTGCTTCTTATAACCCGGACTACTTTGGCTTGTTGGATGCAATTTACGAGAAGGTGAGTGCGAGAGCGAACGATGATTTGCCTGTCGCTGATGTATGGTGCCGATCTGAAGCTGATTTGGGTGGAATTGATGTGGTCATTAAATCGAACGACAGTTTCACTATCAATAAAGCCAAAATGTATTTAGGAAGTCGCGATAACGTCGCAGCTGCTTGGAATTCAAAAAAGGTTCTTCCTTTTGAAGTTAAGCGAGATTCAAGTGAAATCGTCAGTTACACAGCTGAAGCCTTTTCATTGTCCCTACAGCCGCCAACAGCGGCGCAATTAACTTCGGTGGGACGTTTAATAGCAACAATCGATGGTACGGCTTACGATGTGAATCTCGTTTGTCGAGTAGCTAGAACAACTGCGGTACTGCCAACAATTAAGAAATATTATTTCGGAATTCCCCTCGATAGCAGCACTATAGCTACAGATACAGGATTTGCTTGGTCGATTTTTGTAACGACAGGTATTAAACCAGACAACTCGACCTCAATGACGAACTCCACTTTAAAACTTTTCGAAAACGGTGTAGAAATCGGTCCTTCGCATTCCTTGCACGAGAATATCCGTACGATGGGACGTGGCCGATTCAGTCACTGGTCATTGCCCGATGGAACCATTGAGTCCATTCGCTTTTCATCGAGTGATAATTCAGATCCACGGAAGAACCGAAGAGTTTACACTTATACTTTGCAATAAGTGCGACTTCTGCGGTCGAAGTAGGGGATAAATCTTATTAAGAATTTGATTTTAGCAGAGAAACTATTTTCTCTGTTTCGTTGGTTTTTTCTTCATCGTTAATTTTTTTGAAGTACCTGAGCATAGCTTCTGCGAATTCTAACGCTGTATAACGAAGGGAAATCAGAGAGCTATCAGCTCCGGCCTGAAGAAGTGCGTGAACGACTTCAGCAGAAGGATTAATTCGCGTCGTTGCCGATATTAAAGGGGTAAGAGCAGTATGCCCTCTTAAGTTTATGTCTGGTCTTTTTGTTTGCAAAATTAAATTTGTCATTTCCAAAGCTGTCTTTGGATTAATACTGGCGCCACGTCCATTAACTGCTAAATGCAAAGCCGAATCTCCCGATGAATTTTGAATATTAGCGTCGGCACCGGCGTCGAGTAAGATTTTTACTTTTTTAACAAAGCCTTTTGCAACAGCCACATGCAGCGGAGTTTGGCCAAGATTGTTCTTCACATCGGGATGAGCGCCTGCTGCTAAGACAAAACTCAAAGTTGCTTCTTTAACTTTGGGATTCATAGCGACATGCAGTGGATAGAAACCTTGGGCATCCTTTCGATTAAAATCGTGTTTCAGATATATGGATTGTCGTATTCCAGGAATATTATTTTCTAAGATAACCTGGTTAAGTATTGGATCGGGCTTAATGCCGGCCGCACCCGATAGTTTTGCAAATATTAAAATGGAAATGAACACCAGGTGTTTAAACATAAAGATCTCCTTTGAGGGCCTAGACCTAACACAGGACTAATAATTTTGACTAGTTAATTTAGTTGGCGGTAACAGATTTGTTATTTGAGTTGTTTAGGAACAGGTTTGGTATTTTGTTCGACTTGGGTCGCCGACTGCAGAGGCAAAAGAGTATCTAGCTTCTCCTCTAAAAAATCTCGTGGTTCTTTCGCGAAATTCTTCGGCGCAGTTAAATACCAGAATAAAGCTCCAGCGGCAAAACCTGCAATGTGCCCAGAGAATGAAACAGAACTACTGCCATTCATTTCTTCAATAAAATAATAAGCAATGTCGCCTGCAAGGTAAAACAAAGCTACCCATAAAGTGCGAAACTGAAACCAACTCCAGCCGAGTAGGCCCGTATGGAACGTACCTTGTTGAGTGAAGTGAAAGTTAGGTAAGAGCCAAATCATTTTTGCTTTGGGAAATTGCAATCCATAGTAAGCGAATAAGGCCATCACAACGCCACTGTAAGGGTGTAATTTATTCTGAGCGTGTGAGAGATCTTAAAAGAGGAAATACTTATGTTGTTAGATCAATAAATTTTGAAATTTATGATGTGCTTGTCGCGTTTAAAATTATTCGATTTGATGAAGATGGTAGCGTCATTCTGGCTTGGAAAAAAGTTAAACAGTTCCCTATCTCATCGTGCAGGTGACTTTTATGAAAAAATCTATTCCGAGGTTATCTTGAAGTGTAAAGATTTTGGACAATTTAATACAGTAAAAGTGAACAGAGAAACCTGCGAGGCAGAATTCTCTGGAATAACTGGGGGGACTTTATTGAACAGTATCTGTAGACCCGGCTTCACTGAGAGTTGATTGTGCAAAATAGGAACTTAAATAAGAGATGGGGTGTGCTTGAAAAAAATTATTATTTTATTATTATTGCTGTTCGAAAATAGTGCCCACGCTCTCGAATTTAAGTTTATTGCCGGAATCAGGAGCCAATCTGCGAACGTAGGCCCAGGAACTGACAGGGTTCAAAAAGAATCATTTCAAATAGGGTTTTTGGTTCCGCTCCATACAGCTAATCGCTTTAGTATCAGCACCGGCCTGAAATACACTCAGCGGAACCTCGATTATAAAGTCATCGATTCTTCCCTTTTTGCGCCTCTATTTTATATTAGTTCAGGATCTTTCGATTTTAGTTATTTGGATATCCCGCTTCAGCTGGAGTATTCATTCAATCAGAATATTCTAATCTGGGGTGGGCCTATCGCGGGCTTTAACGTCAGTTCAAAATGTAAAACTAATAGCCCAAATGTTGACTGTGATCTGAAGAGCACGAAAAATGTAATTCTTCCAGTTTCTGTAGGTATTGATTTCGTTTTGGTCGACGCTATGGGAGTGTCCGTGTTTTATGAGTCGACATCAAATAATTCTTCTGGGGAATTGGCTCAAAATATTCATTCTTACACAGCGGTTGGAATAAATATTTTTTCTAAATATTAGATATTTATTGTATCAAGAATATGAAATTAGAAATTATCTCATTAAGCTGATTTTACTTACACAAGATCTGACGTCTTTGATGACTCCATTGATTTCGTGAAGATCAACTTTAGTGAATCCCACAGTGATATGCGGAAAATACTTGCCAGGATTAAACTGGTCTACAGAGCCACCTCTGCGGACAAATAGAGCTTGAATAGACTTGCGCAGATTAAGTAAATCTTCTGAGTTCACAACAATATAAAAAGTATTCTCAGTCTTATTATTGAGAACAGCTTTTCCTTGTCCTAAACAAATAATATTAAAGCGCGAACGCTGAATATTAAATTTGTCTGCAATCTGATTTATTTCTTTAATTGAGATACCACGAGGGCGTAAAACATTCCAATATTCAACGGGTGTAATCACAGTTATATGAGCTTCACCTCGATTGATCAAAGGTCTTTGGATTTGTGATTGAAGCTGCTGAAATACGTTTGCAACAGGATTGAAGGGGAGATTCATAGCCAAATAGTTATCGAATGGACCGGGTCCCTCGAATTTTAAGAAGGGAACAGACTGCCCAAGAAAAATGGTCGAACTGAGTTTAAGGTCGCTCGAGTGGGCAAAGTTCGAGATAAAAGCAGTCAGTAAGATAAACAGTTTCATTTCTAAATCCTTTTTTGTAGAGATCTACTTATAGCATTTTAGTGGCAGTGAAAAGGGGAATTATCTCTTAGAAAAGGGCTAAGTCCGCTTTAATCGAATTTATGAAATTTTTTAGAGGATCCAACTTCAGCTATGAGCCATCGAACCATTTTCAGACTGCACAAAACGAATAAGAACTTCGAAGTTTTTATTTAACTCTAAAATTTCATGATGGCTTCCGCCAATGTCGGGATGGAAAACCTGGGACAACTTTTTCTTAGCTAACCGGATATCCTCGACAGTAAAAGGTGTTTCCATAGGAAAGCCATTCTCCGAGAAAAAATTCAATGCGTTTGTAACTGCAGAGGGAAGCTCGGGCTTTTCGGTCTTTGTAGATTTTTTATTGGCTTGCTTTTTACTTTTTAAAAATTCTTTTTTTCTTTGATACTGTTCTTTGCGGTAGGCTGCTTGTTTCACTTTGTAAGCGGCTTGAGAATCAATTTGTGCTTGAGATAAGGGACGAGGCTGAGGGCGATAAGTATTCTCTGCGCGTTTCTTTTGGAAAGACGAATTTGCGCTTTCGCTGTCTTGGGTGTGCTTCTGAATTTCAGATTTGGATTCCAAAAAATCTGGATGATCTTGCTCCACTTTCATGAAGGCCGCCCAAATGTGTTTACAAAATTGTCCTTTGCGCGAAGCGGGGCAGGTGCAATCAACATTGATAATTTCGCTTTCAACGGAAGGGGACTTCAGGGAAACTTTAAAAGACGTTGATGCCTTAATGTAGGATAGGATCTCTGTGTCAGAGGGCTGGCTCGATGAAACTTTACCTTCGTTAAAATAACGACGGCCGGCACTGCGAACTTCGGGTTTAAAAAAGTGCTCCCACATTTCTAATTTTTGAACTGACAAGGGACCTCCTTTTTTTTAAGATAGCACAAATGAATCCTGGAACAATCACTCTCCAGCGGATTGCAGGGCACAGCAAAATATGCGGGTCGGCTATTTCAAAGAATCAACAGTTCAGGGAATAAAATTATGAGTTTAAGCCATTATTTTTCAAATTTGATTGACAGGGTCGAAGCCTCGGAAGAGATCACGAATTCGGGCAAAGATGAAAATGGTTTTTATAAACCCACACGAACCGTGCTGTTGCGAAACTTGCAGTTGCTTAAGGATTTACATGCGAAACCCTTAGCGCACAAAATGGTCAAAGCCGCCTGGGAAGCGGTCGTCAAAGACTTGCCGCCAGAGTGGCTGATTCTATCGGATGAAGATAAACAGGAATTGAAGAAAATTTTGAGGGATCAGTAGGGATCTGTATTATCCTGCGCGATGAAGCGCATTCACTTCGAGTTCCTCGAGCAGATAAACATCCGGAGCTTCATAGTTTTGTGGAAGTTGATGTTCATCTCTTTCCAAGGATCGAATTGGTGGGTAGACCAGTAACTCAATGCGATCTTTGCTGATGCGAATGAACATTGGACTAACAATGGCGGCGTTAACTTCGGTTGTTGTTTCAAAAAACGAATGCACTTCTAAGGCGCTTTCAGGATGTGTGGCTTTTAAAGCCTCATTCACTTGGGACGTCATTTCCTCGAGATGCTGATTGTATCTTGAATCTGAAAGCATGACGTCGATGTCTGAGGTTTCTAATTTGGCTCGACCACTCGGGAAGCTTCCGCCCATGGTCACGGTCCACGTAGGGTCAGTGGTTTCTCGTTGATGCATGACAGATTGGATAGCTCGCGCTGCGATGAGCACATCAGAAGCACTGTAGGACCCTTGCGAGTAACCGGCAAAGACACTCTTCTTTTGATACTGCAAGACCTCTTGGTAAGCTTGAAGCACACTTTGTCCCCGCTCTATTTTTTGGCGAATTTCTTTTCGAGGGGGAAGTAGATTTGAAATTAACACGTCAAGCGCGCGTTTAGGCGCCAATCGAAGATAATTTTTTTTATAGAAGGGGAATTCGCGCACAGACTTAACTCGTGAAGCTGTTGGATAAACTTCGTGAGCCTTTTGAAGAAGTATTGATCGCAAACTTTGTGGCATTTTTGAAAAGACGGGGACCAAAGCGTTAAATAGAGCATCGTTATCCTGTGGCTTCTGCGAAAATTCTTCAAAGTATTCAAGCCAAGTCAATTCATCGAAAAGACTTAGGCGAAGAATTTTTTCGAGGGCTTTGTCACGAGGGGGATTATTCTGAATTTTTTGTAAAATCTCGAGACGATCTTTGAGATTCAGTTGAAGAATTTGGTCGACAAGAGCTTGGGTTTGGGGCTCGCGATAGGGATTTTCAAGCCAGCGGCTAGGAGCCGGGATGCCCAGATAACCATTGTCAACCCAAGCACGCAATTCAGGCTTTTCGTTTTTAAAATTTTGCGCTGAAGATAAAGGTGTCACGGGACTTCGGCTCTCTTCGAGAAGAAGTGTGCGCGGACTTTCATAATTAAAAGGCATAAGAGTTTTGTCGCGGCTCAGTGGAGAAAAAGCCGGGTAAATTTGTAATTCGATTTTAGTTAAGCTGATTTTTAAAAGCACCGGATTAATTTGAGCCGTAAAATGAGGAGTAGTTAATTCACGCATGGCCTCGAGGTGAAGACGGGCGTGGGGGTACTTGACAGATAAATCCCTATTAATTCTTTCGTCCATTTCGGGAAAAAGATTCATAAGATCACGACTTGAAAGCTGTGAATCTAAATCAGCTGATCTTAAATCCGCGCGACCATTGGGAAGGCTCCCGGTCACGATAACGTAAGGATCTTTAAATTGGGAAGCCTTCGATCGAAGAACAGCCTGAATTGATCGGCCCACCGTGAGAACATCTTCAGTGCGATAATCCCCTTTGACCGATTCAGAAAAAAATTTTGCTTTTAAAAAATCAAAATAACTTTGGTAAGCTTTTAATGGGTCACGCGAAATCTGGAACTCTTGCAAAATCATTTCATCAGCGTGCATCGTGTGCTGAATGAAAGCATCCACGGCTCTTTTTGGAGCCAGTCGAAGTTCCGTGCGAAAAGGTATTAAAGTAAAATTTCTTTTACTCAAGTTTGGATAAATAAGACGAATTTTTTCATAAAAATAATCACGCAAATCGTTCGGCATACGACGAAGAACAGGAACTAAAGAATTCACTAAACTGTCGTCCGCTAAAGGCCCTCGGGTGAATCGATTAAAAAACCTTTCCCAGGTTGGGTGATCGTACAGAGCTAGCAAAAGAGTCGTATTTAATGTTTTATCTTTTGGTGGAGCTTGCTGAAGTTCTTTCAAGGCTTGAGCTCTTTCAGCTGCATTCAATTGCAAAAGTGAATTAACCAATTTTTGCGTGATGGACTCTTGAAGAGGGTAGGAAAGCCAGACGCTTTTCGCAGGAAAATTCGAAAAATTTGAACTTAAAGCCTGACGAAGTGGAGAAAGTCTTTGCGCTGTGGAAATGCTGAATACGGAAGAGCAGGCCGGGGATGCAAAAGAGATCGAAGTTGATACCGTCAAAAAAAGACACAAAACGACCGCCAGCACAGAGCGCAGTCTTGATGCCCCTAAAGACTGACGACTGTCAAAATTATCGACAGCCATAGAACTGGTAGTAGAGTTCAACAGAGGAGAAAACATAGACAATGGAAAATGCAAATGAAAGACCAGGAGGTAAAGAGGTTTGAAAATCTCAGGATTTGTGGTCAATGAATTTAAACAGATCAGAAAGCTCTTAAAACAGTTTTATACTGAATCCAAAAGGATTCCCTTTTGTTCATCAGAGTTAGACGAAATGTTAAGGTGCGGACTCTGTATTGCACTCATGCATATAAGAGGGAGCTAACATGCGGAGAAGTATTCTTGCTTTGGGTCTGATGTCTTTTCTTTTGACATGTGGTTTACATTCTGCGACCCATGGCTCCGGCCATAACCAAGACGAGCGTGCAAAAGGGTTATTTTGCCGATCACTGGGATTCGCATCAGTAAAATTTTCAGGATTTTCAGAATTCGATTCCGCTCAGGATTTTTGTTTGCAGCCATCGATACAAATGAGACCAGTAGTTGCTATCGCACTTAAAAAATTTGGCGCGCTTAACATGAAAGCCGCGCAATTTTTCGGTATCACTTATTCACGACTGATTCCTAAAGGGATTGACCTAGTTATTAAACGCTCGAATTTACCCGTATTCGATTCAGGAGCTCTCGAAAGCAAAAACGATCGAAACGCCAAGATTTATATTGCCATGGATTCCAGTTTTGAAATTACCCCACTCATTGCATACGTATAATCTCCTAGGGCCAAGATTTTCCTGATTACGTATCTACGAATTTTGGAAGGCTGATTGTGTTACCAGCGTGTTACCAAATTGTTACCATCGACTGAAATTTCCAGACATTTCTTGAAATGTCGGTTCGATTATTCCGGTTCATTGTTTATGTATTAAGATCTGGGATTGTTTCGCGTTTTTTATTTTCCAAATTTCCGAGGAGGAAAATTGGATGGGGTGGGAGGACTCGAACCTCCGAATGACAGAATCAAAATCTGTTGACTTACCAACTTGTCGACACCCCAACGGCATTTTTGAAAACGTCATCCAACCTATTGTTTTTGCACGAAACTGACAAGAATTTTTTTTGAATAGCTGACTTTTTCGCGTTGGTGACCGATACCCCCGCTTGAAACCGAAGACAAAGCATAAGTTCAAAGAAATCAGTAGGTTAGCGTCCTAGCAGATCCTGAATGCCTTTTTGTAGGCCTTGATTCACTTTCTCTTTAATCTCGTCGACTTTCTTGGTTGCCTCTTTTTTCAACTGATCTTCGGCTTGTTTCTTGGCTTTACCGATTTCCGCGTCGACGGTTTTGCGCAATTTTCCTTTTTCGTAGTCCAAAGTTTTTTGCAGCATGGTCTTAATGGTTTCTTCGGCGAAGGAGAGCTGGGGTTTCATTAAATTTCCCGTGATCTTGATGGGAACCACTAAACGTTTCATCGCATCGCTGTTGGCCTCGAAAAAAGATCCAGAGACTGGTGCATCCACCAAGGCCACTTGTCCCACAAGATCGGCATTTAAATCCAAGCTGATTTTTCCGTTCAAACGCATTTCTTCTTTTCTCGGTGTGACAGCGACAAAGTCTGCAATGCTTAAAATTGATTGAGCGAAAGAAAAAGGCATCATCAAATCGGTGCGCAAAGGTCCCGGTGAATTTTTAATTTGTCCAATGCCGGGAATTTTTGCCAGAGCCTCTTTGGCCATTTTTTCAAAAGGAAGAGAATTCAAGAACCCATCTTTCATTTGCAATTTTCCCAGGGCCGATAAGCCAGTTAAAAATCGTGGGGACGCAGGCAGAAAGCTGCGGCCTTGAACATCTAAGCTGACTTTGCCTTTCATCAGATCTTTTGTTTTCGGTGAAAGCCAAAGCAGTGCAGGTTCGGCTTGGATGTTTTGTAAACTGATATTGTAAGCAATCGAGGGATCGGGAACAGTCAGTGGAATAAAAGAAGAATTGATTTTCAACTTTCCTTCAAACAAGGATTGCAGCTCGCCAACCACCGAAAGCATTTTATTTTTCACACGGGCTTGAACATTTATTCCCGAGGCTTTCAAATCATTGAATCGAAATTCTTGAATTTGAACCTTGGTATTTAAGTCCACGCCACGAAGCAAAGCTTCATCCTTCATAAAGGCTTCAGGTGCTTGTGCTACTGGCGGAGCCGCCGGAGAAGCGCTTTCAGCAGTGGGCGATGAAGCTAAGGCTAAAAGAGGAAGTTTGATTTCTTGAGTGCCTGTAATAATGAGCGGACTTTGCATAAAGTCTTTGGGATTAAGTTGTCCTTTGATTCTCAGAAGTGCTTGATAATTTCCTAATTTCAGATCTTGGAAAAACTTTTTTGATTGAACTGAAACACCTTCTAAACGCGATTGAATTGAAAGTTGTACTTGCTCCACCTGCGTTTTATTGAGCACTCCCGACAGTGAGACATCGACTTTAAAGGGCCCTTCGACATTTAGAGTTTCATTTTTAAATGAAATTTTACCTTGGCCTTGGCTCAGTGAGAATTTTTTCAAATCCACTTTCAAATTTTTAAAATCAGTCAGTGGTCCTAACAGTTGCATTTGTGTTTGCAAAGATCCTGCTAAAGGCGTTGAAGAAAGAAAAGGAAAGAAAGATTCAAAGCCGCGCAGGGAAGGCACTTTAGCTTCGAAAGAAATGTTGGCATTTTTCTGGGTGTCCATGCTGCCACTGGCATTGGCCGTCAATCCATAAAATTTAAGCTGAGCCTTTTTAATTTGAGTGTACTGATTCAGTCCGAGCTCCCCTTCAGTAAGCAACTCAACATTTTCATGTTTATAAAACAAATCTTTGTATTTGATTTTTGCAGCGGTTAAATCCAAAGCCCATTGCAAGTTTGGCAGATAAAGCAAACTGGGAGTGCGATTAACAAATTGAAATTGCCCCTGAGCCGAAGCCTTAAGGGGCCCTTCCAGCTCGATACCCTCTTTATTTTCGAAGTAACGCAGCTGGCTTTGGAAATCTTTGAGAAGGAAAGAGCCACTGACATTCAGCGGATTTGCAGGAGCCTGCGCCGCTTTGATATCGAAGCTCAATGAGCCTTTCCATGCACTCAAAGGAAACTCGGGAAGATTGAGGGGGATTTTGGAAAGATCAGGTGCAGACGTTTTTGCTTGGATTAAAAAGCTTCCCTGACTTGGGCTCACGTAGCCTGAAATAAGGGATTCAATATTAATGACCTTAGTTCGAAAGCCTAAAAGATCCAGGCGACCATTTTTCAATTCAGTCTGTCCATCGATAGTTATTGGCAGGGAAAAACTCATCTGGCCAAACTTAATAAGGGCATTGAGATTTTGGGAAATCTTTAATGGCTGAGATAAACTGTCCAGATCTATCTTTGCATTCCATCCGTGAATTAAAAAAGAATCGTCGGGACCTTTTATGAATTCAATTTGGCTATCACTCAGGTTTAAATGAAAAGCCAAGTTCTGCAACTGCGGAATACGAATTTTAAGGTCAGTTAAATTTTGTGGCAATGCGGATGGACCAGAAGCTGTATTTTGGGAGGGAGCTGATGCCGAAGTTGTTGGATAAATCTTTACCAAGGCTTTTTTAATCTGCACATCGATGTTGGGAAAAACTTTTTTCTCTTTAAACAAAATTGACTTTATACTTACCGTCAGTGCGATCTGATCTACGCTGGCCTGCAGAGAATATTTTTTTGAATCGAGCTTAAGGCCGAAGACTTGGATCTTGAACGGCCAACCTAAGGGAGCCGTTAATAATTTAATTTTGGCCGTTCCTTGAAGATTTTCACTGAGGGCCTGCTCAACTTTTGTTTTAAATTTAACGACGCCGTGGACTTCCCACCAGTACCAGGCACCTAGCAGGACAAAGGCCATAATAATAAAGAGACTCCATAGAAAATTTCTGAATCCCATATTTTACAGAATGACAGAGGTGAAGGGGAAAGTCGATCGAAGTCGTTTACTCGTCGCCATAGTTTTCATCGGCAGGGGATTTTTGTCGTTTGAGATTCACTAAAGTTTCGCCCATGGACTGAAGTTCTTTCGTGTAGGCTTCAAAAACCAGATCTTCAATTTCATTTCGAGTATCTTTGTTCAGCGGGTGAGCGATATCACGGAACTGACCATCTTTACGTTTCTTGCTGGGCATGGCGACAAATAATCCATTGGGGCCTTGGATCACTTTGAGATCGCGAACAACGAAACAATCATCTATGGTGATAGAGGCATAGGCCTTGAGCCGATCCTCGTTGACGGGGAAGACTTTAACTTCTGTGATTTTCATTGCTCACCTTCTCATTGTGCGCATCTCTGAAGTAATCAATGCTGTTGGTACAATGGTATATGAGCTTTATTACAAAGGCTTGTGACTTTTATTTTACACTCAAAATGGGACGCTTAATGTTTCATTCCTAAACAGAGATTCTTAAGAGCCCGACATAGTGACGACGATGACTCGGGCACCACGAGCTAATCGCAAAGTGTTAGTTCCTTTTTTAAGCTTGCTCATGACATCCTTTGTGGTGGTGACTTCAACTTTATTAACATCCAAAATAAGATCTCCCACCATTAATCCTGCCAGTGCAGCCATGCTGCCAGGTTGCACTTTGATAATGATGGGTCGTTTGACATCGGGAGAGTAACCAAAGTTCCCTCTTAAATTGTCATCCAAATCGGCAACAGAAAAACCCAAATCATTCGGCGCTTTTTTGCCTTCAATCGCTGGCATTTCAATCATTTTTCGGGCTTGAGGATTCGCTGGTCTTTCGATCACTGTGACATTCAAGTTAAGAGGCTTGCGTTCGCGGATCACTTTCATCGCTACTTTTTTCCCAATATCTGCGTCAGCGACGATGTCGCCCATATCCACGATACTTTTTATTTTTTTGCCATTGAATTCAGTGATCACGTCATAGGGGCGAACACCTGCAATCGCTGCTGGACTTCCTTTTTCTACGGCAACAACGACAACACCAAGTCCATCTTTCAATCCTAAATAGGCTGCGGCTTCGGGATCAATGTCACCCATCTGAATCCCGATGTAACCTTGGCGAATACTTCCACGAGTTTCTAAATCAGGAATAATGCGTTTCACTTCGTCAATGGGAATTGCAAAGCCAATTCCTTGAGCGCGAGCATCGATCGCTGAATTAACCCCGATCACATAACCGCGGGTATCAACTAAAGGGCCTCCTGAATTTCCAGGATTAATGCTGGCGTCTGTTTGCAATAGGGGAACTTTGTTGATTTCACCAATTTCGCGACCCTTCGAAGAGATCACTCCTTTGGTCATTGAGTGTCCATGGCCAAAGGGATTTCCAAAAGCGGCGACCCATTCGCCGACTTGCAAATCTTTGCTATTTCCAAGAGCAGCAACACTTAATTTTTCGTTGGTGGTGATTTTAATCAGCGCAATGTCAGTGCGGCGATCGCTTCCCACTAATTTTGCGGTGTACATTTTTTCGGCTTTTTCAGACAATTGCACATTAATGATATCAGCACCTTGAACCACGTGATTGTTGGTTACGATCAAACCATCTTCGCGGATGATAAAGCCTGTTCCTAAGGACATTTGCTGAGGTCGCTGCATTTCAGGACGTTGCAACTGCATGCCGTAAAATTGCTCGAAGAGTTCCATCATAGGATCACGATGCATGCGATTGCCTCGAGCTTTGGCGCTGGTCGAAATATTTACAACGGTGGGATTAATAATTTTAGCGAGCTCAACAAATAAATTCCCAGGTAAGGGATCACTCAATTTCATAGCGGGTGGATTTTTAGCAAAAGCAGGTGGAGGTTGAGCAGTCAGTCGAATTGAAGTGATAACCACCGAGGCGCTCAGGGCAACTAAGCCAGTAACAAACCATTTTCTCATAAAGTCTCCCCATTCAATTATTTTAATTCCAAAAATTTAGATTGAAGATCCGCAACCACGGAATCTAAAAACTTCGATTCATCGTCCGTCAGATTCTTCATAGTTTTTTCCTGAAGTATTAAAAGTAAATCAATATTAAATTTTGCCATATCGCGATCTTTTTCAACTTTGTTCGTCTGCGGATTTGGTGCTAGCCCTAAAGACATAGCGGCACTGGACGCAATGGACATAACGAGAATTGAAAAACTAGCTTGCATGTTTTCATTCATAGAGTGTTCCCCCGATGGGGATTCATATCAGATAGGGTAGTAACCGATCAATCTTTTGATTCTCTCTGACGTTGGGGGATGTGATTTTAAGAATAAGTTTTTCTGTAAAAGCCCCTCAGGATTGATAATAAATAAATGGCTGGTGCAGGCCGGCACGGTGCGTGGATTATTTTCCGAAAGGGCATCCAGTCGCCAAAGGACTTCAGCCAAGCGTCGTCGATCCTGAATGATTTCGGCAGCTAAAAGGTCATTTTCAAAATAAACTCGATTTCTAACAACGGATTTGATGATGAGCCAACCAAAGGGGGAAAGCAAAGTGCGAAAGATTTTTTGTTTTTTCTGAAAGAAAAAATTCGGAATCCAAAATTGATCCAAGAAATCACCAAAACCCACAATCGAATTCGCTAACAAGCTGCTGATGCCGAACAAAAATGAATCCAGACGCTGAATATGACAAACTTGGTGGACAAGGATAGCTTCAACTTCGGGGGGAGTTAATTTCTTAAGTAATCCTGTGGAAAATGCCACGGAAGATCTTCCCCAAGGTAAGCCGATACTGAAGGCCGCAGCTGATGGGTGTTCAAAAACACACAGCATGGGTTGTTTGATCATCAAATTATTGCAGGTCTTAACCAATAAAGGATTCAGCCCCCAAGGATCTTGACCCTTCCATCTTTGCGCCCCTAATTTTTCGAGCAGACGATTCTCTCCATAAAAGAAAAGGAAAAAATTCATCGACAAAGCGAGGATCAAACCAACGAACAGCCCAAACCTTCCGGCAAACTGATGGCCAAGCACCAGAAGGGCAATGCTCGTTATAAGAATAAAAAGCCAGACTTTAGTTGAGTTTGATTTCATTCTTCCTTTTTCTCACGCGAAGTATCTCGGTGTAAAGAAATCATCGGTTTTAGTTTCCAAGAAGTCGACCTAAATGAAACTGTGCATCGTGAACCGAGCTTGCCGCCGACACCTTCACCTTGCGAAAATAAAGAGTCAAATTTTTAAAATGTAAGCGAAATTTCCCAAGGAGGATGAAGTGGCGGAAATGGATGTTCTGGCGTTGAATGCGGCCGTTAAACAAGAGAGTCAATTCATCGAAAAAATGCGTCAGGAAGTGACCAAAGTTGTTGTTGGTCAAACTCACATGGTTGATGGAATTTTGATGGGCTTACTCACGGGCGGGCATATTCTGCTGGAAGGTGTTCCTGGCTTGGCGAAGACATTGACGATCTCCAGTGTTTCACAATCAATTTCTTTAAATTTTCAACGAGTGCAATTCACTCCTGATCTTTTGCCGACGGATTTGATAGGGACAATGATTTTCAATCCTAAATCGGGTGATTTTCATGCGCGTAAGGGTCCCATTTTTACAAATATTGTTTTAGCCGATGAAATCAACCGAGCTCCTGCCAAAGTGCAGAGTGCTTTGCTTGAAGCCATGGCCGAAAAACAAGTCACTATCGGTGACCAATCTTACAAATTAGAAACACCATTCTTGGTGCTCGCGACACAAAATCCTCTGGAGCAAGAAGGAACTTATCCCTTGCCCGAGGCGCAAATGGATCGCTTTATGTTCAAAATTAATGTTGGTTATCCAGGGAAGGGTGACGAATTGGAAATTTTGAATCGCATGGGGCAAAATGAAAAGCCGCAAATTAATCCTGTGATCTCGCAGGAAGATTTGTTGCGAGCTTCCCAACGTGCCGATCAAATTTACGTGGATAATAAAATTAAAAATTACATTGTCGAAATTGTGATGGCTTCACGTAAACCCAGTGAATATGGCTTAAGCCGTATCGCTAATTTGATTCAGGTGGGCGGTTCACCACGAGCGACAATCTCTTTATATCGAGCGTCCAAGGCTCATGCTTTCTTGCGTGGTCGGGGCTATGTCACGGACGAAGACATTAAAGCCATCGCTTACAATGTTTTACGACATCGACTGATTCTCACTTACGAAGCCGAGGCCGAAAATATTAAATCCGATGACATCATCAAAGACATACTGACTCAGGTTGAAGTTCCTTAACCCGTTAGCTTAAGGACAAAGCATGACTCTTCCCAAAGAGGTTTTAAAAAAAGTTAAGCTCCTCGAGATCAGCACCAGAAAGTTGGTCAATAATATTTTTTCGGGCGAGTATCACACCTTGTTCAAGGGCCAAGGTATGACCTTTTCAGATTTTCGTGAATATGTTCCCGGAGATGATGTCAGAACAATATCCTGGTCGCTGACTGCGAAGGCCGGAAAACCTTATATAAAAACTTTCGAAGAAGAGCGAGAGCTCACGATGATCCTTGCGGTGGATGTCAGTGGTTCAACTATTTTTGGAACTGGGCCTTACTTTAAAGGCGAAGTGATCACTCATCTTGCGGCTTTATTGGCTTTCAGTGCCGTTAAAAATAATGATCAAGTCGGACTCTTGCTTTTTTCGGATCAGGTCGAACACTTTGTGCCGCCGAAGAAAGGGCGGGGCCATGTGCATCGCATTTTGCGGGATCTTTTTTATTATCAGCCGCGCAGTCAGAAAACAAAAATCAGTTTAGGTCTAAATTACTTGCAAGGTGTTTTGAAAAAGCGGGCCAGCGTTTTTGTGTTTAGCGATTTTTTTGATCAGGGTTTCGATCAATCACTAAGGCTTCTGGGTCGTAAACATGATGTCGTCGCTTGTGTGGTGCAAGATCAAGCGGAATTGCAAATTCCTGACATTGGATTGGTGGAACTGCAAGATCCTGAAAGCGGCGAAATTTTGACCGTGGACACCAGCTCTTCGGCTTTTCGTCAAAGCTATGCTTTAGCAGCGAAAAAGAAAAAAGAGCAGCGGGACCGTTTGTTGCGGCTTTCTCAAGTGGGTCGAATTGATGTGAACTCGAGCGCTAATTATGTGGATCCCTTGATTGCTTATTTTCGGAAACGTAAGGGTTAAAGATGTCGTGTGAGCTGAACATACCTACAGTGAAAGGTCTTGAAGATAACATCTTAACGGTGGGACGAATCTTTCAATTGAAATGTGCGGCCCCAATTCCCGAAGATTTTAATTTCGAAGCGGCTCATCTTGTTTTACCAGAATCAGATAAGTTGGCCTTTAAAATTTTCAAAACTGTAGCCCAGGATAAAAACACATTGCTCTTTGAGGCGACTCTTTACCGAGCTGGTGAATGGAAAGCCGAAGACCTGGTGTTAGACGATGGGAAACATAAAATTTCTTTGGGGAAATTCGAAACCCAAGTGCAAAGTGTTATTCCCGAAGGAGTTCAAGCGGAGGGCTATGGCCCCATTGGGCCCTTGATTATTCCTTTGCCCTGGATTTACATTTTTATCATTTCATCGGCCATTTTATTTTTAGTGGGAACCCTTGGGCTTCAGTGGCGTCGACGATGGCAACGAAATTCATTGCTGAAAAGATTGCGAGAATATGAAACTTCGCTTTCGCCTTTGCAGCAGTTTCACGCGGAATCTCGCCGTTGGCAGCGAGAGAATTCCTTTTTTCATGATCCTAAAATCAATGATGAATCTTTATTAAAAGTCCTGAAAGAAATTGATCATCACATTCGGGTTTATTTTATTCGCCGTTTTCAAATTCCGGCTCTCGAGTGGAGTCAAAAACTTATTTTAGCTGATCTTAAAAAATATCATCGACGAATTTATGATGAACATCGAGACATCATTAAAAAATGGTTTACCGAAATTGGTAAGGCTTTGTCACCCCAGTTTCAATTGAAAGCGCAAGACGTTGTTCAATTTCGTGACGAGGCCCGAAAGCTTCTGGAAAAATTAGATTCACCCATTGAAGGGAAGCGCTGATGGAGTGGAAGAACCCCCAAGCTTTTCTTCTTTTCTTGCCGTTGATTCTTTCATTGGCTTGGTATTTTTATAAACGTCGCTATAAAACAGCGAGCTTGCAATACAGTTCCTTAGAAATGATTCGCTCTCTTTCGCCGGGGTTTAGGACGTACATTCTTTTTGTTCCTTTGCTTTTGAAGGTATTAGCCTTAAGCTTTGTCATTCTTGCTTTGGCTCGCCCCCAAATTCCTAATACGAAAGTTCGTAAAAATATTGAAGGCATCGATATTGTTATTTGTTTAGACGTTTCTGACAGCATGTTGATCGAAGATATGAAACCCTTGAACCGACTCGAGTCAGCCAAAGACACCATTCGCAAATTTGTGGAAAGACGAAGTTCCGATCGCATTGGGGTTGTTGTTTTTGCCGGAGAAGCTTTTACCTTAGTGCCACCGACTTTAGATTATCAATTGTTGCTCAGTCGTATTCAAGAGATTGATACCGCTCAGAATGCCAGGATTAAAGACGGCACGGCTATCGGTGTTGGTTTGGCCAATGCCGTTGGACGCTTGAAAGATTCCACTGCGAAAAGTCGCATCCTTATATTCTTAACAGACGGGGAAAACAACAGCGGGACCATCGATCCCGAAACGGCTTTAGAAATGGCTAAGGGCTATGGTTTAAAAATTTATTCCATTGGGATTGGTAAGGATGGCCCAACCCGCTTACCCATTTACCAAAGAAATTTTTTAGGTGATCGAGTTAAAAACTATGTGCCCTTCGAAAGCAGCGTGAATGAGTCTTTATTGTCGAAAATGGCTAAAGAAACCGGCGGAAAATTTTTTCGCGCCTCCAGGGAAGATTCTTTGAATGGCGTCTTTCGTGAAATTGATTCTTTAGAAAAAACCAAAGTCGATGTGAATCGCTACGTTCGTTACACTGAAATTTTCCAAAAGTATCTTTTAGCAGCCTTGATTTGTTATCTTATCGGATGGTTGCTCGGAAGCACTTGGTTAAAGAGGAGTCCTTAATGTTTCGTTTTGAAAATATTCAGGAGCTTCGTTGGCTCATCGTGATCCCGCTATTATGGATCATCAGTTGGGTTTACTCTAAGATGAAAGAAAAAAAGATAGCTCGAAATTTAGGAGCTCGCTTAACTCCCTATTTGACGAAAAGTGTTTCCATTAAAAAACGTCGATGGAAACAATTTCTGCAGGGACTCTGCGTGTTGATGATGATTTTAGCTTGGGCTCGTCCCCAATCAGGGAAAAGCCAACAAAAAATTAAATCTGAAGGAATCGAGATCATGCTTCTAGTGGATGTCTCGGAAAGCATGATGGCAGAAGACGTAAAACCCAATCGTTTAGCTCAAGCAAAGATTGAATTAGCGAGGTTGATTGATTTGTCTCCCGGAAATAAAGTGGGAATAGTGGCATTTGCTGGTTCATCCGCTTTGTTGTGTCCACTGACGAATGACCCCGGCGCAATTAAAATGTACATTGAATCTTTAAGCCCCAGCAGCGTCAGCGCTCAAGGAACAAATTTCGAAGAAGCCCTTCGTGTTGCCCAAGAAGGGTTTGAGCGTGGAGGAGTCAGCACCGATGAAACATCAAAAGCCACACGAGTTATTTTAGTCGCCTCTGACGGTGAAGATCATGAAGAAGGGGCTTTGGCTATAGCTGATAAAATTGCAAAAGCGGGAATAAAAATTTCTACCGTGGCTTACGGGACAGAAAAGGGCGGGGCTATTCCGGTGCGTGATGGTATGGGGTACCTCAGGGGTTATAAAAAGGATCATCAAGGTCAGACCGTCCTGTCGACGGTGCGGGGTGATTTTTTACAGAAGCTCGCCCAAGCGGGACAAGGTTCATTTTACTTCGCAGTCTTTGGGGGAAATCATGTCAGTCAGCTTAATGAAGATTTTGATAAATTGGATAAAACTCTTTTCGATTCGCAAATAGCGACTCAGTACGAAGAAAAATTTCAGGTGTTTTTGTTATTGGCTTTTTTGGTGGGAATTTTCGAACTTTTGTTGGGGGATAGGCACACCAAATTTCGCCTGTGGACAGGGCGCTTCGAGGTTTCTAAACCATGAGAAATTTTCTTTTGCTGCTACTTCCTTTTTTGATTTCTTGTGCAAAGACGCCGGATGTCCGCACTTTGTGGCACAATCATCAGGCGGTAAAGTTGCAAAACGCAAAGAATTGGGAGGCTTCTCAACACGAATTATTAGAAGCCTTTCAATACGATCCTTTCCAACCGGAATTGCATTTGAATTTGGGTTTAAATTTAGAATTGCGAAAAGAGCATGAAAAAGCTTTGCAGCAATACGCGGCTTCGGAAAAATACGCCCTTAATGCTTTTCAAAAATTTGTCAGTCGATTTAATCGGGCTCAACTTCTGGGAAGGGATAAAAAGATTGCCGAAGCCTTAAGCGAATATCAACGCGCTTTAGAGATTGTTCCAAGTTCAAAGGAAGTGAAAACCAACATCGAGCTGTTGATGCAAAATCAAAAATCGCAAGATGACCAACAAAAAAATGATCAGCAGCAAAAAGATGGAAATCAAAATCCGCAGGATCAGCAGAAGGACCAAAAAGATCAAAAAGACCAGAAGGACGAGAAAGACCAGAAGGATCAAAAGGACGACCAAAAAAATAAAGAGGATCAGAAAAAGGAATATAAACCGAATCCAAAGTATCAGCCCCGAGAGTTCAAGGGCGAGTTAAGTCCCAGTGATGTTAAAAAAATTCTCGATGAAATTAAACAGCAAGAGCAAAAAATCCGCGCGGAATACAATAAAAAGAATGATTATAAGGAGCGGCCTCGTGATAAAGATTGGTAAAGCAGCAATGAATTTTCGCTTTTTAATTCTTTTATTCTTTATGTTTGCATCAATAGCTAAAGCCCAGGTTGTAGTTCGGGCTACAATTGATCGGGAAGAGATCGGTGTAGGCGAACCTTTTGAAGTCGTCGTCAGTGTTATTCTGAAAAAATCCGCAGACATTAGCGAACCACGAGTTCCTGATTTGGATGGATTTGAATTAAAAGGTCAAAGCACATCCAGTAAAAGTTCTTACAATATGGTTCAAACGCCTTCAGGCATGGATTGGCAAACACAAATTCAACATGATTATAAATACATTTTGGTTCCCCTGCGAATTGGGCAACTGAGCATTGGCGCTTTTGAAGTGGTCGTTGATGGAAAACCGCAGACCACTCAGCCGATCTTGGTCAAAGTTGTTAAAGAGAGTAATCGACAAAGACATCATCCCCAACGACCTCAGGGTGGAGGAACCGGTTTGCCCCCAGGTTTTGAAGATCCCTTCGAAGCCCTTGATCGGCAGGAAGAAGAAATTTTCAACCAGCTTCTTCAACGGCGACAAAATCTTTTTCGCGGACAGCAACAAGAACCTCAATATAAAACTTTGCCGACAAATCCGAACGAAGCTTTTTTCGTGCAAGTGGAAGTTGATAAGACCGAAGTTTTTGAAGGAGAGCAGATCACTGCAAACTGGTATATTTATACTCGGGGACAACTTGAATCTTTAGATCGGGCCAAATTTCCTGATCTGCGCGGCTTTTGGAAAGAAATCATCGAGGAAGTCCCGTCCATTCAATTTTACGAAGAAATTGTCAATGGAGTGCCTTATCGGAAAGCTTTACTGGCTTCCCACGCTCTTTTTCCCATCAAGGCTGGGAATTTATTGATCGATGAATTTAAAATTAAATCCAAAGTGCGTTTAGCAAAACCCGGGAGCATTTTTGGTTTAGGACCCGCCTATGAATTCACAAAGTCCTCAAAGCCCGTCAAAATTAAAGTGAACCCTTTACCAGCAGAAGGACGACCTGCTAGTTTTTCCGGAGCCGTCGGTCAGTTTCAGGTCACCGCAAAGATTGAAAAAACTCAGGTGCCAGTGAATCAGCCCTTTTCCTTCCGCATTCGTTTCGAAGGGTCAGGGAATGCAAAGGGTATCGAGCTTCCTGGAATTTCTTGGCCCGAAGGTTTAGAAATTTACGACACAAAAAGCGAATCGAAATTTTTCAAAAATGGTTTGAGCTTTAAAGAATTCGAAGTTTTAGTCATTCCTCGGCAAGAGGGAGATTTAACAATTCCCGCGATTGAGTTCAGCATGTTCGATCCCGCTCAGCGAAAATATCTGACGCAAAAGACCCAGGCCATTTCACTGAAGGTCGTTGCGAATCCCAATGGGGTGCAAGGCAGCTCTGAACGATTTTCGGGAACGACGAAAAAAGTTGAAAAGGCCAAAGCGCGTTTACCAAATGTGCTCACCACTTCGGATTTGTCTTCGCGAGCGAATTTCTTAAAACGACCCGAGTTGGGTTTTGCCATGTATTTTGTCTACCTCCTTGTTTTACTATTCAAAGCGCGCAACGAATTTGGTTGGGGTTTAAGAAAAAGAAATCTCAATGATCTATTAAAGAAAAAACTAAAAGCCGTTGAAGTGGCGCAAAAAAATAATGAGTATCGAAAAGTTGGTATTGGAATGACCAATTTATTTTACCTGGTTTTAGGAGAAATCTCCGAGCAGGGCGGGGGAAGCCAAGAGATCGAAAAGCTTTTAGAGAAAGCTCCTCCCAGTCTAAGAAACGAGTACGGCTCAACGATTTTGACCAAATTTGAAATTTTTCAAACTTTAGGATTTGCTCCTGAAGAGTCTTTAAAAGCTTTTATGAATCCGCAGCGGCTGCATCAAGAGTTCACGGCTTCTCAGAAGCTTTTGACAAATTTAGTCGATACTTATTTGAACCAAAATAAAAAATAGGTTTTGATAAAGGACAGGTAGGTTAAAGTGGGACGAAAATCTCTGATTTTTTATATTCTTATTTTCTGCGAACTGATTTCGGCGAAATCTTTGGTCGTTGATCTTAATAAGGAAATATCTTCGACGGCGGAAATCAATTTATTTGAAAACATGAAAGAATCTGAAATCAAAAAACTTTCACCTCTTTCGAAATTGAAATACACCGAGATTCGTAAACAATGGGACGAATGTTTAAGAAAATCTCCTGAAGTTTTTGCAAATCAAAAATCGATTCAACCCTGGGTGATGCAGGTGTGGATGAATTGTGCTTTGAAAAAATATGAAGCTCAAAAACAATCGAATATCCTGCAAAACCCAATCATCGTTCTTCGGAAGAACATTCATTTTTTAGATCGCGGGCCATGGAAGTCCTCTTTAATCAGTCAATGGCTTCGTGCTAATCAAATCATGTGGGACCAATCTCTCGCGGAAAAAAATGAAAAGAAAAGATCCAAGTCCCAAGCGAGTGTTCGTGAAAATTTATTTCTTCGTTCGGAATTACTTTCTCAAGATCAAAGATTTCATTTTGCCGGGTGGACAGCTTCTTCGGAAACGCCAAAAGAAAAGCGAACTTGGTCCGCAGATTCTTTGAAAGAAGAAAAAGAAATGCAGACGAAGATCGAAAGCGCACTCGAACAAAAACACGCGCAATTGTCCATTTCTTTGATGGTAGGGTTTTTAAAAAAATATCCGGGCTCAACAGATCACAAGAAAATAAGAGATAAGATTCTAGACACCAGCGCTGAATTCTTTGAACGCGATAAACCTGATCGAGAGAAAGTTGTTAAGTCTCTCTTAGAAGCCGACCCTGACAAATTGGCTGACTGGGCCGCATGGGCGCATCGACGAGCTTACTATCCTGAAGCTATTAGATTTGCAGAAGCAGCGCTTCAAAATTTAAAGGGTTCCGCGGCTTTAAATTCTTACTATGTACTTGCTCGCAGCCATATGTTTTTAGGTCAGTATGATGAAGCGAAGAAATATTTTCTGACAGTCACTCAGCAGTACTCGGGGACGGATGAAGCCGCCGAATCTTTTTTTCGTTTGGGTCTGTTGCACTACCGTCTTGCAAATTACGATTTAGCAAAAAATAATTTCGAGTCTGTTTTATCTTTGAATCGTGACAAGTACGAATTGAATTCACGTTACTGGTTGGTGCGGTGTCTTGAAGCCTTAAAAAGTCCTAATGCTGTCGAAGAAAAGCGTCAGCTGATTGATCAGTTTCCATTTTCTTATTACACCTTAAAACTAAAAGCAGAATTGAAGTTGCCTCTGTCTGAAGGTGGCGAGATTAAAGAATTGCCCCAGGTTAAAATCGAGCTTTTTGGAGATCAGGTCGAAATTTGGAATCGAATCAAGCTGCTGACAAAATCAGGTTGGCTTTTAGAAGCGCAATCTGAGCTAACAGCTTTACCTGCGCCACAAAAAGCTGAGATCCAAATTGTTTGGGCGAATTTTTTATTGAGTCGTCATCAATATCCTCAGGCCATTCGATTGATCAATCAGGCGATGGATCAAGATCCTCAATTCAAAGATTGGTCTTTTTTAAAACGATCTTTTCCTCTGACTTATATGGATATGGTTCAAACTGAAACTAAAAAATACAGTTTGCATCCTTATGTGATTCAATCTCTGATACGGCAAGAAAGCGCATTCGGATTAAAAGCTATTTCCAGTGCGAATGCTTTAGGTTTGATGCAAATCATTCCGCCCACAGCCAGTGATGTCGCAAGACGTATGAGTTTGAAAGTCACAATTCCTGATGATCTTTATCGCCCAGAAATAAATATTCCGATGGGAACTTTTTATTTAAATACTCTTCTTGAAGAGTTCAAAGGCCATGTCCCATTGGCTTTGGCCGCGTACAATGCGGGGCCTTCCCGACTAAAGACGTGGTTGAGAGGACGCAAAGACACAGAAAATTTGATGACCACTTTATCCACAGAGACCAAAGACGAGATATGGATTGATGAATTGCCTTGGAGTGAGACGAGTTTTTACGTGAAAGCGATTCTGCGCAATATCATTTTGTACCAGTACCTCGATAATTCACTTTTCGAGATAAAACCGGGATTTTGGTCCGAGTTAAAAGAGAAAAAATCCATCGTTCAGTGATCCTTAGTATTGAAAAGTCGACCGACCTTCTATAACCTGAATACTGACCCGGAGGTTCAATGACTCTTCGACTTGTGTTGGCAGGATTTGCCATGGCTAGCTTTGGCTGTGCGCATTTTAATCGCCCTACGACCAATTCCGCTTCGCCAACGTCGACGACGACGGTGACCAATGAAACTGATAACGTTCCTGCAGAGGAACGCCCGAAGGATCTTCCAAAATTTCATTTGGATGAACCCGAAGGACCAAAGGTTCAGGCCGAAGAATTTAATTCTATTCCTACGGAAGTGAATCCCTTAGTTGAAAAATGGATCAATTATTTTCAGGGGAGAGGCCGTAATCATATGGAGCGTTATCTTTCTCGCTCTACGCGTTATGAAAAATTGATGAAAAAAGTTTTGCGTGACAACGGACTTCCTGAAGATCTTTTTTACATCGCACTTATCGAATCAGGTTTTACAGCGCGTGCAACGAGTCACGCCTCAGCGGTGGGTTACTGGCAGTTTATTCGTGGAACAGGAAAACGCTACGGTTTAGAAATTAATAAGTTTGTCGATGAACGACGCGATCCTGTTTTGGCGACTCAAGCTGCAGCAGAATATTTTAAAGGTCTCTACAGTGTTTTCGGTTCATGGTATTTGGCGATGGCTTCTTACAACGTCGGTGAGAACCGCGTGAAAAAAGAAGTGATGAAAAACTACACCAGAGATTTTTGGGAGCTCGCTAAAAAACGTCGCTTGCCTCGAGAAACAATCAACTACGTTCCTAAATTCATCGCTGCTAAATTGATCGCGCAAAGCCCTGAAAAGTATGGCTTCGCAGATTTAGATTATTTACCAGCCATCGAGTTTGATAGCATCAGTGTGAAGAGCCCAATCAATCTTCGCGTGATGGCTGATAAAATGAATTACAACTACGAAGATTTTAAAGCCTTGAATCCCAAATACAAAGGGGAAGTGGCCCCAGTTAAAGACGGATCAATCTTAGATCTTCGCATTCCTGTGGGGATGAAAGAAATCAGTTTGCAAGCAGCCGCAGAAAGCGCCGTGCAAACAGTCGAGTACGTTGCTGACGCTGGTGAAACTCAAACCTACAAAATCCGTCGCGGTGACAATCTTTATTTGGTGGCGCGAAAGTACCGCACAACCGTGGCTTATCTGCGGGACTTGAATGATTTGTCGAAAGGAAAAAAACTTCGCATTGGTATGCGCTTGATGGTTCCCGATCGCACTCCTTTGAAGGAACGTCCTGATCGCAATAAAAACCGACATCGTATTGCTTCCGTAAGTCGAGAAGAAATCTCTGCGAAAAAAGATATTAAAGACACAAAAGAAGTCAAAGAGACCGCCGAAATGAAAGAAGTTAAAGATGAAGGTGGAGTTTCAAAGTACTACATCGTTCAATCGGGTGATTCTCTTTTTTCAATCGCGCAACGCTATAACACCAGCGTAAAGCAATTGAAAAAGATAAATAACATTCGCCGTGGTCGCTCATTAAAAGTAGGAATTAAAATTAAGCTGCCAGAATTAGTTCAAGATCGAACCACAGATGATTTAAAAATAAATAAGAATTACGATTCTGGTCATCGCAGCAACGCAAAATCCCGTTACCATGTTGTTAAACGTGGCGAGAATTTGCATTATATCGCTGAAAAGTACAATGTCGATTTTAGTGATTTAAAATCTAAGAACAAAATCAAAAATCCTTCGAAAGTTTTAATTGGTCATCGTTTGATGATCCCTAGTGCAGTTGCCCAGAAGTAAGCTGGAGCTTTGTTATCGGTCATATGAGCTTGGCGTAAATCTCTTCGAGTATTTCCATGCGAATGTCTTCAATTCCCAAAACCGCGTTCTCGTAAATCCCATTTTTCTTTTTGAATTTACTGACTCCAATAACAGTCCTTAAATCTAAACAACTTTAGGGGAAGGGATTTAATGATGTACCTCAAATACTTTGATATTTTCCAAGATTTGGATAGTTCTTCTTGGGGGAGACGACGAACAAGCCCTAACCATTTTTTTTCGACGGTAGCTTTTTCACTTTCTTTGATGAAAAGGCGTGCACCTTTGGTCGAAATAACTTGTTTGATGTAGCTTGAATTTTTAAAAACACCTTCGCAGTTTTCGGCAGCTAGGCAGTTACTACTTCCCCAAAAAATTAAAATACTGAAAAGCAGTAACAGAGCCCTTGCCATGGTTCGCACCTTAGTGAGTCCGATTTATTTCAGTCTATGTAATATATATTTTCCAACGGGACTAATAGATAAATTTGAATTGTAAATGAAATTGACGAGGGACAATTAACGCTATTTTTCGAGGGCCCAAAAATAAAGAAGCCTGTCAGTTCTTAATCTTCCTGAATCCTGACAGGCTAAGGGGAATGAAACCTAGTATGTATGAAAAAATAGTTTTATTCCTTCCCATAGCTCTGCTTCCGCAGGTGACTCACCTTTGGCAACTGGCTGACATGTCCTTGCGAACGAAGTCCCTTTAGTTTTGCGCCCTCCGCTTTCGCGAAGTTAGCCTTGAGACAAAGAAGGATAAACCTTTTGAGTTACGCTACGAACCTCCTTGGTTTTGTTAATACTAGAATAACCGGGGTGACGGGTGTTTTCAAGTTTGTCATGCTAAAATCTCAAATGAATTCAATATGTTGGATCATTCTGAGACGTCTCACCCGAAATTACGTTAACAAGTTGGACGAAAAAGGAAAGTTTACTGCCACCGTGGCAGTGAACTAAAAATCACCTATGGAGATTCATTTTATTCACTCACAAAGATTGGTACCTATAGGTACCAATCTTTGTGAGTAAGAAAAGAGTAGATAATGGTAGGGGCGGTGATGCGACGACATCAGTTAAGTAAACTGACATAAATAAGCTCATGATAAATATTTAAACAGTTGTAATTGCTGAATAGAAAAATAAGCGCACTGGCGTAGGTCCTTCTTTTGAAGCTTCCTCTGAACTCAAAGAGGAGCTTTTATGAAGTGCGTGCTTAATCTGTTATTGGTCTTATGTGCAGCTCAAGCTTGGGCGACCAAAGAGTACGATAAAGAAGTTGTTCTGCAACCGATCACCAATGAAATTAATTCCTTCACGACTGATGGTTGTAGTCGGTTTTCAGATGGAAATAAAAAACACGCACCTTGGTTGATCTGCTGTGAAATTCATGACGTGGCTTATTGGTCTGGTGTCGGTGGAATGAGAGCTTTGAATAAAGCAGACGCCGAACTTTATTCCTGCGTCTCGAGAAAAACCAATCCAATTTTGGGAGCGCTTGTTTACAGTGGACCTCGCTTAGCTATACCCCTAAATACCAATCAGCTTATTCCTAGCGAGTACCGTTGGGGTTACGGCTGGCCCTTTGTTTTGGGAACTCACATTCCATTGAACACTTGGCAAAAAGAATCCATTCGCGCCAATCTTCACACTGTCTTTCCGGCCGTGGAAGCTCGTCGCGCGAAAATTGGATTTCCTGCACTGACCAAAGAAGAAAAGCTTGAGTTGGCAGAGAGAATCAAACGCCTGTTCTGGGAAATTGACGATTTGGATTAGAATATATGACAATGCAAAGGTTTTTTTGTTTATCAATTCTCTGCTTAAATTTTCTTTTGTTTGCAGAAGAAAGCTACGGAATCGCCCCTTTATGTGCCGAAGTTTAAGCTTTTCTCCCGGATGTTGTTGTTGAATCTATTTCAAGAAATATGAGTTTTTACTTCGAAGTCGAAGCCAACTTAAAGACGCAATTTCCTGATCTTAATTTCACAAAAATCCTTACGAAACTGAGACAAAATGCAGGACCTACTTTTCTAGAGTCAGTCCAAAACTCCGATATTATAAATCCTGATGGTTTGCTCCAAAATCGATACAAAGAAGACTCTATCCCAAGCATTGATCAATTCGCAAATCAGCTCGTAGCGGTCCTCCATAGTTTGTTGAATAGGATATTTTCAAAATTTTTTGGAAAGAAAGATTAACGATTGGGTTGGCTGAATTTGAAAGTCTTCAAGAGATTAAGCAAATGTTTGGCGGGAACGTGATGTAAAGGGAAACATTGTCTACTTCGAGTACAGATCTGAAAAATTTACTGCGCGTATGGTAATATTCGAGGATCAAAGGTATAAGGTCTCTACCTCAGGAGGTTTTGTGAAAACTATCATTGTTACTTTGTTTACTCTCATTTGCTCTAGCAGTTTGGCAGCAAGAATTGATTGTTCGAATCCTGTTACTGGCGCAAAAATGTCCATTACGAACACAATCAACGGGGCTCACTACGAGATGAATCAACAGCTTCGCGCCTTTATCGCTGCTCAAAGATTGCAAATCCGTGAAAGCAATTTCGGTACAGTAAGATGGGATAAATCTAGTTTCCTTTTTCGCGATTTCGCAGGCACGGTTTACTTGTATTCTGAAAATGGCGGGATGAAACTTAAAGTTCAAATCGCTGATCCCTACAATATGCCAGGAAGCGGAGTCGCCCATTTTTTCTTTAATCCAGGTGAATGCCGATTTTCTAATTAGTTAGTAGGATGACACTGAATTAACCGGCCGGTTCAACGAGTAAAGATCGACAGAGATCCCAAGTTTCATTTTCGACTTTGCCGATTGAACTTAGGCCGGATTCGGTGGCGACTTCAAAGAGCCCGCCCGTAATAATTTTCTGAATGTGTTTCGCTAAGAGTGGGGTAGCAATGCTTGTTTTAAAGACGTTTGCATCTATCCCTGCTTGCAAAATTTCGGCGATTCGTGCCTGCCCCATTTCTGTGAGCTGCAAATGCATTTTTCGATAAGTTTCATCGATAGCACAAGTGTATAAGAAGAAAGTCCAAACCCGCGCGTGCTTGTTATAATCCTTCAACCAAGTGAAAGTCGACCGCACGTAAGCTTCCATAATCGCTATGGGGTTTTTTTCTTTCATCATGGCATCAACTGCGAGTTGCTGAAATTGCCCTCGGATAAATTTGACGACAATTAAGAAGAGCTCATCTTTGTCGGGAAAATAATGTTGGATCAAGGCACTGCCTATGGTATTATAGAAAATAAGCTTTCTGGATTTTTCTCTGGAGTAGGCTTCCAATTGAATGCGAAAGTACTACGTTCACTCAGTTCGACTCAGAAATAAATTCTTTCACAAAATCATCCACAGGCTGCCCGCGAATTTCCGCGGGCGATCCAACTTGGACGATCTTCCCACCATTCATAATCACGATCTTATCACTCATCTGAAAAGCTTCTTTCTGATCATGGGTCACGTAAACCATAGTTAGTTTAAATTTTTGCTGAATTTCGCGAATGTCCCGACGCATTTTTTCGCGCAGTTTTGAATCTAAATTCGACAAAGGCTCATCGAGCAATAAAATTCGCGGCCTCATCACTAGACCGCGGGCCAAGGCCACTCGCTGTTGTTGTCCTCCCGAAAGTTGATCGGGACGGCGATCTTCGTAACCTGAAAGCTCGACGATTTTTAAAATCTCGGCGACATCAGCTCGCATCTTTTCACGTGAAATCTTTTTCAATCGCAAAGGGTAAGCGACGTTGTCAAAAACATTCATGTGGGGCCATACCGCGTAGGATTGGAAAACCATACCGACATTTCTTTTTTCGGGCGCGATAAATTTGCGTCCTTGAGGATCGGAAACAATATCCTGGTCGAAGCGAATCTGCCCGTGAGTGTTTTCCTCGAGACCAGCAATCATGCGCAGAGTGGTGGTCTTTCCACAGCCCGATGGCCCTAAGAAACTCACGAATTCACCATCACCAATGCGAAGATTAAAATCCCGCACAGCCCACGTTCCCGATACATATTCTTTTCCAACATTTTCAAAGGTGACCTGACTCATAATCCGTACCGACCTTTCGATAAGGTTTTCAATGTGAAGTTCAGCACAAGAACAAACAGAACAACTAAACATGAAAGCACGGCGGCTCCGCCGCCACCGACGTCAGCGTACTCTTGCAATTGAAAAATCAAAGTGCCGATGGTTTCTAAACCGGGACCCGTTAATAAAATTGTCATTGTGAGTTCGCTGAGGGTCGGCATAAAAACTAGAAATGCCGAAGCCATCAGCGCTGATTTTAATAAAGGCCAATAAATAGTTCTCATTACGGTAATCCAGCGTGCGCCCGAAATCAGCGCGGCTTCTTCTAGGGAAGGATGGATCTGCTGGTAAGCATCGCCGATCACTTTTGAACTTAAGCTACAATACTTAATTACGTAGGCGATAAAAATTAAGGTGAGGGTGTTGTAGAGTGAAGGACCAAAGCCAAAAATTCCCTGACTGAAAGAAATAATCAGGGCAAAGGCCAAAACTGTTCCTGGAGTTGAAAATGGTAAACCTAAAGCGAGTTGGGACATGTTGCGGCCAAAATATTTTGTGCGATGAAAAAAATAATTAAACAGAAAAGAAAATACCATGCAGAAAAGGGAAGCGCTGAAGGCCAACTGCAAAGATTGTCTTAAAGCGCGACCGGTTTCTTCGGTTTGAAAGAGCACGCGATGAAAATTGCTGAAACTTAACTGAGAAAAATTCCATGAGCCCTGAATCGGGCTTAAAGCTGAAAGCAATAAGCCCAGCAAAGGTAAAATAAAGATTAAAAATAAAAGTGCACAAAGAAAACTCAATAACGGCATCTTGTATTTTTTTAAAGTCCACAGTGAAGGACGAGGCGTTTTTCCGGCGACGGTGTAATTTTTTGATCGCCCTAAAAAATACTGTGAAGAGTACAATAAAACCAAAGTGCTCAAGCCAAGAAGAGCGGAAATCGCGATGGCCATTTGCACAGCGTTGGTTGTTCCCGTTCGCTGAAGTGAATAGATCTGCGTCGTCAGCATATAGATCCGCGCTGGTCCACCGATCATCGCGGGAACGCCGAAGCTGGAGGCCGTCGCTAAGAAAGAAAGAATAAAGCCATTCAGCAGTGCGGGTTTCAGCATGGGTAAAGTAACATCACGAAAAACAGTGAAGCGGTTGGCTCCGCAAAGGCGGGCGGCTTCCTCTAAGGAGGAATCCATTTTATCAAGGACGGTCAGCGCCGACAACAAAACAAAAGTAAACAAGAAGCTGGTTTCGACCCAGACCAAACCCCAAAAAGAATAGATATTCAGTTTTAATCCAAACCACTGATTCAAAATTCCACTGGTGGGATTAGCTAAGATGATCCAGCCAATGGCTCCAACAAAAGGAGGAATAGCGTAGGGAAGACAAAACCAAGAGCGAAGGCCGCGTTGAAAAGGAAGGTCCGTTCGGGTCAGCAGCCAGGCTAAAGGAACTCCAAGAACTAAACATGACACGCCCACAGCCAGTGAAACCAAAACTGTATTTTGCAAAGCCTTCAGTGTGTTTTCATTTTCAAACAGCAAGGAAAAGTCTTCAAGCTTTGGCAGAATAAAAAGGCGCAATTGTGGGGCAATGAAAAAAAGGAAAATAATAAAGAGACAAAAAAAGTACAAAAATTTTTTCATTAAAAAGCAATCTTAGAAAACTGATCCTTAATTTTTTCCCTGGACTTCAAAGTTTCAGCAATAAATTCGCGATTCCATGAGGGCGCTGATTTGGCAATGCTCTTAAACTCGGGAGCTCCTTCAGGGGCGGCCTGTCCTTCCACTGCGGGATACATGAATGAACGAGCCATGGCTTGTTGGCCCTCGGGACCAAACATCCAATCGGCCACTTTCTTTTCCAGCTGTTGATCTTTTTCTTTTTTAACGATAGCCAAGACATTGGACTGAATGACGGCGCCATCACTCGGAAGATGCCATTTGATTCGTGGATCTGTGGTTTTGAGGCGCAAAATATTTTCTAAGAGCACGACACCTACAGGGCGTTCTTTACTTTGCAAGCGGCGAACAACTCCCGAGTTTCCACCTTCAGCAATGAAATTATTTTTTCGTAAATTTTTAAAATAATCCCAGCCGTATTTTTTTTCTAAAAAAGTGACCGTGGTGAAAGCCGTCCCCGAAGCGAGGGGGCTTCCCATGGAAATTTTGTCTTTCCATCTATCAGCCGATAAATCTTTGAAAGACTTGGGAGCATCGGCCTCGCTGACCGCTTCGGAATTGTAAGCGATCACCATGATCGGGAAACTGACTGTGGTGTAAAATCCTTCGGGATGTTTATAATTCTTGTCGATCTTTTCATGTTGAGCAGGCTGATAAGAAACCAAAGCTCCCTTGTTGGCTAAATCTTCATACCAAAATCGATCCGAGGACATTAAAAGATCAGCCTGAATCTTCCCAGCCATGGATTCGGCTTGAACTTTAGCGGCGACCTCTTCGGAGCCAGCTTGGTAGAATTGAAATTTAACTCCGGGAAAAGCCTTTTCAAGTTTAGGCTGAATATCACTGATGGTGTCTTTATAAAGTGAAGTGTAGATCCACACCGTTTTTTCATTGTCTTTCGAAGTGCAGGAAATAAAAGAGATCGAGATAAAAAATAAAATTAAAAAACGAAATTTCACTTTGTATTTCCTTTTTTAGAAAAACTTTCGCGAGCTTTGACGGCGTGATCAGGAAAGTCCGAGAAAACTCCATCGACTCCAAGCTCGAAGAAGCGATGATATTCTTTTTCTGGATTTCCTTCATAATCTTTCGGTAAAAATTCTTTATCGCTGCGGAAAGTATAAACATGAACTTTTAAACCAGCTTCATGAGCCATTTTCAATAGAGGAGTAGGACTTTGCAAATGCCCTTCCTTATCAACGGGAATCAAATAATTTTTATGGGGTCCAATGCCATAAAGAACTTCTTTCATTTTTTTAAGTTCAGTTGGAGTCAGCATCTGCAAGTAAGTGCGAGTGTCACCAGCGACAACGTGGTCATAGGGAACAACTCCGGGATCGTCCAGTAAAAAGACTAAAGGCAGTGGACTGAGCTTCTTAATTTCCTTCAAAGAAGTCAGCTCAAAAGACTGAATGATCACCGGCGAATCTTTTTTATTGAGACCATTTCTTTTCAATTCATCAACGACCGCTTTTTCCAAAGGTAAACCAATGGACTTAAAATAGCTGGGATGTTTGACTTCAGGATAAATTCCAATTTTCCGTTTTTGTTTTGCAGATTCTTTTTTAACTAATTCAATGACTTCCGCAAAGGTGGGAATTTCATATTTCAGATCTTCGCCATGACCGCGAAAATCCAGTCGCTCTTTGGCTCTTAAAGTTTTTATTTCTTTCAAAGTAAAATCTTCGACGAACCATCCGGTAATATCTTGCCCATCCACTTTTTTAGTGGCTTTTCGATCTGGGAATTTTTCAGCGGCATCGGTGGTGCCCGAAATTTCATTCTCGTGACGAGCCACAAGAACTTTATCTTTCGTCATCACCAAGTCGGGCTCGATGTAGTCGGCCCTCATGTCGATGGCCAATTGATAAGAAGCTAAAGTGTGTTCAGGTTTATATCCACAAGCTCCGCGATGGCCAATCACTAAGGGTGTAACTGACTTCGCCGAAGCAGAAAATCCAATGAGTAATAAAAAAAAGTATTTCATGCCGTTAAGGCTACTTGGCTCGGATTCAAAAAACAAGAAGACTGCCGCGCGCAGCTACATCAAGATTTTGTCAAGTTCATCAGCAATGCGGATAAACTCTTGAGCTTCATCGCTATCGGGATGGCTTTGCACAAGGGGAATGCCTGCCTCGCTGGCCATGCCCACTTGAGGATGAAAGGGGAGTTCACCTAATTTCGAGATGCTTTTCTCTTTTAAATATTGAGGGAGCTCTCCCTTAGGAAAAAGCGGCATCTTTTCGCGGCTGGCTGGATGAATGTAATAAGCCATATTTTCGACGAGACCCAAGATGCGAATGTTGACTCGTTGAAACATGTCGATAGCTTTCTTAACATCAATCAATGAAATATTTTGAGGAGTGCTGACCACCACGGCTCCAGCCACAGGAACTTTCTGCGCCAAAGACAACTGCACATCGCCAGTGCCTGGAGGCAAATCAACAAGAAGATAATCCAATTCGCCCCAATTCACATCGCGAAGAAATTGATCCATAGCTTTAAAAAGCATAGGCCCACGCCAAACAACGGCGGATCCTTCTTCAACAAGAAAACCCAAGCTCATAATTTTGATTCCATGGCGTTCGACGGGAAGAAGTCGTTGTTCGGGTGTGATCCCGGGTTTTTGATTCAAGCAACCCATCATTCGAGGAATGCTCGGTCCGTAAATATCGGCATCTAAAAGACCAACCTTGTGTTTTCTTGATAAGGCCAAAGCCAAATTTGCGGCAACCGTCGATTTTCCAACACCACCTTTGCCTGAACTTATGGCAACGATATGTTTAACTCCAGGAATAGCTTTTTGTTGGTCAAAGGGATTGGGTGCGGTCATTGCTTCTCCTCTTGCTTCTTTCTGAGTGAGCATAAATAATAAAAATCAGATGGATAGCCAACTTTTTTTTATCTTAAACCTCATTGCTGCAGTTTTTCTCGCTTGGTGGTTCTTGTCAGCTCGCAAAGGAAATAGCAAGGTTTCTTCCTTGGATCTTAAAAAAGGCGAATTTTTTCCGAAAGAGGAGCGGGCGATCGAGCCTAAAAAACAAGCAAAAGAAAAGTATGGTTCTGGCCCCTTCAGTAAAAGCGCGCCCCCTTCGGCCCCAGAGCAAAAAGCAAAAATGCTTAACGTCTTATTCATGTACAACGGTCATGATTGGGATGCCTACGAAGTTTTGGGTTTACCTGCGGGCTGCAGTTTGAATTTGGTGACTCAAAGATATCAGGATCTGATTCGCGAAGCTGACTCGGGGAAACTGGAATTTTATCAAACAGCTTATGAAGCTATCCTTAGGAAGCAGTAAGATCTTTACTTTTACTTCTCACAAACTTTAGTACCTATAAGTCCTAAAGTTTGTGAGCTAACATAATCCACGACATGGCTAGCTTAATGTGAATTCGATTTTTCTTTGTAAGGAATCTGCAGTTGCCCTCGGTGGCACATGTAGCAGCTGGCTTCGGGGCCTTTTTTTCCATCCATGCCGTTGAGTTTTAAAAGCTCGACAACTTTGATGTGTTCGCGAGCGACTTTGAAATTTTTCATTGAATCGTCAGTGAGTTTTTTCATATTGTGACATTCGGTGCAGGTGACGCCGAGCTGTCGTGAGATGGTGATCATCGACTGACGAATTTCCTCTTCTTTAACTTTTATTTTTTGTGCAGATTCAGCGTAGGCCGAGGTTTTAAGGCTGAGCTCGAGAGGAAAGAAAAAGAGCAAGAGAATGAGCATCAAATATTTGTAAAGTTGCATGCGTTTATTCTTCAGAATTCACATCCTGATGACAAGAAATGAATTAAAGGACAGGGCGTCGCACCCTGGGTCTAAGCCCTTCTTGACTGAGATTTAAAGCGGGTGTTACGACTTTTGTATCACTCCAGGAGCTCAGCATGGTCACCAAATCAGTTCAGGATTTATCAACACTTGTCAGCCTCAGTAAGCGCCGTGGATTTGTCTTTCAGAGCAGTGAAGTTTATGGCGGTTTAGGGAGTTGCTGGGATTATGGGCCCCTGGGTTCCTTGATGAAGGCCAATGTGAAAAGAGCTTGGTGGAACGCGATGACCAGGCGTGCCGATATTGTGGGAATTGATGCTGCTATTTTAATGCATCCCACGGTTTGGAAAGCTTCGGGTCATGTTGATGGTTTTTCCGACCCCTTAGTGGATTGCAAAGACTGCAAAACTCGTTTTCGTTCTGACAATACTGAATCTTATCTCAAAGACAAAAAATGCCCCAACTGTGGTTCCAAAAATCTTTCAGAGCCTCGGCAATTTAATCTGATGTTCAAAACTCATATGGGCCCCGTGGAAGATTCCGGGGGCATTGTTTATTTAAGGCCCGAAACAGCGCAGGGAATTTTTGTGAATTTCCAAAACTGTCAGCAAAGTTCTCGTTACAAAGTTCCTTTTGGAATCGCACAAATTGGAAAATCTTTTCGCAATGAAATCACTCCGGGGAACTTTATTTTTCGCACTCGTGAATTTGAGCAAATGGAAATGCAATATTTCGTTAAGCCAGGAACTGATGCGAAATTTTTCGAAGAGTGGAAAGAAACGCGTTGGAATTTCTACCTGAAGTACGGAATCAAAAAAGAAAATTTACAATTTCATCCGCATGGCCCGACCGAGCTTGCTCACTATGCGAAAGCAGCTGTTGATGTTCAGTACAAATTCCCTATGGGATTTTCCGAGTTGGAAGGCATCCATAATCGGGGAGACTTCGATCTTTCCCAACACAGCAAATTTTCGGGAAAATCCCTCGAGTACTTTGATGAAGCGAATAAAGAAAAATTCATTCCATATGTCATTGAAACAGCCGTGGGCTGTGATCGTCTCTTTCTGGCTTTCCTTTGCGATGCTTATCGAGAAGAAGTCACTAAAAATGATGAGGGCGAAGACACTCGAGTTGTGTTGGGGCTGCATCCTCAGATCGCACCGATCAAAGTTGCGATTTTACCTCTGTCGAAAAAAGAAGAACTCACTTCGGTGGCACTGAAACTTCGTGAAGAGTTATGTGAAGATTTCGATGTGATGTATGACGAAAGTGCATCGATTGGAAAACGTTATCGTCGTCAGGACGAGATCGGCACGCCTTTTTGTGTGACGGTGGATTTCGATACTCTGAATGACAAAGCCGTGACGGTTCGCCATCGCGACAGAATGTCTCAAGAACGCATTGATTGCACACAGCTCAATACCTATATTGTGGAAAATCTCAAAAAATTTTAAAAATGACCGGAGGATTTCATGGACCAAAATCTTTCCACTTCAACCAAGGCAAGAATGAATAAAGCGGCAGTTCCTGAAAAGTTTGTTTACTTTTTTGCGGCTGGTGAGGCCGAAGGCAATGCGGGAATGAAGAATATTCTGGGCGGTAAGGGCGCTAATCTCGCCGAAATGACGGCGCTGGGTTTGCCGGTGCCTCCGGGATTTACGATCTCCACAGAGATTTGCACTCACTTCAATGAAAGTGGGATGAAACTTCCAGAATGGGTGAAACCCAAAGTGATGGAAGCTCTGCAAAGGGTGGAAAAGAAAATCAGTAAAAAATTTGGTGATGCGAGCAATCCCTTATTGGTGAGCATTCGTTCGGGAGCAAGAGCTTCAATGCCTGGGATGATGGACACTATTTTGAATTTGGGATTGAACGATCAGACTGTTGAAGGACTTGCTAAAGCTTCAAATAATCCTCGCTTCGCTTGGGATTCTTACCGACGATTTATTCAAATGTATTCCGATGTAGTTATGGGGATGAATTCATCTTTACTTGAAGTGACGCTTGAAGATTTAAAAGAAGAAAAAAAATATAAATTAGATACTGATTTAACGATCGATGATTTAAAAATCCTTGTTAAAAAATTTAAAGATCTCGTTCACCAAATGACAGGCCAAACTTTTCCGGCTGATCCTATGGATCAACTTTGGGGAGCGGTTTCAGCGGTGTTTCGTTCTTGGAATACTCCGCGAGCAATTACCTATCGGGAACTTCATCAGATTCCTGCGGCTTGGGGAACGGCGGTCAACGTTCAATCCATGGTTTTTGGAAATATGGGTGAAGATTCAGCAACAGGTGTGGCCTTCACTCGCGACCCCAGTACAGGAGAGAAATTATTTTTCGGTGAATACCTGGTGAATGCTCAAGGTGAAGATGTTGTTGCGGGAATTCGCACGCCTCAGCCCTTGACTAAAAAAGGCGCTGAAAAATCGGGCATGAAGTCTTTAGAAGAGTTGATGCCTAAAGCTTTTCAAGAGCTTGAAACGATCTATAGACAATTAGAAAAACACTACCGCGATATGCAAGACATCGAGTTCACCATCGAGCGGGGAACTTTGTGGATGTTGCAAACTCGGAATGGCAAACGCACTGCTAAGGCGGCCTTGAAGATTGCCTGTGATATGATCGATGAAAAATTGATCAGCACCGATGAGGGTCTGCTGCGTTTGGATCCGCAAGCTTTAGATCAATTGTTGCATCCCACTTTAGATCCTAAATCTGCAAAGACTCAGCTGACGAAAGGTTTGCCCGCTTCACCCGGGGGGGTCTCGGGGCAAATCGTTTTTAGCAGTGAAGAAGCTGTCGAGTGGAAAGAAAAAGGCCATAAAGTTATTCTAGTTCGCGTAGAAACTTCGCCCGAAGATATCGCGGGCATGGTGGCCTCCCAAGGAATTTTAACCACACGCGGGGGAATGACCTCTCATGCGGCAGTTGTTGCTCGGGGAATGGGAAAATGTTGCGTGGCCGGTTGCGGTGATATCGATGTGGATTATCGTTCTGAAACCATGAAGGTTAAAGGTTACGTTTTGAAAAAAGGCGATATCATCACTTTGGATGGAAGCACCGGAGAAGTTTTCTTAGGAGAAGTGAAAACCATCGAACCTCAATTGGATGATGATTTCCGTCGCATCATGAAAATGGCCGATCAAGTTCGTAAGCTGGGAGTGCGAGCTAACGCTGATACTCCGAAAGATGCGCAAACAGCGCGAAGCTTTGGGGCTGAAGGCGTTGGATTGTGCCGAACCGAGCATATGTTTTTTGGTGCTGACCGCATCGATTCTGTTCGTGAAATGATCTTGGCTGATAACAAAGTGGAACGCGAGCGTGCACTGTCGAAATTATTACCCATGCAAAGAAGTGACTTCTATGAGCTCTTTAAAATCATGGATGGTTTCCCGGTAACGATTCGTTTGTTGGATCCTCCTCTTCATGAATTTGTTCCTCACGGGGAAAAAGATATGGTGGAGCTTGCGAAAAGAATTTCATGGGATGTTGATAAGCTTCGCAATAAAGTTAAAGCTTTGCATGAATTCAATCCTATGTTGGGTCATCGAGGCTGTCGTCTCGCGATCACTTATCCTGAAATTTACCAAATGCAAGTTCGAGCCATCGCCGAGGCAGCAGCAATGATGGTGAATGATGGAAAAAAATTAATTCCAGAAATTATGATTCCATTGATTGCGACTTCACAGGAATTGGAAATCCTTCGAAAATTAGTTGTCCAAGAAGTCTCCAAAGTTCAAACCGAGAAAAAAGTAAAATTTGATTATCAAGTGGGCACCATGATCGAACTTCCTCGCGCCAGTATCACAGCAGATGCGATCGCAGAATTTGCTGATTTTTTCAGCTTTGGAACCAACGATTTGACGCAGACCACATTGGGGCTTTCGCGAGATGATTCGGGACGATTTTTAGGAAGTTATGTCTCTCACGGAATCTTTCCAAAGGATCCTTTTGTTAGTATCGACAAAGTCGGTGTTGGACATCTTGTCAAAACCGGTGTTGACTATGGGCGCAGAACCAAGCCAGATTTGAAAATGGGTGTGTGTGGTGAGCATGGGGGGGACCCTGACTCAATCGAGTTTTTCCATAGCGTGGGACTTGATTATGTCAGTTGTTCACCATTTCGTGTTCCTATTGCTCGGCTGGCAGCGGCGCGCGCGGCTTTGCAAGCGAGAAAGGTACAACATTGAGAATCAAAAAATTAGACATCGTTGGATTTAAATCGTTCAAAGACAGAACTGTTATTCATTTTGATGCAGGCATTACCGGCATCGTTGGACCTAACGGTTGTGGAAAATCAAATATCGTTGATGCTCTCGTTTGGGTGATGGGGGAAATGTCCGCTAAAGATTTGCGTGGATCGACAATGACCGACGTGATCTTTGCCGGAGCTGAAAACTACGCTCCTTTGGGAATGTGCGAAGTTTCCTTAACTCTCGAAAATGATGGCGGGCCTTTTCCCGCGAAGTATTTAAAACATTCAGAAATCATGGTCACTCGACGTCTTCACCGCAGTGGTGAAGGTGAATATTTTGTTAATAAAGAACCGGCTCGTCTGAAAGACGTTCAGGAAATTTTCATGGATACCGGTGCGGGCTCCAAAGGTTTCTCGATCATTCAACAAGGAATGATCGGAAAAATCATCACCGCCAAACCAGAAGACCGTCGGCATCTCATTGAAGAAGCTGCGGGTATTACTAAATTTAAAGCGCGTAAAAAAGAATCTCAAAGAAAATTACAATCCACCGAGCAAAACTTGGTGCGTTTGCAAGATATCATTGGTGAGTTAAAGCGCCAGATTGATTCTTTGCAAAGACAAGCTCAACGCGCGGAACGCTATCGCAATATTAAAAATCAAATTGAAGATCTGGATTTATGGCTCACCAGTCGTCAATTCATCGATCTTAAAGCGGCAGCGGACGAAGCCCAAAATATTTTTAACGAAGCTCAAAGTTTAGAGGTCGAAGGGGAAAGTGGTCTGTCAGGACTGCAAGCTCAAATGGAAACCTTGCGCTTAGAGATTTTAGAAAAAGAAAAAGCCGTCGAAGAAAATCAAAAAAAATATTACGAAGCTCAATCGCTCACGCAAAAGCGTGAAATGGAAATCCAAGAGTTGCGTTTCGAAATCGAACAAGCTCGACGCAATGAAGTGATGACCGGTTCAATCTTAGAGGAACAAAAAGCACGACAGTCTTTGCTTCAACGGGATCAAGCCGAATTGCAAACTCAGGCTGAAGAGCTCAAGCAAATTTCTGAATCCTTAACGTCGAGCTACACGGAAAAAAGCCAGAGCTTTCAAGGCGCCCAAACACGCATGCAAGAGTTGGATGAAGAGCTGACTCGATCTCGTCGTGAATTGTTCGCTATCGGCCAAACTGAATCATCCATCGATGCACGTGTGCAGTCTTTGCATTCGCAAATTGAAGATTTAAAAGGTCGTCAAGACAATGAACAAAACACTTTGAATGAAATGCGCGAAAAAAGTGTTGAGTTTGAAGGGCGACGTAAAAAAGTTTTTAATGAATTGGAAAAAGAACGTCAGTTGCAATTGGATCTCAGCAATGATGTGGAATCTTTCGAAGCTAATAAAAAAGTTTTGTCCGAAGCTTTGGCTACGAAACGCCAAGAAGTTGACACTTTTAAAGATGAACTCAATCAAGTCACTTCGCGCTTGTATGGTTTAGAAAATCTTCACTCGAATTTTGAAGGTTTCGAAGAGGGCGTGAAAAACGTCATGCTTTGGCAAAAAGCGAAGTCTCAAGAAATTTCTGCCGACGGCAGTGTCAGTGTTAGCTTTCAACCAGTCTCGGAAGTGGTGGAAGTGCCTAGTGACTATGAAGTCGCTATGGAAGCAGCCCTAGGACACCGACTGCAAATGCTTTTATCAAATGATTCAAACCAGGCTTTAGAAGCCGTTGATTATTTGAAAGAAAGGCGTTCGGGACGTTCAAGCTTTATCTCTCAGGATGCGTCTGGAGCTATGTCTCGGGCTGAAGCACCTGCTAGCGAGAATGGGGTACGCGCTCTTTTAAAAGACGTTGTAACCAGTCACGAAAAATATCAATCGACAGTCAGTTATTTATTAGACGGAGTGGCCATCGTTGATTCGATTCGCACCGCTTTAGGTTTGCGCTCTCGCTATCCGGGTTGGACTTTTGTGACTATGGATGGAGACACTCTTTCTGCGGACGGAGTGCTTACGGGCGGAGCCAGTGAATCTGCGGAATCGGGTGTTTTGAAACGACGTCGTGAGATTAAAGATTTCACTCAGAAAAAAGATGAGTGGTCCGGGAAATTGGTTTTAGCTCAGGCCTCGATGAAGAAAATCGAAGAGCAACTTGAAAATGTTGTGAACGATTTTGAAGGCGCGCAAAAGCGAAAAACTGAACAAGAAATTAAAGTTCGTGAGTTGAAAAAAGATCTCGAGCGTGCCGAGCACGAATATGAAAATGCTCAGCAAGCTGTCGAGCGACAAGATCGCGAAGTGCGGCGTTTGCAAGAGCAAATGGACACTCATCAGAATCGTTCCGAAGAACTCACTCAGTCTTTGCAAGAAACTCGCGAAAAGAAATTTCAAGTTCAGGCTGAAGTGCAAAAATATGAAACTGAACTTTCTGAGATGCAAAAAGGTTTTGGCTCTTTGCAAGCTGAGGTGACTGATTTGCAAGTGCAATCAGCTTCGAAAACTCAAGAGTACCAAGGTCTTTTGAAACAGCTCGAGATGGTGAATAAATCTTTGGGCGACCTGGAAGCTCAATTGTCCCGCATGCAAGAAGAATCTGAAGCTTCAAGTTCGAAAATGACCGAAGGTCAAATCGCTCTGGAAGAAAGAAAAATTGAATTCGAAAGAACGGCCCACGAAGTGGAAGCTTTGAAAGCTTCGGTTTCGCGAAGCAAAGATGAGTACGAAGTCATGTCGGCTCAATTGCGTTCTTTGGAAGAACAAGTGCAGGCTTCACAAAAATCGCGCAATGAAAGACAAACGCGAATGAATGAAGCTCAGCTGAAGCTCGAGCAAGCCAAACTCAAAGAGCAATTCTTGATCGATCAAGTGCGCGAGAAATACATGCTCTTGCTTCCTGAAGTTTCTTCGAAATATGAAAATCGCGAAGGTGATATTCATGAAGCGGAAGCGCAACTGAAAGATTTCCGCGAGAAGATCTCTAAAATCGGTGAAGTGAATCTTTCCGCGATCGAAGAGTACGAAGAGACTGCTCAGCGCTATGAATTTTTAAATCAACAGCATACCGATTTGACGGACGCTAAAGAACAATTGAAACGAGTGATTGATCGTATCAATCGCATCTGTTCGAAGCGTTTTAAAGAAACCTTTGATTTGGTGAACGAGCGATTCACTCGGGTATTCCCCGTGCTTTTCGGCGGTGGGGAAGCTCGTTTGGAATTGCATGAAGATCCAGAAAAACAAGAGATGGGCATCGAGATCATCGCTAAGCCTCCAGGTAAAAAAATGCAGAATGTGACTTTGATGTCAGGGGGAGAAAAAGCTTTGACTGCGGTCGCGCTGGTTTTCTCGATCTTCCTGGTCAAGCCTTCACCTTACTGCTTGCTGGATGAGGTTGATGCGCCATTGGATGACGCCAACGTTTACCGTTTCAATGATTTAGTTCGTGAAATGGCGAAACGTTCGCAAATCATCGTCGTGACTCATAATAAACACACGATGGAAGTCGTTAAAAAACTTTACGGTGTGACCATGCAAGAGCGTGGAGTATCAACAATGGTTTCTGTCAGTTTAGAAGATTTGAAGGCCTAATATCTGTGGATAGAACCGAGAGCATTTCTTTTTTGATCTTGTTCTGTGTCGTTTTGATGCTGGCCATCGCGACGCCTTTCATCCTCAAGGCTTTTCGCAAAGATAAGCCCAAGGTTGACGAAGAAGAAATTGATCTCTCGGAAAACACCGCAAAAGTCCAACGTGAAGCTTTAGTCGATGATTCCTTAACTCAGGAAATCAGTCTCGAGAAACTACAGCAAGAAGAGTTGGTGCACGGGCAGATGCGATCGGCTCTGGCGAAGACCGAAGAAAATATTTTCGGTCGTTTGAAACGACTTTTCACAGACACTTCAGCAAATCCGGCCCTGGAAGATATTGAAGAAGTTCTTTACACCAGTGATTTGGGTCCTTCCACAGTGCAGAAATTAATGGAAGGCTTGCAGCGAGATCTTTCCGGTTCTGAAAAAAAGAACTACGAAACCATTAAGAAAACTTTAAAAAAAGAAATTGCCAATATTTTTGCGGCGGTTCCAGAACATAAAGACATTCGTTGGAATAATTCGGGGCCAACAGTCATTATGGTCGTTGGAGTTAACGGCGCAGGTAAAACAACCACCATTGGAAAAATTTCGGCTTACTGGGCTCAAAGAGGGAAAAAAGTTTTGGTTGCTGCAGGGGACACCTTTCGTGCCGCTGCTGAATCTCAACTGAAGGTGTGGACCGAGCGAGCGCAGGTGGAAATATTTTCTCCACCGCGAGTGACGGATCCCAGTGCTGTTGCCTTTGACGCAGTTTCGCGAGCCAAATCTCAAAATCACGATTTGGTGATCATCGACACTGCAGGACGCTTGCACACTCAGGCTCATCTGATGGAAGAACTGAAAAAAGTAAAACGAGTCGTTGCCAAAGTTATGGACGACGCTCCCCATGAAGTTTGGATCGTTCTTGATGCAAACTCGGGACAAAATGCTTTGCTTCAAGCCAAAGAATTTCATCAAGCCTTGGGATTATCCGGGGCCGTTCTTACGAAATTGGATGGTACGGCAAAGGGCGGCGTCGCGGTAGGTTTGACCCAAGAACTTCAGGTTCCCATCAAATGGGTCGGGATCGGCGAGAAGATTGGCGATTTAAAGCCTTTTTCTTCTCAAGAGTTCATTGATTCTTTATTCACTCGATGAATAAAATAGATCATGGGACGAACTCTTGTCTTCTTTTTGTTTTCTGTCAGCCTTACACATGCTCAATTATTAAAAAATAAAAATCGTATTTCTCCTTCCTATGAAAATGTCACCCAATGCTTTTCGGCTTTGGAGAGCAAGGATTTGCAAAACAATTTGCAGCTGGCTCCTTTAAAGGAAAAGATCGATCAGGTTTTCCCCAATCTACAGTCTTTGGAAGCTTCCAAAATGTGGATCCTTCGAAATCCCAAAGGGGGGCGGACCCGCATCACCTTGACCAGCACGCCGAAGGACAAAATTGTACAACAGGCTCTTCGAGTCGAAAACTTGGACAAAAATGATGTTGGGGAAGAAGTTGAGATTCCTTTAGCCCATCGGACCCAGGCCTCTCAAAAAATTGCGAATAGCTATTTGTACAGGAATGAAATTCTCCAAGAGACTACAGAGAAAATTGACACAAAGCTCAATGGCCTTAAAAACCTCACTCGATATGATCGCAAGGGCCTAATCTGGCTCGAGCTGCAGGATTCGCGGTCAGGGAAGAAGTTGCAGTGTGAGTTGAAAGACAAATTGGGAGTTATTTGCCTTTGCCAAAAAAAATAATCTTGCCACGGCAAATGTTTAAGATAAACTGATAACGATTTTAGAATTTTCAAGAGTTTCAAAGACTTGAGGGGAAACCTGAAGGTAAAAAAACAAACCTAGAAAGATCTTTTTAAGTGACTGAAAAAAGCTCAAAAAACTCACCACACACTTTTGAATTCCTGATTGCCGGAGTCCCTTATAAACTTCGTACAAATCATGATGAATTTACGGTTCAAGAGCTTGTCGAGTTTATTAATTTAAAAATGGAGCATTTCCTGCGCGCCACTAAAAATGGTTCATTTCAAAATGCAGCTGTTTTAACCGCGATGAATTTAGCCGAAGAACTTCTCTTTTTAAAAAAACGAGCTCGCAAAGAACTTGAAAGACTTGAAGAAAAAACTCTGAAGATTTCCATGGACCTCGAAAATTCTAAGATCCAAAAACTGTAAAAGGGGCCTTTTCTAAAAAATTAAATCTGGGCTTTATGAAGCCTTGTTCTTTAATTTTTAGTGCAGGCTCAAGATTGGGTCTAGTCCGATGACTTCTAAAACTGAATTACGCCAAAAGTTTAAAGCTCTATTGCTTGCTCGTCATGAGGAAGCCCCCCAACCAAAAAATTCCGAAACAGTCCAATACCAACAAAATCTCACTCGATTTTTTAAGGACCGCACAGGATCTTGGGGAGCTTTTTACCCCTTAGCTGATGAACCACCCATTTTATCAAGTTTATCTGAAATCTCGCACATTGATTGGTTCTTTCCCCGCGTTCGTGGAGACGTGATGGAATTTGCTAATGGTCTGAATTTGCAAAGCCATGAGTTGGGTTTTACTGAACCCACCGATGGTGAGGTTCGATCCGCCGATGAATTGGATGGCTTTCTAATTCCCGGTTTAGCTTTTGATCGTCAGGGCGTGCGCTTGGGACGGGGTAAAGGTTATTATGATCGCAGTCTCAGTCAAAGCACAGGGACTCGGGTCGGTGTTTGTTATCAAGTCCAATTGGTTGATGAATTAGACATTGCTGAAGATCACGACTTAGCAATGGATTATGTTTTAACAGAAAATGAGACGGTGACCTGCGGGTCCCGAGTGAAAGGAAGTTAGGTCAATGGAAATTCTTATCGCATCCATTGTGGGTTTGCTTGTCGGCGGAGTTGCGGTTTTCTTTGTTAAAAAAATACAAGATGAATCCAGTAAGAAGTCAGCTCGTCAAGAATCCGAAAGAATTATTAATAAAGCTAAATCTGAAGCGGCAAAGCTCAAGAAGGATTCAGAAAATCGAGCTAAAGATTTCGAATCCCGAGCGCGCAAAAATGTTGAAGCTGATATTCACAAACAAAAATCCCAGCTGAAAAACAAAGAATCGCAATTCGAGAGACGCTTGAAAGAAATCGACGATCAAGGCGTTAAACGCCAAGAAGAAAATGAAAAGTATTTACTTTCCCTGAAGCACCGTGAAGAAAAAATCACTATTGCAGAAAATCGCCTTGTTGAGCTCGAGAAAAAGTCTTTGGAATCCATCGATGAATTAAAAAATAAGCTGGAAAAAGTTTCTTCCATGTCGACGGAAGAAGCGCGCAGACATCTTTATCAAACTCTGGAAGAAGAAGTGAAACTGTCATCTTCGAAAAAACTTTTACAAATCGAAGAAGAAGCTCAGAAAGAAGCCGACCGCCGCGCTAAAAAAGTGATCAGTACGGCAATGTCGCGTTTAGCCTCCGATTACACTTCAGAACGAACTGTCAGCGTAATGGCATTAGCTAACGATGAAATGAAGGGTAAAATCATTGGACGGGAAGGTCGAAACATTCGCACTTTAGAAGCTCTTTGCGGAGTGGATTTGATCGTGGATGATACACCGGAAGCCGTGGTGATTTCTGGCTTTGATCCCGTTCGTCGCGAACTGGCTCGTCGGACTATCGACAAGTTGATGGAAGATGGTCGTGTGCATCCTGCGCGCATTGAAGAAGTTGTTGAAAAACAAAGATCTGAATTGATGAAGGCTGTTAAAGAAGAGGGCGAAAAAGTTGTTGTTGAGTTGGCTATCACCAATATGCATCCTGAATTGGTGAAATTGGTTGGGCAGTTAAAATTCCGAACCTCTCATGCTCAGAACACTTTAAATCACAGTCTGGAAGTCGCTTACATTGCGGGGCTTATGGCTTCCGAATTGGGAGTGAATGTTAAAATAGCGCGACGAGCAGGTTTACTACACGACATTGGAAAAACCATCGATCATACCGTGGAAGGAAGTCATTCCGCTGTCGGTGCTGAAGCTGCGAAAAAATACGGTGAATCCGAAGATGTTTGTCACGCGATCCGTGCCCATCATGACGAAGAAAAACCTCACAGCATCTTAGCTTGGATTGTTCATGCGGCGAATGCGCTTTCGAATTCTCGTCCTGGAGCTCGTCGACCACAAATGGATAACTACATTCATCGACTTGAAGATTTAGAATCCATTGGAAATAGTTTCGATGGAGTTTTAAAAACATTTGCCGTGCAGTCAGGAAAAGAAATTCGCGTTTTAGTTGAATCAGCAAAAGTGACTGATGACTTGGCGGTCATGTTATCGCGAGATATTGCGCGTAAGATCGAGCGTGAGGTTCCACAAACAGGCCCAGTGAAAGTCACAGTCTTGCGCGAAACCCGCTCGGTAGAGATGGCTCGATGAGTTTTTTAAGTCCTGAAGAGCAGCTAGAGCGAATTCAATTCGGCTGTGCCGAACTGATCAGCCCAGCTGACATGCTTAAGAAATTAAAAAAATCCAAAGAAAAAAATCAGCCGCTAAGAATAAAATTTGGCGCGGATCCCACTCGTCCTGATATTCATTTGGGTCATACCGTGGTGATCAATAAGCTGAAAACGTTTCAGGACCTGGGCCATAAAATCCAGTTTTTGATTGGTGATTTCACAGCAATGATCGGTGATCCTTCAGGAAGAAATTCAACGCGCCCGATTTTGAGTCGCGAAGAAATTAATGAAAATGGCAAGACTTACGCGAAGCAAATTTTTAAAATATTGGATCCTGATAAAACAGAAATTGTTTACAACTCGACATGGATTGATCCTTTGAAACCCGCCGACATTATTCGTTTGACGGCTCAGTACACAGTGGCTCGTATTCTTGAGCGCGATGATTTTACAAAGCGCTACAAAGCAGGAATTCCGATTTCGGTTCATGAGCTGCTTTATCCTCTCACTCAAGGTTATGATTCTGTGGCTTTAAAATCCGATGTCGAGCTGGGTGGCACGGATCAAAAGTTCAATTTGTTGGTCGGCCGAGATTTGCAGCAATCCTATGAGCAAGAACCTCAAGTGGTTTTGACCATGCCGATTTTAGAAGGCTTAGATGGCGTGAATAAAATGTCCAAGTCCTTAGATAATTACATCAGCGTCGTTGATAGTCCCAAAGATATGTTTGGAAAAACAATGAGGGTCTCGGACACATTGATGTATCGCTACTATGAATTACTCACTGATATTAGACCTGCCGAGTTGTCTCAGTTGCGGTCCGATGTTGAATCGAAGAAAAAACATCCTCGCGATGTTAAAATTAATTTGGCCAAATTTTTGGTCAAACGATTTCATTCTGAATCTGCGGCCAATGCCGCCGAAGAAGAATTTCACCGCATCTTTGTCGATAAAGGCTTGCCTGACGAAATTCCCGAAATGGAATTAGCCTCAGAAAACCAAAAAGGTTTTTGTGCTCTGATGGTGCAATTGGGCTTAACCCAAACGAATTCAGAAGCCTCGCGATTGATTCAGGGCGGGGGAGTGCAGCTGAATGGACAGAAGTTATCTGATCCAAAATTGAAATTAGATCTTAAAGCGGGCGAAGAGTACTTAATTAAAGCCGGAAAAAAGAAATTCGTCAAAGTTAAGGTCAAGGCGTAAGCTTTAAAGAGAGCGAAAATGAAAGTTAAATTTGTTCCTCAAAATATTGAAATAGAAGTGACTCCCGAGAAAACGCTCTTACAGCACTGCAATGACAATCGCATTGAAGTGAAATCCATCTGTAAAGGCGTGCCTTCCTGCGCGGAATGTCGCATTCGCATCGTTGAGGGGGAACACAATGTGATGCCTCCGAACAAAGCGGAGCTGAATCTCATCGGCAACAGTTATTTCCTGGACGGCCGCAGACTGAGCTGCCAGGTGCGCTGCTTCGGAGACATTACCGTCGATTTTTCAGAACAACTTGAGCGCGCCGAGAATAGCAGCAAAAAGATTCGCGGGTTTAAGTCGAACAAGCCGGTGGAGAGTCACGCGATCCAGGATACAATGCTGCTTTCTGAAAAGCCTACTAACGACCCAAAGAAACAATAATCATCGATTTCGACTACCGAGAAAAATTAAGGTCGAGAAAACCAAGCTCGGCTTGGCATGATCGTTTGCGACTTATTGCAAACGATCATGCCAAACGTTACTGACCGAAGGTTTTCTCGACCTTAATTTTTCTTCGTTGATTTTTTGAGTGGGCGTCTTAGTATTAACACTGATGAAACGCCGTCCTTGGCCCATTATTATCATTGCTTTATTCCACATCATCTCGCCGATCGGGAACTTCTTCTTTAATGCTCAATACGTAAATCTAAGTTATTTAGCTTATTTTAAGGCTCATTTTAGCCCGCAGAATTTTTGGAGTTCTATTTTCTTTTTTGTTTTGCCTCCGCTTGCAGGTTTAACCATCTATGCCTGTAAGCGATGGAGCTTTTGGGTTTACCTTTTAATCATGTCAGTGATTCTGACCCACAGTATTTTGAATTGGCGGGCGCGCCCTGAAGTGGCCTCGATCATTCCCTTAGTTGCTTTATTCATTATCAATATTGGTCTGGTCGGTTACATCCTTATTCCTGCAGTTCGCAAAGTGTACTTTGATCCACGACTAAGGTGGTGGGAAACTAAACCAAGATACTATGTGGATTATGATGCCCACATTAAACTCAATGAAAAACTAAGCCAGTCCAAAGTTTTGAATTTGTCTGAAAGTGGTTTGTTCGCACAAATGCAAGAGCCTGTGCCTGATGGCTCAAGAATCGAAATCAGTTTTACAGATGACGGAATTGTTTATACAGCAGTAGGAATTGCCATACATCATCATCGTCAGGGCGAAATCGGGCTTGGAGTTCGCTTCGTTCATACTTCTGACTCAACTCGGTCGCTTAAATTTTTGATTCGCAAACTCGAAATCGAAGGCAAACG
>JAKFYD010000011.1 GCA_021731025.1 Pseudobdellovibrionaceae bacterium | reverse complement strand
CTTGAGGACGATCCACCATTGATTTCAAAGCCGCATCAGCTTTAATAATCGAGCCATCCATCATGATCTTTGATCCCTTGACCAAGTTTTTTTCAATGCAAACTTTTATAATTTTTTCAAATATACTTTTAAAAGTTTCTTCTCCCAGGCGATCCCTAATTTTTGAAAGGCTTGAGTGATCAGGAACCCGATCCTCAAGAGCCAGTCTGCAAAACCAACGATAAGCTAAATTGTACTGGATCTCTTCACAAGCCTGTCTGTCAGAATCAATTCCGTACAAAAATATAATCAAATAAATTCTAAAAAATAAAATAGGATCAACCGATGGCCTTCCATTGTCTAAGCAATAAAGCGGGGCTGCCATCTCTCGAATAAAAGTTAAATCTAAAACTTTATCAATTTTTCGAAGCAAGTGATTTGCTGGGATTAAAGATTCAATATCCACTGTAGAAAAAAGTTTTGCCTGGTATTCTTGATGTCCAATCATGATGACCTCTTAAAAAATCATCTTTATCGAAAACTATTGTGGCGGCAATTTCAAAAAGAGGTTTTTCAACACGCCCCAGTGGTTGTGGTCATAGCTTTTGGAGAACAGCGTAGGAGTCAAGAACCCCATAGTTTGGTTTGAGTACGGGCTTCTTCAAAAAAGTCTCTTGCGACTCAAGCACATCGGTTAATTTTACAGTTTGATAATTCGGAATTTTTCGCAGGTTTCGTGGTTTCTTAAGTGAGGTGGCCAATAATCTAACGCCAGAACTGAATTCGGCTTCTGTAGATTACAGATAAGTTCGATAAGAGATCTGAACGCAGAAGGTTTCAAGTAATATGTTAGTCCTTCTAATAGGAACAAAGACTCTGAGTTACCAATATAATTTAAAAGCTGCTTCTCAAGCTTAGCAACATCCCCGGAATCATTAAAATCCGTGGCAATGAAGTTAATGTCCCGAACAGGAAGCTTCCCAGATTTGGTAAATTCCGACAACTTCTGCTTTTTATAATCGACGACATGGGGGAGGTCGACTTCAATCGTTTTAATCGGTGTTCTAATCAAGAAGGGATAGTTAGTGAACCCTGCACCTAAGTTCACAAAAATTTTGTCGCCTGGTTTCTGAAAGTAAGTCTCTATCAAGTTGAAAAAAAATCGATTTCTTATTCCCAATGCCACTTCATCATCTGGATAAACTTCTTGATCATAAGTCTTACAGATTTCGCGAGTACGATCATTGACCCATAGATGTGCATATTGATCTAAGCTCAACGAGGGGTTTCTTGCTCGAAGCTCATTAACTAAAAACGCTGAATCAGCAATTGCGGATTGTGCCATTACTAATAGCCTAAAGAACCTTCGCGAAGTAGTCCAGCTTCCTTGATAGGAAAACAAATCCTTCTTTGGCAGTCGCAATATCATGGCATTGAGCTATTTGAAGCCCATAGGGGTTCTGGATTCATACGGTACGTTTAATGATTAAAAAGCTTTATTAGGGTGCCAGCAAACGGATGAAAAGTTAAAAAAGGAATAAACGCGCAGTTTTGCAAGACAAGATAAACATCAAAGTGCCAAAAACTATTTTAATCAGTTAATTTTTACTTACTTGGAGTGGCAATAACTTCCAGAATGTTACTTCGAGAAAGCATCCCCTCTAATCTTCCATGATCATCAACTACGATCAGCCGATGCACCGAATGAGATAGAAATTTTTTATAGGCATCGGTGAAAGAATCCTTTTTCTTAACCGTAATTAACTCGTCAGTTTTTACTAATTTTGTCATACATTGAAAAATAGTCTTATCTAATCCCATCGTTGCCGCAAGTTTCAACAAATCTCCTTGGCTAACAACACTCATGACCTTTTTTTGACTGTCGATGACAGGGGCTCCATGAATCCTATTTTTTAAAAGCTTCAGGATGGACTCTCGCACCGTCATCTCCGGTGAAATGCTATGGATTTCAAAGACCATGATCTTTTCCACAGACAGGATCGGCATTTTTGAGTTGGCTTCTGTTGTCATTAAAAAACTCCTTCGACACTTTGAGCCTATCTTAATAAACAAAATTAAAACAATTATTTGTTCTTTGTTAAGATTCTTTAATTCTAATTTGAAAAAGGAGGAGCCCTCTTAAGCGTTCCAAGCTTACGCACAATGATAATCCTAACTGCCTTGGTCATTTGTTTTAGAAACTTCACAAGCACGACAACTTACATTAGCGTGAACTCATAAAAAGGAGTTCATTATGACAATTTTTAAATTAACTCTCGCTACTCTACTCTCGATCGCCAGTGTTGCGGTTGCTCAAAACCATGGGGTCTGTTCTATTGCTCAACCCTGTTTTGATACGATTTTTTCGGTTAATATCATTGAACCAACAGTGCTTTCCGAAAAAACTACTCCACTTGCTAATTGCTAATAAGAATTTTACAATCGGAAATCTTGAGCTCTCAGTTTTCTGTAATAAAGAACTTGTAAAATCCCTGCCTATATCCTTAGAAAATAATTTGATCGAATTAAAAAAATCACTGCAATTGGCGGCTCAAGAAGCCAAAAGCTGCCAAAATTCACAAGCTCAAATTTTTCTTCGTTTTGCTATTCAATCAGAAAATTTAAAACCTCTCACGGTTGACAGGGACACTGTTTCCGCCCTGGGTTTTCTTGTTAGTGAAACATCTGTAGATATTGCGGCCGAAACTCTGCAACCACTTTTACCGACGAAGGATTTTTTGTTCAGTGCGAATTTGATTGCGACTCAATCCCGAATCTATTTTAAAAAAGCCGGCGAAGTTTTCCAAAGAGAAGGTCATGTATTGGTTTCTCGATTTGCAGAAGAAAGATGTCTTTTAGTTACAAATAACGAAATCATTTTGAAAAAGCCTCTTCCTGCCTTTTTGGAAAACATACAGATACCCGGCACCTCGATGCCTCTTCAACAAAAATTGGCTGAACTGATAACTTCTAGTGAATATGATCAAAAAACATCGATTCTAAGCCTCAAAGAGTGTGGCAAGAAGTGACCAGCCGGAAGTTTTGCTACCAGTTACTGTGTTAATAAATCCTTTTCAAGAAGTTTGAGTGTGGGTTGAAAAGTTTTCGGAGCTGGCGGTCTTCCTCCAAGGCTGCTGTGTGGTCTTTTCGTATTGTAATGGACTCTCCATCTTTCAATAATGATCTTTGCCTCCAGCAGAGAATAAAATATTTCTCCATTTAAAAGTTCATATCTCATTTTACCGTTGAAGGATTCACAGTATCCGTTCTCCCATGGGCTTCCAGGCTGGATGAACAAGGGCTGAACCTCAAGACTTTTTATCCAAGTTACAAGTTTTTTTGCAATGAACTCTGGCCCATTGTCTGAGCGAATGTGCTTTGGTATTCCGTGTTTTAAAAATAAATCGGCAAGTATTAAAATCACATCTTGGGATCTAATTCTTCTTGCCACATACGAGGCTAAGCACTCTCTAGAAAATTCATCGATGATATTTAAAATTTTAAACTTCCTTCCATCACGCGTCTCTTCAGAGACAAAATCATAAGACCAAACATGGTTCCTAAATTCAGGACGAAGACGGATGCAAGACCCATCAACCAGCCAAAGCCTTGATCTTTTTGGCTGCTTCTGGGGAACCTTTAATCCTTCACGTTGCCAAATTGAAAACACTCTGTCTTTTCCTACACTCCAACCTTCCATTTGCAAAAGATCTGTTACTTGGCGATAACCGTATCTGCCATACTCACTTGCTAATTCGATCACTCGATTCTCAAGCTTTTCTTGCTCTTGATTTTCAATAGGCCTATAGCGCTGTGTGGATCTGATTTGACCGATCGTTTTACAGGCCCGACGCTCGCTGACCTTCAGCTCACGCATTACCATCTGAACCGCATCCTTGCGCTTCGCCGGGCTTAGAAGTTTCCCTTTGAAACTTCCTTCAATATTAAATTATCTAAGGCTTGATCAGCGACAATCTTCTTTAGCCTAGCATTTTCTTGCTCAAGCTCCTTTAGTCGCTTTGCTTGATCGACTCGCATTCCACCGAACTCAGCTTTCCATCTCGAGAGTGTCACTGGCGTAACGCCGATTTTTCGTGCGGCTTCTTCTTGGCTTAGGCCTTTACTTTGCTCAATCTCTGCCGTTCGCAGATGTTGAATGATTTCCTCAGGTGTGTATCGCTTTCGTGCCATGATCTAGATCCTTTCTTGATCCAAATCTTATCACAGAACTTGGACCGGGTTAAGCCGGTCAGGTCATCTTAATTGGAAGCTCTCCTTCAATTCATGGGCTGTTTCTGCTGTTTTAATAATGTAGGGGCCCATCTCAATCGACATCAGGATTTTAGGCTTAAACTTATGGACCCCATTCCATCGCAGCTGTGTTGTGTGTTTGACTTGCTCGATAAGTGAGATCATAGGCGCCCCCTCGAAAAGTTAAAGTGTTTCAACTTGGGCTTAGACTGAGGGAGGATCTTAAGTTTGTCCTGTCAGGATTCTGTTGGTTGCAAAATACTAACAGAACCTTAACAAATCTATTTCCGTTGAGGCATGACAGGCTGACGGATTTTTAAATCAAAGATTTGTGAATCTGATAAAATATGTAAACGCACTCCATGACAAGACATGGTGTTTTCGGCCGAGGCTTCCGAAACGTTGGTGTAGGTTATTCCTGAACCATCCACAATATACACGGCATTTTCACCGACCACCTTCAGTTGATTTTTGGTGACGATGACGGCAGTGTTTTCATCAACACCTGTACCCAAGATTCCAGGGTTCATCGAAACCGCTCCCAGCAAGCGACCGATTCTTCCTCTTTGTGCGAAATGCTGATCGACGAGAATGTTATCTAATAAGCCAAGGCCCGGGGCCATGGACCAGTTTCCCACTTTATGGGATTCCGAATTTTCTTCTTTGCCAATCAACATGGTCTTTCCCATAACTGCTGCACCAGCGGAAGTTCCAGCGATGGTTCCTCCGCTGCGAAATAGTTTGAACACTTGTTCGATGATGGGGCTGCCACCAAGCTTTGTGGTGATCCTTAACTGATCTCCTCCGGTAAAGAAAAAAACCTTAGCACCATCAAATAAAGCTTCGGCATCGACGGCTCTGGCTTCTTCAGCTTGATGCACATTCAAGTGTTCAATTTCTGATACTCCCAGATTTTTGAAAATGCGGTGGTAAATGGCCCACATTTCCATGGGAATTTCACTGGCCACCGTGGCCACGATCAATTTTCCATGGGCTGCTTTTTTAGCGATTTCCTTTAAAATAATCAGGTCGCCCTCTTTGTCCTCGTTCCCCCCAACAATAATCAAAGTGCCATTGACCTCTTCGGAAAAAATGGGCGCCAGCAATTTTGATTTTCGTTTAGTTCGAGGTTTGATGGACTTCATAAATATCGAATTTTCTTCTTTCGAGATGAGGTTGACGAGTGAGCTGAAGTTTTTGATCTTTCAACATCCATTTGCCATGGGCAAGAACATGGTTCAATTCTAAATCATTTTTACTGAAGATAATTAAATCAGCGTCACAACCGATGCACAGTTTTCCTTTAGAAGAAAATTTTAAAGCCTTCGCTGTATTCAGCGTAAAATGGGACAGCAAATTTCCCAATGGAATATCATGCTCTAAAACACATTTGCGGATTTCTTCCCAAACTTCCTTCGGCGAAGACACGCCTGCATCCGAAGACACCGTCAGCTGAGTCAAAGGTCCCCCATTTTCGCGGTAGTATTTATACCATCGATGAAGATCCCGCTCATGAATATCAAAGTCAATAAAGCAGCCTTTTTTGGCGAGCTCAATTCCTTCATCCACCAAGGCTTCGCTGCGCTCAACATGGGTCATGTACATTTTTGAAGGATCAATCACATGATGAGACATCAATTCACGAACAGACTTCAAACGTACAGCCCCATCACCAACATGAAAGTGGGTCACACCCGCTTTCCCCGTCAGCATTCCACCTACGTAAGCATCAATCGAGACACGGGCTAAATCTTTCAAGTCAGGTTCAGGAGCACGGCCATCAGCGATAGCCAATTCTCCCACTCCAATAATTTCCGGAATAAAAATAAGATCATCACGCACAGAGCCCGTGATTGTTTTAGGAGGTATGTCGTAACCACCGACATAACAATAAGCTTTTAATCCAATTTCGTTGTAAGCTTTTACCTTGGCTAAAAGATCGGGCATGGTCTTTGTGGTCGTATCAACACCCAGCGTACCTACAACTGTCGTTACGCCACCGAACACACACTCAGAAACTAAAACTTGAGGGCTCTGTGAAAAAAATCCTCCACCTTCGCCACTGCCACCCGATAAGTGAAGATGAGGGTCGATCAAGCCCGGAGCTACAAAAAAATTTTCGCAATCAATGGTTTCGACACTGACGGGAAATTTAGAAATCCAATCATTAGAGAAGGTTCCTATCGCACAAATTTTAGAACCGACCACCAAAACATCGGCCCGAATAAAATTTCCTTCGGGCAAATAGCATTCTGCATTTGTTAAAATTTTGATCACGGCGCCTCGACTTCCAGTTTCCTAATATCTTAGGTTTTCGCCTGAGACGTACTTATTGTCATTAAAAGCTGTTAGCAAGTCAGCCGTTTCTTCAGGAATGCGTAGCACAGGTTCGGGATCAAAGCTTCGAATGGATTGTAAAGCGATTTCTAAGTGATCGTAAAAAATCACGACGATCTCGTTGATGCTAATTTTATTCAGGGTATTTTCAATCGCTTGGGCTTCATCCAGAATGACTTCACATTTTGTGCTCTCATACTCAGACTTGATTAATTTTTCAATCAAGCCAGGGACTTCGCCGGAAGTTCTTCCGCGAAGGTGATGATCTTCTTTGACGACAACGCGATCAAAGCATCCCGCAAATTTACGGGCACTTTCTTTAAGAAGATCGTCGGTGCGATCACCAGGTAAACTAACGATCGCGGTCTTTTTATAAGATTTGTAAGGGCTGAGCATTTTTCCAATGGCCACGAACGCATCAGGATTGTGTCCATAATCTAAGATAACGAAGTTGTCTCTGATGCGATAAAGATTAATCCGACCAATGTTTTCGTAAATAGGATTAAAGTTTTGTAAAACTTGGAAAGCTCGAGCTGGTTTAATGCCAGCTGCGATGGAACCGCAAAGTGCCGCTAAAGCATTTGAAATTTGAAATTCAGCAAGCCCGCCCATCGTCACAGGAAGATCATGAACCGAGCCTAAGCCTTCTAATTTATTTTCGTTACGGAAATAGATGATACCGTCTTCAACCCAGCAAGCCTGATGGCCTTCTTGCAGATGTCGTAAAACGATTTCGTTGGTCGCTTCCACAGAATACAGAATGATGTTTCGCTTTAGCTTCGTGACAACTTTATTCGTTAACAAGTTGGAAGCGTTTTCGTCATCAGCATTTAAAATGATAGTCCCATTTTCACGAACGCGTTCGACCACGAGGGATTTAATGCGAATTAAATCTTCCATATCTTCGACGCCATCTTGGCCAATATGATCGGCGCGAATGTTGGTGATGATTCCAACGTCTGACCAGTCATAAGCTAAACCGCCACGGAACAAGCCCCCTCGGGCCACTTCTAAAACCGCACAATCCACATGAGGATCATTCAGAACTTTAGCTGCAGACACCGGGCCTGAGGTGTCTCCACTATCTATCTTCTGATCCCCAATCCAAATGCCATCACTGGAAGTCATTCCGACGTTCTTGTAACGACTGCTCATGATTTTAGACAACATTCTCACCGTTGAAGTTTTGCCGTTTGTTCCAGTGACAGAGACAATGGGAATTCGTGATTCTTCCGGATTTTTATAAAGCATTTTAACAATTTCTTTTCCAACGGGACGAGGCAATCCTTCGCTAGGAGCTAAATGCATTCGCAATCCAGGACCCGCATTCACTTCAATCACCTTCGCACCTTCAGTAGCTGGTTTAGCAATATCTGGATGTATAATATCTATTCCACAAATGTCCAAGCCAACCAATCTCGCAATTCTTTCGCACATAAATTTTACTGTCGGATGGACTTGATCTGTAACATCTTTAGCAGTTCCTCCAACGGAAAGATTTGCATTTTCTCGCAAGAAAATTTTCTGATTTTCTGAAAGGATCGATGTTAATAAGAATTGCTGCTTTTCCAAAGTTTGCAAGAGGGCCTCATCAATTGTAACCTTGGTTAAAATTGATTCATGTCCTTCTCCTCGAAGAGGATCGTCGTTCAATTGTGCAATAAGCATTTCAATGGTTGAAACCCCGTCACCAATAATAAAGGGTGGTACTCTCTCGGCCGCAGCCACCATTTTTCCGTCGATCACAAGAACGCGGTAATCACGGCCTTGACACATTTCTTCGACTAAAATTGTATTTGAAAAGGTATAGGCCAATTCGAAAGCCCGTAGAGCTTGTTGTTCATTGACCAAATTAAGACTGACACCTTGGCCATGATGCCCATCATAGGGTTTAATTACCATAGGATATTGGATGGACTTCACACATTCGGCCATTTCCTCACTGCTGCGAACTAAACAACCTTCAGGCACTGGTATGCCTGCAGATTTCAAAAGTTCCTTGGTCAAATCTTTGTCTTGAACCAATTCAACAGCAATGTTGCTGGTTCGATCAGTCACCGCAGCCTGCACATATCGAATATTTTTTCCATAACCTAAGCGAAGCAAGCTGTGCTCAGAAACTCGGCGGCAAGGAATGCCGACCTCGCAAGCCGCATCGTAGATCGCTTGAGTGCTCGGACCCATTTTTGTTCTGGCAACAGTTTGTTTTATTTCTTCGACAGCGGAAATTAAATTAAATTCTTGGTCATGGAGAGTTTTTTTAACAAATTCAATCGCATATTGATGGCAGAGCTTCATGCCTTCTTCATTTAAGAAGCGGGTCACTATATCATACTTGCCAGTGGCACCGGCGTAAGTCGTTTTACCGTAGCTTACGCCGATGCCCGCAAGTTCGCTTAACTCCAGGGCGACATGCTCGATAATATGAGCCAGGTATGTTCCCCTCTGTAGTCTTTCGATGAAACCACCTTTGTAACCCGGCGAACAGGTGTGTTCATGAAGCCCAGGAAGATTAAGCACCAATTTTTTCGTAAACTCAGGACGTTCATCTGAACAGATATCGTTGTATTCGTGGAGATCTATTCGAGTAATCACTACCGACTTATTATGAAAAACATTTGGTCCATGTATTGTTTTAGAATAAATGACTTCCATAATCGGCCCTTATTACGATTCCATTGATCTATTAAACAATTAAAATAAACTCTAGTGTTGAGTTAAATCAAAACTTCGAAATTTCTCTGAAAAACGAGGCGGCATTAAGTTGGCCACCATTTCCAAAGTTGTTTTCATCAAGCCTTGTTCTTTAATTTTAGGCTTCATGGCTTCGAAAGTTTCGGCCATCGCTACAGCTTCTTCCTCAGTAAAAAGTTGTTTTGCGGCATTGAACATTTCGTTCTCTTCTTCACGAATGTGATGTTCGATGGATTGTTTCAACTTTTGAGCCGTGCTTTTCCAACTTGTATCCAGTTTGTCCATCGCTTGAAGCGCGCGGAACATTCCTTCAGCTTCGAGATGCTCGGCGTATCCGTGCATAGCCATACTTTTAGATGCATCAATCATGCGTAGAGAGTTGTAGAAAACAGCTTCTTCGGCTCGGACATGAGGAATAAGTTCATCGCGAATTTCTGCGATCAGTTCGCTTCGTCGCTCGGTGTCTTTATCGTTTAATCCGACAAGCTCTGTTAAAAGCATTCTTACTTTTTCATGATCGTCGCTAAGAACTTTGTAAATATTCATGACCTTCTCCTTGATGAGGGTTTTACTTTTTCATCGTCGTTGACGCTAATGAGTAATTAACATTGCAAACCTGGGTGCAAGGTAAAAGCCGGCTCTATATTTTATTTGGTTCCGAAATTATCAAAAAATGTGGAATTAAACCGCGCCCCAAAAAATCCAAAGTGGAGATTTTGGGCGTAAATGGGCAAAGTGACCAATCCGAAAAATAAACGGATTTAGAAGATTTTCTTCAGAAAATCCTTACTTGTATCGAAGGATTTGAGATCAGCAGTTTCATTGTAAGCGGCACCTTTCGAAACATCACTTCCCGCTCCTTTTTCAGTGAATGAATGAACAGCTCCATCATACTTAATCAATTTATACGAAACTTTATTGTCTTTAAGTTCTTTCTCGAAAGCTGTTAGATCTTCGGGTTTAACAAAGGGATCAACAGCTCCATGATGAATCAACAACTGCGCTTTAATGTTTTTTCCATCAGCAGGAGTTGGACTGTCCAAACCTCCATGAAAACTGATCACTCCTTTAAGATCGGCTCCACTGCGAGCCAGTTCAACAGCGCCCGTTCCTCCAAAGCAGTATCCAGCCACGGCAACTTTCTTTTTATCAACATTCTTTTGATCCTTTAAAGTATTCAGCGCTAAGTTCAATCGATCTCGAAAAAGTTTACGATCGGTTTTATATTTAGTTGCCAAAGTCCCTGCTTCCTTAGGATCTTTGGGGCGAATACCTTTTCCATAAATATCAGCTGCAAATACGATATAGCCCAAATCAGCAAAACGATTCGCTTGAAACTTTGTTTCATCAGAAACACCCATCCAATTATGAATGATCAACAAAGCCGGTGTATTGGGTTTGGTGGTTTTAGGACTTACTAAATAACCTTCATAAGCACCATTGCCATAGACCATATTTTGCGAAACCAATTCAGCGAAGGACGTTAAAGATGTAAACAAAATCGACATTACTAAAAATACTTTCATAACCACCTCCACTGGATATTAGGATTAAAAGCGCATTAAATTCAACCTAGTTAGCACAGCGTCCAATCGTAGACTTCGTCAAAGTTTTAAACAATCCTGTAAAAGGGTTAGGACAATTTCGGAAAAAGTGATCCCGTTTCATTTTCCTAAGGACGTCAGACATTTTCTGGTACATTCATTCAGGCCACATTATGACTTGCTTAGCTCAGGGAAGGCTTATGAAACACATCCTTTTTTTCTTTGTCTTTATAAATAGCACATTCGCTCTAGCACAGAGTACGCTTGAAAATTTGCAAGGATTGCGCTCGAATCTCAATGCAAATTCATCCGCAGAATGCACAAAGACTTTACCTTCGGCCATACAAAATCTTTTGGCTCTTCAAGAACATCCTCAACTGAAACTAGACAGTGAAGTTCAAGGTCAAGCAATTCTTCAATCTCTCTATGAATTTCGCAACGAGCTCCGCCATAAAATTTTAGAATACAAATTAGGCTGTATTGATAAAGTGAAAGAACTGATAACAGCTTCCCGCACTTTAGGTGATTTGGTTGGCATTTATGCTGGCCATGTTAAACAACTCAAAAGTGAGCAAGTTAATTTTCAAAAGCAGTCCGTTCCTTTAAGAGCAGATTCTTCCACTTACCAAACTTTGGGAGAAAAATTCCCAGAATTCCAATCCGGCGACTTAATGATTACAAAAGGTGTTAGCTTCATCTCGTCAACAATTTCACAAATCTCTCAACCGGCTTCGGTTTTCAGTCATATTGCTTTCGTTCACAAAGACGATCAAAAAGTTCAAACTCTTGAATCCTACATTGGTGACGGAGCTAAAGTTTACGAAATGGATTTCGCCTTGAAAAACGAAAACGCGCGCATTCTACTTTTGCGGTCTAAAGATCAAAACCTTGCAAAAAAAGCTGATCGCCACATCCACCAAAGAATTAGCTCTGGAAAAATATCTTATGACTACCAACTTGATTTCAATGATGACACTAAAGTGTCCTGCGAAGAAATTGCTTACGAAGCTTATAAAGTCGCATCGCAAGGGCGCATAAAAATTCCTCAGTTCTCTTCGCGAATCTCATTGCGTGATCCTGATTTCGCGGATTCATTAGGGCTTCGTAATGGTGAATTGATGGCGCCGACAGATATGGAAACAGATCCTCGTTTTGAAATCGTTTCCGATTGGACGGATTTGCGACTGGTGCGCGATTCTTGGCGCAAAGACATGGTTCTCAGCGAAATGTTTCGTTGGATGAACAAGCTTGAATATAATTTTGTTAACAGCCTTGGGTACATTGGACTTAAATTATTTTTAGGTGTTCGACTGGTTCCCCTTTTTGGAGATCTGGTTAATAAATGGCTTTCGGTAGCGAGTGATGCACCTAACAGTGCTTTGGTTTCTCTGGATCGTATTCGGACTGTTGGATCTATTCTTCTTTTAGATCTTGAAAAACAAGACAACAATTATTTTCAGCGCACGGGTCGCTGGATGAGTCAGCGGCAATTGCGAATGAGTTTAGAAAATTTCCGCAAGAAGGATCGTCAAAACTATTTAGATCCTAATTCAGCGTCCATTTTTCACCAATATTTTCGCGAAGACAATCTTGTCGCCCAATAAACTTTGGCGTCTCATTTTGAGACGCCAACAAGCTAATCTCTATTGAGCGCGTTTTCCGCTTAACAGCTGACTATTTTTTTGCCAGTGAAATGAAAGACCTTGGTTCTTAGGGAAGGTCTTCTCTTTGCTATATCTTTGGATATGCGAACATTAATAGTCACTTCATCTTTAACCTTTGTTCCTGAAAACTACGATCGAATGATCTGTTCTGTTGTTGATCATCCGTCGGTGATTGGTTTATTGGTTCTTGAAAATCGCTCGCCTGGGTTCTTAGTGAAAGCCGCTGGCCTGATTTTAACTTTTTCAGCACCCCGATTAGGTTGGACTTTGATTAAAAATTATTTTGGTTCCTCTCGCCGACGTCGTCAAAAGGCCTGCGAAAAGCTCAATAAAAAATTATGGGTTTTAAAAGATATTAACTCTCCAGAAGCTCTGTCTTTAATTCGAGATCAAAAAGTGGATCTTCTTCTGAATGCTCGCACTCGCTCTATTTTTAGAAAATCCGTACTTGCCCAGCCTAATTTAGGTTGTATTAATATTCATCATGGTCTTTTACCCGAACAACGGGGCTTAATGTGTGACTTCTGGGCCCACCTCGAGGATCAGGATTTCGGCTTTTCCATTCATCAAATGACTTCCAAAATTGATGATGGACCTATTCTGCAAGTAGTAAAGGTTGAAGGCGACCGCAAACACTATTTAAGAAGTTTGCTTAAAGCCTCTGAAGTCGAAGCTGAAGTCACTAAAAAGCTTTTAGATCAAATTTCGAATGAACGATCATTTAAATTTATAACTAACCAAGGTTCACAAATTACTTACAGAAAGAATCCTTCACTTTGGGATGCTTATCGTCTTCGCATTAAAGGAGTCAAACTATGAGCCAAATCTTTTTTCTTCATGGCAATCCAGGACACACCAGCGACTGGGATATTCTTATTGAACACTTGCCCAAGGACTTAATGACTCGAGTTGTAGATACCTATTCAGACGAGTGGATTAACGAAATTTTAAAATCCCCCCATAAAGTTTTGGTGGTGGCTCACTCGTGGGGATGTTACCGGCTCTTAAGCAATATCAAAAAGATTGAAGCGAAAATTGAGCGTGTTTTTCTTGTTAACCCTTACTTGATTCAAGAAAAACCTTTGGGCTTAGCCGCACAAACTTTGTTAACTCTTCCCTTTCTGGGAGACACTTTACTTAAATCAAGTCATAAAAAGTCCTACCAATCTTTTACTGAAAATATGATTTCGCCGCAGTCATTTAAAGAAAATCCTTACTATGGAAAAAAACTGGAATTGCTTTCGGATGTGGAATCTTGGGAAAAGGCCATTCAGGGTAAAAAAATGCAGCAGGCAAAACCCATCACCGAAGGTTCGAACGTTCTGGGCTATGCCTACATTGGACAACAAGATAAAACTCTGGATCATGATTTACAAAATTCAGCTTTAAAAAAGTTTATCTATGTTCAGACCCAAGAAATAAAAAACGCAGGACACGCGATTCTTTGGTCTCATCCCGCAACGATTGTTAAGGATATTCTTTTTTCTGCTAAAAAAATTGGTTACAACCCTGGAACCACGACTAAAAACAATGTCCTGGGATTTATGGAGAAACACACCGCGCAGTACGGAGATAAAATTGCTCTGAAGTGGATCGCTCCACAAACTCTGCAAAAATGGGATGGTCAAACTTTGACCCAGTTATCCCACGAAGAAATTACTTTTAAAGAATTAGACGAGCGCATTGCTCGATTTGCTCAAGGGCTGCTCGATATTGGCATTCAAAAAGGCGATCGAGTTATTATTTTTCTTCCCATGAGCGTCGATATGTACATTTCGATGTTTGCAGTTCAGCGCATTGGCGCCATTGCGGTCTTCCTGGATTCCTGGGCCCGCAGTCACCATCTTGGTGCTAGCGCCGAATGTGTGCAACCTAAAGCCATGATCAGTTTTGATATGGCTTTCAAACTTGTTGATCAAGTTCCCGAGTTTTCAACAATGCCCATTCGCATCTTGTACGGCCCTGGTGAGAAGTTCACTCACAAATACGCCGAAGTTTTTGCTCAAAAAAGATCACCCATTGCCGAAGTTGAAAGCGAGTTTACGGCTTTGATTACTTTTACAACCGGAAGCACAGGCAAACCCAAAGGAGCCAATCGCACTCATCGTTTTCTGTCAGCTCAGCATTTTGCTTTGACCCATGTTATTCCGTACACAACGACGGATCTGGATATGCCAGCGTTCCCTATTTTCTCTTTAAATTCATTAGCCACTGGGGTTACGACTGTTCTGCCGGCAATTAATTTAGCTCAACCCGCGCCCACGGATTCCGCGCTATTAGCGGGACAAATCTTAAGTCAAAAAATCTCCTGCACGACGCTGTCTCCTTCCATGCTTGTGGGATTAGCAAAATTCTGTCGGGAAAATAAAATCCAGCTTTCAGGTTTACGTCGAGTTGTTACGGGTGGTGCACCTATCAGTAAAGATGACGTGCGCGCCTTTTACGAAATTGCACCCCAAACTGAATTGTGGATTTTGTATGGATCCACCGAGGCCGAGCCAATGGCACATATCGAAGGCCGTCACATGTTGGAAAGCGAAGCCGCCGGCGATCCTGAAATCGTTGAAAGCGGAGTGAATGTCGGCGAGATCAGTGAGGATATAGATTTTAAATTTATTCGCATTCAAAATGGACCTATCGAATTCAAAGAGCGCGGTTGGGCCGATCTTGAAGTCAAAGAAGGTCAAGTCGGAGAATTTATTTGTACCGGTGATCACGTTTGTCGCGAGTACTACAATAACGTCGATGCCTTTAAGTCGACTAAAATCCTGGATGATCAAAATCGCGTTTGGCATCGCACCGGAGACTTGGCTTACATTGATCGCAAAAAAAATCTGTGGATTGTGGGACGAACTAACAATGCCATCGAACGAAAAGGTTGTTATTATTTCCCTGTGCAGGCTGAAGTTTTATTGAAGCGACTGGATTTCACAGGTCGCTGCGCTTTCCTAGGAGCGCCATCCAATAATCCTGAATTAGGTCAAGACACTTACGTGGTCATCGAGCTTAAATCAGGAACAGATGCCCAAAGTTTTAATTTCGAAAAAGCGAAAAAGGAAATCCTGCGCATCTTCGCTAAAAATTCAATTCCTGTTGACCATATTAAATTTGTGAAAAGCGTCCCGATGGATCCACGCCATCACTCCAAAGTGGAATACGCGGTTCTGCGTAAGATGCTGATGGAAAACCCCGAGGTGATCATTGCTTAAAGGTCTTAAAGCCATCATCCTTGAACGCTTCCATCCTGGACAGTACTTGCCCATGATTTTGGTTTTTACATTGGCCAATGCCATGTATTTTAATTTTTCTTACCAAGAAAATTTAACAAGTTTTCGACTGGTCTTAACCTTTATGATTATGTGCTCTGCCTTTTTTCGTTTGCGACTTTTCGACGAGATTAAAGACTATCAAACGGATTTGAAAATCAATCCCACTCGCCCACTAGCTCGTCACGCGATAAGCATTACCGACACGAAAAAAGTCATTTTGATTTTAATTGGATTCGAGTTGGCCTTAGCTTTTTACCTTGGCTTAAATCCCTTTTTGTTTCATGCCTTGGCTTTGACTTATTCATTGTTGATGTATGAAGAATTTTTTATCGGCGAAAGCTTGCGGCCTCACCTAACGACTTACGCCATCACTCACACCTTCGTCAGTGTTCTTCTGGGACTATCGGCTTCAACATTAGCTCATGGAAATCAAAATTTTTCTCTTGAAGCTTCGGACGGATTTTTCTTTCTTATGAATTGGGCTTATTTTAATTTGTTCGAGTTCGCCCGAAAGACCTATGCTCTTAAAGAAGAGCGAATGGGTGTTGATACCTATTCATCCCTTTTCAAACCCATCGGTGCCGGAATTTTATCCTTGTCCCAAGTCGGAATCGGGCTTTGGTTTATTTCCAAAGCACTCCCTGAAGAAAATCTCAATCCTCTCTTTATTGCGGGAGCTATCTACAGCCTGTTTTGTTTCAATTATATATTTAGACCCGAAATCAGTTCTGCGAAGCTCTTTCGTCACATTTCTGGAGCTTACCTTTTAATTCACTACATAATCCTCATTTGGATTTTTTGGAGATAATATGCTTGTTACATCGAATTCCACCAATTACTTCGCAAAAAAAGAAGCCGGCGGCAAAGGCTACAATCTTTATTTGATGTCAAAGGCTGGCTTCCCTGTTCCCGAATGGATTGTTTTCGGTAAACGCTATTTTCATGAATTTATAAAAACCCACAATTTAGAAGCTTCATTTCTTGCTCTTCTTAAGCAATTCGACAGCGCGCAGATCACAGCTAAAGAATGTGAAAATTCAATATTAGAACTTATACAATCTCGAAGCGCCACAAGCCTTATGTTACAAAGTTTAGATGAAGCTTTGTCGATTTTACCCGAGGGTGTTTTTTCTGTGCGCAGCTCTGCGGCTGATGAAGATGGTCTTTCTCACTCTTTTGCGGGACAGCTTTCAAGCTACCTTTACATTTCTGATAAAGAAGAAATCATCAAATGCATTAAACTTTGCTGGGCTTCTGGCTTTTCCGAGCGCGGCCTTGTTTACCGCAAAAATAACAATTTGGATTTAACCAAAATTTCCGTTTCTGTCGTCTTGCAAAAAATGATTGATCCCGAAAAATCGGGCGTGCTTTTTACTTGCGATCCCGTCGCCCAAAAAACCGATCGTTTTGTGATCAGCAGCGTTTACGGAGTTGGTGAAGGTTTGGTGTCTGGAGCCTTAGAAGCCGATTCTTTTTGGATTGATGCCGAGACTGGAAATTTAGTTCAATCTGACATTGTCGATAAAAAAAATATGATGAAGTCAGCTCAAGGTGGGCATTGCCAAATGATTCCAGTGGATTCAGCTTTGAGCAGTGGGCCTTCACTTAGCTCCAATGAAATAAATCAATTGTGGAAGGTTGGACAAAACATCAACCAGCATTTCAATCGCCCTCAGGATATTGAGTGGGCTATCGACCAAGGAAAGCTTTACGTGCTGCAGTCACGTCCCGTAACGAATTTGGATTCAGATCTTGTTGGCTATCCCAATCTTTGGGACAATTCGAACATCATTGAATCCTACGGGGGATTAACTTCACCTCTGAGTTTTTCTTTTGCCCTACGAAATTATAAAGCAGTCTATGTTCAATTTTGTGAAGTTCTTGGTGTTCCCACGCAGATCATTAAGGAAATGGACTCTTATCTTTCTTACATGTTGGGCTCGATCAATGGCCGCGTTTATTACAACCTTTTCAACTGGTACAAATTGGTCGGAGTTCTGCCCGGCTTTAAACAAAATCGCCAATTCATGGAAACAATGATGGGAGTTTCCGAAAGTTTAACGGATGAAATTGCTAACCGAATAAAACCGCATCCTTCTTGGGATACCCTTACAGGACGATTTCGCAAATTTATCTCGGGATTAAACTTTTTGAAATATCATTTTACCATTCAATCCATGGTTGATGATTTTTTAACTACTTTTGCGCGAGATTACGACAAGTATCGGGCTTTACCTTTACGACGCATGCGTGGTGACCAACTGATTCGTATTTATGCGGATCTTGAAACTAATATGTTAGGTCGCTGGAAGGCGCCCATCATCAACGATTTTCTTTGCATGGTGCACTTTGGTTTACTTCGTCAACTGACATTAAAATGGCTCAGCCAATTGGATTCGACGATACAAAATGATTTGCTTTCCGGTGAAGGCGGTTTAGAAAGTGCCGAGCCTATGAAAGCCCTCCAACGTATGGCCTTTATGGTTTCTCGAGATGCTCAGCTTAAAAAATTATTCACCGAGACCGAAGCCAGTGATTTAATGGAGACTTTAAATCAAAGCTCTCACAAAAATTTCTATCAACAGGTTTTGAACTACATCGACACCTTTGGTTTCCGCTGCATGAGTGAAATGAAACTTGAAGAAATCGATTTACAAACAGATCCCACCTATTTGTTTGTTTGTATCAAAAATTATCTAAAGTCTGATGATTTAAAAGATCCTGATCAAGATCATGAACAGGGAATTCGCCGAGCTGCTGAACAAAAAGTAAAGCAAACCTTAAGTGGTTTTAAAAAGATAACTTATTTTTGGGTCCTTAAACATGCTCGCAAGGCCGTTAAGAACCGTGAAAATACCCGCTTCGCTCGCACTCGCATCTACGGCGTAGCCCGAAATATCTTTCAATACATCGGCGAGGACTTGGCTCATGTTGGCGCCCTTAACCAAGCTCGAGATATTTTTTGGCTCACCATTGAAGAAGTTATGGGTGTGTACAATGGAACAATGCCAACTTACGATCTAAATGCCTTTATCGACCTTCGTAAAAAATCTTACACCAATTATGGCGAAGAAACCGATGCGCGAATTATGTCTCGCGGTGCCGTCTATTGGAAGAATGCCTTTATTAAAGAAGTGGAAATGCCCAGTTATGAAGGACAGGACTTTGATCTGAAAGGTTTACCTTGTTGCCCTGGAATCATTGAAGGTATCGTCAAAGTGATTTCTTCTCCCCAAGACAACTTGGATTTGAATGGTGAAATTCTGGTGGCTGATCGAACCGATCCAGGATGGGTTCCACTTTATCCTAGCATCAGCGGATTGTTGGTCGAAAGGGGAAGTTTGCTGTCGCATTCAGCCATTGTGGCCCGTGAAATGGGAATTCCTACTGTGGTTTCTATACCTGGACTTACGAAAAAAATTAAAACTGGCATGAGAGTTCGTCTTGATGGAAAATCAGGGACTATTAAAATTCTTTCGGAGCCCCCTTCATGAAAGTTTCTATTCTCATTAACCCTAAGGCCGGCACAATTAAAGAAGACCTGATTGAAAAGAAAATCAGTGAGGCTCTCTTTCGTTGTGAGTTGAGCTTTCATCGCACCTTGATTAACGGTTCGATGGACGATTTTATCGAGAATGAAATCTCTGGGAAGAGCGATGTTCTGGTCGTCTGTGGCGGCGATGGAACAATCAACCTGACTTTGCAATCATTAATGAAGTTAAGAAATAAAAATCAACAGATGCCTCCACTTTGTATTATTCGTTCTGGAACCGCTAATGATTTGGCTCATGAAATTGGCATCACCGAAAGAATAGATGAAGCCGCCCGGGTCATCCTGGAAGGTAAGGAGAAAAAGATTGATATCATCGAGGTCACCTCAGGAACTACCAAAAAATACATGCTCACGAACGGGGGCTTAGGAGTTCCTGCAGAGACCGCGGATAAAGCTAACAAACTTCGTTCGTTTCTGCAGAATTTATCAGCCGATCAAAATAGATCTTCCTTCGCACAAATCGCTTCCCAGGTTTCTTACGGAATCGTGAGAAAATTGGGATCATTTGTTTACATTGCGATGTTGCTTGAGACACTGAGAGTTTGGGAACAAAGCGGCTGGCATCTTGATTTGGAATTCAAAGATGGAAAAAAAATAACAACCATTGCTCCCTTTATTCTGATCAACAACCAACCCTACTTGGGAAAAAACTTTTTAACGGCTCCTTACACTTCAAATAATGATGGTTTGATCAATTTGCTTCTTATCGAAAGCACCACACGATTGTCCCAGTTGATGGAAGTTGCAAAGGTCTATCAAGGGAATCTCGCCGAGAGTGATATTGTTAAATCGTACGAAGTCCCAGAAATGACATTGCGCTCAAAAAACCCTCAAAGAAAAATCACCTTCTTCGGCGACGGCGAAATTTTATTTCGCGAAGCTGATGAAATTTCAATTCGTTGTCTTCCTCAAGCCTTAACCATCATGGTGCGTGAATGAAAAGAACTTACAAAATCCTTATGACCGGCGGGACCGGATTTTTAGGAAAAGTCGTTCAAGAGTTGTTTCATAACGAGGCTGATATCGATGTTATTTCTCGCTCACCAAAGGCTGACGTCACTGGAGATTTGACAAAGTGGGATGGTGGAATAAACTTAAGTGAACTTTCCGAAAAAAATTACGATGCCTTTCTGCATCTTGCAGGCCTTTATGATCTGTCGGCCTCACGTGAAGATGTCCTCATGAACAATGTCACTGGCACAGGCACCGCCTTACGAATTGCTTCTTTACTCAAAATTCCTGTCTTTGTGAATACAAGCTCCATAGCTGCTGCAACAAATTTGTCTCACGCCGAAGTTAATCCTTACGAGATCGATTTTTCTCGCAAATTTCACGATCCTTATGCGGAAAGCAAAGCTCTCGCTGAACAACAAATTTTAAATTGGTTAGGTCCATTGCGTCTTAAAATCAATTTACGTTTAGGAATTTTAGTTGGCGATTCCACCAATGGAAAGATCTCTCGAATTGATGGTCCTTATCATACAGCTGATGTTTTTTCTCGACTCAAAAAATTTATCGAGGCCTGGAAACTCCCATTGCCCGTTCCCGGTAATCGCGATGTGCACTTGCCTCTCGTTCCTGTCGACAAGGCCGCTGAAGCTTTAGTGAACTTAACAAAATGGGCCATCGAATCTTCAGAACAGGGATACAAGAGCTTTCATATAGTTCCCAAAGAAGGACTTAAGGTGGAAGACCTCTATCTTTCAACTTTAAGACACTTTCAAATTCGTCATTCTCGACTTGTTCTTGTTCGTAAAATTCCCCAAGCGATTGTGACCAAGTTAAGTCAATATGCTTTAGGCTTTCCTGAAGAGCAGCTTCGCTATGCTCTGCAACTTCCCCGATATAACAGTGAAGATACGCGAAAGATTTTAGGCCAGAACTGGTGCCCTGAATTTATGGAATATGAAAAAGCTTTTTGGAGTGGATATGAAAAATACCTATCGCATCGCCGAAATTAGCTTTGGTTATTCCCATTGGGATACAAGCTATGAATTTCAGTACAAAGGGTTCACCTTTCAAGTGCAACGCTACGGCGCTAATTATTCTGTAGATGCCGTCAAAACCCTCATCGGAAATTTGCGCAGTGAAGTGGATGCTTTTGCTCTGGTCTCCTTGCCGCCACCTATTTGTCTTGGGAATCAAAGCTTTGTTCATCGTCAGTATTTTGAAATTATGAATACACCTTCTTCTGTCCCTCTTTGTGATGGAACTGGCTTAAGAGAAATTCTAAACATTAAAAATTTAATGTCGGCCTTGGAAACAAAAAAATTAGTAGCCAAAGACGGATTTTTTTTCCCAACGGTTCTTTTAAACACCGAGCTGGAAGAGCTCATTCGAAATACACCCGAGGCTCAAGTTTCATTTGGAGACCTCTATTCTATTTTGGGTATACCCTTAGTTTTAAAACCCTTCTTGGGCTTAATGACTTTGGCCAAAACAGGTTTAAATATTGCAACGGTGAAGAAAATCAAAGGTGGTACTTCCAACCTGAACCTCCCACTTCAAGAGATGACCCAAAAAGTTCTGGCATCCCAAATAAAATCTTCTCGCTACATTGTAGCTGATTTGGCTCACATCGCTTACTTCAATGACGTCAGTAAAATTTTTAAAGATAAAGAGCTTATCGTTTGGTCTCATCATATTGGAATCGAAAAATATTTAAAAAGATATGAGTTCAAAGCTATCCATAATCTTTTTCCCAGTGCTTACCAATTCAGTCATTATATGAACTACAGCGTCCTGGAAGCAGCTTTTCGGCTAGCACATAAGATGGAAGCCAGTCTCTCTTTTGAAGAGTGGAAAGATTTTTTGAAAATTTCGCCAGAGACCATGTCTATCGTGCGCAAATACACTTTACCACGTAAAGATTCCATGCAGGTCAAAGCCGCCCGCACCTTTTACAAAATTAAAAATCGCATCATTCGTGAAACGACACCTGATTTTGCCTTTGTTGTTCACGCTTTATCCCACCGGGACTTCGAAAGAGTTCCCGTTGTGGGTCAAATGATTCGTGCCCTTCCAAAGCAATGGAACGATGAAGTTGATAAAACAATTTCCCGTTTACCCCCGCTCATCTTGGGTCATGTTAAAAATGTCGTTTCGCCAGCCACAGGCAAAGAGGTCAATGGAATTATTTATGCTTTATGGTCAACACCCAAAGTTTTAAAATCCATGGATCCCGAAATCACCTATGCCCAAATTCAAAAGTGCTGTAACGATGCCGCTGCACGTGGGGCTCAGATTATTGGTCTTGGTGCCTACACCAAAGTTGTCGGCGACTCTGGTGTGACGATCAATAAAAATTCTCCATTGCCCGTCACCACCGGAAATAGTTTAAGCGCCTCAGCCACATTGTGGGGACTCTACGATGTCGTTCAGAAAATGCGCCTTCTTAAAACGGACTCTCAAACAGGAAAAGCTATTGGCACAGCCATGGTGATTGGCGCTTCGGGTTCGATCGGAAAAGTTTCCGCAAAACTATTGAGCTTAGTTTTTAATAAATTGATTTTAGTTTCGCCACGCCTCGAAAAGCTCCAAGAGTTAAAAGCCGAATTGCAAAAAATGGCTCCTCATTGCGAAATTATTTGTTGTACCGATGCGAATGAGTTTGCGTCGATGGCTGATGTCTTAGTTACCGCAACCTCGGCCTTCGATCAAAAAATCATCGATGTGATGCGCTTAAAACCAGGTTGTGTTGTCTGCGACTGCTCGCGACCTTTAGATTTTACAAAGGAAGATGCCAAGAAACGCCCCGATGTTATCATTATGGAATCGGGCGAGCTTGTTCTTCCTGGTCCCTATCAGTTGACCTGCGATATTGGTTTGCCGGGCAATACCGTCTACGCCTGTCTTGCAGAAACCACTGTTTTAGCTCTGGAAGAAAAGCATGAAAGCTTCACCATGGGTCGAGATATCGAATGGACAAAGGTAAAAGAAATTTACAAGCTCTCTCAAAAACACGGTGTTAAACTTGCTAGCATTCAAGGTCATATGGGAACACTCACTGACCGCGAGATTGCACTGACTCGAGAGTTAGCTTTATCCCGTCGATCAAGTCGTTCGTAATAATTCAGGAATGCTTTTTCTTAAAAGTTTATAGATAGGCCACAAGCTTGAAACAACGGCCGCAATCGCCGGCAAGAGTAAAGCCTGTATCAAGTGCGAAGGTTTAATTTCAAGAAATATAAGATACTGACGAGTGATCCCCGGTCCCGGAGGCATGGGAATTCCTTTGGACAACATTCCCCACATAATAAAAGCAATCACCACACCCAACATTCCACCAAGGACACCAACGAAAGCACTTTCAAACATAAAAATCTTAAATAGACGGGACCGGCTTTCACCGTTCGCACGCAAGGCTCCGACCTCGCCTCCTCTTTCCAACAATCCCACTGCGATGGTGTTAAAAATTCCTAAAGCCACAATCAGCAAAATGATCGAACGAATAAAAGCAAATTGCGCGGCCAAAAAATCGACGGAATTTTGGTAGTAGACTTTATCCAAAATTTCAAATCGAATGGGCTCTAGATTAGGATTTTTTTCGACAATACCCTGGGCCACTTCATCCCAGTATTCGACCCCTTTCGTATCCAGCGAAAAAGATTCGATGCGGTCGGTGTTCAGTAAACCTTGGGCCGCTTTTAAATTTAAACGGAAATAAGTGTCATCAACTTTTTTGATTCCAATATGGAAAACTCCAGCAACTTTTGCATCAACTCCATTCAATTGTCCGTTAATTGTCTGAGATAAAAGAGTAATCGTTTCGCCGACTTTAGCATCTAAACTTTCTGCTAAACCTTTTCCGAGAATCACTTCATCATCACCTTGAATATCTCCACCCGCAATAAAGTTCAGCTGATTAAAAAATTTATTCTCACGTTCAGGAATAATGCCATCGCCTTTTCCACCTAAGGTCACTCCACCTTTAACTAAGAAAGAATAAAATGTGACCCGGGGAAAGACTTCATTGATCGCAGACACTGACTTCAATTGCTTTTCAACCTCAGTCCAATTAGTGATCCATGCTTCCCAAGGTTTTTCTAAAACTTTTCCATGATAACCTTTGGGAAACACCTGGCCATAGCCGTAGTGACCGTGAATTGTATTTTCTCGATACTGGTTCATAATGCCCGTGTTAAAACCTTGATAAATTAATAAGCCCGCAGCACCAAGTCCCACGGTGATCAAACTAGCCAATGTTCGGCGTGGATTACGAAAAAGATTTCGCCAAGAGAGTTTTAAAAGATCATTCATAAATCAATCCATCTTTCATTTTTAAAACATTCTTTGCATAACCCACCAAATGAGAATCATGGGTCGCAAAAATAAAACTGGTATTTTCCACCCGTTGCAATTCTTTAAAAGCCGCAATCGTTTTGTCAGCAGTCACAGAATCCAAATTTGCTGTTGGCTCATCAGCCAAAATAACTTTTGGACGTTTAGCCATAGCACGAGCGATCGCCACCCGCTGACGCTGACCTCCTGAAAGTTCGAGAGGTTTTTTATGGCGCTGATCTGCTAAACCTAAAAGGTCTAAAATTTCGCTGGCCCACTGATCCGCTTTTTTTCGGTCCATTCCCAATGAGGGAAGAAAGTAAGAAGCGTTTTCAAGCACTGTCAGCGTGGGAATCAAATAGAAGGCTTGAAAAACGAAACCGATATTTTTTAAACGGATATTTTCTTTTTCTTTTTCATTCAATTCAGCAATCGACTGATCACAGAAAATCAAACGGCCCTTGGTCGGGTTCTCAATGACACCCATTAAATTCAACAGAGTGGTTTTTCCCACACCACTCGGACCCACCAAACAGGTGAATGACCCGCGGGGTATGTCTAAAGAAATGCCCTTTAGAACAGAAATCTGCTGTTGATTCCAAACATAGCTGTACTGAATTGATTCTAACTTATAAAGTAAATCCATATTCTATAATTTATATAAGGTAACAGGAAGGTGTCATTATGAAATTCGTTTTTTTACTGTTGTTCGCTTTGCCACTGCACGCAGCCACAAATCCCGAAGCACTTCTTAAAAAAGCTGATGAAATTAGAAATCCCGCACAATCCTACGTGATGAACGTCGAGGTTGAAGGCGATGGTGATGCCATGGAATTTGAAGTTTATATGAAGGGTCAGGATAAAACTATTATCGTCACCAAATCACCAGCCCGTGACCGTGGACGCAATATGCTGATGCTCGACCGGGACTTTCAAGCATATATCCCGAACCTAAAAAGATCTATGCGCTTATCCTTGGCCCAAAAACTGTCAGGTCAAGTTGCCAATGGGGATATTTCACGAACACGTTGGCACGGTGACTACACCCCCACACTCGAGAAGGAAACTCCCGAAGAGGCGCAGCTGCTCTTAAAAGCCAACAAAGAAAATTTAACTTACTCTTGGATCCGTCTATGGATTGATAAAAAAACGAATCGTCCTTTACGCACAGAATACCTAGGGCTTAATGGAAAAACTTTGTTGAAAAAAGCCTACTTTGAAAATTACAAACAGATTGCCGGAGATGTGCGGCCGACCTTGATACGTATTGAAGACACAAATAAAAAAAAATCACAGGTTAAAATTCTCAGTATGACACCAAAATCTTTTGAAGATTCTTTCTTCAGCGTTAGAAATATGGAGTCACTCAAATAAATGCGAACCTGGATCCTGCTGATTTTAGTCCAAGTGAATTCGGCATGGGCCATCGACTTTAATATCAACCCTCGTTATGATCTTATCAGCGGCAAAGAAATTTCATTCAACAGAACTTTGCTGCAAACAGATCTTTCCCTTCAGACCCAAAAATTTAAATTTTTTGCAGATGGTTTCGCGGACGCTGATTTTGCCCCTGAAGAACAGAAAACTTGGCGGCGCTCGAAAAACGCAGCCTATCTGCAAGAACTCTACGGAGAATATGCGGGGAATTCGATTTACTTCAAACTGGGACGACAAGCCAATCGCTGGAGTGACTCTTGGATTACCCCTTCGCTGGATGTGTGGACCGCCCGCCGCTATGAAAGATTATTTATTGATCCTCTTCCATTTCAATTAGCTCATTCGACCGGTGCCGTTTTTACCTTTGTTGGTTCGACATGGTCGATGGATCTCGCTGCAATGTGGGAGGTTCCTCAGGATACCTACCCCGCACCTTATCCCATTCTTGAAAAAATAGCCGAAGAAGAAGCCGTGAATCCTGGAATGAGAATCAAAATGGCTTTGGGAGGCATACAGTCTTCCTTTGTTGCCGCGCGCGCACTTCGCCAAAACACTTTTGGCTTTAGTGCCAACTATGCTTTTGAAAAATTTGTTCCAAAAATCGAAGTTGGTGGAACAATTAATGAACAAAAAAACGATGCCCTTCTGAGCCGTCGATCCGCATTCAGTACTTTTGGATTAGATATTTTCTGGGATCAATGGACCATCACTCCTCAGGTGACAGGATTTAGTAACGAAAATCTTTCCTCACCTGATTCCAGCCAGCTCGTGGGATATTTATCTGCAACTTATTCTCGTGGTCGCCACGAGTTCCAATGGCAGAATTTCTCTAACAAAGATTATACAAATGTCTTTTACAGCGCCACTTACACTTACACCTGGCTGCGCAACTGGGGTTTAACTCTGTTGCTGCAAAATTATCACGGCGAAAATTTTAATTACGCATCGATTATTGAACAAAACACCGGGGGAACCTTGTTTGGATTTAGATTCCAATACAGTGGATCTTTCAGAGGAGGAAAATAATATGGCTCAAGAGTATTTTTCAGATTTAAATTACACACTGGCCAACGAAGACACTCGTGTGGAACACGAACTCCTTCCCAATCAAGCCGATTGCATATTTAGCATCGCTGGATCTGGGGCACGCTGTTTACCTCTGATCGCACGAAATCCTCGCGAACTGCACATCATCGACATGAGTCCCGCACAGATTCACCTCTGTGAGCTTAGATTCGAAGCCATGCGCCAATTGAGCTATCAACAGTGGTTATTTTTCTTTGGCTACCGTGGCGCCACTCAAGGCGGATCTGATGCTGGTGATTCACGTTCGGAAATTTTTCAAAAGATTCAATTGAAACCTGAAACGAAAGCCTATTGGCAAGACCGAAAGGAAGGCTGGGAAAAACAAGGTTTTATTTTGTTGGGCCGTTGGGAATCTCACTTTCAAAAGCTTGGCCTTATCTTCCGCGATTATCTTCAATGTGATTTTTCGTTTCTTTTCAAAGCGCAAAATTTAAGGGAACAAATTTCCCTCTATGAAAAACATTGGCCTCACCTTCGTTGGAAATCATTTTTAAGAATTTTAGCTAGCGAGTATGTTTTTAATAAGTATCTCTACAAAGGTCATTTTAGCGGGCAAGCTCATCACCGAACTGAAGATCGCCCGCCTTACCAATTTATTCAAGAAGAGTTCGAACGCATTTTCAAAAATCAACTTGTGCGAAAAAATTATTTTATGCAGATTCTTTTTCTTGGAGAAATTCGCTACGAAGAGGGTCTTCCCTTAGAGGCCCACGACAAAATATTTCATGAAAGTAAAAAATCTTCTACCCAGATTCACTATCATGTTGGAAATCTTTTAGATATTTTACCGACCAAACCTTTTCAGTTCATCTCTCTTTCAGACACGATCTCGTATTTGCCAACAGAAGCTGCGAATCAGATTCTACAGAAGCTTCACCCTGAAACAAAAAAAACTTCCCGAGTTGTTATCCGTTCTTTCATGCGTGCGCCAACTGCCATTGATCACAAGGGTTGGACTCAATTGGCAACAAAGGAATCATGGGCACACCAAATTGACGGCACCGGTGTTTATAAATTTCATATTTTTGAAAAGGAATAAAAGTTAGGTGAGGGCTTTAAAGATGATTCTGAGCCTTCGCACGACAGTTATTAAAGAACCAAAAGCAAGAATGATTAAGCACCAAAAAAATGATTGAACGATGGTAGAGCTCATATTGTATTCAATTAACGCCACTAACATCGTTAAATTAATTAAAGCCATGCGATGTTGTTTTGCCATTGGCCCAATGAAAAACTGTGGAGCCCCCGCAACCGCACCCAAAATGCGCACGTAGGCCGTTAACACGGCAAGAGTTCCCGCAATCCACGCCAGCTCCAGAGCCCAAGCTTTTTCGACAATGGCATATCCTAAGGGAACAATAATAAATAAGTCAGAAAAGCGATCTGGAAGATCATTGTAAATTTCACCAACTTTAGATTTAAGCCCATGCTCTATGGCCAACATTCCATCGATGAGATTGCAGATCAATCTCATCTGAATAAAGACCAAAGAAAGAAGAATAAAAAACGAGCCCTGGCCACTTTTAAAGATACAGAAACCCGCACCCGCAGCAAAGACAGAGCTCATCACCGATACAAAATTTGGCTTTAAACCCATCCGGTAAAGATTCTGCGCTAGTGATTTTGACCAACCTTGCTCTCGGGATTTAACGGGGCGACGAACAACATTCATTTTTTTACACTCCATCAAAGGATTAAAAATAGAAAATAATAAAGAGCAGGTGCCGTAAAAGTAAGACTATCAAAGCGATCCATAAAACCACCATGTCCAGGAATAGAACTGCCATAGTCCTTCACACCAAAATCTCTTTTAACGGCTGACAACACAACATCGCCAAAAAATCCCAGGGGCGAAAGAAATAGCCCCACAAAAAAACTTTCTAAATAAGACAGCGGCAAAACCATGGGCATTAAAAAGGCCGAGACCACTCCCAAAGTGAGGGCTCCACCGATAAGTCCTTCCCAGGTTTTGTTCGGGCTCATATGGGGAATGATTTTTCGACGACCAAAAGTTTTACCCCAAGTGAATTGAGCCACGTCATTCAACTGAGTCAGAAAAAACAACAACAAAATCACCGAACTGTTGTATTTCGAAAGCATGACCGTATGACTGAGACAGTAAATCGTCATCATCAAACACCACTGGATGGATGAAACCTGACTTAAGAAATTTTCTGACGAACGCAAGAAGATGCTGAATGAAGGCAAGATGATAAATGAACCAATCGGTACAAAAGCTAAATAAGCATGGGCACTGCCATTCAGAATCAAATAGTATTGCAGAGGAATCAAAAAATAAATGAGGTAAATAATTTTCCTGAATTTCATTCTTTGCCGAAGGATTCGAAAGACTTCATGAACGCCAAACAAACTTATCAAAGTAAAAACAACGGCGAAGCCAACTCGATCAAAATTGTAGGCCACAAAAAAGATAAAACTGATAGCCCACCAAGAATAGATCCGTATAAGAATTTCTTTGATGAGTTGGCTATTTCCTTTTTTCTTTTTGATCAGCAGAAACACGATGGTTACGACTGAAAGAAATAGACCCAAAGAAATAAAAAAATACCTTCCAAAAACATCAGCAGGCACATTGGAATGAGTCATAACCTAATCCTTTTTTGCTTTTCAAAGAAGATCAAGTTTAAAATTGGATTCAACTCAAGCTCTAAGGATTTAAATGAGTTCAAAAGCACTGATCACTTTTTCAGTTTTAGGCGCCTCTCTTATGTGGGGGCTATGGGCCTTTTACGTGAACTATCATGAAGACAATCTCACCGAAGCTTTGCGAACAGCTGCCGTTCAAGCCGTTTATAGCGGAGCTATGACACTCTATATGTCCTTGGCCGTAGTCTTCTTTGCTCGGCGAACAAGCTCATGGCCAATCCCTTACTTGTGGCCTGTATTATTTACCGTTGGTCATACAGGGATCTTGCTGATCCTCATTCACTGGATCAATCACACACAAAATTTGGCCAAAACCGTAGCGGCGCCCCTGGTGGTTTCAATCATCTACTGTTTCGTAATTACAAAAACACACTACCAAAAAGCCTCAAAAAAATGAGAGATACCTCTTTTTTCCTCTCGGAAAAAGCATGGTTCCAAGTTGGTACTACAAAATTCTTTCATTTTTACATCACATCTCGAGTTGAATTGTAAAAATATTTCCACATTCTTAGGGTCCTCGAGATTGCCATTGTGTGGAAATTTTCTGTGAGCTATATTCCGGCCAAAAGGATTCCACTCAAATGCGATTACCATTGTTTTTAATAAAAGTTTTCATAGCTCTCACAACGACCAACTTGGCCTGGGCAACAATTATCCCAGAAAGCGAATACCCATTCCCGATCAAGGATCATTACGTCTCAACAATTTCTTCTGCTGCTAATACTCCTTTAGCTTCTTACGAGACTCTTAAAATTGAAGTTCGCAAAGATCGCCGGAACGTTCCCTTACTTGAAAAACGAAATGCCGTACCCTTGGCTTTGTTCGAACATAAAAACAAAAAAGCACCCTTAGCCTTTATCATTTCAGGAACAGGTGGAACAGCTCTTAGCGGAAGCGCACTGCTTTTAGCGAGCCAGCTTTATCTTCAAGGATATCATGCTGTCACTTTGCCTGACCCCATCTCTTGGCACTACGTTTTAGGCGTCAGTGAAAGTGCTTTACCTGGCAATCCATTGCGTGATGCTCCCGAGTATTATGAGTTCATGAAAAAAGTAACTTCCTTTCTTAAAAAACAACAGGGCTTGAATTTCACAGATATCTCTGTGGCCGGTTATTCTTACGGTGGATTACTTTCAGGATTTTTAGCTCGTGAAGATGAAAAGCAAAAAGTTTTTAATTTCGCCAAAGTTATTATTATCAATCCACCTTTCAATTTGAAATCCAGCATGATGCTTCTGGATAACTATTTCGCTGAAGTAAAAAATATTACTCCCGAAAGAAGATCTGATATTATGGGTGCCCTGGTTACAGTTGCGAGTCAGATTCAGGGCGAAGGTTTTGATCTTAAGTTAGTCGCAGGTGCCGCACAAAAGCTCCATCTGACTCATCCGGAATGCCGTTGGCTCATTGGCGAGAGCTTTCGCATAAATTTGAGCGAAGTTATTTTTGCCAGCCAACAAGTTAAAGACTTGGGATTTTTAAAGAAAAAAGCATTACCTTACAGATTCAATGAGCGCATGAAAGAGGCTCGCCAGTTTGGTTTCCGCGAGTACTTCATACGCTTTTTAGCGCCTTCTCTAAAACCAAATCGAGAAACTCCAACACGAGAAGAAATGGAAATCGCACTTAATGAAGCGAATTTCACTTCATTGGCTGAAACCCTTAAAAATAATAAAAATATCTTCGTTCTTACGAACAAAGATGATTTTTTGGTTACCCCTGCAGATATTGAATTCTTAGAGAATACAATGCACGAACGCTTTGTCCTCTACCCTTACGGTGGACACATGGGAAATCTATGGTTCCCCATGAATAAAGCTAATTTTGAAAGAATCATGAGCCTCACACAGTGAGGCTTGAATTTAGCGGAAGGCTGGAATGCCAGTGATCTGCTGTCCCACCACTAAGCGGTGAATATCTTCTGTTCCTTCATAAGTATTCACAGTCTCTAGATTGTTCATATGACGAATAACAGGATATTCATCGATGATCCCATTGGCACCCAACATATCGCGAGCATCACGGGCCACATCTAAAGCCATACGGCAGTTGTTCATTTTCCCCAGGGAAACATGATGAGGTTGAATTCGTCCTGCCTCTTTCAATCTTCCCATTTGAATGGCCAGCAATTGGCCTTTGGTAATTTCCTGAGCCATCTTCACCAATTTTGCTTGAGCTAATTGATAGGCGGCAAGAGGTTTACTTTTTTCGAAGATCACTCGATCTTTAGCGTAGTTCAGAGCCGTGTGGTAACAGGCATTCGCCGCGCCAACCACGCCCCAAGCAATTCCGTATCGAGCTTGGGTCAAACACCCCAAAGGAGCTCTTAGACCCGCACCGTGAGGAAGCATATTCTCCTCGGGAACAACACAGTCTTGCATGTGCAACTCGGAAGTGACACTCACTCGCAGAGAAAATTTTCCTTTCATGGTGCTCGTTGAAAAACCTTTTGTTCCTTTTTCAACGATGAACCCACGAACTTCTCCATCCAATTTGGCCCACACAACCGCGATGTCAGAAATACATCCGTTCGTGATCCACATTTTATTTCCATTGAGTTTAAAACCGCCCTTTACTTTTTCAGCGCGGGTGAGCATGCCGCCAGGATTTGATCCCGCATCGGGTTCAGTCAGACCAAAACATCCAATCAATTCCCCTTTAGCTAACTTCGGCAGATACTTTTTTTTCTGTTCTTCAGAACCATAAGCAAAGATGGGATACATCACCAAGGCGCCTTGCACGGAACAGAAAGAGCGAATTCCAGAGTCAGCCCGCTCAAGCTCCTGCATCAATAGACCATAGGCTATATGACCCAGACCTGGACAATCGTAACCTTGAATCGTCGAGCCCAGTAAACCCATTTCGGCAAAGCGAGGAATCAAGTGCATAGGAAATTCTTCTTTGCGATTCGCCTCTTGAAGAGTGGGCATGACTTCGGCAGTGACAAAGTCCCGGACTGTTTTTCTTACCATGAGCTCGTCTTCAGTAAAGAGCGAGTCCTCTTCCATGTAGTTTAAAGATTCGTAACTGGCCATAAATACTCCCTGGAATTTTTAGCTTTAGGTGCTAATATAGGCCTTAAACGGTATCCTGACAAAGAGTTATTTATTGCCGAAGATGATCCTCAAAATAGAGGTTGAGCTATGTATAATCGCGCTGAAGTCGTTGATCAGAATTTCACTCAATTCGTTTCAACAGGAAAATTCCCCCCGGCCCGCACCCCCACTTCTTTAGAAGGTTCAGGCTTAAGTCCTAGTCGCCTGGTGCAATTATTTGAAAGCCAAGTGGCCAGTCGCCATTTGGATCTACGCGCTCGCATTTTAAAGAACTCCAATCTCTGTTTTTACACGATTGGAAGTTCGGGACATGAAGGAAACGCGGTCTTTGGAAATGTCTTTCGTCTCGACGATATGGCTTTTCTGCATTACCGCAGTGGGGCTTTAATGCTGGAACGGGCGAAGCAACTTCCTGGATCGACGTCGATTTACGACACCATGCTTTCTTTCGTGGCCTCCAGCGAAGATCCTATTGCGGGTGGGCGACATAAAGTTTTTGGCAGCCTTCCTTTAATGGTCCCCCCACAAACCAGCACAATTGCTTCTCATTTGCCGAAGGCCATGGGCGCAGCTCTTTCAATTCAAAAAGCAAAAGACCTGGGACTGAATTCCGTGATGGCTGATGACAGTGTCGTTCTTTGCACCTTTGGAGATGCTTCAGCCAATCACTCGACATCCCTTGGTGCAATCAATGCCGCCGCATGGACCGCCTATCAAAATGTCAGAATGCCTTTGGCTTTTATTTGCGAAGACAATGGAATTGGCATTTCGGTTTCAACACCCTCTGGATGGATTCAAAATAATTTTTCAAATCGACCTGGCCTGAAATACTTTAAAGGCGATGGTTTAAATCTGATTGATCTCTACGTGCAAACAAAAAGCGCCGAAGAGTACGTTCGTCAAAGACGTCGGCCTGTGTTCCTTCATATGGAAACAGTGCGCCTGTTAGGACATGCCGGCTCGGATATGGAATTCAATTATCACACTCTCGCAAAAATCGAAGCGCTAGAGTTCAATGATCCTCTGTTACATTCTGCCCGCTTGTTGATCGAGAATTCCATTCTCTCCGCTGAAGAAATTTTAAAACTCTACGAACAAACGCGCAGTCGTATTCAGCATGTGGGTCAGTACGTGATTCATCGACCGAAGCTTTTGAAGCCCGAAGACATCCGCAGCGCTGTAACGGCTTGCACTCAAATGAAAACAGCACCCGATTTACCTGAAGAAAATTTGCGCGAAAAAACTTTTGATCGTGAGTACGCTCGTTTGAAAACTCCGCAACATATGGCCAAACTGATCAACTACGGTCTCACGGATATTTTATTGCGCTATAAAAATGCAGCGATCTTCGGTGAAGACGTTGCTCAAAAAGGCGGAGTCTACAATGTGACCGAAGGATTGTACTCCAAGTTTGGCGCCAAACGCGTTTTCAATTCTTTGCTGGATGAACAGTCTATTCTTGGTACAGCGATTGGTTTAAGTCACAATGGTTTTCTTCCCATTCCCGAAATTCAATTCTTAGCTTATGTTCACAATGCCGAAGATCAAATTCGTGGCGAAGCCGCAACCTTGGCTTTTTTCTCTCAAGGCCAATTCACGAATCCCATGGTGATCCGCATCGCTGGATTGCCTTATCAAAAAGGTTTCGGTGGTCACTTTCACAATGATAATTCTTTGGCCATCTTTCGAGATATCCCCGGAGTTATCCTCGCCGTCCCATCTAATGGCGCTGACGCTGTAAAAATGATGAGAGCCTGCGTGCGCAAGGCTTATGAAGAAGGTCGCGTGATTGTCTTTGTCGAGCCCATTGCTCTTTACATGACGAAGGATCTCCATCAAGAGGGCGACAAAGAATGGAGTTCTGCTTATCCACAACCTGAAGAAGAAATTTCCTTCGGTGAATTTGGTGTTCATGGTCAGGGGAAAGATTTAACCATTCTAACCTATGGAAATGGTTATTATTTTTCCCGCCAAGCCGAAAAAATTCTGCGCGAAAAGCACGGCGTGAATTGCAAGATCATTGATCTGCGGTGGATTTCGCCTTTACCAACTGAATCTCTGATGAAAGAAATTCAACACGATAAAAATATTCTGATCGTCGACGAATGTCGAAAGTCAGGTTCTCTCAGTGAAGCTCTTGTTACGATGATCGTTGAAAATAGCGCAAAGATCCCAAACATCAAAGTGTTGGCCGCGCACGATTGCTTTATTACACTGGGAGTAGCCGCAGCTGCAGGACTTCCTTCGCGAGACGATATCATCCAATCTTGTTTATCCTTGCTTGGCAAAAATACGGAGAAAAAATGAAAGAGCGAGTCGTCATCGTTTGCCCAGGACGGGGCACCTACACCAAAGAAACTTTAGGTTATCTGAAAAAATATCGTCCTCAGCAGAATGAGTTCATTCACACTCTCGATGAAAAACGCTTAGCCCTGGGCGAGCCTACACTCACGCAGTTGGATGACGAGCCTGTCTTTAAACCTCAACTGCACACCAAAGGCGAAAATGCTTCGGCCTTAATCTACGCCTGCAGTTACGCTGATTTTATGAGCCTTGATCCCGACCGCTACGAAATTGTGGCCGTGACGGGAAATTCCATGGGCTGGTACATTGCCTGTGCCGTCGCTGGAGTTCTTGATGTCCATGGTGCTTTCGAAGTGATCAATACAATGGGCTCCATGATGAAAGAAAAAATTATCGGCGGGCAGATCATTTATCCTATCTTGGATGATCAGTGGAAAAAAGATTTTGCCCGCGTGCAATCTACTGAAAATGCACTTCTTGAAGTGAACCAACAAGCGGACTGCGAAGCTTACATCTCGATTGAACTCGGTGGTTACCTTGTTATCGGTGGAAATCAAAAAGCTCTCGAAGCCCTGATGAAGCGTTTGCCAAAAATAGAAAACTATCCTTTTCAGTTGGTGAATCACGCGGCCTTTCACACTCCTCTGTTGCATCAAACATCGCAAAAAGCTTTCGAAATTTTATCCAAGGACTTATTTCAGCGACCTCAGGTCCCGTTGATTGATGGCCGCGGGCACATCTGGTCTCCTTACTCGACTGATCTTGAAGAAATTTACCAGTACACTTTTGATCATCAAGTGGTTCAACCTTACAATTTCACTCAGGCCATTACTGTCTGCTTAAAAGAATTTTGTCCAGATCGAGTTATCCTCTTAGGCCCAGGAAATTCCTTGGGCGGAGCCATCGGCCAAATTCTGGTGCAAAACAAATGGCTCAATATCAATTCTAAAAATGACTTTTCAGAAAGACAAAAAGCAGATCCATTTTTAATTTCACTAGGAAAAACAAGTTAAGGAAAAAAATGCCATCACCCAACCTCATTCGTAAATTAAGTGGTGAAAAAACACCAATCTGGCTTTTAAAACTCTTAGGAAATATTTGGCTCCCCTATCTCGGCGCCGGCATCGCTGTCGACGAAGTGAGTCCGGATTATCTTTACATTAAAGTTTCCATGAAGCTGCACTGGTACAACAAAAATTACGTGGGCACTCACTTCGGCGGATCTCTGTACGCCATGACAGACCCCTTCTATATGCTCATGCTGATGAACAATTTAGGGCGAAGCTACATAGTCTGGGACAAAGCCGCTTCCATCGATTTTAAAAAACCGGGGAAAGGCAAAGTCACTGCGGAATTCAAAATGACCGCCGAAGAAATTGCTGACATTAAAGCGAAGACTGATACTGCTGGAAAGTATATCTTCGATAAACCTGTTAACATTCTCAATGAATCAGGAGAGATTGTCGCGACCGTTATTAAAACCCTTTACGTGCGAAAAAAGACATAAGACCACAGATCTGGCCATATCCTTGCTCCTTAAAGTCCCAAGGAGAACAAGACTGGCATGACAACATCCTACTGCAATTCATTTCTTTTCAGAGCCCTCAGCTGTCTAATTTCTTTACAGCTGTTAGTCGCTTTGCCAGTTCAGGCTGCTCAAGAAACCCATCTCTCTAAATTAACAATCGAAACAACTGGTCTCGAACTCGAAAAAATGATGGATCTTTCTGTTCGAATAATGGTGAATAAAGAACTTTATAAATTAATTAATGATACTTTTGGCCCCTTGCTCGAAACGCCGACAAATGAAAAACCTCGCGTTTCCCAATCAAAAATTATTTTCTTGTTATCACAAGTGAAAAAAGACTGGATCGCAATAGAAAAGTATCTGGATAAAGTTCCTGAAGAAAAAGTGACTGACCCAGAGATTAAAGTTATCCATGAACGCTTTCGTAAACTCTTTAATGATGTCATCAAAGATAAAAAATTAATTGAGCTTATTAAAACCAATTTGGCCACCAATCAACCCATACGCATCGTCGATAAGAAACATAGTCTCAGCTATGATGACATGGAATTTTATGCCAATCATCCGCGAAAAGAACTCACTCGAAATGGAACCGTTAAAACAATTCCTGCGGATGATCACCGCCAAGTCATGATCGATTTGGTTAATTCCGCAAAACCTGGTGATATACTTCATTTTAATTTTTATGATCTTGATTTGCTAGATTTGGCTGAAGCTTTTATTCAGGCTCACAAAAGAGGCGTCAAGGTTTTAGGTGGTGTGGATAAAGGTGTTGTTGAATCAAAACCCGCGGCTCAAGAAGTCTTTAAAAAATTAAAAGCTGCTGGAGTCTATGTTGAAGCCGTGGATTCCGTAGGACTCAATCATCAAAAAATAATTGCTTTGCAATCGGCCCATGGAACTTCAAAAACAATTCTGAGCTCTGGAAATCCCACTCAGTCTTGCAGCGGTCCTGAAGGGGATCTCCCCGAAGTTCCCGCAGACATTAGACCAAAAGAATCGATTCCAAATCCTAACAATATGATTGTCGTTGAAGGAGAAATCCCTGCCATCATTGCGGTTGCGGAGATTAGAAAAAATATAATCTATAAATTGCGCGGCCAGAGCGAATTCCCAATCAGCGGAGCCTATCAGCTTCTAGGGCCTAAACGTCCAGGCTACCAATATCATGATTGGATGCTGATGGCCTTCTCTCCCAATGGCGGGCTTGGCGACATCAATCGTGATATTTTTGCTCGCGTTTTCAGAGCTTCATCAGGGCCTATTTCAGGCGCTTTTTTCTCTTTCTCTTCTGAAGAGCTTGCCCTTGAACTCACGCAAAAAATTGTTCAAGAAATTAAATTTCGCCGTAAAGAAAAAAGGTCAATGAAAGATCTAGTTAAACTTGTTGGTGACACTCGCTTTGCTATGCGTGATTTTAGCATGCTGTTGCGTTTATCAGGCTATCGCTTGGTCGAATTTGACCCTGCTGATCCGACTCAACTGGTGACTGGCCAAAATAATTCGATAAAAGATCCTGAAGAATTCGACCAAGGGATTAAAAAAGAAAAAAACAAAAAAGTTTATATCGAAGATCTGAATGATCCTATTTCAAAACCAATTCGCGATCTTTTATCGCCAAAGGAATTCGAAGAGTTTAGAAAAGGAATCCGCGTAACTAATAAATCATTTAAAGAGTCGAGCTTTGAATACAATGGAAAAAAAATTACCTATGAAGTTAAATTACATCATAAATTATTTGCGATCGGCGCAGTGACTGATGCTGGTACAAGTATAAATTTTAGCAACGCGGGCAAAACAAACCAAGAGCAAATCGTAATTGTCTTTAGCGAATACATTGCTAAAAAAGCGGCCGAAGCTATTGATTACGTATTCGAAAGTTTTTCTGATACATCCTATTCTATTAAAGAAGAGGTCGCGCGCAGAAATCGCTTCAATACTCCGACAGAAATCAAATTAGGTTTAAAGCTTTTCGAAAAACAAGCCCGCGAACAAAAAAAACAAAGCCCCGAAACTAAAAGTTTCAGGGCTCTTACTTGTCCTGCTGTATTTACAAATTAAAGGCGTGAGCCGTCGAGCCACAGCCGAGGATCAGTGTTGTACTTCTCTGTTAAGTCATTTGTGTTCACAAAATTCAATCGAGACAACTGAGAAGACAAAGACTTCATCTCACCAACAAAATTTTGAAACGCAGCCGTCGGTTGGAACTGAGCCATTGTTCCCTTTTGCAAATTCTGCATTCCAGTCACAGCTTGAATTGCCGCTAAAGCATTCAAACGGCCAAATCCATAGGACGCATTCCATACTTGCGACGGTGCAGGATTTCCTTTTTCATCCACAAGAATCAAAGTTTTCATCATGACTTCACGAACTTGAGCTGGATTTAAATTTGGATTCGCTTGGAAAATCAAAGCTGCAACACCGGCAGCATGGGGACAAGCCATCGAAGTTCCCGACATCGCCTGCAAACCACCACCAGGGACAGTAGAAACAATATCAACTCCAGGAGCTGAAAGATCAGGTTTTTGAACTGGTTTACCCTGATATTCTGCAGGTCCACGGGAACTAAAATTTGCCACTTTCCCATCTTTTCCCGTAGCCGCTATTGCAAGAACTCCAGGGTGTTCGTGAGGACGAGTGATAGTTTTAGGATTAGGTCCCGAATTCCCCGCCGAGAACACAGGTAGAATTCCCGCTGCTTCCCAAGCTGAAATTGCGCGATAAAATAATTCTTGATCAGGAGCACCACCGGTATTCCATGAATTGCTGATCAAACGAGGTCGATCATTGGTGCTTGGATTTTTATCTGGATCCAACATGAATTCCATAGCCTTCAGCATTTCTTCGTAACTTCCCAAAGCTGCTGATGCGACCAATTGAGCCTTTGGTGCGACACCGATGTTGGTCGCTTGACGATCTCCACCCGCAATTGTTCCTGCGGTGTGAGTTCCGTGGCTGCCGGCATCGTAAGGTTCTTTGATTTGATTTGTTTTCGCATCATAAAACAAAGCGACTTTTCCAGCGAGTGCAGGATGCTTTCCATCGACCCCTGTATCAATCAAACCTACACGAACCCCGTCTCCTAATAGATCAGGTCGTTTTTCCATCAGTTTATCAATTCCAATATCAACAAGATCATAAGGGTATTGAGCTGCTTTATTGGTTCTAGGAAAAACGCCGCTTGTAGGAGCTGCACGAATGTATTGAACTTCACCATTCAAATAAATTTTTTCGATGTTTGGAACCTGAGACAAAATTCGCAAACCCTGAGGAGTCACATCAGCAACAACCGAATTATTAATCCAAAATGCGCTGCGGACTGCGATATCATTCGGCGCACTAGAAACAACTGGTTTTACTTGTTGCCATGAAGCTTGGGCCCGAGCCGTTAGGAATTGATGGACCGAACGAAAGTTATATCTTTGAGGACCCGCTAAACCGGCTCCATCATTTTTCATCAAAGCAACCACTCGTGCTTTTTGTGCGCCCTTTTGGCGAACAAAATTTTGCAAACGTGGATCAACGTAAGCGGCTGCAGCTGCTAATTGAGCAATCAATAAAACGGCTGCAGGGATAATAAAAAATATTTTTCGATTCACTTAGTCCCCCGAGGTTTGAAAACGATGTTTTGGTTTTCAATATGTAAAGTTCCAACAGTGCGGCGATTAATTTTTAGAAAAATTTGTTTTTCAGCAGAAAAATTGAAAGGAAAATTCCAGATAAGTTGCGCACTTCGAGGAGCAATATTATCGAGGGGACAATTTTTAACTTCTCGAAGTCCAACATCGATAAACTTAAAATCGGGATAATAAGTAAAATTTTGCACATAAAGATCACAACCAGGCCCAATGGCTTCGGTCTCTTTAATATCCAGGGTTAAGGTTTTAGCGTTTAACTGGCCAGCTACAGTGTAGGTGGCGGCAGAAGCAAGACTGGTAGCACACACAAGACTAAGGCTTATAATAAGATTTCGAAAATTCATAATTCCTCTTTTCTTCAAAAAGTTCCAAAGTGGAACTGGAGTAGAAGAATTTCAGAGTAATTACAAGTTTTATGGCCATAATGCCGCGGATTAAAAATGGAACGACGTGCCAACAAGCATCGTGAAAATATGTTGGGTTTTCGTAGTCACTTCATACTGCTGCTGGATTCTTTGGATAGATCGTCCCCGTCCCCCCGTATAATAGCCTCCAAAGGTGTAACTGATCTTTTGGCCGGCAATAAAAACAAGATTTGCGCTGAAGCCCAACATATCAACTTTATCTTCCTGAAGCTGAGCTAAATCAGGATTAGGATCGTGATGAGACGAAAAATTTGTAAATCCCCCTAGTCTAATTTTTAGCCAATCCTTAAATGCTTTTTCTAATCCCAAGGAGGCATTCCATACAGCCTTGTGATCCACGCGAGCACCAATGCTTTCATCTTCCATATCCACGTAACTTATCCCTTCGTGTAAAGTTACATCAAGTGACCAAAGAAGTGTTGGATCCTGACGATAAGTTAAACCTACGGCCACCTTCCCCGGTATAACCACTCGAGAAGTTTTATCCACAAAGTTTTCAGTGGGCCGATTTATCGAAGGAATAGACGTATCCACATCCGTGGTCGACCTAAAAATATTTGCATGACTGGCCACTTTCACTGCCGGTGTTCTTAAGCTGGCTCCAAATCCAAAGTCCTCTGAGAATTTTTTAAAGTAGCCAAAAATCATCACAATGCCATTTTCAACCAAAGTTTTTTCCTCGGTATACAACTGAACTCGGGTTGCCGAAGGATAAGTTCGATCATTCAAGGAACGTGAAAAGCTTCGTGCTGTATAATAAGCGGACAAACCAACAGACTCGTTTTCAGAAATATTTTGCGCGACACTTCCACCAACCCATAGCGATTCGTCTCGAACAGACAGAGTTGTCGCATTTTCATCCTGCTTTTTCAGATCCCCTTTAAATTCATCATAATCGGGAACCAGAATGGATAAAGCCACAGTGTATTTCCCCGCACGGATCACATTCCCTGTCGAGGCTGGAAGCGAGCGAAAGAAACCTTGATTGACCCGCAAAGGAGCTTTCGTAAAGTCCTCGTTTTCACCAAATACAGTATCGAATTTTTTGTAAATTCCTACTGCAGCCGAAAACGAATTTCCCTCCATGAAAGCTAGGGTCGCAGGGTTGTAGAAAGAAGCCGAAGACGAATCCCCCACGACGGCAGTCGCCGCGCCCCCTAAGCCGGCAGCAAGATCTCCGATTAAAATCGAATTGTAGTTGGAATAAGCGGCTTTCGACTCCTTACTTGTCGCTAACAGACTAGCGAGAATTAATAATGTTAAAGATTTTTTTGCCTTTGCCCGACGACTTTGTGTTCTTTTGTCCATAGAGCCCTATGATTCCTCGTTCTTAAAAAAAGCGCAATGATTCGGATCGTCAACAGCGGCATGTAAAAAATGAGGACGGAAAGTCACAAAAAACTTTTTAAGCAAAAAAAATATATCTTCACCAAAAATTCACTTTCTTTCCAGATCATAAGAACGGAAACTAGAGTCTATCTTTTGAAAATTTGACTCGGCGGAGGCCCCATGACGATTCCTTTTATCGATTTAAAAACCCAGTACAATGCTCTGAAAGAATCCATCAATTCACGGGTGCTCAAAGTTCTTGAAAGTGGCGCTTACATCAACGGACCTGAAGTCCAAGAATTGGAAACAAAATTAGCTCAACACACAGGAGTTAAATACTCTTTAGCCTGCGCCAGCGGAACCGATTCTCTGTTGATTCCTCTCATGGCCTTGGGAATTAAAGCCGGCGATGAAGTCATCACGACAGCTTTTTCATTCATTGCCACGGCAGAAACTATTGTTCTTGCTGGAGCTAAACCTGTTTATGTTGATATCGATCCCGTGACTTTCAACATCGATGTCACTCAAATTGAAAAAGCTATCACCCCAAAAACAAAAGCGATCATGCCGGTCTCTCTCTACGGGCAAGTGGCTGACATGGACGAGATCAACGCCATTGCCAAAAAACACAATCTGTTTGTCGTCGAAGATCTCGCCCAAAGCTACGGCGCTAAATATAAAAATAAACGCAGCGGAAGTTTAACCATTGCTGCAGGCACTAGCTTTTATCCCGCAAAACCCCTTGGATGTTATGGCGACGGCGGAGCCATTTTTACCAATGATGATAAGCTTTTTAAAGCGATGAAAGAGATTCGCGATCACGGCTCTGAAAGCCGCTACTACCACACTCGTTTAGGCTTAAACGGTCGTTTAGATACCATTCAATGCGCCATTCTTCTCGCAAAAATGGAACGCTATGATTGGGAAGTTGAACAAAGGCAAAAAATTGCTCAAAACTTTAATCAGGCTTTTGCTGAGATAAAAGTTCCTGGATTCTCGTACCCTAAAGTGAAATCCGATCGTGACAGCGTTTGGGCTCAATACACGGTGACCGTTGATCAGCGGGAACAATTTCAAAAAAAATTAGCAGAGATGGGAGTTCCTACGACGATTCACTATCCCCGCACAATGCCTGATCAACCTTGGTACAAAGAGCATGCTCCCGCTACGGGCGATATTTCGAAAGCTCGCTGGGCCGCTGAACATGTGATCAGTCTCCCCCTTTTCCCAGATATGGACAGGGCGACACAAGATAAAATCATTGAAAGCGTCCTCAAAGCTGTGCGATAACTCGGGCATGACAGGATTCCAAGCGCTCTCTAAAACCGTATCGTTTCAATTTGGTTCGCAAACATTCACCTGGGGAGATGCAAAAAACTTTGTGCTTTTTGCTGGTCCCGATATTATCGAAGATGAAGGCCTTGTTCTGGAAACTGGCCAAGAAATCAAAAGGGTCACCGAAAAATTAGGGATTCCTTGGATTTTAAAATGCTCTTTCGATAAGGCCAATCGCCAAAGTTCATCCAGCTTTCGCGGTCCTGGCGCTGATCAAGCTCTTAAATCTTTATTCAAATTAAAAACAAAACTGAATGCTCCTTTATTGACTGATGTTCACGAAACTCACCAGGTAGCTCCCGTCGCTGAAGTCGCTGACGTTCTTCAAATTCCAGCCTTTTTGTCTCGACAAACAGATCTTCTCGTCGAAACTGCAAAAACGGGAAAAGTCATTCACATCAAAAAGGGACAATTTCTTGCACCTTGGGATATGAAGTCCATTGCTAACAAAGCCGTTCAGGCAGGAAACAGTAAACTTTTACTTTGCGATCGCGGAACAACTTTTGGTTACAATCGATTAATCAACGACATGACAGGACTCGTGGAAATGCGAAATCTGGGGTTTCCTGTCATTATGGATGCAACTCACTCCACTCAACTCCCAGGAGCCACCGGGGAAAGCAGTGGCGGTCGCAGTGAAATGGTTTGGCCACTGGCCCGCGCTGCAATGGCCGTTGGAGTCGACGGAGTTTTTCTGGAAACTCATCCTCGACCCGAACAAGCTCTGTGTGATGGCCCTACCTCTTTGCCGCTTAAAAATTTAGAAAAGGTTCTTACGAACTTACAAAGTATTTTTAAAACTCATTTTTTGAGCTGAGGATCTCCGTGTCGACACCTTCTCCTCTTCGAAAAAATATTTTGACCGCGGTAAAAATCCTCATCGCATCAGGAATTATTTATTGGCTTGTCCAAAGCGGTAAACTCAATTTCTCGGCGCTTAAAAATATGCTTAGTCCCGGCCCCTTTTTTCTTGGCTTACTTCTTTTAGGCTCCAGTATTTTATTTGCTACTCTTCGCTGGGGAGTTCTTCTTGAAACCCAAAACATCCATAGTAAGACTTGGCCTTTGCTCAAGCTCACTCTTATAGGTACTTTTTTTAATTACGCGGTCCCTGGCGGCGTCGGCGGCGATCTTGTGAAGGCCTTCTACTTCTACAAAGATCAGAAAGAGTCACGGGCGACCGCTGTTTCCAGTGTCGCTGTCGATCGCATTTTAGGACTTTACACCATGGTACTGATGGCGCTCACCGTGATGTTTTACGATTTTCAACACGTTCGAACCTCACCCGTTTTACACAAACTCTTTATGCTCTTTTGTGTTCTCTTCCTGGCTTTCACATTGATCTTATTTTTACTCTTCACTCGCCGCCCCTTTTTTCAAGATCGCATCCATAAGTTTCTAAGCTTTCTACCTAAACAAGATAAATTTATTAAGTTGTATTCTTCAACTCAACTTTATGGCAGTTCCCCAGGGCATCTATTCCAAGTGGTTGGCTACAGCCTGTTAGCTCAGGTCACCACCATTTGTTTTCTTATCCTCGCCGGAGAGGTTTCCGGGCTAGCTGAAGGAACGAAATGGTCCACTTATTTCCTGGTGGCCCCACTCGGTTTCATGGCCACGGCCGTGCCTATTTCACCGGCTGGGATTGGCGTGGGGCAAGCCGCTTTTTATTTCTTATTTAATAATTATTTGGGTTACAAATCAGAGATTGGTCCCACGATCGTAACGGCCATGCAGATCTTCCAGTTGATTTTCGGTTTGGTCGGCGCCGTTTTCTATTTACAAAGAAAAGAAAAATCAGTCGAAGTACTCGACGTGACCTGATTCAACCAGCGACTTCTCGATCATAAAACACAATGTGTGATAAATCGCGATGTGAGCTTCTTGGATCTGAGCCGTATGCTCACCGGGAGCCACAATCGACAAATCAGCCACAGCACGAGCCTTGCCCCCTTCAAATCCTGTCAGCAAAATCGACTTCACTTTTTTCTGTTTGGCCCGCTCTAAAGCTTTGAGGATATTTTTTGAATTCCCTGAAGTGGTAATAGCTAAAAAGATATCTTGAGGCTGAGCCAAACCTTGAATCTGGCGATCATAAATATAGTCATAGCCATAGTCATTGCCAACAGCCGTAAGCAATGAAGTATCCACAGTTAAAGCTATAGCGGCGATGGATGTACGATCCCTCGAAAGTTTTGCGACCAATTCTGCAGCAATGTGCTGGGCGTCAGCTGCGGACCCACCATTTCCAGCGATCAACAGCTTCCCGCCATTTTTAAGGCTCTCAATGATCCACTCGGCTGCTTTAATGACCTGAGTCTGAACCTCTTGCGATTGAGCTAATCTTTCCAAGTTGCTCGCTGATTCCTTGAAGCTATTATGGATATACTCTTTCAGATTCATCTTTACCTCTGCCCGGATTCAGGCTTTCTCACTTAATTTAGCAAAAAAATCTCCGACTCAGCACAAAATTCCTATCTCTTCGAGAAATTCAGAGAAATATTTGAACTGATTTATTTTATATTAATTTAAATGAGGCCCTATGACATTACTTTTAAAGCAAATTTTCGCCTTTTTTAAGCTTCTTAACTCTGACACAGGGACAAACTCTCTGGCGGCTGGACTGGCCTGTGGACTCATTCTGGGTTTTGCTCCCTTTATCTCTCTGCAAACCTTTATCATCCTTTTTCTCATTTTTATTTTTCGCATTCAACTGGGAGCGGCTTTTCTGTCGGCCTTCTTTTTTAAATTTGTCGCTTACCTGATCGATCCCTTAGCCAACATCATGGGACAAAAAGTTTTAGAACTCCCGGGCCTTCGCCCTTTATTTGTCTCAATGTACAATGCTCCTTTGGTTCCCATGACCCGCTTCAACAACAGCATTGTCATGGGATCAATGATTATTTCTTTCGTCTTGGCTCCCATTGCCTTCGTGGTTTTCAAAATTTTAATTATAAAATACCGAGCCACTATTGTTGCCCGGTTCAGAGAAACCAAATACTGGAAAGCCTTCGCGGCCACGAGCATTTACAACTGGTACTGCAAATACGACAAACTTTACGGCGCTTAAACACAATCATTTGCAGTTGCTGAACTAACACCAGAAAGGACTTCCCTTGAATAACGACTCTCAACAAAAGCCTGAAAAAATAAAAAAACCGCAAGGCCCCATTCGCTGGAACGCCATTGTCCCTGTGTTTATCGTCGTGGTGTTGATGGCTCTCTACTTCCATTTCTTTTTTGATTTACACCTGCGCAAATCTCTCGAGTGGGTGGGCTACCAAGTTGTCGGAGCCGAAGTCGACGTGGCTAATTTAGAAACCAGTTTTTTCAAAGCTTCTCTCCGCATTCAAGGCATTGATATTACCGATGCCGAACAACCTAAAAGAAATTCTTTAAGCATCGGCAACATTCGTTTTTCCATGTTGTGGGATGCTCTTCTGCGCGCCAAGGTTGTTGTTAATGAAGTTGCTGTCGAGCAAATTGAATTCAACAAACCTCGAGCCCGCGAAGGAAAAGTTAAACCCCCTGAGCCACCCTCCGAGCAAAAAGAATCAGCCTTAGCCAAAGAAGCCGACAAAATTAAGGGCCAGGCCCTTTCTCAAGTCAAAATGGCTGGCGAAGAAAATGTTTTGGGTGACATCATCGCCATGTTGGGCGGTTCTTCCACTGAAGTTCAGTTAGAAAAATTAAATCAAAGTCTTGTATCAAAGGAAAAAGCCAAAGCTCTCGAAGAAGACTTCAAGAAAAAACAAGCGGCTTGGCAAGAGCGCCTGAAACAACTGCCTCAGGGTAAAGATTTTCAGGTTTTGGGTGATCGCCTGGGCAAAGTTAAAACCAGTAACTTCAAAACTCCTCAAGAACTTCAAGATTCTCTTCGGGAAATCGACGCTGTCCTGAAAGAGGGCGATGCCAAATACAAAGCCATCCAGTCAGCAAGCAATGATCTGAACAGCGATCTTAAGGCCACACAGGACGGCTTAAAATCTCTCGAGGCGCAAATCAGAAACGACATCAAAGACCTCGAAAAACATTTTAAAATTCCCAAAATTGATGCGAAGGCCATCAGTATGTCCATCTTCAAGCGCTATCTCGATCCCTACATGGCCAAACTCAATCGTTACAAAGCCATGTACTATAAATACGCTCCACCCAATCTAACGAAGAAGAATGTCCCCAGCGAGGCCGAAGTTGAAATTCAACCCCACCCTCGCGCCGAAGGAGTCAGTTACGAATTCGGTCGCCCGAATTCCTACCCCCTCTTTTGGCTGCGAAAAACTTCGATCAGCTCGCAGGCAGGAAAATCAGAACACGCCGGCGAAATCCGCGGGCAAATCACCGATATCACTTCCAACCAAGCCCTCATTGGAAAACCGACCGTGCTCACAGCCTCGGGCGATTTCCCTGCACAAAATATTCGTTCCACTGATCTCCGCGTCGTCATGGACAATACGAAACCCATTGGGCGAGCAGAGCTGGCTCTTAAAGTCGGTGCATACCCTATTGAAGGCAAAGAACTGGTCCAATCACCTGACGTCAAGGTTGGGTTTAGAAAGGCTCAAGGAGCTCTCCAATTGAATGCTGAACTTGTAGCTTACAAAGACCTTAAGCTCAATTTGGACAATCAATTTAAGAACGTAGATTACGATGTGTCTTCACCCAACTCAGTCGCTGATTCAATCCTGAAAAATGTTTTTGCCGGCATCAGCCAAGTAACCCTGGACGCCGACATTAACGGAACTTTACCTCACCTAGCTTTTAACATTAATTCGAATTTAGGTGCCGAACTCCAAAAAGGCTTCCAAAAACAAATTCAGCTAAAAATCGATGAAGCTCGTAAAAAAATCGAAGACTATGTTCAGAAGGAAGTGACTCAGAACAAAGAAAAGATTGAAGCCCAAATCAATCAGTTCCGGTCACAAATTGACGGCGAAATCAAAAAACTTCAACAGCAAGCCGAAGCCCAAAAGAAGTTAGCCGAATCAAAAACCGACCAAGCCAAAAAGGACGCCGAAAACCAAGGAAAGAAAAAGCTTGAAGAAGAAGGCAAAAAAGCCGTCGATGATTTAAAAAAGAAATTCGGGCTGTAAATAATTACTGGCCCTTTTTTATCACAGACTCAATGTACTCGAGCGATTGAGGCGTATACCAGGTGATCGAGCCAATAATCTTCTTCTCGAGCTTTCCATCAGCTCGCACAATGAAAGACTCTGGCAAACGTTGAACATTGAAAAGATCAGCAATCTTTCGATCGCCATCCCAAATGATTTTAATACTCGAAGCTTTCAATTTCGAAAAAGCCTTCAAGAAAATCTGTATGTCTTCGATCTTTTCATCGTTAGATACGGCTAAAATTTCAATGCGGTCTTTAAAATGTTCGGCCAGTTGGATTAAGGAAGGGATTTCCTCGATACAAGGCCCACACCAAGACGCCCAAAAATTAACAATGATGACTTTCCCCGGATGAGCCGAAAGTTCGAATTTAATATTATCAATGGTGTTCGCCGTAAAAGTCGGCACCCCTTTGGCCTCCATTCTCTGCACCGTATCGATATGCGAGCTGCTACTTTGAGGCGACCGCGAGAAATACAAATACACTCCTGCAAAGAGAAGAAAAAAGACGCCGACAATTCCTAGGGCTTTAAGATGAGCTTTCATAAGAAAAGTATGCCTGAAAAACAAAAAGACTCAACAGTGTGAGTCTTTTTGTAGAAATTTAAATTTTGGCAAACTCTAAGCGCGAGATTCAACTCGCGAAGTTTTTTGCATTTTCTTGACTGATTTCTTCTTCGCAGCAACAACTCTCATTTTTGCGCGACGGAGAACAGCAGCTTCTTTTTTAGCAGCTTTATCTTCCTTCTTTTCACCTTTTTTATCAGATGATTTTCCAGTCGTTTTTTCTACTTTTGAGCTGAAGTCATAATCAACAAATTCAAGGAATGCCATTTCGGCCGTGTCACCAGGACGACGACCAATTTTAATAATACGGGTGTAACCACCTGGACGCGCTTTAAAACGCGGTGAAATATCATTAATGATAGCATCAATAGCCTTAGGATTGGGATAACGAGACAAAAGCAAACGGCGTGTTGCCGTTCCTGCGTCTTTACCCAAGGTGACGACCTTCTCTGCGTGACGGCGAATTTCTTTTGCCTTTTCTACAGTCGTTTTAATGCGACCGTGCTCGATCAAAGAAATCACTAAACCACGGATCAAAGCTTTTCTTGGACCACTAGCTCGTGAAAAATGTTTTATTCTTCTTCTATGAGAACTCATGACAAACTCCGATTACTGTTGTTCCCGTTTTTGAGGGGGAGGATTATTTGGATCCCATCCTGCAGGTGGCCAACCGTCGATCTTCATTCCAAGTCCGAGGCCCATTTCTGACAAGATTTCCTTGATCTCATTCAATGATTTTCTTCCGAAATTTTTAGTCTTTAACATTTCTGCTTCAGATCGCACCACCAGCTCACCGATGTATCTGATGTTTGCGTTTTTCAAGCAATTTGCAGAGCGCACAGAAAGCTCAAGGTCATCAACAGAACGGAATAAATTGTCGTTCAATTGAGGAGACGATGAATCCTTCTTCTCTTCCGCCGGTTCCATGGTCTCGTCGAAAGTTAAGAAGATCTGTAACTGCTCTTTCATAATTTTTGAAGCCAGTGCCACTGACTCTTCAGGTTTCAAAGAACCATCTGTCCAAACTTCCAATGCCAAAGCATCGTAGTCAGTTCTTTGACCAACACGTGCATTCGAAACATTGTAATTAACCTTACGAATAGGGCTGTACAATGCATCCACTGGAATAAAACCAACGGGAAGCTCTTCCTCGCGATTTTCAGTAGGTACATATCCACGACCATAGCTCACAATAATTTCAGCATTGAAATTAGCATTAGCACCCAAAGTGGCAATGTGCTGTTCTTTATTAAGAACTTCAACTTTGTCACTGGTTTGAATGTCAGCCGCCGTTAATTTACCAGGACCTTTTTTTGAAATTTTCAAAGTCAAAGTGTCAGGAGTAAATTGACGGAAACGCACTTCTTTTAAATTTAAAATAATATCCGTAACGTCTTCAAGCACATCAGGGATTGTTGTGAACTCATGAAGAACGCCTTCGAATTTCGCTGCAGAAACAGCTGAACCCATCATTGAGCTCAAAAGAATTCGTCGCAGTGAGTTCCCTAAAGTTACGCCAAAGCCTCGCTCGAGAGGACGAACGATGAAGCGGGCATAATCTGCACGAAGAGATTCACGATCAACCTCAAAAGCTTTGGGTTTGATCATCTCTCTCCAAAATTTATAATAGTGCTCTTGCATATTTCTGTCTCCCTAGACGATTATCTTGAGTAGTATTCAACAATCATATTTTCTTCTGACGGCACAGTCACATCATCACGAGTCGGTAGATCTTTGATCGTTCCCGAAAGTTTCCCGTGATCAGCTTCAAGCCATGCAGGAATCGAACGTCGCGCTACTGATTGAACAGAAGCTTGAATGCGAGTTTGGTCTTTGCTCTTGTCAGCGATCTGGATCACATCACCTTTATTCACAAGAATGCTTGGAATATTAGCACGTTTTCCGTTAACCAAAATGTGGTTATGGCGAACCAATTGTCGTGCTTCACGACGTGAGCTTCCAAAACCTAAAGCGTAAACAACATTGTCCAAACGCATTTCTAAGAATTTCAATAAGGCAGTACCTGTTAATTCTTTAGAGGCATTAGCTTCTTTGAAGTAACGACGGAATTGCTTTTCAGAAAGTCCATACCAACGTTTAGTTTTTTGTTTCTCACGCAGTTGCAAAGCAAACTCAGAAAATTTTAATCGAGATTGGCCATGCTGTCCTGGAGGATAAGGTCGTCGATCAAAAGAACATTTGTCTGAATAACAACGATCACCTTTTAAAAATAATTTAAGGTTTTCTCTTCGGCACAATTTACAAACACTGTCGTTCACGCAACTCACTTTAATTCTCCTATTTCTTAAATTCGACGACGTTTAGGTGGACGGCAGCCATTATGTGGAACTGGAGTTATATCTTTCAGAGACAAAATTCTCATTCCAGTTGCCGCCAGAGCACGAATCGCAGGTTCACGTCCGGCGCCAGGTCCTTTTAAAAGAACATCAACAGATTTCATTCCTGCTTCCATTGCCTTTTTCGCTGCATCTTCTGCTGCTACTTGTGCCGCAAATGGAGTTCCTTTACGGCTCCCTTTGAAGCCCAAATGCCCTGCTGAACTCCAAGCAATGGTGTCTCCGTTAGGATCTGTCATAGTAACGATAACGTTACCAAAACCAGCTTGAATGAAACAGTAACCTTGCGGAACGTTTCTTTTGATTTTCTTTTTTGCTGGAGAACCAGCTTTATTTGGTGCGGCTTTATTTTCAGTACTCATGAAACTTTAACTCCTAGAATTAAACAGCTTTTTTCTTATTAGCGACAGTTTTCTTAGGACCTTTTCGAGTGCGAGCATTAGATCGCGTATTTTGTCCACGCACAGGTAAACCTTTACGATGACGAGTTCCGCGGTAGCAATTCAGATCCATCAATCGTTTGATTGAAAGTCCAATGTCACGTCGAAGATCCCCTTCAACTTTAAAATGTTGCTCAATGTAAGCACGAATTTTTGCAATGTGTTCGTCAGTTAATCCTTCAGTACGAAGGGTCGCTGGAATTTGTGCTACTTCACAAATTTTTTGGGCGCGAGGGCGGCCAATTCCGAAAATGTAAGTTAATGCTATTTCAACTCGCTTATTACGAGGTAAGTCGACGCCTAATAAACGTGCCATAACTAGCCCTGCCTTTGCTTGTGTTTCGAGTTTTCACAAATAACTCTGATAACACCTTTGCGTTTAATCACTTTGCATTTATTGCAAATCTTTTTTACTGATGGTCTTACTTTCATAGTGCACCCTATTTTACAAATGCGGTTCGGAAAACTAACACCCCAAAATGATCATGTCCACAAGATAGTCAACTCTAATTTAAAAGAGCTTCGATTTTCCCGTACACGCTTTCGGAGGCTTGGTTTCCATCAACCTCAAAATACTTACCCAACTTCTTATAATATTCCTTAAGAGGGCTCGTGTAGTCCTCATAAGCTTTTAATCTCGTTTCTATCACGCTTTCATGGTCGTCTGGTCTTTGCACCACTTCACCACCGCAAGCGTCGCAAACATCAGGTTTGCGTGTTGGCTTAGCCTTCAAGTGATAAACTGCTCCGCAATTTTTACACACTCTTCGACCAGATAACCGACCCAACAACTCAGTTTTTGGCACATGAACAAAAATCGCTTTATCGATTTTGATATTCATTTTTGAAGTCAAAGTATCTAAGGCTTCCGCTTGCGCCACCGTTCGCGGAAAACCATCAAGGATAAAATCTTTTTTTTGTCCTTGAAGAACTTCTTCAACCATTCCGATCACAATAGAATCTGGTACTAACTCTCCACGAACCATGTAATCTTGAGCTTTTTTTCCAAGTTCAGTTTTATTTTTAATCGCCGATCGGAACAAGTCTCCTGTACTGATCTGAAACATGTTCTTTCTCTCAATAAGCAAAGAAGACTGAGTGCCCTTCCCCGCTCCGGGAGCTCCAAAGAGAATAATGTTCAAAACTGAACCCTCCGGCTCTTAATTTTTGTTTTAGTCAGGAAACCTTCATACTTCTGGCTGATAACGTGAGATTGAATTTGTTGAGCTGTATCCAGCGCAACACCCACCAGAATGAGTAAGCTTGTTCCACCAAAATAAAACGGAATTTTAAACTGATTTGATAAAATACCTGGCAACACGCACACAGCGCTTAAGTAAATACAGCCAGCAACATTCACTCGGTCCAAAACTTTTTGAATATATTCAGAAGTGCTATTTCCGGCACGAACGCCAGGAATAAATCCTCCGTATTTTTTCAAATTTTCAGCGACATCTTTAGGATTAAAAACAATTTCTGTATAGAAAAAGGCAAAGAAGATAATTAAACTGACAAATAAAATATTAAAAATAGTTCCTGAAGGATTCAATGAGTCCTGCAAAGCCTTCAACCAAGGAACATCATAAAATTGGGCAATTGTCGCAGGGAACATTAATAAAGAACTCGCAAAAATCGGAGGAATAACTCCAGAAAAATTAACTTTGATTGGCAAATGGCTGCTCGGAGCAGTCATAGATTGCATGCCCGCCTGACTGCGCTGCGAGTACTGGATGGTGATACGTCTTTGCGCCACCTCCATATAGATGACGCCAGCAACAATAAGCACCATAAAAGCGAGAAGAATCAGAGCTACGGCCAGTTTTAATTCGCCTTGAGAAATAAGTTCGATAAGTTGCTGGGCGCTAGCCGGAATTGACGATGCAATACCAGTGAAAATGATCAATGAAGATCCATTTCCGATTCCGCGTTCAGTAATTTGTTCACCTAACCACATGATAAAACATGTTCCTGCGGTCAAAGTAATTACTGTCATTACTTGAAATGGCAAAAAGCCAATGGTGCTAGAAACCACAAGAAGTTTTCCGTCAGGACTGCTCTGATTAGCTATCCATGAACTGATCCCAATCCCTTGAATGATTGCTAAAGCAACAGTTGCATAACGTGTGTATTGAGTGATTTTACGACGACCGTACTCACCCTCTTTTTTTAAAGCTTCTAGGTAAGGAACCGCAGAAGTTAACAATTGAAAAATAATTGATGCAGAGATGTAGGGCATAATCCCTAAAGCAAAAATACTGAATTGCGAAAGAGCTCCCCCGCTGAATGTATTGAACAATCCAAAAATTCCTCGACTTTGAGCTTCGAAGAATGAAAGAACCGCGGCGCCATCGACACCTGGAGTTGGAACGTGCACACCAATACGGTAGATGGCTAACATCCCTAAAGTAAAAAGTATGCGGCTTCTTAAATCTGAATTTTTAGAAATACTATCAACAGCAGACACTTAAAAATCCTTTTTATAATTTAACGGTTTCTGTTTTTCCACCAGCCGATTCAATGGCTTTTTTTGCTGATTCACTGAATTTATGAGCTTTTACAGTTAATGCTTTAGTCACTTTTCCATTGCCTAAAACTTTTACTGGGCCTCGGTTAACTAAACCAGCTTCACGTAAAGTTTCGATTGTTACTTCGCCGCTCATCTCAGCCAATTGGCTTAAATTAACAATTTCGTAATGAGTTGCGAAAGCTTCATTCGTAAAACCAAATTTAGGAAGACGACGATGCAAAGGAGTTTGACCACCCTCGAAGCCACGACGAATACTTCCGCCGCTCCGTTGAGTTTGCCCTTTACCACCTTTTCCAGAGTAACCACCCAAACCTGATCCAATTCCTCGTCCAACGCGTTTGCGATAGTGAGTTGAACCTGCTTTAGGAGATAATTGTGATAATAAACTCATAAATTACCCCACCACTTCCACGTCAACAAGGTGTTGAACTTTCATAATTTGCCCGCGGTTTGCAGGCGTATCTTTAACATCCGCTGAATGATGTCTTTTTCTCAAACCTAGGCAACGGATTGTTTCCCGCTGAGTTTGATTGCAACCAATCAGAGATCTTTTTAATGTAACTTTAAAAGATTTAGCCATAAAAACACCTTAAGCTTTTTTCAGTTGCCCAAGCCCATTTAAAGTAGCTCGAACAGCATTGTGAGGATTTCTAGTCCCTACACATTTAGTTAATATATCTTTTACACCAACAGACTCGAGAACCGCGCGAACCGCTCCACCAGCAATAACTCCAGTTCCAGGAGCTGCAGGCTTCATGATAACTTTAGCGGCGCCAAAAGTTCCAATCACTTCGTGATGAATTGTTCTATTGTCTTTCAAGGAAATGCTTCGTGAAGCTTTTTTTGCTGAACGGCTTGCTTTACCGATAGCTTCAGGCACTTCACCTGCTTTTCCTGAACCAAAACCGATTTCACCTGATTTGTTTCCAACAACAACTAAAGCAGCGAATGAAAATCTTCGACCACCCTTGACCACCTTGGTGACCCTGTTAATTGCTACGACTCTTTCTTCAAATTCAGTCGACACTTTATCCATCGATCACTCCTTAAAAATTCAAACCAGCTTCACGAGCGCCATCAGCTAATGACTGAACACGGCCATGATAAATATAACCATTACGATCAAACACAACATCTTTAATTTTTTTCTGAATCGCCGCTTTAGCAACCTCTGAACCCACAATCTTTGCTAATTCACGACCTGAAGCTTCTGACTTCAAAGTCAGTGAGGAAACAGCTGCCAATGTATGGCCTGTAACATCATTAATGATTTGTGCGTAAATGTGTCGGCCGCTGCGAAAAACACAAAGACGAGGACGCTCGTCTGTGCCTTTCACAGTTTTACGGATACGAATTTTCTTCGTTAAGCGGTTAACTTGCCGTTCACTGGTGTGTTTTCTAAATTTTAACTTCATCATAAATAATTCCTCTTAAAAATCTATTTACCAGCCGACTTACCCGCTTTACGGCGGATTTTTTCACCCAAGTAGCGCACACCTTTACCTAAGTAAGGCTCTGGCGGTCTGAACGAGCGAATTTTAGCGGCGACTTGCCCAACCAATTCACGGCTTGGACCAGTAACTTGAATAACTGTTTGTTTCTCAACTTTAATTTCGATTCCTTCAGGGATATCAAAAGAAATTGGATGGCTGAACCCTAAGGATAGCTCCAATTTTTTTCCTGCTACGCTGGCTCGATAACCAACCCCTTGCAGCTCAAGAGATTTAGTGAAACCTTTTGAAACTCCGCTGACAGCATTTTGCAAAAGAGCACGGTAAAGACCATGAAGAGCTCGAGCTTCTTTTGACTCAGAATTTCGGGTCAAAACAACAGTTTTGCCTTCAACCTTCGCCGTAACTTCAGGTTTCATTAAGATACTTAAAGTGTGTTTGGCACCTTTAACAGAAACTTCATTTTTTGCCGAAACGGCCACTTGCACTTTATCATCTAAAAAAATCGGTGCTTTTCCAATACGTGACATATTTCACCTACCAAAGTGAGCAGAGGAGTTCTCCGCCCAACTTTTTTTCCTTTGCCTGTTTAGAATCCATGATTCCTTGGCTGGTGCTGATAATGGACATACCCAAACCAGACCGAACACTAGGAACTTTGTCATTTTGTACATAAACACGACGACCAGGACGACTCACTCGATCAATAGAGCTGATCATGTGGTTTCCAGAATCATCATATTTCAAATAAATCCGCATAATTCCTTGTTTAGAATCTTTAGCAATTTTAAAACTGCGGATATAACCTTCGTTAGCAAGAATTTGAGCGATACCTGCACGCAATTTCGATGCAGGAACATCTACTTTTTCATGCTTAGCTAAACCTGCATTTCGAATAACTGTAATAAATTGTGAAATTGTATCCATCTTTCCCTCTTACCAACTGGCTTTCGTTACGCCAGGTAATTTTCCATCCAGAGCTAATGCTCGGAAGGCAATCCGTGATAGTCCAAATTTTTTATAACAACCACGAGGACGACCTGAAAGTTCGCATCGAGTAATGACCCTCGTCGGAGAAGTGTCACGAGGCAACTTCATCAATTTTTTTCTCGCAGCCATTCTCTCTTCGTCTGACAATTTAAAGTTAACTGCCGCTTCGCGAAGTTCTTTTCTGTGTTTCCAATAGCGAGAAGATTTTTCTTTTCTCTTATTGTTTTTCATGATCGCAGCTAATCGAGCCAAGATTCACCTCTTCCTTTATTTCCTAAACGGCATTCCGAGAGCTTCTAACAGTGCTCTGCCTTCTGTATCACTATTTGCAGTTGTGCAAATTGTAATGTTCATTCCTCTTACTTTTTCAACGCGGTCGTAATTAATTTCAGGAAATACGATCTGTTCTTTCAGACCCATATTGTAATTTCCGCGACCATCAAAACCTTTGCTTGGCAATCCACGGAAGTCACGAACACGTGGCAATGCCAAAGTGTTCAATCGATCCATAAAAGACCACATTCTGTCACGACGCAAAGTTACTCGCGCCCCGATCGCCAAACCTTTTCTCAATTTAAAATTTGAGATCGCTTTTTTAGATTTGGTAATCACTGCTTTTTGTCCTGCAATGGACGTGATCTCATCAACAACAGCGTTCAAAATCTTTGGATTTTGAACGGCATCGCCTGTGCTCACACTGATAATAATTTTTTCAAGCCGTGGCACTTGCATCACGTTCTTCGCGCCAAGCTGTTTGGCCAACTGAGGAACTATTTCTTTTTTGTATCTTTCATGCAATCGATTCATATCAACCTCTATAGGACCTCAGGAGCCAAAGAAACAATCTTCACAAACTGCTTTGCGCGAAGTTCTCTAGCTACTGGACCGAAAATACGTGTACCAATTGGTTCTTTTGCCGCATTAATCAAAACCGCTGAATTGTCATCAAAACGGATATAAGACCCATCCGCTCTTCTCAATTTTTGCACTGTACGCACAACAACTGCTTTGGCAACTTCACCTTTTTTTACTTTTGCATTAGGAAGAGCTTCTTTGATCGAAACAACAATAATGTCTCCGATCGCAGCGCTTCTTCGCTTTGAGCCACCAAGAACTTTGATGCACATGACTTCTTTGGCGCCTGAATTATCTGCAACATTTAAACGGGTCTGCATCTGTATCATGTTGTCTCCTACTTATTCGCTGATTCAACGACAGCGCTTAAAGCCCAACGTTTAGTTTTGCTTAAGGGGCGAGTTTCATAAATTCGTACGATATCGCCAACTTTAGCCTGTTTTTTTTCATCATGAGCTTTAAATACAGAAGTCTTTTTAACATACTTACCGTATTTTTTGTGTCTTATCATTCTATAGATCAACACAGAGATGGTTTTTTCCATTTTATCGGAAATCACTTCACCGGTTACTTCAATTTTCCGTCCCCGAGGAGACACTTCTTGAGTTTTCATTTCATCCCTCTTATCGAGCTACTTTTTTAACAATCGCAGTGTTTATTTTTGCGATATCACGTCGTAAATTTCTAATCTCAATTGGGTTTGGAAGCTGACCAATTGAATTTTTAACTTTCGCTTGAAAAAGAGCTTCGCTTAATCCAGCTCTTTTTTTCTTTAATTCTGTCACTGACAGATCTTTGATTTCAGTAAATTTCATCATCTTTATTACTCCCGAACCAGAAAACGCGTTTTAAAAGGGAGCTTGTAAGCTGCGCGATCAAAAGCCTCTTTAGCTTGCTCTCTTGTAACGCCATTCATTTCAAACAAAATTCGACCAGGCAATATTCGCGCAATCCAAAATTCAGGATTACCCTTACCACTACCCATCCTTGTTTCTGCTGCCTTTTTTGTTACTGGGCGATCAGGAAAAACACGGCACCAAAATTTACCACCACGTTTTACACTGCGGGAAATCGCAATACGACCCGCCTCTAGTTGACGTGCTGTCAAACGACCTTCTTCGATGGCTTGCAAACCGTAATCACCAAAATCTAAGTGACAACCACGAACAGCAAGTCCAGTTGCACGACCAACAAATTGTTTACGATATTTAACTCGCTTAGGACTTAACACGGCCTGCCTCCTCAACTTCTCGGGCTGACAAAATATCACCTTTGTAGATCCAAACTTTCAAACCAATAATTCCATAGCTTGTTAAAGCTTCGGCTGTTCCATAATCAATATCGGCGCGCAATGTGTGAAGAGGAACACTCTTCTCATTGTACCACTCTGAACGAGCGATCTCTGCTCCATCCAATCGACCAGAAACTCTAACTTTGATCCCTCGCACTCCACCTTTAATGGCAGCAGCGATAGCCTTTTTCAAAGCACGTCTCCAAGAGATACGTTTTTCGAGTTGCAAAGCAATACTTTCAGCAACCAGCTGCGCATCAAGATCAGGTTTACGAACTTCTTGAATGCTCAAGAAGACTTCGTTTGGAGTTAAACGTTGAACATCAGCTTTTAAAGAATCAATACCAGTGCCTTTTTTACCGATAACAACACCGGGACGAGCTGTTGAAATGATAATTTTAACTTTTTTAGCAGCTCGCTCAACTTCAATTTTAGCAACACCAGCATGTTTTAATTTATCTTTCAAATACTTGCGAAGACGAATGTCTTCGTGAAGATTTTCATAGTAGCTATGCCCTTTGGCATACCAACGCGAATCCCAAGTACGAATCACTCCCAGACGAAAACCAATTGGATTTACCTTTTGTCCCACTTCTATTTCTCCTCTAGAGTGACGTTGATGTGACTAGTTTTTTTTCTGATTCCATAAGCACGGCCTTGAGCTCGTGGACGGAATCTTTTCAAAACAGGCCCTTGATCAACATAAATCGTTTTTACGACCAGTTTGTCGATATCCATTGTTTTTTTATAATCTGCATTCGCGACAGCTGATTCGATCAATTTTTTTATAATTAAAGCCGATTTTTTATTTAAAAAAGTCAGCGTTTTTACGGCCTGACTCACATTTTGGCCGCGGACCATATCAGCTACTAGTCGAGCTTTTTGAGCTCCAACTCGTGCGTATTTGAGGCTTGCTTTCGCTTCCATTATCTAACCCCTTACTTCTTATCTGCCGCAGGACCTGCTGCAGATCCGGCTTTTTTATCAGAGTGTCCAACGAACTTACGTGTCGGAGAAAACTCGCCCAGTCGATGGCCAATCATATTTTCTGTGACGTAAACAGGTACAAATTGTTTTCCGTTATGAACGGCGAACGTCAAACCAACAGATTCCGGAAAAATTGTTGAACGACGTGACCATGTTTTAATTACTTTTTTATCATTTTTTTGAATCGCATTGTCGATCTTCTTTTGCAGATGCTCGTCAATGAACGGTCCCTTTTTTACTGACCTAGCCACAATGTACTCCTACTTACGTCTCTTAATAATTGAAGAATCAGTTCGTTTATTATTTCTCGTTTTGTAACCTTTGCAGGGCTGTCCCCACGGAGTTACAGGATGATGACCTTTACCAACGCCTTCACCGCCACCCAATGGATGGTCAACTGGATTCATCGCCATACCGCGAACTCCAGGACGGATACCTCTCCAGCGCGAACGGCCCGCTTTTCCAAGCGAAATATTCTCGTTATCAGTGTTTCCAACCTGACCAATTGAAGCTTTGCAAACAGATAAAATCTTTTTAACTTCACCAGAAGGCAATCGCACCTGGCAATACTGTTGCTCTTTGGCTACTAAAATAGCAGCAGCGCCAGCGCCGCGAACCATTTGCGCACCTTTACCGGGACGAACTTCAATATTGTGAATGGTCGTACCCACAGGAATTGACATCAATGACAATGCATTACCTGGTTTAATATCGGCTTTCTCACTCGACAACACAGTATCGCCAACATTTAAACCAATTGGCGCAAGGATGTAGGCTTTTGCTCCATCAGCGTAAGCGATCAAAGCGATTCGGCATGTGCGATTCGGATCGTACTCGATAGAAACTACTTTTGCAGGAATTTCTACTTTTGTTCGTTTAAAATCAATAATACGAAATCGACGCTTATGACCGCCACCAATGTGACGAACAGTAATTTGCCCGTGATTATTACGAGCTGAACTTTTTCGAATAGGCGCCGTTAACGATTTCTCGGGTTTTGATTTCGTGATTTCTGAGAAATCAAAACCTGTCATTGCTCTGCGACCCTCTGAGCGAGGGCTGTATGTTTTAATACCCATCTTACGCTCCCTCGAACAGTGCGATCTTCTCGCCAGCTTTAAGCTTTACAAAAGCTTTTTTCCAACGAGGAGCATTTGTTCTTCCAAATTTTGTTTGCTTGGAGTGACCTCGACAAACAGCAGTTCGAACACTATCAACTTTAACTGAAAAGTTTTTTTCAACTGCTTTTCTAATTTCAACTTTATCGGCTTTTTGATCCACCTCGAAAACATAAGTACCAGCCGCATTGTGGATGGTATTTTTTTCTGTAACGAGGGGAGCCTTTACTATATTTTTCATCGCACATTCTCCACCAAACAACGATCAACGATTTTATCGACTGATTCTTTTGTGATGACAGCCGCATCGTATTTCAAAAGATCGAATACATTCATACCTTCAACAGGGAAGTATTTGTACTTTTCCAAATTACGACTAGCGCGTGCAAATTTGTCATCAATACTTGAATCAATAAGAACAGCCTTTTTAAGACCAAAAGCTTTTAATTTTTTATTGAGCTCTTTTGTTTTACCTTCAGAGGTCAATTGATCAATGATGTACAGTCGGCCTTCTTTATGAAGATGAGACAGTGCCATTGATAAACCCAAACGACGCATCTTTTTAGGAAGAACGTAAGAGTAACTTCGCGGCTGAGGACCGAAAGTTGTTCCTCCTCCTGGCATCAAAGGTGAACGTGTCGAACCCTGACGGGCATTTCCAGTTCCTTTTTGTTTGAATGGCTTTTTCCCACCACCACTAACTAAACCCTTAGTTTTGGTCATGCTGGTTCCTTGTCGTCGACAAGCTAATTGCCAGCGAACAACAGTGTGAAGCACTTCTTTTTTAACTTCAGCTTCAAACACATCAGGATTCAAATCGACCTGACCTACTTTTTCTTTTTTCCAATTTAAAACATTTGCTGTGGCCATATTATTCTCTCACCAATTTCACTAAAGTGTTTCTGGCTCCAGGCACAGGGCCTTTAACCAATAAAACATTTTCCGTTGGGTTGACTTCAACGATTTCAACATTTCGCACTGTTACTGTTTCATTTCCATACTGCCCTGGAAATTTCTTACCGGGCATAACCCGACCTGGCCAAGTTCTGTTACCACTCGATCCAGGACGACGATGAAAATGCGATCCGTGAGTCGCTGGTCCACCAGCAAAATTCCAACGCTTAACAGATCCAGCGAAACCATGGCCTTTTGACTTTGAAGTCAATTTGACGAAGTCGCCTTTATTTAAGCTTTCGATTGAAATTTGCGCGCCAACTGATGCGCCATCAGGCAAATTGTGACGCAGTTCTTTTACAAACTGGGCGCCATTTTCAAAACCCGCTTTTGTCAGATGAGCTTTTTCAGCCTTATTTGAATTTTTAGATTTTTTTGGACGGCAAGCCATTTGAAGAGCTTCGTAACCGTCTTGTTCTTTTGTTTTTACTTGGGAAACAACCCAAGGTTCATACCGCAAAACTGTAACAGGGATTGCTTCGCCCTGTTCATTAAAAATAGTGGACATACCTTCTTTGAAGGCGAACAGTCCGTTCAGTTTAAGATTTTGGTTTGCACTTGCTTCACTCACGATAAACTCCCTTTAGTTCGCCGAAGTTTTAATTTCGACATCAACGCCCGCTGATAGATCCAGTTTCATCAACTGATCTACTGTCTGCTGAGTGGGCTCAAGAATATCCAACATTCTTTTGTGAGTACGAATTTCAAATTGTTCTCGAGATTTTTTATCCACGTGAGGTGAACGCAAAACAGTAAAACGATTGATGCGAGTTGGAAGCGGAATTGGTCCAGCTACCTTTGCACCTGTTCTGCGTGCTGTATCAACGATCTCACGAGTCGACTGATCCAACAATTTATGATCAAAAGCCTTTAGGCGAATTCTAATTTTCTGACTTTGCATATCGAATTCTCTTTTGTTTGTTAGTTCCTAATTACAAGTAACTGATTACGTTTTTATTCAATTCTTTTTGTTCATCACCCATCAAAAACTTTATCCCAGCGAACCTAGACGGCTCATTGATTTGAGAGTTTTCTGTAGCGCTAAACTCGAGTGCGCAAATATGCATTAATTTCTTGAACCTTGTCAAAGAAATAAGTTGAATATTATTGACAAATGATTGGCTCTGATTCGAGCCAAGACTTAAAATCGCCCAAGCCTTTGTAATATCTCGGATTTTACCTTTGGAGGCACAATCGAATACTCGAGGAATTCCATGCTAAAACTTGCACGGCCCTGACTTAAACTTCGAATATCCGTCGCGTACCCGAACAAACTGGCGAGAGGAGCTTCTGAAGAAATGATTTGCCCCCCACCGGGACGTACATTCATGGAAATAATTTTTCCTCGTCGCGCATTTAGATCTCCAACGATGCTTCCAACGAAGTCATCAGGCGTTGTGACTTCAAGTTTGAACATAGGCTCAAGCAGTTCCGCAGTTGTTTTGTGAAGCGCCTCACGGAATGCCAAGGAAGCGGCTGCTTTAAAGGACATTTCACTGGAGGCCTCTGACTTAGTCTCTACACTCAGTAAAGTGCCCTTAATACCAATCAATGAATAGCTTCCCAGCGGCCCCACTTCTGAAGATTCGCGGAAACCACTTTCGACAGCTTTCAAAAAAGCAGCGGGGAATTGATTCGATAGGGGAACTTGTGAAACGAACTGAATAGATTCATTTCTGCCAATAGGTTCAATTTTTAATTTCACTTTAGCAAAGTGATCTTCTCCGCCGAGCTGGCGTTCATAGACATGTTCAGCTTCAGCAGAATTCATGATTGTTTCGCGATAGGAAACTTGCGGCTTACCAATATTTGCTTGAACTTTATATTCGCGCAGCAAGCGATCCACTAAAATATCAAGGTGAAGCTCGCCCATTCCTGATAGTAAGATTTGTCCCGTCTCAGGATCAGTTCGCAAGCGGCACGAAGGATCTTCCTTCTCGAGCTTCTGCAGGCCTTGCAACATTTTTTCTTGATCCGCTGATGATTTTGCTTCGATCGCCACGGAAATCACAGGCTCTGGAGATACAATGGATTCAAGCACAACCGGGTGAGAAGTTTCACAGAGCGTATCCCCTGTCCCAGTGAATTTCAGACCAACAACGGCTCCTAAATCACCTGCTTTGAGCGCTTCAATTTCTTCGCGGTGATTCGCATGCATCTTTACAAGTTTTTGAATGCGCTCTTTTTTTTCAGTGCGTGGATTGTAAAGCTGATCGCCCACCTTGACCACTCCCGAGTAAACTCGGACGTAAGTTAAAGTTCCTGCAAAAGGATCGTTAGAAATTTTGAAAGCTAGCGCCGCCGTGTGTGCATCGAAGTCTGTAGGACATGGAATTTCTTTTTCAGGTTTTTCGGGATGATGACCAACGATATCACCAACCTCTATGGGTGAAGGTAAATAATCAATAACTCCATCCAACAACGGCTGTACGCCTTTGTTTTTAAAAGCTGAGCCACAAAAAACAGGAAAAGCTTTTTGCTCGAGAGTCCCTTTACGTAAAGCTGATTTTAATTCTACAACAGAAACAACTTCACCATTGAGATATTTTTCAAGAAGTGTGTCATCAAATTCAACAATTTTTTCGACGATTTCAATTCGGTATTTATCAACGTCTGATTTATACTCAGCGGGAATTTCGCAAATCTCAAAACTTTCGCCCTTGCTGTCCCCTGACCAACGGTACGCTTTCTGCTCGAGAAGGTCGATGACACCCTGAAAAGTATCTTCAGCACCCCAAGGAACTTGCACTGGGATTGGATTTGCATTTAATTTTTCTTTGATCGAGGCGACACTCATCACAAAGTCTGCACCAACACGATCCATTTTGTTAATGAAACATATGCGAGGAACATGATGTTTATCAGCTTGTTTCCAAACTGTTTCTGATTGAGGCTCAACCCCGTTCACACCATCAAAAACTGCCACAGCACCATCGAGCACTCGTAAGGAACGCTCAACTTCGATGGTAAAATCCACATGCCCGGGAGTATCAATAATGTTAATGCGATGATCTTTCCAGAAAGTCATCGTCGCTGCGGAAGTGATGGTTATCCCACGCTCTTGCTCTTGGACCATCCAGTCCATGGTGGTATTTCCATCATGGACTTCACCAATTTTATGGCTTCGCCCTGTATAGAAAAGTATGCGCTCTGTTGTCGTGGTTTTTCCGGCATCAATGTGAGCCATGATGCCGATGTTTCTTGTAAATTTGAGATCAGCGATCGTCTTTGGTTCTTTCGCCGACATTGATATTCGTTTCTTTTAATTACCAGTTGTAATGAGAGAAGGCTTTATTTGCTTCAGCCATACGATGAACGTCTTCTTTTTTCTTAATCGCATTTCCACGATTATTGAAAGCATCCATAATTTCGCCAGCAAGACGTTTTGAAAAATCTTTTTCACCACGCTCACGAGAGTATTCAACCAACCATCTCATAGCTAAAGCTAAACGACGTGAAGGACGAACATCAACGGGAACTTGGTAAGTTGCCCCACCCACCCGACGTGATCGAACTTCGATAGAAGGTTTGGCATTTTCAATGGCTTTTTTCAAAACATTGATTGGCTCTTCGCCTTGTACTTTTCCTTTAAGCTCGTCTAAAGCTCCGTAGAAAAGTCTTTGCGCCGTAGCTTTTTGCCCACGGTAAATCATGCGGTTAATAAATTTAGCAACAACCAAATCTTTGAAAACTGGATCTGGAATGACTTCACGCTTGAATGTCTTTTTACGACGTGACATTTGAACTCCTCAATTACTTCTTAGGTCTTTTTGTACCGTACTTAGAACGACCGCGCAGGCGACCATTCACCCCTTGAAGATCAAGGACACCACGTACGATGTGATAACGAACTCCAGGTAGATCTTTTACCCGGCCACCACGAATCAAGACCACACTGTGCTCTTGAAGATTGTGACCAATTCCAGGGATGTAAGAAATCACCTCAAAGCCATTAGAAAGACGAACTTTAGCAACTTTACGAAGCGCTGAATTCGGCTTTTTTGGTGTTGTCGTATAAACACGAGTACAAACTCCGCGACGTTGGGGGCAACCCACAAGTGCTGGAGACTTGGTTTTGTTCTTTTGTACTGTGCGCTCGCTTTTAATAAGCTGGTTTATTGTAGGCATTAATTTTTACCTCTACGCTTCATGCTTATAACTTTCAGTTATAATAATCAATTTAAGACGCTGGAAATTAACGAAGGCTAATAGCCAGGTCAAGTACTATGTTAAAAATCAGAGAAATTGAGAGTTATTCCCAATTCCCCTAAAAAATTTATCCTTGTGTAACTTGAGGCTGAGGAGACATTCCACCGGGCAAAGCCGCAAAATGTTCAACATCATCATCCTCTTTAAGAACAACTTTCCAACGTTTATAAGATGTTAATCCTGTACCCGCTGGGATCAGTCGTCCCATAATAATATTTTCTTTCAATCCTCTTAAACCGTCAGTTCGTGAATTGATAGCTGCTTCCGTTAAAACTTTTGTTGTTTCTTGGAAAGAAGCTGCCGAAATCCAACTGTCAGTGCTCAAAGAAACTTTTGTGATTCCAAGTAGCAAAGGACGAGACGTCGCAATTTGACCGCCATCTTTTTGAATGCGCTCTGTTTCCGCCATAAGAGCTGATTTTTCAGCCTGCTCTCCAGCTAAGAAACGACTATCAGCACCGTCAACAATTTCAACTTTACGAAGCATCTGACGAACAATCACTTCGATGTGCTTGTCATTGATACCCACACCTTGCAATCGATAAACTTCTTGAACTTCATTCACTAGGTAAGCTGCGAGAGCTTTTTCACCAAGTACAGCCAAGATATCATGCGGATTCGTTGGCCCATCCATTAAAGCCTCACCAGCCTTAACGTATTCACCTTCACGAACCGCAACGTGTTTTCCTTTAGGGATAAGATATTCTTTTTGCTCTCCCACTTCAGGAGTTACAATCACACGTTGTTTACCTTTTACGTCTTTACCAAAAGTAACGTAACCATCGATCTCTGAAACGATAGCAGCTTCTTTAGGTTTACGAGCTTCAAAGAGTTCTGCCACTCGAGGAAGACCCCCAGTGATATCTTTGGTTTTCGAAGCTTCACGATGCATCTTCGCGATAATGTCACCCGCATGAACTTCTTGTCCGTCTTGAACGAGAAGTTGTGCGCCGACAGGAATCAAATACCGAGCTGGAATATCACGGCCAGGTAAATTCAATGTTTTACCATTTTCATCTTCGAGGTAAACCGTTGGTTTGACCTCAGCCGATTTACTTTCAGTGATCACTTTAGTGGCGAAACCAGTAACGGCATCCACTTGCTCGGTCATAGTTGATCCCTCTTCGATATCTTGGTAACGGATTCGCGCCGTTACTTCGGAAATGATTGGGTTCGAATAGGGATCCCATTCAGCAACAGTGGCTCCTTTTGGAATTTTATCACCGTCTTTGAAGTTTAAGATTGTTCCATAAACTAATTTGAAACGCTCTCTCTCTCGACCAGTTTCATCAATAACCAAAGCCTCGCCGTTACGATTCATCGTTGTTAAGCGCCCTTGTTTATTTTTTACAGAATGAACATTTTGAAGTTTCAAAACACCGTCATGTCTTGAGGTATGAACTGATTGCTCAACTGAACGCGAAGCCGCTCCACCTAAATGGAATGTTCTCATCGTTAATTGAGTACCGGGCTCACCGATAGACTGAGCAGCAATAATACCTACTGTCTCACCCAGATTCACAGTCGCACCACGAGCTAAGTCTCGACCGTAACAGCGAACACAGACGCCACGCTCAGACTCGCAAGTCAGAGCTGAACGAATAGATACTTTTTCGATACCTAGTTCTTCGATTTTTTTAACATGTGTCTCAGTCATTTCTTCATTCGCTCTTACAATAACTGCGTTAGTGTAAGGATCAACAACGTCTTGAAGAGTTGTACGACCAAGAATACGGTCACCAAGACCTTGAGTGATCTCTCCGCCTTCGTAAACTGGCGTGATATCTAAACCATCTTCGGTGCCGCAATCAATTTGGCTGACGACAACATCTTGTGCCACGTCCACTAAACGACGAGTTAAATAACCTGAGTTCGCAGTTTTTAAAGCGGTATCAGCTAATCCTTTTCGAGCTCCGTGAGTCGAAATGAAGTACTGAAGAACCGTTAATCCCTCACGGAAGTTAGCCGTGATCGGAGTCTCGATGATTTCACCAGACGGTTTAGCCATCAGACCACGCATTCCACCCAGCTGACGAATTTGGTTCGCAGAACCCCGCGCTCCTGAATCCGCCATGATGAAGATAGGATTGAAAGATGGACCAACAATTTCTTTGCCATCGATGACAAATTTTTGTTTTTCAATTTGGTTCATCATTTCTTTGGCAACTTTGTCACCCGTTTGAGCCCAGATATCGACGACTTTATTGTATCGCTCTCCATCTGTGATCAGACCTTCATCGTATTGCTGTTGAATTTCTTGAACTTGTTTTTCAGCATCAGCAATCAATGTCACTTTAGTTTGAGGAATAACCATGTCATCCAAGCAAATCGACATACCAGCAAGAGTTGAATATTTAAATCCAAGCTCCATGATTTTGTCTGCGAGGATACAAGTTAATTTCGCGCCAGCAAGACGGAATGTTTTATCTATAAGACCCGCGATCGTCTTTTTGTTCATCACGGTGTTCACTTCAGAGAATGGAACCTCAGGAGGAACAACGTCAGACAAAATAGATCGGCCCACTGTGGTCTCTTCTATTTTTCCATTTATTCTTACTTTACAAGAAGCTTGGATATCAACCAAACCTGCTTCGTAAGCGTAAAGGGCTTCTTTCACATTCGCGAAAATTTTGCCGGTACCTTTGGCACCAGGGCGAATTCGAGTCATCCAGTAAAGTCCCAAGACAACGTCCTGAGATGGATTGATAATTGGTTTTCCGTGAGCTGGGCTCAGGATATTATTTGTCGACATCATCAGTACACGAGCTTCAACTTGTGCTTCCACTGAAAGTGGAACGTGAACCGCCATTTGGTCACCGTCGAAATCCGCATTGAATGCCGTACAAACTAAAGGATGCAACTGAATCGCTTTTCCTTCATGAAGAACAGGCTCGAAAGCTTGGATCCCTAAACGATGCAGCGTTGGCGCGCGATTCAAAAGAACCGGATGCTCTTTAACTACATCAGAAAGAATATCCCAAACTTCGACAGCTTCTTGATCAACAATTTTTTTCGCTTGCTTAATTGTTGTTGCGAAACCTTTTTCTTCGAGTTTGTTGTAAACGAAAGGCTTGAAAAGCTCTAAAGCCATCTTTTTAGGAAGACCACATTGATGTAATTTCAATGTAGGACCAACCACGATGACCGAACGACCCGAATAATCCACCCGTTTCCCAAGTAGATTTTGACGGAATCGACCTTGTTTCCCTTTAAGCATATCGCTCAAAGAACGAAGTGGTCGTTTATTAGGGCCAGTGAATGTTTTTCCACGACGGCCGTTATCCAAGAGAGCATCAACTGCTTCTTGCAACATCCGTTTTTCATTGCGGATGATGATGTCTGGAGCGTTAAGCTCTTGCAGACGTTTCAAACGATTATTTCTGTTAATAACTCGTCGGTAAAGATCATTCAGATCCGAAGTCGCAAAGCGACCGCCATCCAATGGAACCAATGGACGAAGATCAGGTGGCAATACAGGAAGAGCTTCCAGCATCATCCACTCGGGCTTGTTGATTGAATTTTTGAAAGCTTCAACCACTTTCAAGCGCTTAGAAAGTTTTTTAATTTGCGCTTCTGATTTTGTTTCTTTGATATCCATTCTAAGTTTCTTAGAAAGATATTCAGGATCGATTTTGCGCAAAAGATCACGAACAGATTCCCCGCCCATTCCCGCTTTAAAGCTAGGACCAAACTCATTCAGTGCTGCTTGATAAGCTTCTTCACTGAGGACTTGTCCCTCTTCCAAAGTGGTTTCCATGGGATCGATCACCACGTAAGCTTCGCAATAAAGAACTTTTTCAACATCTTTCAATGCCAAATTCAGTAAGTTCCCGATACGAGAAGGAAGCGAACGTAAAAACCAAATGTGAGCTACAGGAGTTGCTAGTTCAATGTGGCCAAGACGCTCACGACGAACTTTCGTCTGCGTCACTTCAACGCCGCACTTTTCGCAGATAACTCCACGGTATTTCATCCGTTTGTATTTTCCACACAGACATTCGTAGTCTTTAATCGGACCGAAAATTTTCGCACAGAAGAGACCATCTCTCTCTGGTTTGAAAGTTCGGTAGTTGATCGTTTCTGGCTTTTTCACTTCACCAAATGACCATTCGCGGATCATTTCTGGAGATGCCAAAGACACCCTTACGGCGTCAAACGACAATGGATCTTTAGGTTTATCAAAAAAGTTCAACAAGTCTCTCAAAAGTCACCTCTTGTTGTTAAAATATTTAAAAAATTCATACTAGTGTTGATTCGTTTCTGAAGGTGGTATTACCAATGGCGTTTCACTTTCGCCATTCATTCCAACATCTTCTTCGTCTTGATCACGAAGAATATCAGATTCCATCAACTCAATATTCAAGGCTAAAGACTGCAGCTCTTTCACAAGAACGTTGAAAGACTCTGGCAATCCAGGCTCGAGAATATTTTCGCCCTTCACGATGCTTTCGTACATGCGAGTTCTTCCGGCAACGTCATCTGACTTAACCGTTAAGAATTCTTGCAATGAGTAAGCAGCGCCGTAAGCTTCGATGGCCCACACTTCCATCTCTCCAAGTCGTTGTCCCCCGAACTGAGCTTTACCGCCCAGTGGTTGTTGGGAAACAAGTGAGTATGGTCCGATAGAACGAGCATGGATCTTCTCTTCAACCAAGTGATGGAGTTTCAGCATGTACATGATTCCAACTGTTACTTGATTCGAGAACGGCTCACCAGTTCGACCGTCAAACAGAATCGTTTGACCGCGCTCAGATAAGTTAGCTTTTGATAAAAGATTTTTCACATCAGATTCACGAGCTCCATCAAAGACCGGAGTTCCCACATGGATACCGCTCTTCATGGTCGTGAGCATGTGCTTCAAGGAAACCTCATCGGCACTATCAACTTTAGCGCTAATTTCGCTGTCATTAAAAACATCTTTTAATGATTTACGAGCGTTATCAGCATTCCATTGATCCAAGTAAGACGATAATTGTTTACCCAAGTTGTGTGCAGCCCAACCCAAATGAACTTCAAGGACTTGCCCGATGTTCATACGTGATGGAACCCCCAATGGATTAAGAACCATGTCGACAGGCGTCCCGTCAGCCAAGTAAGGCATATCTTCCGCAGGTAATACTTTAGAAACAACCCCTTTATTTCCATGACGGCCGGCAAATTTATCACCGACTTGCAATTTACGTTTAATCGCAACGTAAACTTTAACCATTTTGATTACGCCTGGAGGTAATTCATCGCCCTTTTTCAAGCGATCAATTTTTTCATTGAAGACCATTTTCACGGCATCCAACTGATTACGAGCTCCATCGATGATTTTAGTCACTTGGAATTCAAGATCTTGTTCCAAAGGAATATAACTGAGAAGTTCAAACGGAATAGTTTCTAAATCGGCGACGGTAATGTCTTGGCCTTTATTCAAAAGCTTCTGACTTCCATCTTCATTCAATAAGACACCTGTTGTCTTTTTGCCAACCAGGATGTCACGCAATTTAGAGATAGCATTATTTTTAATAACGTTTTGTTCAACCGCGAGATCTTTTTCAAGTTTACGTTTTTTCTCTTCAATGATCGAAGCCAATCGCTCATCGCGATCAGAGCCTTCACGGCTGTAAACTTGAGCATCGATAACTGTTCCATAAACTCCAGATGGTACGCGCAGTGAAGTATCACGAACGTCTCCGGCTTTTTCACCGAAGATGGCGCGAAGAAGTTTTTCCTCTGGAGAAAGTTGAGTTTCCCCTTTTGGAGTTACTTTACCAACCAAGATGTAACCTGGTTTAACTTCAGCACCAATACGGATAATACCTGAGCTATCCAAATCTTTCAGAGCTTCTTCACCAACATTGGCGATATCACGAGTGATTTCTTCTTTACCCAATTTTGTATCTCGGGCAACACACTCGAACTCTTCGATGTGGATCGAAGTGTAAACGTCTTCTTTAAGAAGGCGTTCTGAAATAAGAATTGAATCCTCGAAGTTGTAACCCATCCAAGGAGTGAAGGCGACCAGGATATTTTGTCCTAAAGCCAACTCTCCCAACTCTGTTGATGGTCCGTCAGCAATGATGTCTGACTTAGCAACACGGTCTCCAACCTTAACAATTGGTTTTTGATTGAAGCAGGTGTTTTGATTTGTTCTTTGATATTTTGTTAAATTGTAAATGTCGACGTTCGCACCAAGTTCTCCACCTTTAGCAAAACGGCGGATAACGATACGAGAAGCATCAACCTCTTCGACAACCCCATCGTTCATGGCGACAACAGATGTTCCAGAGTCACGAGCAACAAGTCGCTCGACCCCGGTTCCAACCAAAGGCGCTCGAGAACGTAACAAAGGTACAGCTTGACGTTGCATGTTCGAACCCATCAAGGCCCGATTCGCATCATCATGCTCAAGGAATGGAATTAAAGAAGCGGCAATTGAAACCAGCTGAGATGGAGAAACGTCCATCAAAGAAACTTTTTCTTTATCAACGATTTCGTACTCACCATCTTTTCGCACGGTTGCGTTTGGAGTTACAATCTCGCGGTTTCCACTTTGCTCACGTGCTGCTTGCGCAATGTAGTGACCAGCTTCTTCCAAAGCTGACATATAAGTGATTTCCGAAGAAACCTTAGCGTTATCAACTTTACGATAAGGAGTTTCAATGAACCCATAATTGTTAATACGAGCATAAGTTGCCAATGAAGCGATCAAACCAATGTTTGGTCCCTCTGGCGTTTCGATAGGACAAATACGACCATAATGCGTTGGATGAACGTCACGCACTTCGAAACCAGCGCGATCCCGAGTTAAACCACCGGGTCCCAATGCCGATAAACGACGTTTATGCGTGATCTCAGACAGTGGATTTGTTTGATCCATAAACTGTGACAACTGAGAAGATCCGAAAAATTCTTTAACTACAGCGTTCACAGGTTTCGCATTCACCAGATCATGAGGCATCATTGTTTCAACATCTTGCAAGCTCATGCGCTCACGGATGGCTCGTTCCATACGCACCAAACCGATGCGATATTGATTCTCGAGCAACTCACCCACTGACCGAACACGACGGTTACCAAGATGATCGATGTCATCGATAACACCACGACCATTTTTTAAATCGATCAAATGTTTAATGGTTGAAAGAATATCTTTTACCGTCAATGTACGGTGTTCAGGAGGGCATTCCTCCATTGAGATACCAAATTTATGATTGATTTTAATACGACCAACTTCAGAAAGGTCATAAGTTTCAGGATCAAAAAATAAACGTTGGAAAAAGGCTGTCGAAGCTTCCAAAGTTGGAGGCTCACCAGGACGTAAACGTTTGTAAATTTCGATCAATGATTCGTCTTTGTTGTTCACTTTATCAACAAGCAAAGTATTGCGCAGGTAAGGACCAACTGTAAGACCATCAAAGAAAATCATGAAGAAACGATCGATACCAATATCAATCGCTTTTTTGATCAATGCAGGGCTTAGCTCTGCATTCGCATCAGCTAAGATTTCTCCTGTCGATTCATCGATTAAAGGTTTCGCTAAAACTTTTCCATCTAAATCTTCAGGCTGAACTTCAATCTCAGTCAGATTGATGTCTTTAATTTTTTTAACAATAGCACGAGTGATACGACGACCAGCACGAACCAAAACTTCTTGAGTTTTTGGATCTAAAATATCAGCAATAGCTCTTTGGCCAGACATTCGGTCAATGTCGAGTTTACGATAAAGTTTAGAATTTTTAATGTAAACTTCATCAAGATCGTAGAAGTATTCCAAAAGCTGTTCGGTATTGAAACCAAGGGCTTTTAACAAGATTGTCACTGGAAATTTACGACGTCGATCGATACGAACATGGATCAAATCTTTTTGGTCAAATTCAGAATCCAACCAAGATCCACGATAAGGAATAATTCGAGCAGAATAAATTAATTTTCCAGAAGCATTGTTTTTACCACCATCGTGGTCAAAGAACACACCCGGAGAACGATGCAATTGGGAAACGACAACACGTTCAGTTCCATTGATAATGAAAGAACCATTTGCTGTCATCAGAGGGATTTCGCCCAAGTAAACTTCTTGTTCTTTAACATCGCGAATGCTTCGAGCTTCGGTCTCTTCATCAACGTCAAAAACGATCAATCGCAGAGTCACTTTAATGGGTGCCGCGAAAGTCATTCCTCGTTGACGACATTCTTCAACATCGTACTTTGCTGGTTCAAGCGTATAACTAACGAACTCTAGACTGGCGGTATTGTTAAAGTCGCTGATAGGGAAGACAGATTTAAAAACCCCGTTCAATCCCAAGTCGCCACGGCGATCTGGATCAACATCTCTTTGCAGAAATGCTTCATAAGAACTTTTTTGAAGTTCAATCAAATTGGGGATATCAATGACTTGTTTATTTTTTGCAAACGATTTGCGAATACGGAGATTCGAAGCGGTAACGGGAGTTTGTTCCATTTACTTTCCTCAAAATTACTTCGAAAAATATTTTTCGAAGAATGATATTTCATTCAGTTGGTCGTCAAATTGCAGATTTATATATTGTTGCAAGCGGCGACCTTAAACCTTTTTTTACAAAAAGACTAGTTTTAGTTTGAAATAAAAACTTCGCTTCGGGGGGAAGTTTTAGGACCCACGTTTAATATTCTTTGAATTAACTAATAACGAGGCGCGGCGTATGCTGCCGCACCCCAAAAATGCAAGTTCGAATCAGATTACTTAACTTGAACTTTTGCGCCCGCAGCTTCAAGTTGCTTCTTGATTTTTTCTGCGTCGTCTTTAGTTGCGCCTTCTTTAACTGTTTTATTTCCAGCTTCAACAAGAGCTTTAGCTTCAGCTAAACCCAAGTTAGTGATAGCGCGAACTTCTTTAATAACGTTGATTTTGTTTGCACCAGCATCAACTAAAACTACGTCAAACGCAGTTTTTTCTTCAGCAGGAGCACCAGCAGCAGCAGCGCCACCAGCCATCATAGCTACAGGAGCAGCAGCAGAAACGCCCCATTTTTCTTCTAGTAATTTTACGAGTTCAGCGATTTCAAGAACTGTTTTGTTTGAAAGTTCTTGGACTAATTGATCATTTGTTAAAGACATTTTATTCCTCCGAAAAAAGTTAATTAATTAAAAAATTCTAATAAGGCTTAGTTAAGCGCTGGGTTGATCGGCTTTTGCTTTCAACACGCGAGCGAATGCACTAGGCACTTCGTTCATTGTACGTACCAATTTCGCTGCTGGAGCATTGAACACTGCCAATAGCTGAGCGCGAAGCTGATCTTTTCCTGGCAATGTCGATAAAAACTTAATTTTGTTTTCATCGAGCTGCTGGCCATCCATCACACCGGTCTTTAACTGAAAGACTTCAACATCTTTCGCAAAAGTCGCAAGTGTTTTGGCAGCAGCAGTGACATCCCCATAAGCAAAGACGAGCGCGTTAGTTCCCTTTAATGAAGCGCCAATGGCTTTCTCCATGTCAGGGTAAGCTTTGAGCGCGCGAATAGCGAGAGTGTTTCGTACAACCTTCATCTCTGATTCCGCAGGATGCAGTTTTTTACGCAAGTCTGTGACTTGCTCAACTTTCATCCCTTTAAAATCAACGATAAAGGCCGCTTTAGCTTTCGCGAATTTTTCGCCAATAGCTTTAACCTCTTGCTCTTTTATTGCTCGAGTTATCATAAGCTGACCTCCTTTCTGTAGATTGTGCGTTCAGGAAGGTTTGGAGGAGATTCAAATCCTACTTGCCCATCTCGGCCGGCCCTCGCTGTTCTTAATTAGAAAATTCAGCGAGGATTAAATCTTTTCAAGAGACCGGCTGTCTCTGATCGCAATGTTTAAAAAAAATTATTCTTCGGTGTTACCCGCAGCTTCGTTAGTATCTACTTTAATCCCAGGTCCCATTGTTGATGAGAGTGTGATTGAACGGAGATAGATCCCTTTAGCTGCCGACGGCTTCGCCTTTAATATAGCTCCCAAGATCAACATGAAATTTTCACGAAGCTTAGTGTCACCCATAGATTTCTTACCGATACCAGCGTGAATAATCCCCGCTTTATCAACTCGGAAATCCAATTTACCTTTTTTCTCGGCAGTAACAGCTTCAGTGACATTCATCGTGACTGTTCCAACCTTAGGATTGGGCATTAAACCACGAGGTCCCAAAACCTTAGCGACTTTGGAAACAGTTGCCATCATGTCAGGAGTTGCAATCGCTTTGTCGAAGTCTAACCAACCCTCTTGGATTTTCGCCACGAGGTCGTCGCCACCAACAAAGTCAGCTCCAGCAGCTTTTGCTTCATTTTCTTTTGGACCTTTTGCAAAGACGATTACGCGAACCGCTTTACCAAGACCATGAGGAAGAGCGATAGCTCCACGAACTTGTTGATCAGATTGTTTTGGATCAACTCCTAAACGGAAAGCAACATCCACAGTTTCATCAAATTTTGCGGGCGCAGAAGTAACGACTGTTTTAAACGCTTCATCAATAGAATAACGTTTTTTAGGGTCGATGGCTTGAGCGGCTTTTTTATATTTTTTTCCTGCCATATATCACCTACTCTTGCACTTCAAGGCCCATTGATTTGGCAGTACCAATAACTTGAGACATTGCTGACTCAACTTTGATACAATTCAAATCCGGGAGCTTAGTTGTGGCGATGGATTTCACATCCGCCATTTTTACTTTACCCACTTTATCTTTCTGAGGCATTTTTGACCCAGATTGAATTTTAGTGGCCTTCTTAAGCAGAGACGACACTGGAGGCGTTTTGGTGATGAAGGTAAACGAACGATCCTGATAAACAGTGATGATGATCGGAATGATATCATCGCCCATCTTTGATGTACGGGCATTAAACTGTTTACAGAACTCCATAATGTTTACCCCATGCTGTCCGAGCGCCGGTCCAACGGGAGGAGCTGGATTAGCTTTCCCTGCCGGTATCTGCAGTTTGATCATGCCTGTGACTTTTTTTGCCATGTGACCCACTCCTGCACGGGTTTCTGCCAAGACCATCTCGACAGATTTTTAATTATCCTCGATTTAAAACCGAGGGTTAAAAACTAATTTTTTTCAACCTGAACGAAATCCAATTCCACTGGAGTTGGACGACCAAAGATACTGACAAGGACTTTGACTTTGCCTTTGTCTTCATTGATCTCCTCAACCGTTCCGTTGAAGTTTGAAAATGGACCATCGACAACAGTCACATTTTCTCCCAAAGAAAATTTTACTTTTTGCTTTGGTTTTTCGGCGACGCCGGCCATTTGCTGAGTGACCCGGAGAACTTCGCTCTCAGGAACCTCAGGTGGTCGAACTTTTCCGCCTACGAAGCCGCTCACCTTAGACGAATTCTTGACCAAATGCCAAGTCTGTTCATTCAAAAACATGTTTACGAAGATGTAACCCGGGAAAAATTTACGCGATCGGGTTTGTTTTTGGCCTTTAACCAGCTCAACAACATTCTCGGCGGGGATTAAAATCTCTCCGAAGTACTTTTCCATTTTGTTTGAGCGGATACGCTCTTCAATGGCTGACTTGGCTGTCATTTCACAGCCCGTTTGAGTATTGACGATGTACCACTTTTTATCCAGATTCTCCATCATCCCTAGCTCCTACTTAATAATTCCATTGATGAACCAAGCCGAACCGAAATCGAAAACGGTTACAATGAGGCTTGAAATAAAAACAAATATCAGAACTACAATCGTCATTCCGGTCGTTTCTTTTCGAGTGGGAAAAACAACTTTGCGAACTTCAACGACAACTTCTTCAGCCCAAGCGAGAACTTTTGGGGAAAACTGGAGAAATAAAAACAAGCCTAAGCCAGTAACAACCGGCAAACCGTGTTTAACCAAATCGTTTTCAGCTGCACGGGCAACAGTTCCAAAAGCTCCCGAGAAAGCTTTAATTAATAAATGCACCGTTAACCCAATGATCGCGCCAGTTAAAGCGAAACTTAAGGTTAATATTTTCGAATTTGTTTTTTCCATATTTGCACCTCTCACATCGGTTCGAAGCACGTCAGTTGCTAAATTGGCAGGGCCGGAGGGATTCGAACCCACGACCTAGCGATTTGGAGTCGCTCGCTCTACCGCTGGAGCTACAGCCCTGCATCCGTTAACGTGTCTTCTAAAACTAAGGGGACGACTGTTAGGCGCCCCCTCAAAATTCATTAAACTCAATCTTGTTGAGTGTAATTACTCAACGATATCAACAACGACGCCGGCTCCAACTGTACGTCCACCTTCGCGGATCGCAAAACGAAGCTCTTTTTCCATCGCGATTGGAGCGATCAACTCGATATTCAACTCAACGCGATCGCCTGGCATAACCATTTCAGTTCCAGTTTTCAAAGTTACGACGCCTGTAACGTCAGTAGTTCGGAAGTAAAACTGAGGACGGTAACCATTGAAGAATGGAGTATGACGTCCACCTTCTTCTTTTGTAAGAATGTAAGCTTCAGCTTTGAATTTTTTGTGAGGCTTAATAGTGCCTGGTTTAGCCAAAACTTGACCGCGCTCAACGTCTTCTTTTTTAGTACCGCGCAGTAAGCAACCAGCATTGTCTCCCGCTTGACCTTCATCCAAAAGTTTACGGAACATTTCGATTCCAGTAACAGTTGTTTTTACAGTTGGGCGAAGACCGATGATTTCGATCTCTTCATTCACTTTAACGATTCCACGCTCGATACGGCCAGTAACAACAGTTCCACGACCAGAGATCGAGAAAACGTCTTCCACAGGCATCAGGAATGGTTTATCAACGGCGCGAGCCGGTTGAGGAATGTAAGCATCACAAGCTTCCATCAATTTTTGGATTGAAGGACGACCTAATTCAGAAGTGTCACCTTCAAGAGCCAATTTCGCAGAACCTTTTACTATTGGAATTTTGTCGCCAGGGAATTCGTATTTAGACAACAATTCACGGATTTCCATTTCAACAAGCTCAAGAAGTTCTTTGTCATCAACCATGTCCACTTTGTTCATGAAAACAACAAGTGCTGGAACACCAACTTGACGAGCCAACAGGATGTGCTCACGAGTTTGTGGCATAGGACCGTCAGCAGCAGAAACAACAAGAATGGCTCCATCCATTTGCGCAGCACCGGTGATCATATTTTTTACGTAGTCAGCATGGCCTGGGCAATCCACGTGAGCGTAGTGACGTTTTGTAGTTTCATACTCAACGTGAGTCGTAGAGATCGTGATACCACGCTCTTTTTCCTCAGGAGATTTATCGATTTGATCATAGGTCAAAGCTGTAGCTTTACCTTCGGCTGCAAGCGTTGCAGTGATTGCAGCTGTTAAAGTCGTTTTTCCATGATCGACGTGACCGATGGTACCGATGTTACAGTGCGGTTTTGAGCGGTTGAATTTCTCTTTTGACATTGTCCCTCCAGAAGCGAATTTCTCATTTGAGATAATTCTTCATTTGTAATTTAAAAACCAATTTCCTTTTTGTTTAAACTAAATTTTAAAATCAATATCCTAAACCAAGTTCCCTACTTAAAACAATCCCACTTTTTAAGTGGAGCCCGTGATCGGAGCCGAACCGACGACCTCACCCTTACCAAGGGTGTGCTCTACCACTGAGCTACACGGGCGCAGTTGTTGTCAGCCCAGGTTTCTCAAATTTGGAGCGGGAGACGGGTCTCGAACCCGCAACCCTCTGCTTGGAAGGCAGATACTCTAGCCAATTGAGCTACTCCCGCCCGACGCTCCTGAAATCCCAGACAAAATCCCGAGGCCCCTTCACTGTCGATAAGCACTTCCGCCAATTTACCCTTACGGAAAAATTGGTGGACAGGGAAGGATTCGAACCTTCGAAGACGTTAGTCAACGGATTTACAGTCCGTCCCCTTTAGCCACTCGGGCACCTGTCCATCGAGAGTGTATCCCGAACCTTGAGGGGTTTGGAGCTGGCTATGGGACTCGAACCCGCAACCTGCTGATTACAAATCAGCTGCTCTACCAATTGAGCTAAGCCAGCCTATTACAAGACACAGCCAAAACAACTATGTTTTGATAACCGCAATGTTCTACTGGAGATGAATCCGATGAGTCAAAGAGATTTAAAAAATTTTACGGGGATTTTGTAGCTGATTACAAGGAAGAATGCTGACGATGAGTTTCTGAGAGAGCAATTGCCGCTGCCACCGAAGCATTAAAGCTTGCTGCTGCGCTGAGTTGTGGAATCTGGACCAGCTCATCGCACAGGCGCTCGGTTGTGGTCCTAAGGCCTTTTTCTTCCGCGCCGATACACCAGACTACTTTTTCGTGAGCTTTCCAATTGTGAAGATTGGTTTTGGCTTCATGACTAAGGCCGAAAACCCAAAATCCCATTTCTTTAAGCTGTTCAATGGGCTTTGCAAACTGATTACAAGTGATAACAGGAACGTGCTCGACTCCACCACAGGCAATTTTGTGGACCGTGGCTGTCACTCCAACAGCGCGATCTTGGGGAACAAGAATCGCTTTTACTCCAAGAAGCCAACTGGTTCTGAGGATTGCGCCGAGATTGTGTGGATCTTCGAGACCATCGAGAACAAGAACTGTTGCTGTTCGCAGGTCTTTGAGTTCAGCGAGATCGAATTCTTTCAATGGATCAGCTTGCAAAATTGCACCTTGATGAGAGCGGCAAACTTCTTCTAGTTTGTTGTCTGATTTTATTTCGATTTTGATTTTCTTTGCCGTTAAGAGCTTGTGGAATTCACGAAGCTCTGCACTGGATTCCCAGCGTTGAGTCAACCAAGCCGCACGAATAGATTTGGGGTGAGTTTGGAGAAGCTCACGAATAGCGTGGTTGCCGGCAATGGATCGAAATTTAGCATCAGACATGGAGCTGAGTTATGCCGCTGGTTTCGCGGGATGTGAAGTGGAATGAAGAGAGAATGAAAATAATACTTTAATTGACAGAGTTTTCTTATCATCGCGAGAATATTATCGATGAATGTTTTTATTCAAAAGCTCGCGAAAAAATTTCGAACTCCGTGGCAAGTGCAGAAACTTTTGCATGGCTTCGAATACAATCGCGAAGAATCAGGAACGACGCTGAAGTCCGCTTTGAAAACTTTGCAAGAGCGGAAAGCTCATTGCTTGGAAGCTTCGTTTGCCGCAGCAGCTTTACTTGAACTGAATGGCTACCCCCCGCTGGTGATGAGTTTGGAAAGCCAAGATGGAATTGACCATGTGGTTTTTATTTTTCGCGAAGCCGGACGATGGGGAGCCGTCGGTCATTCGCGTGATCCTGGTTTGTATGGACGAGCTCCTGCTTTTAGATCTGTGCGAGATTTGGCTTGGAGTTACTACGATCCTTACATTGATGGCAGCAGCATGATTACTGGATACCAATTTGCTCACTTGGATGATTGCAAGGCCGATTGGCGCTACAGCTCACGAAATGTTTGGAAAGCTGAAAAATATTTGCTGGAGATTGACCATCTACCTTTGCAGTCTTCAAAATCTCGCTATGAACGAGTGCTCCGAGATTATTTGAAGAATGGGATTTGCAAAGAAGGCAAAGGCTGGTGGTAAGTCTTAATGTCGCGGTAATTTAATTTCAATCATCGTACCAACATTTTCTTGAGATTGAATTTGAAAATGACCACCATAATCTTGAATCGTTTTTTTCGCGTGGTAGAGACCGAGACCAGATCCTGAATCCCGATGGTTCTTGTTATAACTTATTTTTTGCTCGCCGAGTTTTGGAAGAATTTCTGTCGGGATACCTTTGCCGTTGTCGTTGACTGTGAGGGAGACTGTATCTCTGTAAGATCGAAGCCCTACCGTAATTTTACCTTGGGATTCCGGCAGGGCCTCGACAGAATTGTTAATGAGATTTGAAAGAATACGCGCGAGATCCGAGGGGTGAAGCTGCACCAAGGTTTCCGTTGAGCTGTCTTCATCCAGTTCAATGTGAAGATTATTTTGATGGTGCAATTCTAGCCGCTTTTCTGCGATCACCTGTTCAACGAGAGGTTTGATTTTAGTTACTGCCACGGTGGCAGTGGAACCCAAAGCTTCTTGTTTTGTTTCGTTTAAATTGTTGAAGTGCGGAGTGGCTTCTTGCAAGGTAGAAGCTTCTTTACTTTTATTAAGTAAATCGTTTGCGATATCGTTGATGCGATTGATCGAGCCTTTGATAACTTCTTTGTGCTCTTCCGAAGCGCCAGTCAAAGTGTGCATTGCCATATTTAGTGCTGACAATGGTGACCGTATATCATGAGCGACTTGGCTTGCGATTTCAGTGATAGTTTTGTTTTTTTCAATGGCGATGGATTTTTTTTGGAAGGATTGGAGAGCTTCGGCCATGTTGCTGGCCGTTTTCCATGCTGTGGCGAAGCTAAGTTTTTCAGGATGAGGGATTTGTGCCATTTGAAAAATTTTTCGGAAGGAAGAGAGAACCTGGGAGTTCAGGTACTTGAGTATAAGTAGAGAAATTAGAATTGCGATACCGAACAGAAGTGAAATGATTTTGATTTGATTCCATGGAATTGGTTTGGGCCTACAGAATAGGACGTTGAATTCGTAATAGTTTTCGATGACGCATTGACCTTGGGATTTGGAGAGGGATTCTACTCCTATTTGGAATTCATTTTTCTTTATTGAGTTACTGACTTTTAGAAAGTAATTCTCTTCATTAATAAACATTTTCTGAGCAAAAAGCCGCTGATCTCCTGATTTTAAAAAGCTTCCATTTCCTTGTAAAAAAATCTTCAATTCATTTTCAATTAATTTTTGGTTTTGTCTTTCGGTTAAAGATATTATGTTAAACACAGCGATGGCGAATAAAATTGTAGCAACTACAATAATGAGCAACGAAAAAGTCTGAGGATTATGATTACTTATCCGAGAGGCTGTGGCCATGGATTTACACCTTGAATTGAGTTCTGGCCCCAGCAGAATACTTTCCATTTTGGATTATAGGAGTAAGCGACTGCAGGAAACTCACCTGCACTTACGATAAGCTCTGAGCAAATTGAATCAACATTTGGAATATATATTGAACTTGTTCTTTTAGCACTTGATTGATCTAAAAAATCAAATGCTCTTAAATTCTTTGGATTCGCATAGAACCGAAGATGATCTTCAGGAGCTGAGAAATCCAATGTATCTAGAATTTTGCCACTTTTCTTGAAAATTAAAATATATTTAAATAGCGAGAAAATAATTTTCTGTTCAGCTTCGGATTCATTATCACAAAAAGTTGTATCTAAATAAGCACCAAAATCTTGATGGCGAACTAACCCTACCTTAACAATCCCTATGTTTGATTGAATGTTGTATATAGTTGTTTTCCATCCTAAGAGCCTCATTCCAAATGCTAAAAATTTACTCCTGGCGGATTTTATTGGCATTTTTTTCCATCCTGATCGAGTAGACCAAGCTTCTAATAAAACTTGCCTTTCAATCAGCTCTTCCCTTGATTTCTGAATAGCCATGGCTGAATCGGCGCCAGCAGCGAATCCATTCGATGAAATTAGTTTTTTATTTTGATTGTACTTTTGAAACCAGAGTCTTTCCCAGGCTTCAGCGAAAGATTTTTTAAGTGATAGTAGATCGGTAGCAGAATAACAATACCCCGTAGACTTTTCTCCCCACCCCTCCATTTCACATTGATAAATAGGAAAACATGAAAGATGGTCTTGGTATCTAATAAATTTCCAGCAAATATTCGAAGACTCGTCCTTGTTGCCAGGATCCACCCAAAATGACTTGTGAAGATTCAAAAAATCCGTATCCCCGTTCCATCTCATAATTTATTTCCATCTAAGTTCGTAAATCCTCATTCGAGAGTCGAAAGGGTTCCAGCGTGATGGGTCAACTCGGTTACTTAACAAATAAGTTTGCTGAGCAATGCCAAAAGGTACCGCAACACAGTTATCTAATATCTCCTTGTGCAAGCGATCTAAATTTTCTTCACGTTTACTAAGTTCATGCGAACTATATGCATTTTGATAATGAACTTTATACTCATCAAACCACTCACTGAGTGGTCCATGAGGAGGACCTGCCAGAAAAGCCCACGAACCTGACGGATCAAGTTGATTTCCTAAAAATGAGGAAATTGAAGCGAAATGTTCATTAGTTATTCCTGATTCATTAGAATAATCAAAAACTACTTCGATACCTTTCTCAGAGAAAAACTCTTCCAAGCCTGCCATTAAGTTAGTGTAATCTTTCAGATCAGACTTTACTTTTATTATAATTCGCTTCAGCTCTGTTGCCTTTATTGGGCTCTGTGTTTTCATCAAAACACTATCTTCCATCAATCTTCCTTTAAATCCTTTTGGAATCATTTGGTCTTCAGGAAAAATAGGAACTAAATCCCCTGAAAGGTCCCGTATTTTTGATCGAAACTCAGCTATTATATTTCTAAAAATCTTACGATTCTTTATGTCCAGTGCTAGTTGGTTTTTTTTATTTAAAACAAAATATGTAATTGAAGTCGGATGCCCCTTATACATTTGTGGACTATTAGAAATAATTGGACCTAAAATTTTTGGACTAGCAGGAGGACTAATTAAATTTACATCTACTTCAATTGATCTGAATAGCTTTTCTCGGTCTTTAGGGTCTAAAAGTTTAAACAATCTTACTTTTTGCGGCATTTCTTCAGAATAAAATGGAGAAAATTCGTTTGCAGCTAATTCGAGCACATACTCTTTAGGATTCCATTTTTCTACTTTATATGGTCCAATTGTGGTTCCCCAACCGCGATTTTTATAATCCACTGGAAATAGCGCTGAATCAGCTAAAGATAGTTCGTGCAAAATAGTATTATCCACTTCAAATGGGAATGTAATTTTTAAGACTCTTGTTGACTGAATATATTGAATACTTTCCGCTAAGTTTAAAAAATGGATATGTCTACTTTTAGAAGCTTTAATAGTGTTGATCCAATTTTGAATTTCTATATCCGAAACAGGAATTCCTGTAGACCATTTAATATTTCGCAAATGAAAAACCCATGTACGCTTGTTCTCAAGATAAAATTTTTCAGCAATACACCCTTCATAACCAGTACTAGAGTACTTTGAATCTCTTACGAGCCCACAAGACAAGTTTTCTAAAAGATAGTATTCAGCAATAGTATCTGTATTTTGAGGATCTAGGGGCTTGTCCCACCTAGTCGTTAGGGTTTGAAAGTCGGGTTCCCCAGGATAAGATCCTGGAACGACAAAATTCTCTCCAAAAACGGAGAAAGGAACCCAGATGAAGAAAACCAATATTACGAATGTA
>JAKFYD010000019.1 GCA_021731025.1 Pseudobdellovibrionaceae bacterium | reverse complement strand
CTTGTGGGCGGTTTTTGCTATCTTCGCTGCATTATCATAGCCCACATGAGGATTTAAAGAAGTGACCAGCATCAATGAATTGTCTAAATGCTTTTTAATTTGAGCTGTATTTGCAGTGATCCCATCCACACAATGGTCGGTAAAGCTCTCGCAAGCATCAGCAATAAGTCGGATCGAGTTCAATACATTAAAAACAATTAAGGGTTTAAAGACATTCAATTCAAAATGTCCCGTAGCCCCGCCGACGGCAACGGCCATATCATTGCCAATCACTTGCGCGCAGACCATCGTCATAGCTTCACTCTGAGTGGGATTAACTTTTCCTGGCATGATGGAACTTCCGGGTTCGTTCTCGGGAAGATTAAGCTCTCCGATTCCACAGCGAGGTCCGCTTCCCAATAAACGAATGTCATTGGCGATTTTCATCAGGGAACAAGCTACAGTTTTTAAAGCTCCACTGACTTCAACAAGGGCATCATGTGAAGCTAAAGCTTCAAATTTATTTTCAGCGGTAACAAAAGGAATTTTAGTTTCTTGAGCGATCACGGCCGCAGCTTGCACCGCAAATTGAGGATGAGTGTTCAAACCTGTTCCCACAGCAGTTCCACCCAGAGCAAGTTCATGCAAATGAGGCAATGTATTTTTGATTCTCTGAACCCCGTGCTTCATCTGCGTGGAGTAACCTGAAAACTCTTGCCCCAAAGTTAAAGGCGTCGCATCCATCAAATGAGTCCGACCAATTTTAACAATGTCTTTAAATGCATTTTGTTTTTTCTCGAGAGCTTTTTGCAGCTTTTCCATCATCGGCAAAAGACGACCATGAACCTGACTGGCAACAGCGATGTGCATCGCCGTCGGAAAAGTGTCATTGGAAGATTGCCCTTTATTGACATCATCGTTGGGGTGAATTTCTTTCGAAGGCAAAGTCAGACCCATCATTTGCATCGCACGATTGGCGATCACCTCATTGGCATTCATATTTGTTTGAGTTCCTGAGCCCGTTTGCCAAACCACTAAGGGAAAGTGGGCATCCCACTGACCCTGAATAACTTCATCAGCAGCTTTAATAATTAATTCAGATTTTTTACCGTCGAGCAAACCCAATTTGTTATTCGTCATGGCCGCAGATTTTTTAAGGACACCCAAAGCACGAATCATTTCTCGCGGGAAGCGATCTCCCCCAATTTTGAAATTTTCAGTTGATCTTTGCGTTTGCGCTCCCCACAGTTTGTCTGCAGGAACTTTGACGTCGCCCATCGTGTCTTTTTCAATTCGAAAACTCATAGAAACACCTCATAAAATTACCGACGATAAACTTGCCCCACAGAAGCCTGGTCTGTCGGGTAAATCACAAGCTCTTGAATATTCACGTGAGCTGGCCTTTCCAAACACCACAGAATGGTTTCAGCAATGTCTTTCGCTGTCAACGGAGTCATACCGGCATAAACTTGATCTGCTTTACTTTTTGAACGAAGGCGCACTTCCGAAAATTCCGTGTTCACCATACCTGGCTCGATATTGGTCACCCGGATTGGAGTTCCTAATAAATCCATTCTTAGGCCATCAGAAAAAGCCCGCACAGCATATTTGGTAGCGCAGTAAACCGCGCCTTTAGGGTAAACAACTCTTCCGGCCACAGAGCCCAAATTGATGATATGACCTTTTTTGTTTTCAATGAGAAAAGGTAGAACTCCCCGAGTGAGATGCAAAAGACCATTCACATTGGTCTCGATCATTTCATCTATGTCTTCCAAATCCGATTCCTGAAAGGAATCAACTCCCCGAGCGAGGCCTGCATTGTTAATAAGATTATGAGTCGTGGATAAAAGTGGCTTTGCTACTTCTAGAAAATTTTTAATTTGCCCGCGATCGCGCAAATCAAATGCAAAAATTTCTACTTTTGTTTGACTCTGTAATTTTTTTTGAATCTCTTCGAGTCGCTCTTGACGACGCCCAAGGAGGATTAATGGAAGGGCCCGAGAGGCCAATAATTCGGCCGTAGCTAAACCAATTCCTGAAGTGGATCCACTGATAATCGTCCATGACATTCGTTCAAATTAGCGTGGAAATCCCCTGCCTGTCCACAAACAGATTGCTTCCTTTGACGCTCTCCTTTAAAAGAAAATATGTCGCAAAAGCAGTACTGGCTGATGAAATCGGAACCCGATGTTTACTCCATTGATCACCTGAAAAAAGATATACGCAGTCTCTGGGAAGGCGTGCGCAATTATCAGGCACGGAATTTTATGATGAACCAAATGCAACCTGGCGATGAAGTTCTGTTTTATCACTCGAACGCCGAGCCGCCTGGGATTGCAGGGATAGCCAAGGTTTCTAAAAAGGCTTTACCCGACCCAAGCCAGTTTGATTCCCGCTCCGAATATCACGACAAAAAAGCAACAAAGGATAAGCCAATTTGGTATTGCGTCGAAGTTGAATTTCTAAAAAAATTTCCTCAAGTGATTTCTTTAGATGAATTAAAAAAAGAAAAGCCCCTTACAGATATGCTTGTACTTAAACGGGGCCAGCGCCTTAGCGTACAACCTGTGAGTGAAAAGCACTTTGAGCACGTCTTAAAACTTGGAACTCGCTAATGACAACTTTATCGTCCGAATCGCCTCGGCTTTTTTTAGCCCCTATGGAAGGCGTCACAGACGATATCTTTCGAGAACTGATCACCTCAATCTCCCCCATAGAAAATTCGCCTTCGAACGTGCATTACTGTGTCAGCGAATTCATTCGAGTCACCACAAGCTTACATCCTAAAAAAGTTTTTTATCGATATGCTCCTGAGCTCTTTACAGATGGAAAAACAGCGACGGGTGTTCCTGTTCTCATTCAACTTTTAGGCGGCCAACCTGAACCCTTAGCCGAAAATGCAGAAAGGGCCATTGAATTAGGAGCGCAAGGAATCGACCTAAATTTCGGCTGTCCCGCAAAAACAGTGAATCGTCACGATGGCGGAGCGACACTCCTGAAATGCCCTGATCGCCTTTATCAAATTTCACGCGCAGTTCGCGAGGCTGTTCCATTGACACATTCAGTATCAGCGAAAATTCGTCTGGGATTTGATGATCCATCAAACCTGCTTGAAAATGTTCTCGCTCTAACAGAAGCTAAAGTTTCATGGATCACAGTCCACTGCCGAACCAAATCCCAAGGTTATAGGCCCCCTGCCGACTGGGAATGGATTCCTCGCTTGAAAGAAGTCAGCAATGTTCCCTTGGTCGTGAATGGAGATATTTTTTCGGTGGAAGACTTTATTCGCTGTCGCAACATCACTGGTGCGGACGCCTTTATGATCGGTCGAGGCGCCCTGAAAAATCCATTTTTATTTTCACAAATCCTCCAATCTGTAACCTCAGATCATTCCCTTATTCCTGCTTGGCAAGAAGTGCAAATTCTGCTGGAGCAACTTCACTTTATGGCAGAAAAGAAAATCAATTTGAATTTTGCAGCGGCACGAACAAAACAATGGCTCAGGTACCTTAGTCTAGCTTGGCCTGAAGCTCGCGAATTGTTTGAACGCGTGAAAACTCTAAGAGGTCTCGAGTTTTCGACTCAACTAAAGAATCCCGATTTGCGGGATCTGGTCTTGTCAAAGGCGGCCAGCCAAGAAAAAATGAAAACCAATGTCTACATTAAACATTACTTCTAAAGAAGACCCTTCTAGTATTACCATTGAAATTTCAGGTTCAATCAATGAAGTCTTCCTTCACAAATCTTTACAAATTCCTGCCAATAAAAATGTCATTATTGATTTTTCAAAAGTGACCGGAATTAACTCTTTGGGGATACGGCACTGGATTCAGTGGGTGCGGACTTATCCCAAATCAAAATATATTTTTAGATCCTGCCCCCACTGCGTCGTTGATCAAATGAATTCCGTCATTGGATTTATTCCCGAACAATGCACCGTAGAATCTTTCTATGTTCCCTATTATTCCGAAGAGTCTGGCGAAGAAGTTCAAGTTCTTTATAAGCTTAATCAAGATTACTTCGAGAACAAAGGTGTCGTTCCGAAAGAGGTTAAAGACTCTGCAGGCAAAAAGATGGAGCTGGACATTTACCCTCAAAAGTATTTTAAATTCTTAAGTTTAAAAAAAGGGGGTTAATATGGCCACGGAAATTTTAATTTACACCAAGGATCCTTGCCCTTTTTGTGAGCGAGCCCTTCGCTTACTGGAAGAAAAAAAATTCCAATTTAAAGAAATAGATCTTACAGATAAACCTGAGGAAATTGATCGCATTAAAAGCGAAACCGGCTGGAGAACAGTTCCTATCATCATGATTGATGGAAAACTGGTTGGCGGTTACAATGATTTGAAAGCCCTCGATGACGAAGGCAAATTAGACTCTATGGTGAACGTTTAAGCTGAACTTTAAGGAATACTATGAAATTAATTATTTGCCTTATGTTTTTGATTTTTACCCAACAGGGTCAAGCTCAAACAACCAATGGAAACGTGGCCAATATTGACCCTGCAAATCTTGATTTGCTCAGCCGACTTGATAAGTCCCCTGAATGCGGTGAAGACGTAAAGAAATTCTGCCCTGGAGATTCGTCAGCTCGAAAAACAAAAGACTGTTACGTCGACTTTCATCTCAATGAAAACTTGTCTGCAACATGCAAAACCTATTTAAGTGATAAACTTGGTTTAAGAAAACCAAGTGCACCCGCACGTAAAACTAAAGCAGGAAAAGCAACCAATTAGGCTTTGAAAATTTAAAAGTTACTGTCGTAACTCTGTTCTTGGGACCATTTCTTGGGGTTGATCAAAAAATTCTCGAACTAGAATTCGAAGTTGATCCAAATCTTGAGCTTTATGAGATAAAGCTACTAAAGCATGCCCGAATGTTAACCAAACATGTGTGGTGCGTAAGTAAAATCGGATTTTTCTTAATGTTAACTGCGGAGAAAAAATCAGTTCACATTCATCAATCAGTTGAATCAAAGTCCGCCCGTACTCTAAGCCTTCTTCTTCCGGCGTCGAAGGCGATCGGCCCGATCTTCCCGGGGGAGCTGCTAAACCCAACTGTTCTCCCACCTGCCAAAACATCCAAGGCCTTGCAGCTAAGGCTCGTCCTGACATCACAAGATCACAATCCGTCTCTTCACGCATTTGCAAAACATCTTCGGCCGTTTGAATATCCCCGTTGCCGATAACAGGAATAGAAATATTCTTTTTTAAAAACTGAATTTGAGACCAATCCGCGCTCCCTCGGCGTTTTTGCGAAGCCGTTCGTGGATGAAGACAAATCCAAGAAGCCCCTGCTTGCTGAAGCCCGTTTACAAAATTCAACAGTTTATCAGGCTCAGCCGAGCTTTGCTCAACAGCGCGCAGTTTTACTGAAACAGGCAATCCGGTGTTCCGAACGGTCATACTCACAACTTCGGCGGCGTAGTTGGCATCGCCCATCAGCGCGACACCATAATTGTGCTTCAATGCTTTTTGTACGGGACAACCCATATTGATATCGATCGCTTGAGCTCCCCATTCGTGCTCGAGCCTTTTCACACTGTCAGCAATGCTTTTTTCATCATTTCCTAAAATCTGTGGGGCCAAATGAGTTTCTTCAGGCCCTCGCATTGTCTCGGGAGTTTTGGCAAAATCTTCATGAGGTATTTTCCGCGAATTCAACATTTCCGTCGGCCATGGAACAACAGCACCGGCAGGCAAGTAACTTCGAAGCACTCGGCGCAAAGCCAAATGACTGAGGCCAACCATAGGAGCCCAACACAGTGGAAAGTTAACTTTGTCCTTGCCCAAATTCATGCTTACTTTTTAACCTTTATTTTAATTAATGAAAAGGATAGTCTGCGATCGGAATGACATTTCGTAAACCCGGTCAAAAAATAGGATTCTTGGGCGGAGGCCAATTGGCCCGAATGATGGCCTTGCGAGCTCACGAATTGGGTTTGGAAGTTCATATTCTGTGTGAATCAGCTGAGGAACCTGCCGTGCAGGTCAGTTCCCACTGGCATCAAGGACATCCCGAAAACATATCCGACCTCGAAAAATTTTTGAAAGTGGTCGACGTTGCGACTTGCGAAAGCGAATTTTACCGCGGTCACCTGTTACGCCAAGCTAGCGACACCACTGGAATTTCGTTATTTCCGTCTCCCGAAATTATTCAAGAGCTGCAGGATCGTTGGACACAAAAAAATTCATTTTTAGATTCAGATTTACCGACGGCCCCTTTTCTTCAGATTAACGATGAAGGCGATTTCGAAAGAGCTTGCGAGAATTTCAAACATAAGGTGGTTTTTAAAAAGCGACATGGGGGCTACGACGGCTACGGCACTTTTATCCTGCGTTCAAAAAAAGAAAAAGCAAAGGTTCACGATCTTCTCAAGAAGAATAATTACAATGTGATTGCCGAGGCCTTTGTATCCTTTGATCGAGAGCTCGCCTGCACCTTTGTTCGCGATCAGCATAAAAATATTTTTGTTTTTCCCTTGGTGGAAACTCGGCAAACCGATTCGCGCTGTGATTGGGTGACTGGCCCAGCTCGGCATCCTGCATGGGCAAAAATGAAATCGCAGATTGAAAAATGGCTTCACAAAAAAAACTATGTTGGTGCCATCGCTTTTGAATTCTTCGGTGTTGAAAAAAAAATTCTTATCAACGAAAGCGCACCGCGAGTGCATAACTCGGGTCATTACTCACAACAAGCGCTGGAGCATGATCAGTTTAAACTTCACGTCTGTGCCGTTGCAGGTCTGGCTTTGCCCGAAGAAAACCACTTATTGAGCCCAGCCTTTGTCATGGTGAATTTACTGGGACAATCCGACCAACCTTTGCAATTCCCAGTGAAATTAAAAGGTCACCTTCACTGGTATGGAAAAGAAAAAAATCGTCGTGGTCGGAAGATGGGTCATCTGAATTTCTTGGGAAAAGATTCCAAAACATTATTAAAAATGGCCCTGCAAGAGCGAAAAAGGATTAAGCTATGAAAAAAGTCGCCATAATTATGGGAAGCGATTCGGATCTTTCAGTGATGGTAGGAGCTGAAAAAATTTTAAAGGAGTTTGGCGTTAAATGCATGATGGAAGTGGTGTCAGCTCACCGCACTCCAGAAAAAATGTTTGATTTTGCAAAGACAGCCCAGGAAAAAGGAATTCAAGTCATCATCGCTGGAGCTGGCGGCGCGGCTCACCTGCCTGGAATGATCGCCAGCTTAACGGTGCTTCCTGTCATCGGTGTGCCTGTGACTATTGGTAAACTGAAAGGTCTGGATGCTTTGCTTTCGATTGCGCAAATGCCCAAAGGCATTCCTGTTGCCACTGTCGCTGTTGATAATTCGGCAAACGCGGGTTTGCTAGCTGTGCGTATGTTGGCATTGAATGATTCTGCCCTGACAAAAAAATTAGAAAAGTTTCAGCAGAAACAAAAGCTTAAAGTTAAAAAAATGAATCAAAATTTACGAAAGTGACTTTTGAGCTTCCGCTGAAGTTAAAAGCCAACGACGTCCCAGCAATTCGTAAGCTGAAAACAAGAAACTACTAAAAAATAAATCACCGGCGATTTGATTTTTCAAAAAAGGCAAGCCCATCATAAAGCATTCGATAAGGCCAGCCTCTGTTTGCGGATATATCCCGCCGCTTCTCCAAACCCCAAAATTTGTAACCAAAAAGAACATTAAGCTCGATGAAAGTGCTAAGCCTGAAATTTTAAAAATTTGCGACTTTTGGAAAACGTTTTTATCAGGGATTAAAAATCCCAATAAAGTGACTAAAACAAAACCCAAATAAACATAAACCATCAGGGCATGCGAACCGAGAACCAAATCACTGAGAACTAAAATGATAAAAGGGAGAATTAAAGCAAGCCCACGATTTTTTAAGCTAGAACCCGCCAACAAAGCAACCGCACCCACAGCCGTAAAATTTGCGGGATGCGGTAACCAGCGCGAAAAAACGCCAATGATGACCAATGTAAGAACTAAGAGAATTTTCGATTGAGTCATGATTTTCCTCCGAAAACTAGTGCTAACACAGCCTCAGCAGAGGCTCAAGCTTGAGCTCAAGTATTTAAACGGTTTTTAACGAGTTCTTGCACGACACCGGGATCAGCTAAAGTTGTTGTGTCACCCAATTGATCGATGGAATTTTCAGCAATCTTGCGCAAAATCCTTCGCATGATTTTCCCCGAACGAGTCTTAGGCAAGCCAGGGGCCCATTGCACAAGATCTGGAGCGGCTATGGGGCCAATTTCTTTTCGGGTCCACTGAACAAGTTCTTTTTTTAAAGGTTCGGTGGGCTCGTGATCTTTTTTTAATGTCACAAAAACGTAAATGCCCTGCCCTTTGATCGCATGAGGATAACCAACGACCGCAGCTTCGGCCACAGCCGGATGGGACACCAATGCACTTTCAATTTCTGCTGTCCCTAATCGATGTCCACTGACATTGAGAACATCATCTACTCGTCCCGTAATCCAATAATATCCCTCTTTATCACGACGACAGCCATCGCCTGAAAAATAATATCCTGGATAAGCCGAAAAATAAGTTTCTTCGAAACGTTGATGATCTCTGAAAAGCGTCACAGCTTGGCCCGGCCAAGAGTCTGCAATCACTAAAAGACCCTCACCTTCTCCTTCGATAATTTTACCTTCGGTCGAGAGCAACTGTGGTTTGACTCCAAAAAAAGGCAAAGTGGCTGAACCTGGTTTCGTAGGAGTGACTCGTCCCAGAGGAGAAATCATGATTCCACCTGTTTCGGTCTGCCACCAAGTATCAACCACGGGGCAACGGCCATCACCAACAATTTTTTGATACCAATTCCACACTTCTGGGTTAATGGGCTCGCCAACACTTCCTAAAAGTCTTAGGGATTTTCGAGAAAACTTTTTGACGGGTTCGTCCCCTTCCCGCATTAAAGATCGTAAAGCCGTAGGTGCTGTATAGAAAATACTGACCTGATGTTTATCAATGATTTCCCAAAATCGCGAGACATGAGGATAATTGGGAACTCCTTCGAAAATCACTGTGGTTGCCCCATTACAGAGTGGGCCATAGACGATGTAACTGTGTCCAGTCACCCATCCGACATCGGCAGTGCACCAGTAAATATCATTTTCTTGATAATTAAATACGGCCTCATGAGTGTAAGAAGCAAAAAGTAAATAGCCTCCTGTCGTGTGCAAAACCCCTTTGGGTTTACTGGTTGATCCCGAAGTGTAAAGAACAAACAGAGGATCATCAGCCTTCATCGAAACAGGTTCACAATTTGAGTCCACTTGCGCTGCTTCTTCATGATACCAAAAATCACGGCCTGCCTTCATCGCAATCGAAGCGCCTGTATGTCGAACCGTCAGTACCGATTTAACCCGCTTTGTTTTTTCTAAAGCTTCGTCCATGATTTTTTTCAACGGAATCGTTTTTCCACCGCGACGACCTTCATCCACAGTAACAACATACTGGGACTGGCAATCTTCAATTCGCCCAGCTACAGAGTCTGCAGAAAATCCGGCGAAGATCACCGTATGCATGGCCCCAATGCGAGTGCAGGCCAACATCGCGAACACGGTTTCGGGAATCATCGGCATGTAGATAGTAACGCAGTCCCCTTTTTTGATTCCTTGTTTTTTAAGCACATTGGCAAATCGCCCAACTTCCTGATGAAGTTCTTTGTAAGTGATTTTTCGAACCGAATCTTCGGGGCGATCAGGCTCCCAAATGAGAGCGACTTTATCTCCACGAGCGGGTAAATGCCGATCGATGCAATTTTCAGAAACATTGAGCTCGCCATCCGCAAACCAAGAAACTGAAACAGGTTTATGAAAAGCTGTTTTTTTTACTTGGGACCATTTTTTTCGCCACAAAAGACGCTCGGCTTGTTCGGCCCAAAAAACTTCGGGTTGGCTTATTGATTTTTTGTACTGAGTTTCATAATCGCTAAAATTTTTTATTTTTGAATTCATGATAGCATCCTAGTGCAACACTAACCCATGTCAATTACAGCCCGGGATCCAGCGCTGCGGTAACCTTGGGACGCTACATAAAAAAGTCCCACCTTTTTAGAGTGGGACTTTTACCAAACTTGAATTCTCAATGAGGATTAGTTTACGTCTTTGTAGTCTGCGTCGATGACATCATCACCATCTTTTTTCGAATCGCCCGCTGCACCTGAATCTTTCGATCCATTAGATCCAGGGTCAGTCGCTCCACCTGGAGCAGCTCCTTGTTTTTTATAAACTTCACTCATCATCTGATTGTACATCGCTTGCAATTTATCATGAGCGTCTTTCAATTCAGAATGACTTGCTGATTTATTATCAAAAACTTGTCGAGCTTCAGCCGCAGCTTCGTTGGCTTTTTTCGTTTCGTCTTCACCCAACTGCGCTGCAGATTCTTTCGCCAATTTTTCCATTTGATAGATCATATTATCTAAGTTGTTTCGCATGGTCGCAGCTTCGGCTTTATTTTTATCTTCATCCGCACGAAGTTCTGCTTCCTTCACAGCCTTTTGGATTTCCTCTTCACTCAAACCACTTTGCGCTGTGATTTTGATCTGTTGAGATTTTCCAGAAGCCATATCTTTTGCAGAAACACTCAAGATACCGTTGGCATCCAAATCAAAAGTCACTTCCACTTGCGGAGTTCCGCGAGGTCCTGGGGGAATTCCTTGAAGCTCAAAGCGGCCCAAAGTTTTATTGTCGGTCGCCATTTTACGTTCACCTTGCAACACGTGGATGTCCACGGCCGGTTGGTTATCCGCAGCTGTCGAGAAAATTTGTGATTTCTTAGTTGGAATAGTGGTGTTGCGCTCGATCAATCGAGTCATCACTCCACCCAATGTTTCGATACCCAAAGAAAGTGGAGTTACGTCAAGCAACAACACATCTTTCACGTCACCAGCTAACACGCCCCCTTGAACTGCAGCACCGATAGCCACAACTTCGTCAGGGTTCACAGTTTTATTTGGTTCTTTACCAAAAAATTCTTTAACAGCTTTTTGGATGGCAGGAATACGAGTCGATCCCCCAACTAAAACCACTTCATCAATCTCACCGGATTTCATTCCCGCATCTTCAAGAGCTCTTTTGCAAGGCTCGATCGAGCGTTTAACCAAATCTTCAATCATTTGTTCGAAACGAGAACGAGTCAGTTTCGTTTGTAAATGTTTTGGGCCCGATTGATCCGCAGTGATGAAGGGCAAATTGATTTCAGTTTCTTGCGCCGCTGAAAGCTCAATTTTTGCTTTTTCAGCAGCTTCTTTTAAGCGTTGCAAAGCCATTTTGTCGGATTTCAAATCGATGCCTTGATCTTTTTTGAACTCAGCAATCATCCACTCAAGAATACGAACGTCAAAGTTATCACCACCCAAGTGAGTGTCCCCATTGGTTGAACGAACTTCGACAACACCGTCACCGACTTCAAGAATAGAGATATCGAAAGTACCTCCCCCAAAGTCATAGATAACGATTTTTTCATTTTTCTTTTTATCCAAACCGTAAGCTAAGGCCGCCGCGGTTGGCTCATTGATAATACGTTTTACATCGAGACCAGCAATGCGACCGGCATCTTTTGTTGCTTGCCTTTGAGCATCGTTGAAATAAGCAGGAACAGTGATCACCGCTTCTGTCACTTCATGGCCCAAATAATTTTCTGCAACTTTTTTTAATTTAGAAAGAACGGCAGCGCCGATTTCTTCGGGTGATACAGTTTTATCTTTAACTTTAAAGGCACAGTCATTTCCTTTTTCAACAACGTTAAAAGGAACCAACTTAATCTCTTCTTGAACTTCGCTGAAGCGACGCCCGATAAAACGCTTTGCCGAATAGATCGTATTTTCTGGATTTGTTACGGCCTGACGTTTTGCAATTTGCCCTGCCAAGCGCTCACCATCTTTTGTGAAGGCAACAACGGATGGGGTTGTACGCGCCCCTTCTTCATTTTCAAGCACCTTAGGTTCGCCACCTTCCATAATTGCTACGCAGGAATTGGTGGTCCCTAAGTCAATTCCGATAATTTTTCCCATATGATCTCCTTAAAATTCAAATTTAGAACTAATACATGACTTAATCTGTGGCCTTGTCGTTATCCGTCAAGGTCATGGCCGCAGGAAAGGCAAAATAATCGACTGGCGAAGCTGGGTCTACCTCAGTGTCTCATTTTGAATGCTCTGCGTCACCCTAGGAAGACCTGGGGTTTTGCTTTTAGAAAGCTTATCGCTTGGTCTTTTTCGAGAAAAAACCGGTGGATTTTGAGGACTCCCCAGTTAAGGCCGCCAGTTCTTTGAGCAGTCTTTCCTCTTCGCTGCTCAACTTGCTCGGGAAATGAGGAGTAATTTCGAAATGAATATCTCCCCGTCGCGATCCCCGTAAGGACGGCAGCCCTTGCCCGCTCATCTTTACCGAAGTTCCGGGTTTACAGAGCCGAGGAATTTCAAGGTCCTCTTCGCCGTCGATAGTTTTGACTCTTTGAATTCCCCCCAAAAGCATTTTGATATAAGGGACTTCCAGTCGAGCAAAAAGATGATCGCCGTCACGCTCAAAAATTTCGTGATCTTTCACGCGTATCTCAACGTACAGATCACCGGCCGGGCCTCCGCGCAGTCCGCCCTCACCCTCGCCTGTGACTCTTAATCGAGTTCCGTTGTCGACACCGGCAGGAATATTCAAACGAATTTTTCTTTGAGTTTGCACACGGCCATCACCGCGACAAGTGCGGCAAGGATTTTTGATCAGTTTGCCTTCCCCACGACATTGAGGACAAGTCGTTGCCATGCTGAAAAATCCTTGGCGGGCCACCACTTGGCCCGAACCCCCACAAGTCGGGCACGCACTGACCTGAGAATTTTTATCAGCGCCCGAGCCATTGCAACCGCTGCAGTTTTCATCAGTTTCAAATTCAATTTCTTTTTCCAGGCCCGTCAAAACATCTTTCAAAGTGATTTCTGTCAGATAACGAAGATCAGCTCCCCGTCGTGGTTGATTCGATTGTCGAGATCTTCCCGTAGAAGCACCGCCACCGAAAAGATCACCAAAGATATCTCCAAATTGAGAAAAAATATCATCCATATTGTGGAAGCCTTGGCCTCCCCCACCTTGAACGCCTTGATGCCCGAATCGATCGTAACGAGCTCGTTTTTCTGGGTCGCTTAAAATTTCGTAAGCCGAAGCGGCTTCTTTGAATTTTTCTTCAGCTTCGGAATTGCCGGGATTTTTATCCGGATGAAATTGAACAGCTAACTTGCGGTAAGCTTTTTTAATTTCATCGGCGCTGGCGTCGCGAGCTAAACCAAGAACTTCGTAACAATCACGTAAATTCGACATAGACCCAAATATGAAGATGGGCCTAAGAGAGTCAAGTTTTAATTGAAATGGTGATTATTTTCCCAGCAATATTATCGATTTGTTTTTTCAAGTTCTTTTAAAGTCGGAACTTTTTTTCCATCCAATCTTTGGCGCAACCGTTCAGCAAAGACTTTCAAGTTGGGATCTTGATTAATTTCTGCATAGATTCTTTCACCCAATTCTTTTTCGCCAGCTTCGGTGTAAAGCCGACCGGCCAGAGTGTAAACCCAGCCCGGAGCCCCGTGCTTTGCCGCTTCATAAAGAAGCTTCGCCGCTTTCTCTTTATTTTTTTCTTCTAAGAGCGCGTGATAAGCGGCTCGATAAAGGATAGGCCAGTCTTTTGGAAAATTACGGACCGCTTTATCGAAAAGTTTCGAAGCCCCTTCGATGTCAGAAATGATCACAGTCAAAGCCAAGGGGCCAGCGGCGTGAGGCATACGAAATCTTGGAGACAGTTCGGTCACAAGATCTAACATTTGATAAAGCCAACTTTGATTGCGACAAGTGTTATCTGCAATCCGTTCTTCACAATAATCAAAATCTTGAATCGAGCGAATCCAAAACTGATCAGCGATCTGTTCGGAAAAACCAAAAGTAAGATGTTTAATGTGCGGTGGAGGTAGGTTTGCCGTGGGTAAATATTGAAATTGCGGCAAGGAGAGACGACTGAGAAAAAGAAGGACTATCGTGAGAATAGTTACTGAAAAAGATTTCATTCTAAAAAGTTATATCACCAAAAAAGAAAAGGAGGAATTTCTTCCTCCTTAATTTTAGATTTAAACTAATTACGTAAAAAATTAATTAATACCATCTGTAATATTAGAAATGACTTTGATTTCGTTAATAGTCCACTCATCAAAGGGTGCTCCGCGTTTCTTTAAATCGCCAGAGGCAGCGGCGGTGAATGCCATATCACCCGCTTGACTTGCAGGAAGCACTGCTACTGAACACTCAATCAGACAAGTGCAATTCGCTCCTGTGCAAAAAGTGCTGGCAATACTATCTGCTGCTGCGCCGGGAACTCCTGTATAACCCGGCAAAGTCGCGGGAACTCTGTCTACAAGAAAACCAGAATTATATCTTAACTGCCCCTCAGGCGCGTAACCGATCACTGTAAATCGAGTCATGTATCCATTGTACTCAACATGAAATGCTTTATTTGCCGAGTAGATTGCAGCCAAGTTTGTTTTCGCTTCACTTTGGCGAGCTTTCAACATGTATTTGGTAACATTTGGAACAGCGACTGCTGCCAAGATACCAATGATTGCGACTACGACCATTAATTCAACGAGTGAAAACCCGTTTTTTTTCCCTAGTAAATTACTAAAACGATTCATTTTACGTCCTCCGGTGTTTATTAAGCATCTCATAGATGCTGTTTATGTCAACGACCCAATAATAGAAAAACTGTTACTTAGTTTTTAGACCCTTGCTCGGAAATAATTTTTGTTTCAATTTCGATCGACTGCAATCTTCAACCTTCAATGGGTCACGGATTTTGCGCCAATTTGAGACAGTGGTGGAACACAATTTTTCATCGGCGCCTGACCAAGGTCCGGCTCGTTTTTCCTTGCAACAGCTGGCATGTAAGGCGGCCCAGCGATTTCCGCGACAATTTAAGTCGGAATCTCTTCAAAACGAGTGATGCGATTTCGCCCATTTCTTTTTGAATAATAAAGAGCTTGATCTGTGCGAGTGTAAAAATCGCGCACGGAAATTTGGCCCGGGCTCCATGCAGAAACTCCAAAACTCATCGTCAGCTTTATTTGTTTAGTTCCATAGGGAATGATTTCGGCGCGAATAATTTCTGCAATTTCTTCGGCTAGCACTGCGGCTTCTTGCGGAGATTTATGGGGGAGTAAAATAGAAAACTCTTCCCCGCCGACCCGTGAAACCACATTTTCGCGGTTTTCGCTCTCGACGGCTTGTTTCAAAATACTGCCAATGCGCTGAAGGACGGTGTCCCCACCCGGGTGTCCGTAGGTATCATTGATCAATTTAAAATGATCAATGTCCGCTAGAATCATCGAAAGCACAGGATATTTAACTGTGTATTCGTCTAACTTTTCACGGAAATACCGAGCGTTGTAGAGCTTAGTGAGATCGTCCACGATCGAAAGTTTTTCCAAGGTCATATTATCAATCATCATAGCCATTTGCTGCGATAAGGTTGAGATCCTATCCTGATCTAAGCTTTGGGCATGGTCCACCGTGGGTACAGGAATGAAGATCTCGAACTTTGCTTTCGAGTTGGGTTTTACAGGCACCCCCAACAAACTGTGAACATGTTGAAGATTGCTAAAATTGAGCTTTTCTAAAGACTCTTTTTCGAAATAAATGTATTTTTCGATGGGCTTCATTTTTTCAATTTCTAAAGCCATAGCGTTCATCGAGGCCGCATAACCTGAAGGAATTTTTTCAAGGACTCTGTAGACCTGGCCTTCGCCATCCCTAATAAATGCCGCTGGCAAAGAATATTCAAAGAGAATATGTTTTAAAAATTCTTCGAGAATTTTTATCGGCTCTTTAACGAGCCGGGTTTTTTGCAAGAGTTGAATCAAGGAATTCATCTGTTCAATCTTTTTATCTTTAAGAGTCATTTCTCGGCGGTATTTTTTGTGCAACTCTTCTTCTACTGAAAGATCACGAAGAACGAAAATAAATAATTTTTCCTGATCTTTCACTAGGGGCATAATCGAAAATTGGGCCAAGCCATCCGCTACAGCACGAGTTTTATAACGAATCACTCGAGTGTTGGTCGGTTCATGATGAGCAACAAAATCTTTTACGAGGATAGGATTGCCTTCAATCTCCGCAAACGCTTTGGACAAATCCATTTTGCCAATCATGCGGTTGGGTGAAACCCCCGAAAGCGCCGAAAAGGCCTCATTGCAATAAATAACAATACCCTTCTTATCATAAACTAAGACCGAGTCATAAATGTGATCAAAAATTGTAAATTCCAATGTCAATTTCCTAATGCACTGATCATGACCTTTTTTTTTCCTCTAAAAAAGACTTATTTAAGCCGGGTCCCTTTTTTCTCTCTTTTAAGAGCTTAAACACCTAAGTCCTAAGTCTAGTGACTTGCGTTAATAAAATTTCGGAAAGGACACCTGGACAAGTTTTAAAAAAGGCTCACAATGAAGAGATGACTGGTGATAAAAAGAATCTTCCAGCCCATCCGGATTCAGATGGCGATGTAGCTACCGAGACTTCGTCTCGGGTACAAACCCCAAAGATGTATGCCGTTATTCTATTAAATGATGATTATACCCCTATGGATTTTGTCGTTTTAGTTTTAAAACGTTTTTTTGGTAAAAGTGAAGAAGCGGCCATTAACGTCATGTTGGACGTCCATAAAAAAGGATCCGGTATTGCGGGAATTTACCATTTAGAGATCGCCGAAATGAAAGTCATGCAAGTTAATCAATTCGCTCAGCTGCATCAACATCCCCTGAAGAGCAGCGTTGAGGAGGTCACATGATGTCACGGGAAATTGAAAGACGTTTAGCAGAAGCTACTGAAGATGCAAAGAATCAGCGCCATGAATTTGTTAGTCTCGAACATGTGCTCTTGGCTCTGTGCCGATCCCCCAGGATGGTCGAGATATTGGAAGCCTGTGCGGTGAATGTGCAGCAACTCAAAAAACATCTTCAAGATTTTTTGAAAAAAAATACCTCGATCATTTCGGAAACACAGTTGGAATCTTACGGGGGCTTCGAAGCTTGGACCCCTGAATTCACATTAGCCTGTCACCGTTTGATGCAAAGAGCTGCCCTGCAAATGAAAAGTGCTGGGAAAAATCAAATCAACGAGGGCACCCTGTTGGTTTCTCTTTTTTATGAAACAGATTCACCCGCCGTGTATGCTTTGACCAAACAAGGTCTCACACAATTTGACGTTATCAACTACATTTCCCACGGCATCACTAAGGACGGGGGCTCATCTTCGGGCGATTTCTTGCCGACTCCGGTTCCCGCTACTGAAACTTCAGGCGACGGCGAAGAAAAGAACAGTCCCCTTGAAAGTTTCTGTGTTAATTTGAATGAGCGCGCGGCCCAGGGGAAAATCGATCCACTGATTGGTCGCGACGAAGTTCTTGAGCGCATTCAACAAATTCTTCTTCGACGAACCAAAAACAACCCCTTGCTCATCGGTGAACCCGGTGTTGGAAAAACAGCCGTCGCCGAAGGCCTTGCTCAGCGAATTATCGAGGGCAAAGTTCCCGAAAGTCTTAAAGATCGAACCATTTATTCTTTGGATCTGGGATCGCTCCTTGCTGGAACAAAATTTCGTGGAGATTTTGAAGGCCGGCTAAAAGGCATTCTTAAAGAAATCAAAAAAAGAAAAAAAGTGATTTTATTCATTGATGAAATTCATACTCTTGTAGGCGCGGGTTCAACCAGCGGTGGATCTATGGATGCTTCGAACCTGTTAAAGCCGGCACTGGCGAACGGCGAAGTCACCTGCATAGGTTCAACTACACATACGGAATACCGTCAGCACTTTGAAAAAGATCGCGCTCTGAATCGCCGTTTTCAAAAGGTTGATATTTCCGAACCGAGCTTGGAAGATTGTCTTCAAATCTTGCAGGGGCTTAAGAAAAATTATGAAAGCTTTCACAACGTAAAATATTCGGATGGAGCTTTAAAGGCGGCCATTGAACTTTCCCAAAAACATATTCACGGAAAATTACTTCCCGATAAGGCGATTGATGTGATTGATGAAGCGGGAAGCTTTTTCCGTATGCAAAAACAAAAAGAAGCCGGTGAACATAAGGATGCCTTAAGCATTGATGTTCAAGAGATCGAAACTGTATTAGCAAAAATGACGGGACTCCCCGTTGCCGCTGTTTCCTCAAATGAAAAAGCTCAGCTCAAAGATTTGGATAAAAAATTAAAAACTTTAATCTTTGGTCAAGACGAAGCCATCGACCGCGTGGTTGCGAGTTTAAAAATGGCAAGATCGGGCATGTCCCGAGCTGAAAAGCCCATTGGTTCTTTTATTTTTGCGGGACCAACGGGGGTAGGAAAAACCGAAGTTTGTAAGCAATTGGCCCAAGTGCAAGGTCTTCCCTTTCAACGATTTGACATGTCGGAATACATGGAAAAACATGCGGTGGCCCGACTGATTGGTGCGCCTCCGGGCTATGTCGGTTTTGAAGCTGGCGGTTTGCTGACTGAAATGGTTAACAAAACACCTTACTGCGTTTTACTTCTTGATGAGGTTGAAAAAGCTCACCCTGACATTATGAATGCTCTCCTTCAAGTGATGGATGCTGGGCGTTTAACTGATGGGCAAGGTCGTGTCGCCGATTTTAAAAATGTGGTCCTGATCATGACGACCAACGCCGGCGCTTTGGAAGTTTCTCGCGGAAGTATTGGTTTGGTCGAGGGCACCCGCAGCCACCTTTCCATGGAAGCTTTAAAAAAATCATTTGCGCCCGAATTTTTAAATCGTCTTGATGCGGTTGTTTACTTCAAAGACCTTAGCGAGGAAATCTTGCTGAAAGTTGTTGGTAAATTTGTCGACGAACTGAAAATGAATCTGACTCTTAAAAATGTTGAGCTTAACGTCAGCAACGAGGTTTTAAAATGGCTCTTGAAAAAAGGCTACGATCGCGCCTATGGAGCACGACCGCTGGCGCGCACCGTCGATGAGCATCTTAAAAAAGCTCTTGTGGACGAACTTTTATTTGGACGGCTTTCCGAAGGGGGCAGGGTTCAGGTTGAAGTGGATGATAACGCGTTGAAGTTCCAGTTTAACACTAACGCTAACTCACCTCAGCTGCCGAAGCCGCGGAAGCAAAAGCCAACCACAGTTTCCTCGGAGAGTTGACATTTCCAATAGCATTGGCATCTTTAAGGTGCTTATGAAAAAGGAGTACCTTTATGCTTAAACGCATTGGTTTGTTTTTACTTACAAATTTGTTGGTGATGGTGACGGTCAGTATCACTTGGTCTGTCATCTCGAGTTTCTTTAATATCAGCGCCTACGGAAGCATGGGTGGACTGCTCGTCTTCTGTGCTCTCTTTGGGATGGCCGGTGCTTTCATCAGTTTGTTCATGTCGAAATTCATGGCGAAAACCATGATGGGCGTGCAGATCATCTCACCGACCGTTAGTGATCCAACTTTAAGAGCTCTGGTGACTCGCGTCCACGAATTCGCGCGAAGAGCAGGTCTTCCTAAAATGCCTGAAGTTGGGATTTTCGAATCGGAAGAGGTCAACGCTTTCGCCACGGGACCCAGTCGTGGAAATGCGCTGGTTGCTGTTTCAACAGGACTTCTGCGTCGCATGGAAAGCGGTGAAGTTGATGGAGTTCTTGGCCATGAAGTGGCCCATATCGCTAATGGAGATATGGTCACAATGACCTTAATCACTGGCGTGGTGAATACCTTCGCTCTTTTCTTTTCACGTCTCCTTGCTAATTTCATTTCAAACAGTGTTGATGAAAAATTTCGCGGAATCGTTCACTTTGCCTGCATTATCATTGGGGATATTCTGTTCACCCTCTTGGGTTCTATTGTCGTCAATTATTTTTCTCGACTGCGAGAATTCCGTGCCGATAACGGCGGAGCTCGTCTCAGCACTCGAGAAAATATGATTGCAGCCTTACATCGATTGAAAATGCTCAGCGGAGTCAATGCAGCGGCTTCGGATCGCGATGCTTTTGCAACATTGAAAATTTCTTCAGGCCGAGGCACTGGCGGTTTAGCAGCACTTTTGATGACTCACCCTTCTTTGGATGACCGAATTTCTGCTCTTCAAAAAAGCAGAAAGATCTAATTCATGAATCGAAAAGCCTGCATCCTGATCTTTGTGGCCCTGTCAGGATGCACGCATATTTCTCGCAAAGAAAAAGTGAATGAATCCTTTGCGCCTCCAGCTCGAGAGTGGATTAAAAGTTTAGATCGTAAAAATGTTCTCGCGATAGTTCCCACTGCCGATTGGACTGAAGCGCAAATCTGGTGGATCAACTATCAACAAGCCTTGGCTCTCGAGAAAGCCCAGCCCAAAAAGTCCTGTGATCACTTTTTATGGCTCAGCCAGAAAAAAGATTTTCCTTTGTGGGATTTAGCTTTGGTCCGATCTCAATTGGTGTGTGAAAAACCAGATCCTCACTTTCCGTCAAATCCTATTTCTCAGCACCCCTGGTATTTGCCCGTCAACTTACAGATTCAAGAAAGATCCACTCAGCAAACACCAGATGTGAAAGATGATATTGAACTTTTAATTGGAAAATCGAAGCGCGAAACCCAGGCTAAAAAAAAGGAAGCCTTTATTTCAAAAGCCTTAGAGCTAGCGCGAGGAATTAAAGATCCAGAACTTATCACCAGCATTGAAAACCGCCTACAACAAATTTTTCCCCGTCATCAACAGAAGCCACCTCCAGAGAAATGGCTCGATGTTGCTGCTGATTACCGTCAGTTTCGTCAGTTTCCACAGGCTCAAAAGTTTTATCAATCCGTGCTCAAACGTGACGACGTCGAAGCTCAGTGGACGGCCTGGAAAGGCTTAAGACAAATAGAAAAAACGAAGCAAGATCGCAAGTCCATTTTAGCTGTCGATGTAAAAATTCAAAAATGGTTTGAAAAAACTTTAAAAAAGCACAGGAAACCCCTGTGGATTAAGCGCTGGCACGATCACAGTCTTATGCAGATTCGCCAACTGTGGACTGAGGATCAGTATCAAACGGCTCTTAAAAAATTAGAAAAAATGACTTTAACATTTAAAGATATTTATCCCCGAGATGAAATATTTTTCCTTTTTGCTCGTATGCGAGAAGAAAAGGGCCGTCTTAACGAGGCCCAAGAAAATTTAAATCTTTCTTTGAAAGAAAAGGAATCCACCCTTGGACTCCGAGAAAAAGTTTCGTGGAGTTCCGCTTGGCTCTTCTACAAGCAGGGCAAATACCGTGAAGCTATTGAGCGCCTCAATGAAAATTTAAAACTCAATTTAGATGCCAGCAGCCGTTACAAATATTTATTTTGGAAAGCTCGCGCCCAAGCTCAACTCAAATTGGCTGAAAGTCAGGAAACCTACACCACTCTTGCCCAAGAGGATCCCTTGGGATTTTATGGACTGCTGACTTACAAAGATCGAGCCCTTTCTTTACCGGCATTAAAAACAGCGGAATTAAATTCATTAAATCTCAACCTTCGAAGTATCGATGAAATTCCCGCAAGTACCGGGCTTAAAATGGATTGGTTGATTGCTCTCGAAGAAAAAGAGATTTTAGAGGAATCCATCAAGAGCATTTTGGACAACACTAAAGCCATTCGTTCTTTTAACGAAGACTCTTGGTTAAAATTATTTTCAGCCTTTGCCCAAGCTCAGTTGTATTTACCTTTGTTTGCAAATCTCAATAAAATTAAACCTAAGGTTCGCGATCAGTTGCTCAAAACTCATCCTGAATTAATTTTTCCTCGACCCTATGATGATTATGTTTTACCAGCCGCAAAGAATGCGGCCATCAGTCCTTGGTTTATCTATTCGATCATGCGACAAGAGTCAGCCTTCGATCCAGAAGCCCGCAGTGGTGTCGATGCAATGGGCTTGCTGCAGCTGATGCCGGATTTGGCTTATCGATTAGCGCGGCAAAAAAATATTCGCTTTGTTCACGCTGAAGAGCTTTTTGAGCCTGAAGTGAATATTCCATTAGGGGCTTGGGAACTAAAAAATTTAATGGAGCGCTATCGTGGGAATTCAATTCTTGCTGTTGCGGCATACAATGCCAATGGCAAAGCTATTTCAGGTTGGGTCAAAACTCGTTTACGACCAGACCCTATTGAATTTTTGGAAGAGATTCCGTATGAAGAGACGAAAGCCTATATAAAACTTGTCTTTAGAAATTATATTTTTTATGAGCGCCTTGATCGAGCTCAGGAAGAAATCCCCGTTCCAGAAAATCTTTTCACTTGGCCTCCTCGAGTGGGTTCACATTAAAGTTGGACTAAAAATCGAGATCTCAATTTGAGACGCTAAAAAGACCCGTAAACTTTATATTTTAAAATCCGATAAAACGAGAGTGCCGGGGGATGAATGCAGTCGCTCAAGTTAACATTCGGAATTGCTGTCTTTTTTTCATTATTTTTGGGTGGATTGGCATTAATTTATTCGGTTGATGGACAATGGGAAGCTGGCGAATTTTCCTCGGTGTTAAAATCAAATTTGAACAAAAAAAATCTAACGAATCGGAATTTCGAACCTTCAGTCGTCACGTCAAAAGTGAATGAAGTCGAAAACGAACCCAGTGCCCTTTTTAATGATCCCGCGATTTCACAGGCCTGGGGACTTAAAAAATCAGATGCAGCTCGTGCTTGGAGTATCACAAAGGGAAGCCGTGATATTGTTGTTGCCATCATTGATACCGGCATTGACGTAAAACATGAAGATCTTAAAAACAATATTTGGACGAACCCTGGCGAAACGGGTAAGGATAAAAATGGTCGCGACAAAGCCACGAATCGTATTGACGATGACGACAACGGATTCGTCGATGACGTCAATGGTTGGAATTTTGTTTCCAACAATAACAAGCTCGATGATAACCATGGTCACGGCACCCACGTTGCGGGAATTTTAGGTGCAGAAGCTGGCAATGGAAAAGGCATCATCGGCATTGCTCCTGAAGTTAGCCTCATGATCTTGAAATATTATGATCCATTGGTTAACAACTCTGACAATTTAAAAAATACGATTAAAGCCATTCATTACGCGATAAAAATGGGGGCTGTTATTATCAATTATTCCGGAGGTGGCACCGAGTACAGCCAAGACGAATTCGAAGCCGTTCAAGCGGCCGAGAAAAAAGGAATTCTGTTCGTCGCTGCTGCAGGAAATGAACGCTCGAACTCGGATCAATTTCACTACTACCCTGCGGATTATAAACTCAGTAATATTATTTCAGTAACGGCTTTGGATCCCAGCCTGGAAGTTTTAGCTTCAAGCAATTATGGGATTGAAACCGTGGATTTGGCAGCACCGGGGCAAAATATTCTTTCGACTCTACCCGCTAGCACTTACGGTTTTCTAACAGGGACTTCCCAGGCGACTCCTTTTGTCTCTGGCGCCGCGGTTTTGATCATGGCTAAGAAACCTGGCTTTAAATACACCGATGTTAAAAAACACATTCTCTCGACGGGAGATGCTTTCACAAACCTCGCATCAAAAACCCGCAGCTCACGAAAACTGAATCTGTATAAATGTTTAACCGTGCTGGACGAAGGCGTTGCCGCCAGCGGAATTATGACGAATTCCGCTTCCGAACAAAAGTTTAATTCGGTCAATACACATTATGGTGCAGGCTTTGATAAAGCGGCACCTTCTAACCTTGCTCCCTTTGGAAAAAACCTGATGGAAGCGGTTAAAAAATCTAAGCCAGAAAAATTAGGAACAAAAACTAAGCCAGATCCGCTCTAATCCTTATTCCTAAACAAAATTTGATTTACTTTCGCAAGAAATCCGATAGTGTAATCCGACCCTTAAAGGTATAAATTAAACCTACGTGTAAAATAATGATGGCGACTCCAGGGCCAATGGTGTTCCGGTGCTCGCGGCTGACCAGTCCAAACATAATCATAAGCATAGCTAAAACAACAGGACCACAGTACAAAACCCGGCGCTGTCGCAGAAGACGTTTGATCATATTCACCAAAGGTTCATCTTTAAAACGCAAGGCTCCGTCTTGGGGCTTCAATCGTTTTTCTTGCTGTTTAATTTGATTGAGCTTATCGAGCTCCGCTGCAGCTTGAGCGCACATTGCATCTTCAGGGCCCATGACTTTTCGCAAAGAATTTAATTTAGCTCTGGCATAGTCCAGTTGATTGGCTGAAAAACACTTTTGCAAAAAACTTTTTTGCTTTTCCGCATTTTCAAAATCTTGCAAATAATTTTGCCAAGCATTCACCAAACTGGGTAAGGCATTGGGATAATCTTCCCTTTTGAGAAGCTCATAATTTTGAAAAACGACCTGACAAGAATAACACTCTTGAGACCCATTCATATTGATCGCTGAGCATTTGGGACAGACCTTTTCCAGCTTCTGTGACGCAGAGTTTCTATCGGTGATCCGTTGAGCTTCAATCCGATGCCAATCTTTCGGAGGATACTGGAAACAAAAGACTTCTCCACAAACCACGCAGTCAAAATGAGGTGATGAGCTTTTAATTAAACGAGAGTCCACTTGATAAAGCTTTGAACACGTCGGACAACGGAAATCCAGGACTGGGGCGAGAGTGCTGTTATTTTTTGTGATCATAGAGCCTCCACCTAAACTTGATTTGCAAACATCCATATCGCGCTTTTTTTAAGTTTCGTTACAATTCAGCTATGATACTACTTTAATGATGCAAACATTCGTTAAATTTATCAAGAAGTATCGTGGACCAATTATTTCGGGCTTACTGACAGGCTTCACCTATATTCCCTTCCCTTCATGGGCCGTGCTGTTTTGTTATGTCCCCCTTTGGATTTTTATTTTAAAAAACGAGCTTTCTTTGAAAGAAGTCTTTATTGCTGGTTGGTTAACGCAATTTTTATTAACCTTAATTGGCTTTCACTGGATCGCTTACACAGCCCACGAATTCGGGGGTTTTCCTTGGATTCTTTCCATTGTGACTCTTATACTTTTTTGCACTTTTATTCATTTGTACATTCCGCTTTCTGTCGTGCTGGCTGCGGGACTGAAAAGAAAGTGTCAACTTTCCCCGGGAGGCACCCTCCTCGTCTGCGCTTTAAGTCTTTCATTACTCGAACGAATTTGGCCAAGTATTTTCCCTTGGAATTTGGCCTATGGACTGTTGTGGACAAAACTTCCTATGTTTCATTGGGCCGACAGCCTTGGATTTTTGGGCCTATCGACCATTTTATTTCTGCTGAATGCACTTATCGCCTACGGTTTTGTGACTTCTCGAAAAAAGGAAATGATTGCTGCAGCACTAGTCATTTTTTTAGTGTTGAATGTTTCCGGAAGCTTTCACCAAAAACCTTGGCAAGAAACTGATTCAGAATTCCGCGCTCTTGCTATCCAGGCGAATATTGGTAATGCCGAAAAGGTCCAAGCCGAAAAGGGTTATGCTTTTCAAGAATTTATCATTGGAAAATTTATTAGTGATACTCGTTCGGGTTTAGAAAAATATCCCGATACGGATTTAATTGTATGGCCTGAAACTGCAATCCCCTATTACATGGACCAAATTTTTCACGAGCATCGCTATCCCCGAATGATTAAAGAAGCTCTGAACCTTTTTAAAAAGCCCCTCTTGGCAGGAGCTTATTCTCAAGAGCCTTCCATCCAAAACCGCGATCACTCGGTGTTCAATGCCCTTTTTCTTTTAGGCGATAACAGCAACGTGATTGGAAGTCCTTACCGCAAGACTCATCTCTTGGCTTTTGGTGAGTATTTACCGCTCAGTGAAAATTTTCCCATTTTATTGAAATGGCTCCCCTTCATCGCCAATTTCGGTCGGGGCCAGGGTCCCCAAATTTTAACTTGGCCCAGAAGCCCTAATGAAAATTTAAATTTTGGCGGGCAAATTTGCTACGAAGGATTGTACCCTGATTTTTCTCGTGAGCTTTCAAAGCAAGGAGCGCAGATTTTAGCTAATGTGACCAACGATTCCTGGTTTGGAAAAACCTTTGAACCCAATCAACATATGATCATGACCTTTGCTCGAGCCATTGAAACGCGGCGGCCCTTGATTCGCTCGACAAATACGGGCATTACTTCGGCCATACTGGCGGATGGGGAAATTCTTGAAAAGTCGCCAACGCACACCACGTGGTTTGGCCAATTCAAAATTAAATATTTAAAATCGCCTCCGCAAACTTTTTACGTCTTGTACGGTCATTGGGATTGGGTAATTTGGTTGATTCTGTTAATTGGAATCGTTGTCAGAGGATTGGTGCATGTTCGAGTTACAAAACCTTGATTGGTTCCGAGTTCTTGAAAAAATTCAACAGTCGGCAACCAGCGAACGAGCTAAAGAAAAAATTTTACAAACAGCTCCTCTGAATTCTGCCGATGAGGCCCAACGAAGCTTTTCTGAAATTCTGGAAGCGACCGAGATTCTGAAATTGGGTCATCGCCCTTTCATGCAAACTTTGGATCTGTTTTCAACCTGGATCACCAGACTCAAAAAAGGTTCTCTTCTTAAAACTCTCGAGATTCGTGACGTTCGCGGCTTTTGCCTGGAAGTCCTTGCCCTGCGCGAAGCTCTTAGCCCACGGGATTCATTTTGGACCAAAGAAATTCTCTCCCAGCTTGTTGATCCCATTGAGCCTCTCTCTGCTATTGATCAAATTCTTAGCCCCAACGGTGAAATCCGTTCCGACGCCAGCGAAACTCTGTATCGTCTTCATAACGAAAAAGAAAAATTGGCCCGTGAAGTTCAGCAGAATTTAGATCGCTTGGTTAAAGCTCACGATATGGAAAATCTTTTGCAAGAAAAGTTTGTCACCACCCGCGAAGGGCGTTGGGTCTTACCGATCAAAAGTGGAATGCAGCATTTTCTTCCCGGAGTCATTCACGCCAAGTCACAGACTAAACAAACGGTCTATATGGAGCCCGAAACCGTTATTCCATTGAACAATCGTTTACGCCAAATCGAAATCGAGATTGAAGATGAAATCGAAAGACTTCTTACGGAGCTGTCAAAATATCTTTCCCGCCTGAGTGAAGATTTTGAACGTTCGAGTCAGCTTATGGAAACCTGCGATCTTCGTTTTGCACAAGCCCAGTTTTCTGGGATCGTCAATGCGGCTCCCTGTGATTTTACCGAAAATACAATTGAACTGCATGAAGTTCGTCACCCCTTACTTCTGCTGTCGGGAAAAGCGACGGTCGCTAATTCAGTTCAGCTGGGTGATAAAAAATCGATTCTTCTTTTATCGGGGCCAAATGCCGGTGGGAAAACTGTTTTGTTGAAAGCCATCGGTCTTGCCGCACAAATGGCAAGGTGCGGTCTATTGATTTGTGCCGACGACAGTTCTAAACTTCCCTTTTTTAAAAACTTAACTGTTAGTATCGGCGACGCTCAAAGTATCGGCGAAGATCTTAGTACTTTTGCGGCTCACTTGAAAACTTTAAATGAAGCCACGCAATTGAAGGGTCCCGAAAATTTAATACTCATCGACGAAATTTGCGGATCAACAGATCCCGAAGAAGGGTCAGCCTTAGCCCGATCATTCATTGAATCTTTCGCGAGCAATCAAGCCTTGGCCGTTGTCACATCTCACTTAGGCCCATTAAAAGCAGGCTGGGGCGAAGATTCTCCCGTACTGAACGGAAGTCTCGAGTATGACAGTAAGTCAGGAAAACCCACTTACCAATTTCTAGCAGGAGTTGCTGGAGATTCCTTGGCCTTACTGACTGCTAAACGTGTTGGTGTTAAAAATAATGTTCTCGAGAGAGCTAAAGAAATCCTGTCCCCCGCTTCGCGCGCCCGCATTGAAGCTTTGGAACAGATCGAATCTTTGAAACACGAAATCTCGTCACTCCAAGAAAATCTTCGCAAAGAAATTCAAAAAGCCAACGCCGAGAAAAAGAAATTCGAAAAAATGAATGCTGACTTCGAGAAACAAAAAGAAGATTGGCTGGTTAAAACTGTTCGCAAAGCCGAAAAGAAAGTGGACGAGGCCATCACTCAGGCCAAAGTGGATCAAACTTTCACTCGCCATCGCCAGTTGCAAGAAATTAAATTTCAACTTCCAGAAATCGTTAAAGCAAAATCGATTACAACAGGCGTGGCTGAAACTGCCGATGAATTTGCTAAGAAGTTTCCTCCGGGTAATAAAGTTTTTATCAGCAGTCTGAATCAAGACGGCATCATCCAGAGTGAACCCAATTCCAAAGGCGAAGTTTATGTTTTGTCTCAGTCCATCCGCCTTCAAGTTCCCTGGCAAGATCTTCGGCCTCCAGGACAAGCCAGTAACCCCACGACACATTTAGTTCGACAATCTTCAAAACCGAATTTTGCAATTTTAGATCAGCAACGCAGTCTTGATTTACGAGGAAAAATTGTCGAGGACGCCCTTGAAGAACTAGAAATTGCTTTGGACCGCGCCGCTGTTCAAAAGGAAGACCGACTGAAAGTCATTCACGGCCACGGCACCGAAGCCCTAAAAAAAGCCGTACGCACTTACCTATCGCGCTCAGTCTACGTCAAAAAATGGAAAGCCGGAACCTCAGATCAAGGCGGCGACGGAATCACTTGGGTCGAATTAAATAACGAGGTCTAACTTGCTTTAGTTTTTGAGAGGATATAGTTATCACGAATCCACAATCGGATATTTTTTAAGAAAATATCTCTCATGCCAAAGAAAACAAAGTGATTAAGGACGTGAGGATCTTCGCCCTCGAAAGCTTCAGTGAAATTACAAGTGCCTGTGTATTCTAAAAGATCAGTCTCACTGGCTGACCAAAGAACGAATTTTCGAAAAGAACCGACAGTCATGGGGCGACTGTATTTAAGAATAACACCGCCCTCGGAAATTTCGGTTATATTGATAGGATTAGCCACTTGAACAAAAGTGGATTTTTTCTGGGTCACGATCACTTCCGGAGACAACAGACCAACCTCTGCTTTGATTCTCATGTTAACGTGATTGCGCTCGTAAGGTGCGACAAAAATATCTTGGACCACCAGGCCAAGTTCTCTCTCTTCGGCATCACTCAGATTGCGGTCAGTGACCAAGAAATGCTTGCCCGGAATTTTACATTCGTTTTCGACTAATTTTTTATGAAAATCCACAGTGGAAATCACAATATCGATCTTTTGTGGCCAACGAGACATCGACTTTAGAAAATTGATTTTTTCTTCCATCGCCAGTTCAGCGAAAGTAAATTCAAGACAAGGAGTACCGTCTGTATTTGCGGTCTTTTCTTTTTGCAGAACCTTGAAAATTCTTTTTGTATTTTGAATGTCTAAACAAATAATTTTTTGAGCCGCCGCCGTCATAGCGACCTCGCCGCGCATGATGCTTTGCCAATCTGTTTTAGACTCGGGCGAAATGCAGGCACCAAAATCTAATTTTTTAAATTGCTCAAAATTTAAATCGAAAATTTTATCGCCCTCTTTAAGCTCGGGCAGGCATGAGAGAACAAAATGCCCTGTGACGTCGGTGCGAATTTTAAATTCGCCTTCCTGCGGAAAATTTTTCTGCATCAACAAAGGACTTTGTGCGGGATCAAAATCAGCATGGAATTTGTCCCAAGTGAAGTATTCGACGACGCTGGCGCCATTAAAGGCGCTTTGGATGATATTACTAATGCCTTGTTTTTTATCATCCATAACGACGATAGTTAGGCCATGCGCGGTTTTTCGCGTCGGCGCCAGATTCCAATTGTAATTAATTATGTTTTCGGTTTTAGCTCCGGCTAAATTTTTTCTGATATCACGGACCTGGCTAGGCTCCAGCGAGAAAAAATTTAAAGTGACTTGAAATTGTTCTTTCCACAAGGGATGCGGTTCGCAACGAACACACTTTGCCATAACACTTCGAGTTTTTCCCGAGACAAACTCTTGCGCATAATATTTAGAAATAGCGCCAATCTCGATCGCGCGATCACTGCTGGTGACAAAGCCCGCATAGGAAATGGCTTCCATATTTATGTTTTTCAACATTTCAATTGAAGCCGTCATCTTCATGTTATGAAGATTTGTTTCCTTTGGTATCTGTCGGCCACTCAGAGCATTATTCAAATGCTGCTGCATGATCATTAAGTCGAAGGGTTTATAAATGACATTGCTGATGATAGCATCTTCAACTTTACTTTGTTCAAAGCTAGGATCATCAAAGGCGGTAATAACAATAGCCGTGGGCATTTCCAAGGTGCAAAGGCCCCGCTTCAAAAAAACCTGATGGGTTTTTTTAAGCAGATTCATCGATTGGCTGCCCATCATCTCGTCGCTGGTAACAAAGAGAACCAATTGATCGCCATTGGCGCTTGCTAAAGGTTCTTTAAGTTCAATAAAAGGATTCCCGCCTTGTGCTAAGGCCTTATTCCCGTCTTTCAAAGCCAAGGTCATCCACTTGGCGAAGCTCTCAAGGTCTACGAAGAAGCGAATTTGCAATTGAAGATCAATTTTTATTAATGCTTCATGAAGCTCTTTACGAAATTTTTCATCCTTTTCAAGGACATAGACGTACTTCATATTATTAGCATAGCACGCTTTTTCGCGTCGGCACGAGACACAATTTATGCCCCCGGACCATTATCGAGTTTGATCAAGCAACAATTTTTGTCCCTAGGTTATTTTTTTTGCGCATCAAAACGAGATGTCTCGATTTGATGCAAACAAAATTTTATTTAATCGTGTCAAATCAGTTCTTTAGAACATTGTTTCATTCTGATCCATGGTCCAAGAGTTGCTCTTACATTCAGCAAGAGGTTCATATGAAAAATACAAATGTGTATCTGAAGGTTTTGTTATTAGTCGCTACGACAGCTTTACTTTCATCTTGCGGAAGTAATAAGGAAGCTAACAGTGATTATGACTTTTCAAGTCGGGTTGGACACAGCAATGATCCACTGGCCAATATCGATCCTAAGACTCGACCCCTGGCTTATTGTAATCTTGCTTCGAACTCACTCATTGAAGTGGCCACTTCTGTTTTCAAAAGTGGCGACACCATTCGACAGGACTTCATCAATTTAAAACTTACGAAAATCCCGGCTTATTTCTCACAAGGCCAAAACTACATTCAGTTTTGGAAATGGCAAGCCAATCCCCAAGGCGTTACCGATATCGCTCCTACTCCATTGCGATTTCAGTTAGTTGAAATTGCTAGCGGAAAGCCGATCACGAACACGAAGACGACACTTTACTGGAATGATTTACAAGGAGCCTTGCAAGCTGTAGGCGCGACGACTCCAGCAGATCTTTTCCGCAAAGCCAAACTTGTAATTGATCTTGAAGATCCCTATGCAGAGTACGATGTGATTCGCACTGTATATTACAATATGGACAATACAAAATTAAGCGAACTGGATAGCTTGCTGCCCATCTTTGATGCTGATCCGACTCGCTATGCTGTTCAGCCGGATGGAGCAAACAGAGCTCCGGTTCTTCAAGCTCTGCACCCCTTAAAAAGCTCTGTGGGATTAGGCTGGAATGCGCTCTTCTTCCAAACTAAAGCCAACGAATTTTGCTCACCAATGAGTGTCAATTAATGACTGGATTCTTGGGAAATCTCTTCGGCCTGAAGGTTTTCCCCCTGTCGATATCGATCCACTAACGATTCATCGTTGGTGGGAAATGAAAAAAGCAAAGCATGTACATTAGAGTTAGAATCTTCTTGAGTCACCGCAACGTAGTAAAGTCCACTGACCTCGTTATCCGGAAACTCCTTAATGAAACTCACTAGAATATTTCCATCCATATCATTTTTGCGCCAAATTTCATCGGCATTTTCAATGGTGTCTTCACGAAGATTTTGAAAATCCTTGAACTTCGATTGGGGAATATCTTTCTCACCACGCAATTTGATCATCGAAAGATACAACCCAATAGCCAGTGGGTCCCCGTCAACCAGAGCATCTCCTTCAACCGCGCCTTCAGCAACAGCTTCAAGCTTTTGGCTGTAAACCATATTTGCTTTTTGGTAATGCTTCGTCATTTCTTCAATTTTCGTGGGAAAATGAAACAGGACAAAGGTCGGAACTTGTTCTTCCACCGCCACATAGGCCGCAGCAATGTAAGTTAATTTATTGTTGTCTTCGATAAAACTGCGGATGAAATAATGGATCACCAGATCTTCAAAGGATTTCTCGTCACGCCAAACTTCATCCGGAGTGTCTAAAGTTGTTTCTAAATAATGTTCAAGCTTGATTTGCTCTTCGTCCGTAAAGTCAGTGGGTGATTTAATTTCATGATATTGTTTCTCGAGTTCATCGATGGCCTTCGAGAAATAGCCATAAAGATCCTTTTCGGATTCAAAGATCAAACCTTGACCTTCATCTATAAGAATAAGTTCCTGACTTTTTTGGTTCTTTTTTGTTTTTGCGCGAGATTTAGATTTGGATTTGATCATCTGTCGTCATTATCAGGGTCAAACACCCTGGCCACAATCACAAATTGAAGTTGATGACGGTTGTCGTCATAGCTTCAATTACACACTTGAATTCATAGCTTTTTTTCTTCAGCATTAAGAAGTGTACCATCGCAAGGAGGCGTCGGTGTCAAACGAGTCAGGGGAATCTCGTTCTCTGGAACAAAAAAATGTTGAAAAAGTTGGGTTAGAAAAAAGCCTAGAGAGAATGGAAGCACTGCTTTCACACTCGGCTTTAGGAGTCCATGTTCTTTTCGACAACAAATCAATCGCGAATGTCTTGAAGGGAGTCAAGGACGACAAAGACTTTTACAATTTTGATAAAATGAAAAAAGTCCAAGACGTGATGACAGAGCTTATTGCTAAGAAAACTTATTTTGAAAAAGTTTCCTTTCTACAAGCTTTGGATGGAGAATCATTTCATATGCTCGTGCGCGCTTATTTTCATATCGTTGAAAATACAGTTCGTGCGAATAATGAGCTGAAGCACTAAAACCACCACATCCTAAAAGTTCAACAGTTTCTCAAACATTGAAGATGTTTGAAGTGGGAGTGCTTTCCCAAAATGGGAAAGCACAAAAAACTGTCCAAGTTCTGCCGCCCTATTATTGAACAAAACTAATAATTTAATGAAAACCTCGACTTGGGTCTGTAAACTAAATGCATACCTTTAAGGAGGTTTTGTGAAAACCGCTTATACCAAATGGTTCGTAACTTCGATAGCAGCTTCAGCCTTGATGTCATGCGCACAAGATTCAGGCAGTTCAGGAACAGATTCTGAACTCAATAAAGAATCAGGACGGCTTTCAAAATATGACGTCAATGCTTTCCCGCTCAATAAATTAGTCTGCGATCCTTTGGGCGGTGGCGGCGGTGGTCCACAAACTCCTGAAAATGGATTGAAGGCCACTTTGTTTTATAAAGCTTCCAATATGCCACAATACACAAATGTGATGGATTACATCAATAATACGGTGAAATCAGAACAGACTTTGTTTTTTAATAAGATTAATGTGCCCACACGAATGTTCACCGAAGGTTTTCCTTTAAAAACGGGAGGAAAAATCAGTGACGACACGGGGCAATCCTTAGTTGAATACTTTGCTCTGAAATTTGAAACTGTTCTCCAACTGACAACCACCGACGAAGAAGGAGACTATGAAATAGCTCTGCTTTCAGACGATGGGACCATCTTAAAAATTAAAGACCAAACCGACAGCTGGGAAACTTTAGTTAATAACAATTTCGTCACACCCACACGCATGGGATGCTCAAGCCGAGTTATTCGTATGACTCGCGATAAAAAAATTCCATTAGAACTTTTTTATTATCAAGGCCCTCGTCATCACATCGCCAACATGCTGATCTGGAGAAAATCTTTAACAGCAGGTCATGACCAAGATTGTAACAAGTCAGGAAACAGTTATTTTTTCGATCCTAACAACAACAGCAATCCTTTAGCATGGATTGGCATGACTCAACGAGGTTGGAAAGTGATTGAAGAAGGAAATTTCTTACTGCCTTCGTCAAATATAAGTTCAAATGTTTCTTTGCCTGAACAAAATTACAATGCTTGCTTCGAAGGCCAAATTCCAAAAATCAATGATTTCAAAGTTGATAACATCACTCAAAGCAGCATCACTATCAGTTGGACCACAGATATTCCTGCCACGGATCAAGCTTTAGTGATCCAAACCGCAACGGGCGAAAAAACTCTAACCCTCTCCGACAATATGCTCAGGACAAATCACACGGTGCAAATCACCGGCTTAAGCCTAGCTACAACTTACCGCATTCAAGGCATTTCCATTTCTGAAGACCTCGGGAAAGGAATTAGCGGAGCCCTTGAAGTAACAACTTTGGGTGGATTCCAATAAATATATTTTAAAAAGAGACCGATAAAGACCTATGAAAGTTTTTTTCATAGGTCTTTTTATTTTCTTAAACTTGATCAACCAGGCCCAGGCGGAATACCGTGTCTTTCGCCTGAAGATCACAAAAAAAGCCCAAGCTCCGGCCCAGGCCGAAGAGCGCATTGTTGAAAGCACCCTGGATCCTGAGCAATACCCAAGATATTATCCTTTGCAAGCTGATGAAGTCGTTTCTTACACCGAAACTTGGCGATGCTATGGGCGAACAGACGGTGAAATTCCTTTTTGTCCTCAACCCCAACGACAGCCCAGTTCTGCTGAGACCAAAAGCCAGAATACACCCGCAATTCCTGCTTCTGCCCCCTGAAATTTTTTAAATCTGCTAAGCTAAAAAGACCTGATCCAGGAGGGAAAAGGTCATGAGTGTTGAATCGACACGCGCACGAAAAGATCAGCAGAACGAATTGACTGATATTCAGAATGAATATCATCAAAAGAAAAAGCGTCTTATTCGCGAACAAGAAGAAGATCTTCGCCAACTCAGTGATACTTACGAAGAACGGCGAAAAGGCATCACGGAACAGAATGTCGCCGCCGTTAATCATATTCAAAAAGCTCAAACGAAAGAATTGGAAAGCGCTCAGGAACATCGGCGAAAAGCTGCCGATCGCGGAGCTCAACAAATTCAGAAGATTGATGATAATTACCGTCAGCGCATAGAAAAGGTTCGTGCCGATCGGCAAAAAGTGGCTAGCGAAATTGAAGGCCGACAAACTGAAAAGATTGAAACTATAAAGCACAAAACCGAAAGTGAGCTTGAAGAACTTCGCAATCGAGGAAAAAATGATGTGGCTCGCACCAAAGGTAAATACAATCAAGAGATAGATAATGTAAAACAAACAATGTCTCAACGCTTGGAAGAAACTAGCGCCAGCAATAGCGAAAAACTGAAGAAAGAGCTTGAACGAGGTCGACAACTCCAAGAAAAAGTTCGCGGTGAAACCGAAAAAGAAATCCAAACCCAAGAACAAAGTTATCAGCAATCCTTAGCTGAAAGAAAATCCATCACTGAAAAGCAGCAACAACGCCTGAAAGCGGATTTTCAAAAAAACTACGAAAAGCAACAAGCTCAGTGGCAAATGAAAGAAGATCGATTGAACGAGGACTTTACTAGTAAGCTTTCACATCGAAAAGAGAATCAAGGCGAACAATTGCATAAACAAAAACTGCATTTTGATTCCATCTATTCTAAAAATGATTCAGCCAACAAAGCTCAACTGCTTATTCAATCACGAAATTTTGCCCGCGAATTGGCGGATCAAAAAAGAAAATTCGTCAAAGAATCTGATAAATACGAAAATAAAGAGCACGATCCCTTCTACAAGATTCAAGATCGCGGAAGCAGCATCCGTGAAACAAGTGATTACTACATTGTCGAGGCTTACGCCCCTGAACATGAAAAAAATAATGTTCAAGTGATCATCCAAAAGGACAAAGCTATGGTCAGTGGACAAAGATCATTTCAAGATAAGATTGAAGATCAGGAAAAAAAGATTTCGACGAACAGTTACCAAACATTTCGGGAAGAATTTCCCTTCGAAAAACCGGTCATTACCGAAGGCATGGCGCGAGAAAGGAGTGGTGATTTCGTTATCATCACCATTCCTAAACTCACTGCTTTTGCGGGATCGTTGAATAAAAAAGTCTAAAGATGATCTATCAGACCTTCATTAGGAAGCGAATTTCTCGCATCAGGAATCTCTGGCGACCATGAAGATCAGCTAATAATTTCATTTGGAATTTTAGCTGGGTCAGCTCGTCCATTTCAATTAATGGACGATCGGCCATTTCATGGTAGCTGCGATGAGAAACCAAATTTTGAGAAGTAGTCCACTCCCAAGATGTTTCCGAATGCTCATCAGTGATCTCGATTTGTCGAGATTGATCATTGATTCTCATTTTGTCAGCTCCTTTGCCTATCATTAAGTTTAGAGGTCTGCTTTCCTTGGTCACAACTTAAAAAATCTGTCATAAAATTATTACACTCAGCGCCGCCAGCTTAGCGATACTCACATTTCAGGGAATCCTTATCAGTTTCAGCTAGATCCACTCGATTTGTGTTACTGGCTAGATATGTAGCCATCACGCTGCTGCCTTGATCTTTATGTTTCAATCCCAAGACATGTCCCATCTCGTGAATCAAAAGAGCCTCGATGTTGATCTGGTTCGCGTTTTCCGCCTTGTCTGAGTAGAACTTAAAATCCTTCGCATTGACTCGAATATCAGCTTCTTTAATGAGATCGCCGATCCAATAGACCGAGGTTCTCGCTTGCTCGGTGGGACGATCAGCTTCCCAAGTGGAATTGTAATAGATGACATTCAGATTATCTTTTTGAGCTTGCTCTGGGCCCGTAAAGCGCTGTGATTGGATTTCAATAATCTTACGACCCACATGCGTGTTCCATGTCTCTGCGGCGGCTTTCGCAGCTTCGACAAAAATTTCGGGAAAGTTTTTGTGCAAATGCATGACAACAGGAACATCCGCTTTCCACGAAATTCTTTCGCCATAAACATTTTGAACAAAACCGCATTCATCTTGGCTTTTAGGAGAACATGCTTGAAGCATAAATCCCAAAGCTATAACAACGCCAAATACTAACCGCTTAATCATTTGCGAACTCCTTGCTAAACACTAAGGCAATCCGCGGACCAGCTCGTCTCAGGATGAGATTTCGGTGTAAGTTCTCAAAATGATTCACTTAAGAATAGAGCTGGACCTTGAGCTGTCTCATCCCCGCTTTTGTTTAAGAGTTTAATCAAAGTGCTGGTGAAATCGGTCGCTCATTCTTAAGTCACTGAAGTTTAACAAGATTTTACCTGTCTAAAAATGAGACAGCTGTCAGCGACCAAAAGTTGTCTCAGGATGAGAAAGGCTTAGAGCAGCTATAAACGTTTATGCGGGGACAAAGCTCCACCAAATCCTTGATTTTTAAAGGAATTTTGAACAGAGCACTCTGACACCAGGACTTAAGCCCGTGAGATCTCTGGTGATTTTTGTTTGGCGAAGGAATTGCTTTAGTGAGAGACAAGTTCAATTCAGCTCATCAGCCACAGTCGTGGCACTCAACGAGCTCCTAGGCCAATCCAACAGCCCACCTTCTCTGGAAGGGAGAGTAAAACTCCTCCCTCCTCCAGATCCGCGTAAAATAGCTCACTTATGGCTGACCAAAGAAAATCTAATCGAAAATCAGGGATGCAGCTGGCTTCGGTTTGACCCGAAAGTGATGATCCTTCACCATGAGGCCTCGGAGGTAAACTGAATATGGGTCAACGAAAATCAATCTTAGGATTATTGGTCGCATTTGTTTTTGTAGCTGGATGTAAATCAAATCCTCATAAAGCAGAAAAAATCGAGACAGAAATTAAAGGCCATGGCGAAGTCAATGGGGACACGGCTGTTGGCATCAAAGACGGAAACATGATTGTTCAGAAAAAAGTCGCCATGAACGAAGAGCTTCGTCGACTGCAAATTGAAGTTTACGAACTTGAAGATCAAGTTTACGGAAATCGAAAATATGGCTCTAAAGGTCTTTACGGAAAACTTCGCGATTGCAAAATGGAATTAGCCGACACCAAAAACGGTGGCGACGGGAAAATGAAATGGACCGAACCCATGGATCGCATCACCGATAAAGAAGATGAATTTAAAATCGGCCTCGATGAAAAAGACAAACTGGTTGGAGTTTCCGAAGAGTTTTTGAAAGATCGCCTCGAGCGCTTCAAAGGTTACAAAAATCTTTTGATGAAACGCCAAGATGAATACGAAGAAAAAGTAGCCATTTGCAAAAACGATCTCCGCGCTCAGAAATCAACTCAGAAAGATTAATTCAAACTCTCACGAAAGAGTTGTTCTTTCAGTTTTTTGATCTCTTCCACGCCAATTTCGTAAGGACGTCCGCAAATTTGACAGGTCACTTTTGCGGGCTCTGATTTATCAACCATATCTTGCAATTCAGCGACACCTAAGGTTTCGAGAGCACGAACCACACGATCCTTAGTGCAAGGACAGTGATAGATGACGGGATAATTGTGATCCAATTCTGTGAAAGGAATTCCCTCGAAAAAAGGTTTCACAAGATCAAAAGGCTTAACTCCGTTCACCAATAGCTCTGAAACATTGAGTTTATGAGCTTCAGCATTTTTTTGCACTTTATCGACAATCTCGTCCTCCACTCCAGGCATCACTTCAATGATGACTCCACCTGCGGATTTCACTTTCCCATAAACATCTAAATAAACTCCCAGAGAGACAAGACTTCGAATTTGGTGAGACTGAATCAGGTAATGAGCCAGATCTTCGCCAATTTCCCCACTCATCAGCTCAACCGTTCCTTGAAAAGGCTGCTTTTGGAAAGGTTGATGACGAGCGACCGTCAGAGTTCCTTCCCCAATAGCCGCTTTGACACTAAGACCTTGTTTGTAATCCGTGGGTTGATAAATGGGATTTGGAGTATAACCGCGAACTTGCCCTTCAAATTGTGCTTCCGCATAGACGGCAGCTAGAGGTCCGTTGCCCTTCACGTAAAGGCCAACATGCTGACCTTCTTTTAATTGGGAAGCCATTAACAAGGCCCCTACCATTGCACGACCGACTGCAACGGTGGGAATGGGAAAAGTGGCCTGCAAGGTTTGCATCTCGCGAACGACGTGGGTCGCATCAACAGCGGCCGCTCTTAAGGTAAAATCATTGGAAACGAATCGATGCACTCGTTCGGCAGAAGCGGGCCCATTTGCATTTGAGTTCTTAGAATCCATTTTTTCCTTCATGATTTGAGCTGGCTCACTCGAGGTGTCAAAATTCGCAAAGGGTCCTTTGAGAGTCAAGACTTTTCTGGCTATGATAGCCAGATGAAAGTAATCCTTTTTAGACATGCAGAAAAAGAAATTGTGGGCTCTTCGAATCCTCCTTTGACTCAGCGAGGGCTGCAGCAAGCGAAAAAACTTATCGATGAAGTTCGAAGCAAAAAACTTCCCGAACCGCAGGTGATGATGGTTTCCCCTCGAGTCCGCAGTCAGCAAACATTTTCTCCACTGGCTGATGTTTTAAAAATAAAATCCATTGCGACTCCCCTTCTGGATGAAAGAACTTCCAAAGAAACTAGCGAAGATTTTCGTCGTCGTGTTCAAGAGTTATTAGTGCTTTTACAAATGGATTATCCCAATGATGAGTGCATTTATTTGTGCACTCACTATGATTGGATTCAAGAATTTCTGAGCATCGTTGAATGCACCACCGATCTGATGCATGCCAAGTATCACCATTGGAATTCCTGCCAGTGGATGTGGCTAAATAAGAAGGAACTTTGGGATCTTGTGAAATTTGATCATGTAAAAATTTGAACTGGGATATAATGAACATTTGGTGTGTGGGTCGAAATTACGCTGATCATGCTCGGGAACTTGGAAACTCTGTTCCTGAAACTCCTTTAATTTTTTTGAAAGCTGGCAGTTGTCTTCATAAGGGCCCCACCTTTGAACTTCCATCTTGGACTCAGGAAGTGCATCACGAACTTGAAGTCGCATTTCAATTCGATGATCAACTTGAACTGAATTGCGTGGCTCTCGCTTTAGACCTCACCGAAAGGCATTTCCAGAATCAATTGAAGTCCAAGGGACAACCATGGACCTTGGCGAAATCCTTTAAGGGCGCCTGCCCCATGTCCCCTTCCCAAAGTTTAAAAGATCTGGGGGGATTAGCCGCAATTCTTGATTGGGAGTTCAGTCTTGAAGTGAACGATCAGGTTCGTCAGCGGGGACACCTTCGCGAAATGATCTATCCTCTTGAAGTTTTAACGGAATATGTGAAAAAGCATTTTCCCGTTAGCCCCAGTGATTGGCTTTTAACCGGCACCCCGGCCGGAGTTGCCGCCTTAAAAAAGGGAGACCGCCTCCTTGCCAAATGGGGTTTATTTCCAGCCCAATCCTGGGAAATCCAAAGCTAAAAGACTTGAGTTTCCCTGGCGAAAAAGCGATTATGCCGCCACACAATTAATGGGGTTAACATGTCTCAATACGGCAGTAATTCTTTGCAAAATGAAATTCAATCCAAAGGTGAAGAGATTTTAAAGCGCATGGAAGGCGCACAAAAAATTTCTTTATTCAGTAAAGATTTTTGGTACGGCTCGATTATGGATTGGAGCATGAAGAATGAAAAATTTAAAACAAACATGTTCCGATTTGTCGACGTCTTGCCCGCGCTGAATTCCGGCTCTGAAGTGGCTCGGCATCTTAAAGAATATTTTTCTGAAAATGGGGACGAGTTACCTTCGGTGTTTAATGTCGGTTTGGGGCTTGGTTCATTGGCCCCCGGTTTGATGGCGGGTGCGATTCGAAAAAATGTCACTCAGATGGCAAAGATGTTTATCACCGGTGAAAATCCCAAAGAAGCACTGCCCATTCTGAAAAAAGCCCGAAAAAACAGAATGACCTTTACGGTGGATATTTTAGGTGAGGCCACTCTTTCTGAAAAAGAAGCCCTCGAGTATCAATCGCGATACTTAGAATTGATCGATGGTTTGGCAAAAGACGCTGAAGGCTGGGAAGAAATCCCGCAAATTGATCGCGACAATGAAGGCCCCATTCCCAAAGTGAATGTTTCGGTGAAATTGACCGCGTTGTATTCACAAATCAACGACAAAGCTTGGGACCAAACAAAAAGTATATTGAAAGAACGTCTGCGACCTATTCTTCGCTTAGCTCAAAGTAAAAATGTTTTTCTGAACTTGGATATGGAACAATATTCCGTCAAACACCTGACCCTGGAAGTTTTCAAGGATCTTCTTCTTGAACCTGAATTTAAAAACTACAAATACTTTGGCTGTGTCATTCAAGCTTATCTCCGCGATTCTCACTCGGATATTTTAGATTTAATTCAGTTCGCCCGCACGCGGGGAACTCCGTTTACAGTTCGCTTAGTTAAAGGCGCTTATTGGGATTACGAAACTCTCGAGGCCGAACAACGGGGCTGGCCTATCCCCGTTTACACCATCAAAGCGGAAAGCGATGCGAATTACGAAGCCTGCGCACAAACACTTCTTGAAAATCACAAAGTCATTCGCGTTGCCTTGGCTTCCCACAATGTTCGCACCATTGCGGCGGCTTTGGTTCACGCGCAAAAATTGAAAATACCTAACAATGGTTTTGAAATTCAAATGCTTTACGGCATGGCCGAGCCAATTAAAAAATCTCTCGTGGAAATGGGCTATCGATTGCGCGAATACGCTCCCGTCGGTGAACTTATTCCCGGAATGGCTTATCTTGTGCGACGTCTGTTGGAAAACACTTCGAATGAATCTTGGCTGCGCGGAAAATTTGCTGAAGGAAAAACCAGCGAAATGCTGTTGAAAGATCCAACTTTAAATTTGGTCCCGTCATCGCCAAATTTAACTTCCAAAGGGCATTTTGAGAATTATCCTTTAACAGATTTTGCTTTCGCTGAAAATCGCCAAAAAATGGAATCAGCCCTTGCAGAGAAAATGAAAAAAATGGGACAAACCGTTTCTCCTGTGATCAACGGAGCTCCCGTCACTTGCGAAAAATTCATGGAGAGAAAAAATCCATCGAACACATCACAGCTTGTTGCCAAAGTTGGCTTGAGCAATCGCGATCACGCCGAGCGCGCCCTTAAATCAGCTCATGAAGCTTTCAAAAGCTGGCGCAAAACTCCCGTCAGCACTCGCACAGCTTGCGTCGAAAAATTAGCTGAACTGATGAGCCAAAGAAAATTCCAACTTTCTGCAACTCAAGTTCTTGAAGTGGGAAAACCCTGGAGCGAAGCCGATGGTGACGTGGCTGAAGCCATAGATTTCTGTCGCTACTACGCCCGTCACATGAAGGAAATCGCAGCACCTTTAAAAGCAGGACACGTTCCTGGCGAACTCAGTCAGTACATTTACCGTCCTCGTGGAGTCACCGTTGTGATTGCTCCGTGGAATTTTCCCTTGGCCATTCTCTGTGGCCAAGTGGTCAGTGCTTTAGTCACGGGAAACACCGTCGTGATGAAACCCGCAGAGCAAAGCTCGTGGGTCGCTTCCGAACTGATGCAGATGATGCTTGAAGCTGGTTTCCCTGCTGGCGTTGTGCATTTTCTTCCAGGCTATGGCGAAGAAGTCGGAGAGTATTTGGTGAACAGTCCCATGACAGCAACCATCGCCTTCACAGGCTCGCGAGCCGTCGGTTTACACATTCTGCAAAAAGCAGCGGTGGTTCAACCGGGGCAAGATCATGTCAAAAGATGCATCATCGAAATGGGTGGAAAAAATGCGGTCATCATCGATAACGATGCCGATCTTGATGAAGCCGTCGACGGAGTTTTGTATTCCGCTTTCGGTTTCGCAGGACAAAAATGCTCAGCAGCTTCTCGTTGCATCGTCTTAGAAGAAGTCTACGACCGTTTCGTCGAACGTCTTGTTGAGACCGCAAAAAGCATCGATGTTCTGCCTTCTGAAAATCCTAAAGCTTACTTGGGCCCCGTGGTGGATCAAGAAGCTCAAGATAGAATTTTAAAATCCATTGCCGAATCGGAAACTCAATATCCCCAACTTTTCAAAGGCCTCGCTCCAACTCAGGGAAATTTTGTTCCCCCAACTATCTTTGGACCCGTGGATTCTAAATCCAAGTTAGCTCAGGAAGAAATTTTCGGACCAGTGCTGGCAGTGATCAAAGTTAAAAATATTCAAGAAGCCGTCGAAGTCGCAAATGACAGCATCTACGCTCTGACCGGAGGACTCTTTTCACGAAGCCCATTGAACATCGCTTACGTTCGTGAAAATTTCGAGGCAGGAAATCTGTACATCAATCGCGGAATTACGGGCGCTATGGTCGATCGTCATCCTTTTGGTGGTTACAAGATGTCAGGCGTGGGTAGCAAGACCGGTGGACCTGATTATTTGAAACAGTTTATGGAACCTATCGTGGTCACTGAAAATACAATCCGTCGAGGCTTCGCTCCGCTCGAGGGAGAATAGCAGTTTTACTGCCAGGTGGCGGTGGATGTTAGGGTTTTTAATTATCAACTGTCAGGGCGTGACTTGTTCCGGTCACGACAATAATTAGTGTAGTCATGGGTATTCATATGAAGGAAGAAAAACAAAGAGCCTTATTAAGTTTTAAACATGGTGGCTATGGCTGGTCGGGACCGCCAGATCCCATATGGGAAAAAATACTTAAATTTTATTTATTTGAAATTGCAGATTGTTTTGGAATTAGAAGTATTACCTCACTAGAGATGCTTCGTCTTCGCACAGTTTTTAACTTCGTGGACATGACCCAGTTCGAAATGCTTAGAGTTAAAAAATATAAACCCGAACGCATCGGTTTGGATCGTGATCCAAAAACTTATGTCGAAGATCTCGCACTATTTGAGTTAAACGCGACGGCCCAGCGCGCTCTTGCCTTTGCTCCCTATGCTCAATTGACTATTCAAGATGAATTCTTCGAGCGGGATGAAATTAGCTTTTTCGCGGGCGCTTCTCAGCTTGCGGTAACCGTAGATTCTGACATTATTTTTTATAATTTAAATCGTGAATACTATGCCCTGCTCTGTGCGGCAGACCCATCTATTGCGCAAAATTTGTGGACCGATTATGGGATGACAGCGATCTACACGCCACGCTCGTAACGATTTCATCGAAGAATTTTTAAATTTGAGCAAAGGCTCGGGACCTAGTTAACAACTGCACAGCTAGAATAATTTCGTTTTGAGGTCACTTATTCTATAATTTTGGGATTTTTACATAGTAAAAAGAATTTCACACAGACTGTTAACAAATATATTTACTCTGCTTATTATATTGTTATGAACTTCAATGGAGGTTGCATTGAAGTTCTATTTAATTCTTGTTCTATGCTTTTTCTCGCAGACAGTTTTAGCAAGCGAAGCTTATAATTTAAATAATACTCAACAATTTCGTTATTACCTGGGTGGTACACTTACGACAATATCGCCTGGTGGGTTTGGCATAGGACATTACATTGAAGGAGAGTCAAGTAAGGGGACAACTTATTTGCTTACTCAGGGAGGAATTATTCTTGGAACAATGTTACTTTGGATGAGCTGTCCTAGGGATGGATTTATCAATCATAAATGCGAGGGAAACACTAAAGATATAATAGCTTCAGCGCAGTACCCATTTTTGGGAATATGGATTTGGCAAATAGTTGATATTTGGTGGAATGGTAAGTCGTACCTTCAAAATGATTCAAAAATAAAATCAGCTGTACTTTTTGATCCATCGACGAGTAAGGTTTTTATCAGCTTTCAATTTTAATTCTTAGATATGCATTAAAGGCTACTAAAACCTCTCCATTTTGAAATTTTCTTTTCTTGTCTGCCGGGTCTTATCGAGAGAGCCCATTTGCAAAGTGCAATCAGTTTAACCACAATTCAACCGAAAAAATTTGAGACCGCTCCACCGCCATGCTAGCTCTCCTCGAAACTTATTTCATAAGAGGAGAGCTTCTATGTTTACACGCTTTTTCGTTCTACTGAGTCTATTGTCCACTTGTTTCACCACTACCGCATTCGCTGTCGAGTATCGCTGCGAAGCCAGCTGCGTCGTTCATCGTATCGATGCTTTGTCCTGCAGTGGTGGTAACTGCAATGAAACTTGTTATTCTTGCCAACGCATGGGTTTGCAATGCACGGCCTTAGGTGGCGGCTATGTTGGATGTCGATTCGAAAATACAAGCACCCGTGCGATGTCGTCTTCCGATATAAATCTCACTGTAGCGCAAAGGAAAATGCAGGATCAGTGCCGGGAGCAAACCTACCGAGAAACTGGATATTGGGGAGCTCCCGACGTTAGAGGTATGACTTGTAAAGCTTATTAAGATTAGGCTTTAAAATGGAGCGTCCTCAACGGAGGCTCCGTTTGTTTTGTTTAGGCGCGAACAATTCGTTTCTCATTTGATGGTATTGTTCGACACTGAGATTTCCCAACACTTCGGAATTTAAAAGACGATTAAAGTAAGCCATTTTAACAAAATTCTCTGGTGGAAAATAATTCCAAAGCCATTCGTGTATCCATAAATAAGAGATTTGCAAATCGCCACCGGCTTGGGTTTGCACTCGAGAAATCAATGAAGCATCGTAGGTATAGGTCGTATAATCCTTCTTATTGATAGGATCAAAATGATAGGCGGCCTGCTTTCGGACTCTACATCCAGCTGGCAAGAGTGCAATCGGGTCGGGATCATAAATCAGTGGAAGATTGATGTCAGAATACCATTGAAATCTTTTTCCCGGAATTTGAGTATAGAGAAGCGACATAAATTCGACAAAATCTTTTGCAAGAGGCTCCCTCAATCGCTCCAACTGAACGGCAACAAATTGAATTCGCTGCTTAAAATTAAGATTTTCTTTCGGAGGTCCAAATGAATTCTTCAAAGTTATTAAGAAATCATAAGAATAGAACTTCTGATCACTGCACAGAGCGAAGCCGCCTCCATTGCCAACGTCTTGGCCCGCGATCCCTGCCTGCATAAAAATAAGGTAAGCAGCTAAAAAACTAAGTCCTAATTTAGACATTGTTGTCCCTCACTTTGTATCTAATTGAAAAAGTTGAATGCACATCTGGTAAACTTTTTGTTTCTTACCTTGCTCAAAAAATTCGTTCATTTCTTCTCTGAATCTTTTAATCCGCGCTTTTGCTTCTGGCAGTTGCGAAGGATCAATGGAAAAAGTAATCCCGCTAATATCCCTTTGCTCAAAACTTTGCCCCTCAATTGAGGCTTTTGCTTTCTCAATCATCTGCCCATGATATTTTCGAATCGCCGACGAAGGAGTTGATCCCAGTTGAAAATCTTTAGCCTTTTTCAATTTTCCAGATGCGGTTTTTTCCAAGAGCTTCAAACGTAGCAATCGGCTAAGAGCTAATTCAGCGGCGTATTTTGAAATGCCAAGGCGTTCTGCGATCCATTCGGGTGTACCAATAAAATCCTGCACAGTCGTTAACTCTAAAATCGAAAAGTGATACCAGTCAGAAATAATTAAAAATTTATCCAATTCAAGATTTGCAAAGCTGCTTGGCTTTTGCGAAAGACGACTTATTTCTTTCAAAAGATCAGCGCGTCGTTCGGGATCTGCTAGTCGGCTCAATCTGACTTGAGCAATAAAGGCATTGGTTTGATTTTTAGTTAGATTTAATCTCTTGCACAACTCTATAGATTTTTCGGGCCCAAGGGACCTGCGGCCGTTAAGAACCTGACTGAGAAATGCCGGAGATATTTTTAAATCACGGGCAAAAGCTCTTAAAGAATAAACAGAATTTTTAGTCTTTCTTTCAATAAAGGTCTTTTTCAGAGTTTCACGAAAATCCGTCAAATTGGCCTCGCCTACCGAAACCACTATTTGATCTGTTTGCAGATGGCAATCAATATGTTTGCTGTGGAAAAATAGACATTAAATTTAGTTTGCAGAGTGCAAACACTTAAATTATCTCCCTTTGGTGAACACAAAAGGATAGATCACCGTTGCGGAATAGTCTGGGGGCGGTTTAGGAAATTTAAGCGTTGTAAATATTTTTAGCATACAGTTTTCGACGGCGGGACTTTTTAATGTTGATTCCTTAACCTTGGCATTTTTAACTGAACCTGAATTATCAATTTCCCAGGCTACAACCACTCGGCCTTCTAGCCGAGGATAATTCTTTAATTCCTCCTCATAGCAGCCCCTAAATAGATGTAAGTTGTCTCTTATTTTTTCTCTGTAGTCTTCCTTTTCCAGATTCAGTTTCGAATGAACTGACCAAGATAGGAATAGAATGGAGAGTGCACAAAATATTTTCATAAAAGTGACCTTTTTCTTTTTCAAAGAAGGAATTTTATTCAGTATACGAACGGAATAGAAAAATTCAATACATTACAAATAATTGAGGCGTTTATTAAGCCAAGCTAAACTAGCTCTTTTTGTCGCTAATTTTTTCAAGTGATTTGGAAGTTCTATACAATTTTTTGCTTCTACGAGGAAAGATAGGACGTAGCCACCCTCCCAAGAATGAGCCCTGCAGTATATCCAAGCCCACCATCGGCATGTTCCATGAACAAGTTCTATCCATGACATCAACTCAAAGCCCGACCGAGCATCTTTTTCGACCCCGCAATGGTGAACTCGTTTCCTTTTTAGAAAGGGAAACTTCTTTCCCCACCTCGATGGTAGCAGCCGAAATTAAACAAAGGCTCACCCAAAAAGACTATCCCTGCGTGGCAGCTCTTCGTTCCTATCACAAAGATGAATACCAAGTTGGTTTTTATGGAAACCTAGGCAGCGGCCAGTATTGGCGCCAATTGCGCCGAGATCTTTTATTCTTCCTTCAAGAACAAAAAAAAACATCTTCCATCTTTCTTAGTTTTTGGGCTGTGTTTGAAGAAGAAGATTTCACAGAAGAAAGTTTTGAACAGGCGCTTTGGAAAGAGCTTTCCTTTCTGACCTCGGAAGAAGATCGTGAAAACGATTGGCCAAAAAATTCCATCACAGATCCATCAAATCCTGGATTTCGTTTTGCCTTAGGTGGGAGCGAATTTTTTATTGTTGGCTTGCATTCTCGCAGTGCTCGTAAAGCTCGAGAGTTCTCGAAGCCAGCATTAATTTTCAATGTCTTTGACCAATTCGATCAACTGATGAAATTAGGTCAGTACCAAAAAATGGTGGCTGTGAATCGCGAAAGAGACCAACGTTTTCAAGGCGCGATGAACCCTATGGTTGAAAAATATGGTGAAACCTGGGAGAGTATTCAATTTTCGGGACGGACCAACCCGGAAACATGGAAATGCCCGTTTAAATTTTTAAAGAGTGCCGACAAACCATGAATTTAAAGCGACAGACAATTCAAGCGCAAACTGGCATTGGCTTTCAATTGAAAAAAGGCCAGTTACTAAAAGTGATTGATCCTCTCGGAGAGCAAGTCTCGGATCTTTTCTGTTACTCGCAACTGGAGCCCTGGGATGCGCTTTCTTCGGGACGCACCATAGATACTTGTGACACGATATTATTCACGCGTGGGCATACTCTTTACTCTCAAAGTGGAAAAGCCATGTTAGAAATCCTGGAAGACACTTGCGGTCGTCATGATTTTCTTGTCACCCCCTGCAGCCAACAGATGTTCGAAATGATTTCTGGAAAACCCGATTACCATCCAAGCTGTTTTGAAAATCTTAAGAAGGCCTTCCAAAGTTTTGAAGTTAATCCAGACCAGATCTCCACGAGCTTTAATATTTTCATGAATGTCCCCATTCAAGCTGACGGCAAGATCTCGGTCCAAGCGCCCCTTTCCAAGGCTGGGGACTTCGTGATTTTCCAAGCTAAAATGGACTTGATTGTGGGGCTAACAGCCTGTTCTGATGAAGGGACTAATAATGGTTCATGCAAACCGATTGAGTTTGAAATTTTCGATCATTTACGAGCAGAAATTTTCAAATGATCTAAATAGTGTTCTCGCGCTACAGGTAAATTAACTGCTTTATTAGCCCAGGTCTCGGTCCAAATCCATTCGTCCATGCCGCCGGGATAGTTCATATTTTGATAGTTTCCAACCATAACACCATTCACCCACCACCTAACAATACCATCACGTGAAGTCGCTGTTGAACTCGCTTTAATATATGCTTCAAGCAAAGCCCATTTGCCGACCGTCACCGGAGAATTTCCGGCCTTAGGCTCGCAAATAAGCCCCAAATCCGCTGCGCAGGTATGACTATTATCAAGACCACCCGTATTATGGCCAAATCCGATAGTTCCAGTGTTGGACCCTATCCCAAGATTGAGTCCAAAGAATCCATTTGTTTCAGGTCCACGCATAAACCACATTTTGTTTGCTACTGTCGGATTTGTGACAAAGCCTGCATTTGTTCTCCACATCATCCCGACATAAAGTTCACGATAAATATCTCCCAAAGCATAAACCAACTGTACCCCACCGGTTTCGGAATTAGCCTCAATGCGCGAACGCAACACTTTCGAAGGGGACGCTGGCGCAGTGTTATCCATTTGAATTGTCGCCGTCGAATAAGAGTCATCCAAATTACAGGAAGCAATATCATCGAAAGGACAATCGACTTTTACAGCCAATCCCCCCGGTTCATTGACCCAAATCTTTCCATTTGGAACTGGAAAGGGTTGCGGCTGAGGCTGTTGAGGCTGCGGTGCCGGAGCTGGAGTCGCGCCATCTGGAAAATTATTTGATGGTTGATTATCAATAGTACTGTTTTGTGTTGATTGGTTTGTAATAGAGCCCGTCAAATCTGGGGCTGTCTCAAATCGATTGCAATTATTAAAGAGGAGGAGCGTTATGACTGCTAAAAATAAAAAAGAACCTTTGAGCATTTTCATTTTAAAAACTTCCTTTGATTAACGAACTGAAATGTAAAAGTGATCCCAGTAATAGTGCCAGGCGCGTTTGCAATCCCGATTAGGACAATCATGCTTTACCATTTATCTAACCCCATTTTTTTGACAAGATTACCAGTCTGAATGAGTCAGTTAAGCAATTTGGATTGTTTCAAATTAATACAGATTTAAATTATCAAACAACCCAAATTATACTACTTATCATTTCTTTGTCGCTAAGTTTAAGCCCCAAGTGTAAGGAGTATAATACCCAGATGGCACTCCTTGAGTGGTGAACGAAGGATAAAAGAGGTAATAGGTATTATTAATGAATAACATATCCGGCCCGGTAACTAAGCCAATATTTTCCGAGGCAACGTTTTTATTCCATGCGAAGTCATAAGAAGTCTTACTGGCATAAGTCCAGTTGATACCATCTGTAGAAGTGGCACGGTAATATCCACCAACGGCCAGTCCACCCTGCCCTAAGTTTGCATAAGCAGGATCGTCAATGACCAACCACATTTCATAAATTTTCTTCACATCATTGTAAATGATAGTCGGTTGTTGCGCGACGACTCCCACAGTCGAAGTATTTAAAAGAGAATTTAAGGTGCCTTTATGAGTCCAATTAATTCCATTTGTTGAGGTCGCGTAACAAATGCCACCTTCGATGTAACTTCCGGTGCTGTTCTGTCCAGCGCAGAACATCCACATTTTAAAAGTTCCATTCTCATAAATGACTTCTGGATCTGTAACCAAGCCACTAACAACAGCGGGATTTACTTGGGCGAAAGCATCTTTGATATCAAATAAAAGTCCAGCTTGTCCTTTTGGTGATTGGCTCGCCGAAATCCTTGTAAAGACATTGGGATTATCAGAAACAGCCAGACCTACTTCGTAAAGATCGGAATTGGCTCCTGGTCCACTGTCAGTCGAAGTTGCCGAATAAAACATATAGTATTTAAAAACTCCAGGCGAAGTCTCTACTGAATGCACAGAGCAGGTTTCGATCGAAATCATATCCCAGGTGCCATTTCCTCCACCACCAAGAGCAATTTGCTGATTCAATGTCCAGCTCGCGCCATCATTACTTTCTGCATGTCCCATGACAACGATATCACTTCCCATATCAGCGCTGGAAAAATAAGCGTGAAACTTATTGGTTTTTTTATCAAACATCACACAGGGGTCGCCAATATTGTACATAGGCATTTGGCTAACGCCGAATTTAAGTTTCGCCGGATTAAGTACAAGATTGTTTACATAGCGAGTCCAAGTTGTTGTATTTGGAGGGACATAACCACCGGGTGTAGGTGCAGGCACCGGGGTTGGCGTAGGATTCGGATTTGGCGCGGGGGCCTCGCCTTGCAAATTTAAAGTGATGTTAAAAGTTTGTCCGATCGTCCATGTGCGATTGTTTAATTTTCTCAGGATGTCAATTTTAATAGATTTTGATGTAGCAGTTTCAAACATATTCCGGGAAAACATAAACTGTAAATCTCTTCCGGAAACAAATTTCATTGTGTTTGTTGGAACATTATTAATGGAAACAAAATAGGCCAATGGGACATTGCTTGCCTTAAGATTGAATTCGAGAAACCCGATGGTACCGGATGGTAAATTCATGGTGTAGGTCTGATTGTTATTAACGAGAGTATAACCGCTGACCGTATTGTTAGCGTATGCAAAGAGCTCTATACTATTAGTTAAATTCACTGTAGATCCTTTAGCTATACGTGAATAACTAAGCCCATCAAGCGTTGTGGTGTAACCAAAGGTAACGGCATCTGACTGAGCGTAACTCAAACTGCAGATAAGACTAATTGTAATCCATGATATGAATAATTTTACGCTCGTTACAAACATACTTTGTTCCCCCGATAAGTATTTACATACAGAAAAGATCACTGAATCGAACTCTATTAAGTGATTCCTAGTATAAGATAGAAAATTATTTAATTCATCAGGGAACTACTTTTTAGGCTTGTATCAAAACACAACGTCGTCTATTTCGTCGTAGCAAAATGAGATCGATGAAGTTAAAAATGAATTCATTCACTGACTATGTCGAACAATGCTGATGCAGCTTTATATTCGAATTGAACAAATTTCGATAAAAATTTTTAGTCATTTTAGATTGAGATAAACGTCTAAGTTTAAGTTGCGTGCACTTATAACTCATTCATACTGAATCCAAAGCAGATTTTTCATAATCTACTGCTATCTTAGGAAATTTCTATTTTTATATTACTCATCATCCCAGAACGAGGCTTCTGCAGGCTCTTCACTCTGAACAGGCTGAACCACTTCTTCTTCCCAAAAGATCTTCTTCACTCGAAATACCCAGCGGAACAGAGCTCCTAAAGCAAGTCCCAAGCCTGCTCCCCCAATGTGAGCTGAATAAGCAATGCTGCCTCCAGCACCCGTAGGAGCGCTCAGTAAGCTGGCAATATCCCCAATCAAAAACAATGGGAAAATAAGCCAGGGCGAAAGATAGATGTAACCGTTATGCCCAGGTAAGGGCGAAATGAAATAAAAATATTTGATTCTTCGCCTCTGCTCATACACCGCGTAGAAGCAAAGCAATGCGCTGATGCTGGCACTGGCTCCTACCATAGGAACAAAGCTTTGAGGATTCATCAGCAAATAAGCCAATCCCCCACTCGCCCCACCCAAGATATAAACAAAAATCATAATATAACTTCCTAAAAGCTTTTCGATGATACAGCCCAGGAAGAATAAGAAAATACAATTGCTCAACAAATGGTATGTGGTCGCGTGACTGAATTGGTAAGTTAACCACGACCAGGGTGATCCCGACCGATCACTGAGGCCTAAAATAAATAAATTTTCTTTTTGATAATCATTTGAAAAATTCTTGATCTGCTTTTTCCACCAATCGGCCCGCACCTGATCACCTTCAACAGAAATACTTTCGGCCGAAGCAATAAATTGAGTGTCCTTAAGAGCCATGTTCCCCAAAGACTTCATCTGAGAATTAGAACCGGGATTTTGCGCCTGTGACCATTTCCACAGGTGATGATCCAACTTTTCGGATTGAATAAATTTTAAATAGATTTGCCCAGTATAAATGAGCTGTTCGTCCTCGAGGAGATCAGAACTGAAACCCATGTCGCCTTGACTAAAAAAGAAAGCAAAGAAAGTTAAAGTATTGACCATCAGCAAAGCCATGGTCATGGGATAATCCATCCAGCGACGGAAAATTTCTGGCGTTGGGAAGATCACTTGACACCGTATCGCTTTTTAAAATTCTCGACAGCTTTTTGAGAATTGGCACTGGCGGGAGTTCGTGACGGGATCTCTTCCGCTTTGTGAAGAGAAAAATAGGCCTGGATGTAAGACTTTTGCAAACCATCAAAGAGCAAAGTCTCTTGGACTAAAGAATCTAAAGCCTCTAAAGCCATTGTCCAATTTTTTGTCTTTACCCAATTCTGAGCTTGTAAGATTTGCAGCGACAATGATCCCGCAGTTTTAATTTCTGGTAATTTTTTTGTCCACGCACACTCTGCTGAATCAGGAGCCGACTTACAGAGATGTTTTTGGTATTCCAGTTTCAAGTCATCGTCTTTTTCGACAAGATATTTTGCAAGATAGGCTGTTGTTGGCTCTTTTTTGAAAACCTGAGTTCGCGCCAGTTCTTTTTCTAAACAAGAAAGATCTTCCGAGCTCACCAAATACAAAGACAGAGCGCGATCTAAACGCGAGTACTTTTGGTTCGAAAATAAATTCACGTCAGGACAACCCACCTTGGGTTTTAGCGCAAATTTACTACTTAGACTTTGTCCCTCTAAAAAAAAGGAAGCCACTTGAAAGACACCCACGAACAACAACAAAAAACTCGTCACCTGCATCCATTGACGAATGAACTGAGCTTCGAAAGGAAGCGGAGGTTTCTCTCCCTGCCGCTTAAGAGTGATAACTAAAGTGTCAGAAAGGCGATCATAGAAAGTTCGTCGCCAGCTGTGGCTGAAAATTTCTAAGGTTGGAATACCCAAAGCCAAAAAAGACAGCCAGGGGCCCGCCGCACGTGTTAAACACTGGGTGAAGCTCAGCGAACCAGAAATTTTTTCTTGCGGAAAACGCACCACTCGTAAACTGAGAAATCGTTGTCCTGGGGTCGCATTCCAAAAATGAATAAAGGCAGCCTGTAAAAGCCAAGTCATTAGGAAAAAAATTAAAAGATAAATGACGATGTTAGCGACAAGAATTGATGAGCTCGCATTCTCAATCATGCTTTCTTTCAGCTCTTTAAGCGCGCCCGCAGAAAATAGACCCGCCACCGGAGAGATCAATAGAAAATCGATAAAGAAAGACAGCAACCGATCCGTTGGACTGGCTAAACGCGTGGATAAGTTTTCGTTTAAATTTATTTTTTCCGATGTGGATAAATCAACAAATACCATATTGTCTCATCGGAAAGATGAGACATAAATTGATCTAAATTTACAAATTTTTGATACTTAGTTTTTTGACGTGGCCTTCAGTGTCTAGCTCGACCAAAGCCTTTCCAATAATTTGGTTTTTATCGCCGATCAGCTCAAAGGTTTGATTATCACCATCAAGCTCGGCGACTCGAACTTTTTCCAAACGATCTGAAAAGAAGGCTTTGTATTTTTCTAAAAGGTCGACGGGGTTAAGTCTTACAGCGGCTGTATCCTTACGCTCACCGTTTAATTCTAAGGAAACAATTTTTCCATTTTCAAATTGCACATTGTATCGGCCCTCGAGAGCGCCGAAAAGCAATTCGTCTTTCAACGAAGGTTTCCCAGCGACTTTGTCACTGGCTTGAGATTTATCTGCAGCTAACTGCTGAGCCATTTCATGCTCCCAAGAAACTTCTCGTTTGACGTCTTGTTCATTGATGCTAGCCACTTGTCGGCTTTGTGCTTGCACAGACATGCTTGTTGATTTCACAACTTCATTAAGAACCATGGTCGCTAAAAAAACTCCGACCAATGATATTCCGACCAGAGAAGGTTTTTCGCTCTTTAATGATTTCATTTTTTGACCCATGCACGCCTCGTCTCAATTGGATATGCTTCTAATTCTATATTAAATGGAGTGCGAATGTCAGGCCAGTCTTTAAGAAAATAAGTGCGAGATCAGATTCTAGACTGTAGACATTTGACTGAAAATTGTCAGACGTTTCAGAATGGGATTCTCAAACTTAGTCCATCTTAGAACTTCGTCAGCGCTACTCCCAGCCAGGTGTCTAGGCCGCGTTCAAAATCAACGCGACGGTACTCAAGCACTTCGTCCAAATGCACACCGTTATTCTCGATCTGTCGTCCCCGCTTCGTTTGGTAGATGGCCTCTGGAATCGAAATCTTCACACCTTTTCCTAAGTTCTCCATAGGATACCACACACCAACCAGTAACTTCCCGCCGGAAGGGTTCCCCAATATCAGAGCCCCGCGATAATCTTTCAAGGCCTGTGCGACCATTTCGGCCGTACTGGCAGTTTCGTGATCAACGAGCACACTAAGAGATTGAGTCAGGCAAGGATAATTCGAATAAGTCTGCAAATTGACGTAGTAACTTTGGTTCATCAACTCCAATTGTTTCGTATCACTGAGATCATCTGGTAAGTTCACTTTGGGTAGCTCTGGAAATTTAGGTCGGATCAGATAACCCAAATGTTGTGGTCCGCAAAAAAATAAAGAAAGCAGTCTCAATCCTGCGACGAAGTTTCCCCCCTGATTTTTTCGCAAGTCCAAAATAATCTTTTTATAAGGAGAAATTTGTTTCGCGATTTCCGTTAAGTCTTGCAATCCAAAATAGTCGCCACGAAAAGAAGGCACCCACAGGCGGGCCGTTCGCTCGCTCTGTTTAAGCACTTTCCATTTTTCATCGATAATTAACTCTTGAGCTGCAACCGAGACGTGTACGCGCTTCCCCTTCCGATCCAACACATATTCTCCAGAAAGAGTTTGTGCTAAATGGGGACTGGGCGCTTCTCCATTGATCAACAAAATCTGATCACCCATCTGCAGACCCATCTTCTGGCCGGATGAGCCTGGCTTGATTTCCATAACGACCAATTGCCCATCAATAAAATCAGCCATAATCCCCGTGGATCTTTTATTCTCCGTCCAAATTGTTTCTACCTCTTGAGGCTCGTAAAGATCCAGATGTGAAACATTTAAGGATTCAAGATGCTGTCGAAGATAATATCTTTGCTGATGTAATTTCTCGTGACGATGGTTGCGAGCTAAATGAAGACATCTCCGATACCAAGGCTCTACTATTTGCATATCTAAAAAAATTCGATCTTTAACAAAAGCACAGGCTTCAGAAAAAGAAGTCGATGACTCGTGAATATTATTCTGAGGCCAAAGAATTAGCACAATAAGTATAAGAGATAAGGCAAATGCAATCGAGATAAAGCGCATAGAAAAAGCCAGACAGAAAGTCTGGCTCCATTTTTAAAAATTAAAGATTAAGCAGCAACAACTTTTTTCTTACGAGCTAAGGAAGGATCCAAATGATATTGCTTTACTTTGCGATACAAAGTGGCCCGACCAATACCTAAAGCTTTTGCAGCTTCAGTCAGGTTCCCTTTATACTGTTCGATAGCGTTTTGAATGGCTTTCGCTTCGAGATCATCCATTTTTTGCACATTTGCAGATGGAGACGTTGGAAAAGGCAAAACGTTTCCAGGAAAAGTCCCAGGAGCTTGGCTTCCCGGAGTTAGCGCTGGCACACCTTGAACAAGTTGCTGACGAAAGAAAGTGTTTTCCAAACCTTCGCGCCATTGTGCTGGTGAATAAACTTGAACCGCGACATCACGATTCTCCCAAAACTTCTTAGCGTCATCGACGCTGGCCTGATTGTCACTCACCACGATGAGCACTGTGCGAGCCATTGAATCCTCCCCTTTTTGGTGCAATATGGTACATTAAATTACGTTCCATATACCTATCGGTGATTCATAGTGAGAATTTAGGCTTTATTTAAAAAAAATTTATTTTTCTTAACCGTGCGATATATCACAAGATTTTCATTGTTTCATTTTGAGACCGGCCCTTGGTCGTGAAATTGGGAACCTTTCATAAACTTTAAAGATCAAGGCCGCACGACCACATAATTAGAAACTCTTCTAATAAGCCTGCGACCGAGGCGCGCGGGAGGAAGGCGCGGAGGCGTACGCATGTACGCCGCACAAGCCGACTGACCAAGAAACGACGGGCCCAGGCTTATTAGAAAGTTTCCTTAAGTCGCAGGGAGCCCGATGGAGGAGAACGCAGAGATTTAAAGTTTAGGGAAGGTTACCGGCGGCCTGATTTGATTTTAACTTGTAGCTTTGAAATCAAGTGCACAGCCATTTTCTCTTGGACTTTGCACATCTTTAACTCGTCACGACGGTAAGAACGTTGTGAAGGAGTTAAGGTTCCAGTTTCAAGTTCCATCTCATAGTCTAACTTGCTGGAGCGAATGCCTTCGAGCTCTTTAGTTTGTTGCTTAAAGAGTTTAGTCACACCACTTAAAGGAGCAACTTCGATCCACTCTTCTTTTCCTCGGTACCAAGAAACCATTCGCAGGAAGCGGGCTTTATTTTTAGCCAATGTAAACAAAGGAAATTTATCTTCAGCCAACTCAAGGATGTTGCTGATCTCATCTAAACTTGAATCATCTTCCTCTTCAGTTAAGCCCGCTGCTTGCAGAGCTCCCTGATTTAAATCTAAGGCATTTTCATCGATTTCTTCTTCAATTTCATCAGAATCAAGCTCAAAGGCACTGGAAACGACTTTCTCTTCGATTTCAAAATCGTCATTTTCTAATGTGTCTGTATTTACATCCTGGATGTTGTTACCTGGCATGAATATCCCCCAAAGTGTCGTTAACGTAAGATTACGCGGTCACAACTTATACAACATTCACGGCCATACCACAAGACATAGAGAGCCATTTAACGGCAGTTTTCGCTCAAAGTGACTAAAATTTAGCCAGCGATAAAATAGTTTATAAAGACTTTCCCAGGCAAACTCAGTTCCTTTTGATCCTAAATCCAATACACCAATGCCATAAAAAAATTTCAGGCTGTGGCCTTTTGTTTGCTACCTCAACCTTATGTGAAGGAGTTTTTATGAAAAAGGTACTCTCAGTTTTAACACTTTTGGTGTCCTCGCTTTTCATGCTTGTGGCTTGTCAGCCCAAAAATGATGGCAATACTGGTCAAGAGATCGGGTACGCTCGCCAAGCCTATGACCGATGCGTTCAATCTCGCGGTCAGGATGCTTGTAACGTCGTTCGTGGCAACACAGTCATGAGCATTCGTGAGTACTATGGTAACGCCAATAACGGTATGATCGGCGGCGCTTACCCCTACAATACTGGCTACAATACTGGAATGTATTATGGTGGGAATCAGTACACACAAGCTCAAGTGACAGCCTACTTTGATACTTATTTAACCCGAGCTTCGAAAGAAGAGATCGTTCAGATCGCTAATCAGTGGACGAACTCTTGGGGCGCAGGCAATGGTTACTACGCGCCACCGACTATGAATACAGGTCGCCCTTGTCATGCTTTTGGATGTTAATAAAAGTTAGACAAAGTTCTTCACTTTAAAAAATCTTTAGTTTTTCTGTTAAAAACCTCGACGAATCCGTCGGGGTTTTTTTCTCAATTTGAACTCTTTGACGAGTTTTAATTTTCACTCACACATTTCGCGCTACAATAATAGGATATTGTTCACGTTGGGTGGAAAAATTATGAAACATATATGTATGGGGAAATACACCCTCATCGATCTTATCGCTAAGGGTGGGATGGCCGAAATCTACTTGGCCCAGAACCACATGAGTGGTGAGCTCAAAAAATTGGTGGCCATTAAAAAAATTCTTCCCCGCTTTTCAAATGACCTTGATTTTATTTCTATGTTTAAAGATGAAGCCAAGGTTCTGTTAAAAATGAATCATCGGAACATCATCTCGACCATGGACTTTGGTTCTTTCCAAGGACAGTTCTATCTAGTCATGGAATACATCCGCGGTAAAAATCTGCGAGAGATCCTCTTCAGGCTCTCGCAAGAGAAAGCTCGCGTTCCCCTCGCCTTGGGTCTCCTCATCGCTCGAGAAGTGGCTCATGGTTTACAGTATGTTCACGACTTTCAGGACTACATCACGAATGAAACCTTCCATGTTACTCATCGGGACATTAGTCCCATTAACATCATGATTGGTTATGACGGCGTCGTTAAAATTATTGATTTCGGTATAGCGAAAACCGAGAACCGCATAGAGACCACCCAGGGTGGAGTGATTAAAGGAAAATTTGGCTATATGAGCCCCGAGCAAGCTCTGGGATTAGACGTTGATCACCGCACTGATATTTTCTCTCTGGGGATAGTTCTGTGGGAAATCATTGCTCAACGTCGCCTTATCAGCGAAGACACAGAACTAGCGACGCAGAAAAAATATGAAAACCTCCAAATACCGACTTTCGAGGAACTCAATCTCAAGATTCCCTTTCCTATTGAACGAATTGTGCGCAAATGCTTGGAAATCGAACCCGACAACCGTTACGCCAATGCCGGGGAAATGCTAAAAGAAATCAACTTAGTGATGAATTCTTTGTTTCCTGAACTTTCGGATCAAGACATGTCGTCTTATCTGCGCCAAGTGTTTGCTCATGACTTAGAAAAAAATCAAAAAGATCACACCGAAATTATTTCCCGCAATGAAGAGTACGATCGCACCGAAATTATTCCCAAACACTCGGTCATCACCCGCGTTGGTGGACACAGCGTTTTAAAATTTCGCAATCATCTAAAAATCCGTTGGCCACGAAACGGAGCTGATCTATGAAGGCTCGCCGCTTGGGACTGTTAGAAAAGTGGAGAAAAATTTCCTATCAAGTTCCTAATGCGGCTTTTGACCCACTTTACCGAGTAAAAATAGCCGACACCAAGGAAGAACTTGAATCAGCTTTTCGACTTTTGAGCCAAAATCCGAAAGAAATGAAATGCAGCATTTACACTTTTTTGCCTCAAACTCTCACCGTCGTCGTCAAATATAAAAATTTAGTTGTTGGAACCATGGTGTTGGTTAAGGATTCACCGCTGGGTCTACCTTCTGACAATTTTTATTCTGATGAAAATAATCAGCTCAGGAAAAAACAAGAGCAGCTCGTTGAAATTGCCAACTTAGGAATTGATTTAAAATTTCAACAGCAAAGGGAGAGTATCCAGCATCTCTTGATGAAATTCACTTATCAGTTCATCAAACGTTTTACCTACGGCAGTGTTTTACTGATGAGCATTCGGCCCCAATCTGAAAAGTTTTACACCCGGGTTTGGAACTTCTCGCGCTTGGGCGACATTATTAAATACAAATCCTCTCGAGAATCTTTCACTGTTCTCTTAGCCTGGAACTTGAACGCTCCGGTGAAAAAAAGCTGGTTGGAAATTTTCCAAAACAAAGAGCTCAAGAAAAAAGTGAACTTTTTCCTAGTGAAACCCGATGTGCGTTTAATTTTTCCTTTACTCAAGTTTGGACAGACCGTTCGCCCCGTCATGACGCCGGAACTTCTTGAATACTTCTTTGTCACCAAGACTTCCGTTTACGAGGAGCTAAATCTCAGCACTCGAAAGCTTTTCCTCGAGGTCTTTCTGCAGTTCTTCGGTGAAGAAAAAATTCAGGGCTTTTTAAATATTGAACGAGAATATCTTTTAAAGGAATTTCGCACTCCCACCCGGGCTCAAGTGGAAATCCAGGCCGAGTCCCAGCGCTTCACAGGAAAAATTTTGGACATCAGTAGCCAAGGCTGTTTTGTCGAATTAAATGAAAAAATTAAAAGTTTAGGTGATGTCACTTTGTCATTTCGCCTTGGTGATCAGCACTTATCTGTCAGTGGTAAAGCTCTGTGGCGAAATGAAAAACAGCTTGTGCGCTACCCTACGGGTTATGGAATTAAGTTCCATGCCCCTAAGCCGGAGATTCTTCATGAAGTGCAAAGTTGGATCAAAGCAAGTTAGCTGCAGTATCGCAAGCTGACTTTTCATTGGGATAAAGCAAATCTGTACGGATACTCCACTTGGTCCGAGTGCAATAGCGTCGGTAACCTTCAGTTTGTTGAGCAAAATTGAAAAGATTCGTTTGGCTAAAAAGGTGTAAATCTTCGGGATGCTCATTCAATTTCGCTAGCAGATCTTTGACCATCTCGGCCTGTGCACTTTGTCTGCGGCGAAAAACGATGTAAGACATTTTACTCAAAAATGTTCCGTAAATTCTGGCTCGCGAGCATTCTTTCCCGCTCTCTTTACAAATATTAATGATATCTGTGGTGAATTGCTCGTTACAGCGGAGAAAGTCAGCGTGTGCAGCTTCCGAGTTCATTGGGCTGCCCAATTGACGGTAGCAATAGTCATGATTACGGCAAGCCTCTGCAATGTTAACACCCTGAATGGTGTCACCAATCACACTGCAGTTATCGTCCGATCGAAAAAATAAAGAATTCCTGGTCACCACCGCGTAAGGATAATCTTCCATAGAGCGATTGAGCACTTGAAAAACTTGCCGTTGATCTTCGGGTAAGGACAAATCTTCGTAGGATTTTCGGTAATCAGCCCCACCTAAGGGAAAAAGTTGAAATGGGAAATAACCGTTGATGGCTCGTTCGGCGGCCAGACGGCTTAAATAAATGATTGGATGAGGAGGTTCTGCTTTAAGAACATCGGCCTCACTATTCATCCCCATTAAAAGAAGCAAAATTGAAAAAATACCTTCACCCCTCGAAATTACTCTTTCATTTCAAAAGAAAATTCAGAAAGGGTCAACATTTCCCACACCGGACTATAGTCTAGTTTGCGAGGCCACAAATTCGGCCTGCATAGAGCTTAACAGTGTGCCCTTATCGCTGACGGTCGATAATAAATTAAGACGGGACCGGTTCTTACTGTGCAGAGTCTTTAAAAATTGATCGCAATCTTCGAGAGAGGGCGATTCACAAATCAGAGTAAAATCTTTTTCAACAGGGCGCAGAAAGCGCATTCGGCTTTCTTTAACAACAATTTCAGTCTTAGCCTCTAAGTTTTGCACCTTTAAGAAATTAAAAAGCCAAACATAACAGGCCAGCAAATGAGCCGCACTTAAACTGCCACCAAAAGCAGTTCCATGATGATTTCGGTTTGGAGCTAAAGGGAAAAAAATTTCGGCTTTGTCTCGAGTCACTTCAACCAAAGAAAACCCCATGCTTTTACTGAGGGGAATTTTTAAATAGATAAATTCTTCTATCGCTTTCGACACAAGATTTCATCTTATTCACTTATTTTTTAGTGTCTAGGTTTGTAGCGTCTTGTCTTGAAGCGCAAAACAGGGATGCCCCAGTGTTTAGCTCCTGGCAAAAACAAAATCATGATTCGATGAAACAAAGAAGAGGGAAGAACCTTTTTGATAAAAGCAAAGACAACGGCGTCTAAAGTGACTCGCAAACGTAAGGGAGGGGAAGACATCAGCATCAGTCGCTCAATCTTTTTCGAAATTCGATCCGGGGTCGCAAAGGTCCACTGCATAAGCTTTTCAATAAAGGGTGTCATTGACTCGTAGTATTCCGAGTGCGGGCCTTTTAAGCTAGCGCTGAGCAGTGCTTTTTTTGATTTCACGACATGCTTAAACGAATCCGAGTTTATAAACCCAGGTTCAACCAAACTCACTTTAATTCCATAAGGTCTCGCTTCATACCATAGTGCTTCTGTAGCTCCTTCAAGAGCATGCTTAGATGCGCTGTAGGAAGCCATTGTTGGCATTGAAACCATGCCGCTGACAGAAGAGATATTAATGATACGCCCTCCACCCTGCTCTCGCATCAAAGGAAGAACCGAGCGGACCAGACTCATTGGGCCAAGATAATTTGTTTTCAGTTGAATCATTTCCGATTCGATATCCATATGCTCAACGACGGAACGATAACAAATCCCCGCATTGTTCACTAAAATATTAACACCACCCCAGTGGCAGCAAATGTCATTGATCAGTTCAGAAATTTCTGCGTCATCTGTCACATCTAATTTTCGAATCATCACGTCTTCGGACTCGGTAAAAAAAGACTTAACCGATTCAAGAGACTTGGCCCTTGCGGTAACCACCACTCTGTACCTTTTCGACGCAATCAAGTGTGTCGCCAGGTTTTTTCCCAAACCAGAACTGCAGCCCGTAATGAGGACCACTTCTTTATCGGATTTATGACTTTGAAGACTCTTCATCATAAAATCCAACCTCTACGCGTTTTTCAGCATTAATATTTTTTCGAGAGCTTTTTCACATTTAGGCACGCTTAATGGTTTAGTGAGAACCTGAACATTGCCCATGCTTTCATGATAAAGATTCTTAAGATCTTTTTCCATGGCTGTAGAAACAAGAAGAACAGGTGTTTCTTGTCCTAGAGATCGAATGTACTTGATAAAATCCATTCCCGTATCAGAGCCCGCCAAAAAAATATCAACAACAACGACTTTATAAGGTTGATTATTCGAAAGAGACGATTGAAAAATACGTTTGGCTTGTTCGGCACTCACAGCCCAATCCAAATTTTTACCGCCCAAATTTCTATTCGCGATCGATTCCCACATCGGCCGTAAGGCTAAATCATCTTCAATAACTAAAATGCCGTCTTTCATAACTCTCCCCCTCTGAAAATCATTTTCAAGAGTTTAAAATGGTCAGCGCGTGGCTGACCATTTTTGGACTTTGAGCAAGGCCTCTTTCATAGCTGATTCAACAGCCATAAAGGGGCTCCGTGCCGTACTCTGCAAATTAAACACTAAGCCCATAGAAAACATTTTAATAGTCACTAAAAACTTCTGGTCTAAGCGTTTCAAACTGAGTTTAATATCATTATCTGATGGACCCAGTTCTGAAATGCGGTCGACACCTTTTTTACAGAGTCTAACCAGCTCGTCATAGTGTTCTTTTCCAATTAAATTTTGGATGTCTAAATTAACCTTATTCATAATACCCCCTAATTTTTATCACACATTAATTTAAGAATCGTTTTGCAGTTTTCAGGTGAAATTGGCTTTTTGATGAATAAAGGATTTCCAAACGCTAACTTTTTAGAAATCTCGTCTCCAGCCAAATCTTCACCGCTGACAAAGACAAAGTTCTGAGCAGCCTCACCATATCTATTCCAAACATCGACACCTGTGGAAGGTCCTTCCAAAAATACATCCGAGATTACAAGGTCGTAAGGACTGTTCATCTGAAATGCTTGTCTCAGCAGTTCTTGCGCTTCCAAAGCCGTTGTTACCCAATCGACTTCAGCGTCTCGTCCCAGTGAGCCAAGAATATTTTCCCACAAAGGCCATTGACTACGGTCATCTTCAACCACCAGGGCTTTGAAACTTTTTTCTTTAAGCTCGGTTGCGGTTGACTTGGTTGCGCGAATGTTATTATTTTGGATTTCTCTTTCCACGTCACCCCTCCTATGTTATAGCTCGCTTAACTCTTAACCCCTATTAGTTAAATTGAGCGAGAATGTGCTAATTCTATTAAAAGAGTAATCCTAAATCTTTGCCCCTTGATAAAAACCATTTGATGATTTCGCAAAACACAGTTAAAAAATCTTATCATGGCAAAGATCCTTTGTGTTGAAGACAACGTTGAATTTTACCTCTACCTAAGTTCAGTACTGAAGGAACACCACCTTACTCAAGCTATGAATCTCAACGATGCTTACAAGCTTGTGCAGAATGGACGCGAGTCTTTTGATCTCATTCTTCTGGATGTTGCCTTACCTGATGGAAATGGAATCAAAGCCATTGCAACTCTGAAAGAATCATTCCCTCTTAAAAATGTTCCTATCATCGTTCTCAGTGCTGATGGGGACGTTCTCAGTAAAGTTGCTGCTTTCGGAGTTGGTGCTGACGACTATGTTCAGAAACCACCAAACACAAGTGAACTCAAAGCTCGTATTGAAGCCCGATTGCGCGGATCACTTTCTGATCAAAAAGATAAAACACAAGTTCAGTTAGGTGATCTCATCATTAATTCAGATCGCATGGCTGTTGAACACAGTTCGATCAAAACTGGAAAAACACTCATCGAGCTCACTCCGTCAGAATTTAAATTGCTGAAGTTGTTATGCTCTCGCCCCGGCCAAGTTTTCACGCGTGAACATTTAATTGATCAAGTTTGGGGAATCTCAAAGCACATCACTCAGAGAACTGTCGATGCCCACATCAGTCACCTGCGAAAAAAATTAGTTCAAAGCAATGTTCAAATCGAGACGGTATTGAGTGTTGGCTATAAAGCTGAAATCAGAGATAAGTCCGAAGATTCGGAAAAATAACTTCAATTGAACGTAAAAGTTGGTAACCCTCTTGCGAATAAGTTTGAATTTCATTCATATGGATATGGGGATCCGTCATGGTTTTCAGAGACATATTTAAAGCGCGGGAATGGGTCCCAAATCCTCTGAACCCAAGCAGTTCAGCAGATCCCGCAACTTTGTGACAGGCCCGCCAAATCTTTTCTCCATTGTCTTCTTTAATGCCTTCATTAATTTGCTCTAAAGATTCACTCAAAGTGACACTATAACGAGCCAAAATTTTTAAAATAACCTGTTCGTCGGTGTCTTCGGTTAAGGTTATAAAAGCTTCTTTATCGAAGTCAGGAAGCTTTTTAAGCCCACTTAAAACACGTGCGTAGTCTTGATCTGTTTCCAAGTCCATATCCAATTCCTTTTGTTTGACTCTTTAATTAGACGGGAACGATCTTAAAAAGCCATTAAAATCGTTTGAAGAAATCTTCACATGATTTTATTCTTCTCCCAAAATGCCCTACTTATAATTTTTCTCATGTTCGAAACTTTAAAAAATAAATACTGGGGCACCGTTATCAAATGGTTCCACCAAGCCCGCCGCTTGGTGCTGTGGATTCCCATTTTTTCATTACTTAGCGGTTCGGTCATTTCTGCCTCTGTTTATGCCTACCTTAAACAGCGCGAAAATGAAGTTCAGAAAGTTAATTCCTATCAGCGAGCAAAAGAGACCATTAATCAAATCGATCTTTCACTTTCTAATAGCTTACTTCGAATTCAAACATATGAAGATTTTCTTATTCCCCGTGGGTCACACTATCAGAATGAGTATAAATCAATTTCTCAATCGCTAGAGCATACCTTGTTTCATCGGCTATCTATATATCAGGAGATGACATCGGCCAGTGATAAGGCGAAAAAATCGCCCCTTAAACTTGTTACACGAATTACTCGATCGAGCTCTCACCTTCCCGCCCTGACTGAAGAATTCGTTCAGTCTCCTATGTTTTCAAATGCCGTAAAAAATCTGAAGAGCAGTTTGTCGATGCACAAAACTCTTCTTTATGAATACGAGAACATTCCCCGAATCTCTGTGATCATGCGTTCAAAAGAGCATAAGGACATATTCTTTCTTTTTACTGCGCCTCTTATTGCTATTTTTGAAAAAACAGATCTCTCGGCCGGTGAAAGCGTGGTGGTGCAGGATTTAAACCGGAATTTGGCTTGGGAAATTAAAGTCAGCAATTCTGAAAAAAATATTCTTAAGCTGACGGCGATGCCTTACGACGTCACTGATACATCTTTGTTTCATTTTGTTTTCGATGACGGACTACCCCAGTCAGGAATTCAACTTAGCTTTCAATTCAACTATGTGAAGCAGGCCCCTTCCTTTATTTCATCAGCCAATATTGGTGGACTGCTCAGCGCATTCATTACTTTAATTATTTCTTATCTTTTTTATGTTCTCATCACCTTGAACCAAACAGCTCAAAGAATGATCATCAATAAAACTTTAGACTTAGAAAAAACCGCTCATGATCTGCAAGAAGCCTTGAACGGGAAAACACGCTTCTTGGGAAAAATCAGTCACGAGATCAGAACACCTTTAAACCTGATTTTAGGTATGATTGATCTTTGCGAAGAAAATGATACTGACAAAAAGCTCTCTCACTATCTGCGCAGTATGAAATCTTCGGGCGAACATCTACTCTCGATGATCGATGACCTATTGGATTTAGCAAAAGCGGAATCCAACGATTTGAATTTTCACGGGCGCAAAACTTATCTCATTCAATTGCTCAGTGACGTTACTAAACTTTGCGCGACAGAATGCGAAACCAAAGGTTTAAAGTTCTACACTTATTTTTCCGCGGACCTTCCCAACATCGTCATCTGCGATCCGAACCGTTTGCGCCAAGTTCTGCTTAACTTATTAAGAAATGCGACCAAATACACTCATACGGGACATGTTTCCTTGAATGTGACTCCACTTCGTTCGACCCATCAGGGACGCGTTCAGTTGCGTTTCGAGATTCAAGATACCGGGGTCGGCATCCCACGAGATAAGTTGAACAAAGTTTTTGACGCTTTTTTTCAAGTGGAAAGTTCTTCTTCGTTTTCCGAAGGTGGAGTTGGCCTGGGTCTTTCCATTGTTAAAGATATTATTAAAAAAATGAATGGGCATATCGAAGTCCAATCTTCACTTCAGACTGGTTCTGTTTTCCGTGTTGATTTGGATCTGGAAGTTTTTGACCGCACTTCTTGGATTGAAACCTTTAAAGCTGAAACATCGGATTTAAAGAACATCCTTATTCTTTCGCAGGATCCGCTTTTTTTGAAGTCCATCGAGCCCCTCAAGCAACATCCTCTTTTAAAAGTGCACATTCCCACCACCAAAAACTTTATGCACTTGATGAAACAATTCAAATCGACACCTAACAGTTTTGTGGTGGTCGACGTCGAGAGTGCAAATCTCGATATCGATGAACTGGCTAAACAAGTCAAAAACCGAATTGTCATTTTAGTTGGAAAGTACACGGCCTTGAATTCGTCAGTTTCCCATTCAGTGATTGCAGCCATGAACAATACGCCATTTTTAGCCAATGAACTTTTAGTGCATTTCGGTCTTTCGTCTCGAAGCCGTGCGCGAAAACTGGTGAAAACAGCGGCTGCTCTTGTCCCTCCTAAACCAGGGATGCAACCTCAAGAAAAATTGAAACTCATTGTCGCGGATGATGATTTAGGAAATGTGGAATTGTACAAGGCTTACTTTTCGAAAACCACATGGGATATCAGTTATGCGACGAATGGTCTTGAGGCCTGGGAACTCTATCAGCAGGGCATTCCTGACTTAATGGTCTTAGATGTAAGAATGCCTTTTATGGATGGCTTTGCAGTGATCGAGAAAATTCGTCAGCACGAACGAAACGAAGGCTTATCAACAATTCCCATCATCGTCGTTACTGCAGATTTGCTCGATTATACGACCGAAAAGGCAAAACAGTTTGAAAGGGTGACTTTGCTTTCGAAACCCCTCAAAAAAGTTCTGCTCTTCGATCAAATTCAAACGATGATTTGATTAAAATTTTGGGAGTTCTAAAGCGTATTGATCGCCGAGTTTCTGGATCGTCCTTTGAAGCCAAGAAAAATAAAAGGGCACCGAAGTGATGTGGGGAAACGAAGCCATGCAGTACTCAAAGTCGGTTTCATTTTGATCGTCTGAAGAAGAATCTTTTTGTCTGAGCAAGGAAGAGGCAATACCGGCCAGATAAGTAACTCCGTTTTGCTCAACAATGTAGGGACCACCGCTATCCCTAAAGCACAGTTTGCTTTCCTTTGGATTTCCGCTGTTTGCCGACCTCAAGATATAATGATCATTGTTAAATGGAGAGGTTCCGTCAAACAACAAAGTTGCACTTTGCAGCTCGTGAGGCTTTGAATTCTCACTCAGGAAACGGAGTTTATCGGTAAAATCATGGCGACCACCGTAAAATGTCCCCTGATCACCTTCTTTTAAGGGCTCTGAAAGCAGTCTTACTTCTTTCAACCGAGTTTTTCCCTCGACAGGTTTTTGCAATATGATGACGGCAATATCGCCAAAATTATATTCTTCCTTCAGTGAATAGGCCTTAGGCACTTCAACATGAAGAACGTCGTAAAACTTCTTAACATTATTTTGATCAATTAAAACAAACTCGGTGGTTAAAGAAAGATCAATAGAACAATGAGCCGCAGATATAATAATTCGCGGAGCAATCAAAAGACCTTTGCAAAAGGTTCCTCGAACATTGTCCTGCAAGTTACCCACTCGTTCGTAAACACTGCCTTCGATTTTTTCTGGCCGAGGTGTACCATTGATAATGGCTTGGGAATTTACAGAAGTAAGAAAAGTTAGGATTAATAAGGTATATTTTTTCATATATGGTTAAGAGCTTACGATCCGGTCGTACCCGCTTCATCTGTTATATTTTTGACATGTAAGAAGTTCCTGTTCAAATTATATGCAGGGGGTGCGAGGTGTTCTATTATTCAGCTTACCTTACTGCCATGTTGGCAATGGAAAACATTGCCAATAAAGGCCACTGTCAAAGTTTTAGACAAGCTTTTGATTTTATAACTTATTACCCTGATTTAACCCTGGCTCAAAAATCGCATTCGTTGGGCCTAGGATGACTCTTAAAAAGATCTTACTTTTATTAATATCGGTTTCCTTTAACACGTCTCACGCAGGCGAAAAGCGTGGCGGCGGTAGCTTTCACGAGATGCTGATTCAGCAAGGGGTCACACCGTCTTTCATTAATTCCTTACCTCCACAAATCAAAACCGAGCAACAGTACTTTAAAGAGTTCTGTGAGGCTGGAGCTGAGGGCTTAAAAAAGTTAGGTCAATTGGTTAAATTTAATACCCAAATATTCTCTGATAAACTGAATGAAGTTTGTACTCAACCCGGAAAGCTGATTCTACGAAAAAACTTGCTTGATGAAAATCAGCACATTTTAACGGCGGTGAATTGGCCCAGCGCTTCAATGATTGCTATCAATCCTGCCCGTTGGGATGAAATCATCGAAAACCATTTCAACAGCGAACTTAAAAGTATCTTACAGCAAGTCATTGCCATACATGAAGTCTTAAGTCTTTTAGGAAATGAGAACAGTCACAATTACCAGTGGAGCTCGCTCATTTTAAAAGATTCACCTTTGTTTGCAAAAGTCGAAACTCGAAATCATCTTGAAAAAGTCATTAGCGAACAGGCCTTACTTTTCGAAATAGACGCTTCGAAATATTATGATAAGGTGAATGATCCCCAAGCAGGTTTGTTTGCAGGAATGATAAGAAATCATCTGCGCCATCAATTGATATCTTTTTCTCCTTTGTTCGATGAAGAGATTAAAGCGAACGTGGATATTAATTATTTAAATGATTTTAGTACTCGCCGAAGCCAAAGAGGCAGCGTTTACGTTCTAGGCTACAATCCTAATTTGATCCCGACAATTTTGGAAAGGCTAGAGGGAAAATTTCGCTCTTTAGGAATGCGAATCACCTATCAGGTAACAAATAAAATAAGTTGGAGCACTGTTGTTCAATTGCATCAATTATTTTTAGCTGTGAGTGAACAAGACTCTAGCTTACGCGACTTCGTCAACAAAGCCTATATGGATGTGAATGGTTACGAATTATTGCTCACCGAAAATACAGTTCTTAATTTTTCTGACAAATTGCAAATCGATCTTCAAAAGAAAAAAATGATCTTAAAAGTAGGTCAAAAAATTAACTCTATTGCTGAAAGTTTAAAATCTTATTACACTTTCACAATTAAGCCTCCCTATCCAACATACATTGGGCAAGAACCGCAAAAAAGTATCAACTTCATTCAACACTGGACTGAAATGCACATTCAACCTTCGGGCGAAGCGCTAATCATGGTCCGCAATGACCCTTTCGAGTATTTCCCTCGGAACCCCGCCTATATAGAAACATTTCCAGTCAGTGGAGGAGGCGCTTGGTGGAAGACAAAAAGCACCGGTCTAATAACGGCCTCGCAAATTCGTGATCAGATTAAGCTGGCTCGTCGCGCTCAATAATTTCGTACCAAGTTTTGGGACCCTTCTGAATTTTTTGAATTTTCCCTTGAGTTAAATAGTGATTGATCCAAAAAAGAGACTGAGTCTTTTTAAGATTATAAGCCTCACGAAATTCTTCTGCTGTGAATACCTTCTTCATACGCGAAGGAAGTAAACTTCGATCTTCGATATGGATTTGAATTTTTTTATTATCCTTCTTGTTGAGATATGCTCTTTTCGATTTAACTAAAACAACAATCTGATACTTTTTTTTCAAACGATGAAGCAGTTGAATCAAACGCGCTTCTAATTGCAAATAAGAATTCGGCTCCCTCGGCCACAGGAGCACTTTTAAAAGTTCGAAGCCAATTCCCCAAGCTTCGGCAATTCTTAAGTAAGCTAAAAGTTTAATCTCTAAAGGAAGCCCTAAAAAATATTCGTTTTTAAAGGCGTACTCTTCACTGCTGAGATTGATCTTGATCAAGCCATTGGATGGACCCAAGGTCAGCGGCAACTTTTGTGCTTTATGGACCGGCGGAATTCCCGGAAAGTATTGAAGACGATGCTCATCCTTTTTCGTCAGCAAGTCCAACTCGCCTTCAAACCGCAGGTTATCCAACCAAATTTCCTCGCGCAGCCCAATTTTTTTAATGATCTTTGTAGAGTGCGCAAAGTGCCGTCGGCCCTCACTCTTTTTTCCCAGCTGCGCTGAGGTATAGCCTAACCACCGATACAACAAAGCATGATCGTAAGTTTCTTTTTTACCGGGAAAGCTCTGCGCTGATTTTTGAATCCAAACTAAACCTTTGCGAGGCTGCCCTGACCGAGCCAAATACTCACCTAAAGCCTGTTGGCAAATCGCTAAGAACAAAGGCTCTCGGGATTTTTTCAATAAGTTCTGCGCAATTAAAATAGCTTCTTTAATGCGATCCAGTTGCACTAAACAATCCGCACAGCTCAACTGTGAAAGACGGCCTTGATAGCTGTCGGCCTCGGGCATAAGTCCGAGGCGCTTCTGAAAAAGCTCTAAAGCTTTCGCATAATCATTCGCCGCAAAATAAATTCCTGCAGCAACCTCATAATCATCGGTGGTTTGGAAAGTCGTTTCTGAAAGCAACTGCACAGCATAGGCATTAGACCCTAAAATGCTTAAAAACTCGGCCGTTCTTATTTTGATATCATTTGTGGCCAAGGGTTCGAAAGGCCCTAGCTGCATGACGAGCCTGAGGCCTTCTTTATAGAGGCTCAGTCGGCGATACCACTGAGAAGCCTTAAATAAGACGTTCTTATGAGCCCGCTGCTGACGAATAAAGAGAGCGATCAGGGCCCGGGCCTTCGAGGTCTTCTTCTGTTGCACTAAGCTTTCTATTTGTTCTTCGAGCTTCAACTTCTGTCCTTTGGATACCGTTCGTTTTTTCTAATAAGAATTGTATAACGCTGCGTGGCAATATGCAAGAACTTAATTAACAAACCTTAAAGGAGATATTTATGAAAAAGATTTTATTAAGTTTAATGATTTTAAGTGCGAGTTTGCAAGGTCATGCAAGTGAATCTTGCGGTACCACTGAGCCAACGGCACAAATTAAAGCCAAGCTTATTGCTCTGCTGATTCCAACAGCATCGAACTCGGGCAATTGCAAAATCATCACCGAAAAATCCTGGAAGCGTGCTTACTCAGAAGAAGATCATGATATTAGTAATTATGCGACTCTCAAACTTGAATACCTAAAGACTCTTGTTTGGAGTTCTGAATCTTTTTTTGTGGGCGGATCATACGGCAACCAACCACTTCCCGATGAAAATGTTAACGCTGTCATGCTACAAGCGGTTCTCGATGAGAAATCTACAATCAGCCAAAATCTTATTAAACAATTAAAAACTTTCGGATGTTTATAATTTTTTAAAATTAAGGAGCTCGTATGAAACTTTTAAAATCGATCGCGCTGGTTGCATTGACCAGCGTCGCAATGGGTAGCACTGCATTTGCAAATTCATTTAATGCCAATGAGCTTTCTCAAATTATCGAGCAGGCCCGCGAATTAAAAGCGCAAGGAAAATTATCCGTAGTTTTGTTCGATCTTGATGACACCTTGGTGAGCACTCAAGAACGCAGTTTAAGAATTTTAAAGGAATTTGCTTCGCAAGCCGAAATTCAAAATGCTTTTCCAGATTCATTGAAGCTTTTCTCGCTGAAAGAAACTGATATCAATTACGAGCTCGCATTAACTTTTAGAAAAATAGGAATCGAGAACGCAGAACTTTTAAAAGCAGCTTCAGCATTTTGGGCCCAAAGATTTTTTACCAGTACCTATTGCAGTAAAGACAAAGCTTTGTCCGGTTCCGCAGATTATTTGCACCAATTGATCGAGGCCGGAGCCAAAGTGGTTTACTTAACAGGCCGTGATGCTCCAGGCATGGAGTTAGGAACAAGAGCGAATCTTGTAAGAAATCATTTTCCTCATCACCCTTCGCAAGCCTTGTTAATGATGAAGCCCGATAAAAGCATCGACGATTTGGTTTTTAAAACACAGGCTTTCTCGCAAGTCGCCGAAATGGGAGAAGTGATCGGCGTGTTTGAAAATGAACCGGCAAATCTAAATGCCATGACGAAAGCTTTCCCTAAAGCTAAAGCGGTGTTCGTCGATACAATTCATTCACCGAAGCCAGATCGCCCTGTTGAAGGAACAATTTGGATCAAAAACTATCAGTCAAAACCGACGAACCAAAGACAAATGTGTTCAGGAATTTTTTAATGAGAAGGGTCGGTCTCTACAGATCGACCCTGTGTTACTTCAAACAAGTATAAACAATATTTTCGTAAGATTTATCTTTGATTTGTTCTCCGCCGGGCGAAGTTTTGTAGATACTTGTATCTGTTAATAAGACGATCCCAACTTTATGGACTGAAGATATAGCTAACATGGAATTAAACCCAAAAGTCGAGCCATTGTGCCATACTAAGCCTTTTTGTGGCCCAATCAGCCAGCTCATGCCGACAGCATCTTTATCTTTCTGATAGAGGGGGGCTTGAGTCGCCTGAATGGCTCGAGCCAACACTGTGTTTTCAGGAGACAGCTGCGCTCGTGTGTAAATAGCCATGTCTTTAATGGTTGAACGAATACCTCCGGCGGCGCTGATCCCTGTATTGTACAGATTCCAGTAAGGCCAGGCCGCGCCGTTGATGTTCCCTTGAGGAAAACGGTGCGCTTCAGAGCGAGGCACTTCAAAATAGCTGTCCTTCATTCCTAACGGAGCGAATATTCTTTGCTGAACTAATTTATCGTAAGGCTGACCGGCTCTCTCACTCAGAATAGTTCCCAAAAGCCCAAAACCAATGTTCGAGTAACTGAAGTTTTCACCGGGGCGGGATTGTAAGGGAGTCCTATTATAAAAGTATTTAAAGAGTGGAATATCCAAACCATCCCAAGGAGTTCTAGGATTGGAACTTTTATAATCGTGAAAAACGTTAACTAGTCCCGCAGTATGAGTGACTAAATGTTGGTATCGAATTAAACCATTAGGCTTTTGATAAGCACCAGGAATTGGCTCTGACAAACGGAGATTCCCAGCAATAATTTCTTGAGCTAATAAATTTGCAGTAAATGTTTTGGTAATTGAACCAATTTCAAAAATCTGATTTTCCCGAGCAGAGCCAAATGTAAATATCTTAGTTTGATATTTATCCACCACAGCAATCGCGGTGCTACGATAAGCAGAAAGTTGATTTGAATTTTGTTGAAGACAGTGGGTCACCGTCGAAAAATCAGCCTGAGCTGATAAAGAAAGAAGGAGCCCTAAGGAGCTCCGGATAAAATAATTCATAAACAACTCAAATTACCGACAAGTGTATCGAGCTTGAACTTGAACAACACAACCTTGAGGACTTTGTCGAACCGCAAATTGGGAAATACGTTGAAAAGCGCGTCCCCGGCAAGTTCGCTGAGCATTCAAATTTGCCTCAGATTTCGCATTACCCAGAGCACTTTGAAAATCTTGGTAACAGAAGTAGCCTTTTCCCTGCGCCACGAATGAAGGGGCTGCAAAAGAGAGCGAAGAAAAAACAGTTAAGAATCCAACGATAAATTTTTGAGTCATAAGGCCTCCTAGGTCTCGGGTGTCTTTACCATACAACCAGGCAAATCTAAATAGAAACAAGGGGTAAGCCTAAGCGCGTGAAGAATTTATAGAGAGCTTGTTGGATATAGCGGGAATCTCGATGACTGGGAATGCCTAGGATTTGTGGTCAAAAGTTCGACAGGCACTTTTTACCTGTGTAACTTATCACAGCTGATTTTTTTAATCTTTTATAATAGACTGATGGCCTCCTAATAGAAAGGTCGTTTATGAAATCACTTATTTATACATCCATTTTGTTTTTCACAGGAGTTTCGAGCGCGACAGAGCTTGCTTGCACTATCTACTCTGCTTCACGAGGTGGAACAAAAACTTTAGGAATAGTAAACACATCTAACGTAGAACAATCTAAATTTATTTTAAAAACGTCTGGGATCTTAGTTTCTTCTGCTGAAAGTGATAAGCTTACCAATGAAGATAAGTTATCTTCATTGACTATTTCTTTTTCTAATAGAAATAACAATCCTAATGAACCCTTTGCGGTCGTTGGGCAATTTGAAAAAGTTGATGGTATGGACATTCTTTTTAATAAGCCCCTCTTGAGCTCATCGGGCACTTCTGCTGGTTTAAACATAAATTATCTGGATAAAGATATCGCTATTAATTGCGCTAAGTAATCATTGGTTTTAAGTTGACCTTTACTATGCTCACTATTGAACTGAGGTGATTATGACATCAAAACTTCTTGTGCTCTCAATTTTACTTGCCAGTGGAATAGTTAACGCAGGTCAAAAAATGGAATCTGTACAGAACATTGACATACCCGCCGATATTAATCGTACTGAGGTGCTTTCGGCAACAGATAAGAGGGTCTCCTGTGTTTTGAAGCACGATAGAAAAAAGTATAAAAGACTGATAAAGCTCGGAAGTTCTTATGAGATTTTATCTACACGAATAGAGGTAACGACTGAACCCACCTTAGAAGATATGTTAGACAATATTTTCAAAGTGTATGGGCTTGATCTCTCTAATCAAGTCAACTCAATACCAGAGCTAATCACATTGGTGGAGTCTAAATATGGCGTCGTATACAACCCCTATCCACGTCATCTCATTTTCTTTAAATTAAAATCTGATAAAACAGCATTGGAGTATGAAATGGTTTGTGATTGTCCTAAAACCACTTCATTAGAATCAGTGTTAGGGCTACTTGCTGAAAAGGGTAAGCTTTCGCCGATTAAAGACTTGTAATAAAACCTCTGGCTGCTATTACAAATTCGTATCAAGAAGGTTCAGTCGGCTGAGCCTTCTTTAAGAGTGCCCCATAAATCTATACTTTCATAACCATCGTTTTTACTGCCACGATGGCAGTAATTAAGCGCAAGAAACCAACATTGTTTTTAAATACCAGTCATGTTAACTCCATTTTCGGAATAAAGCCTTCGATCTCAATTAAGGGATGTTTAGGACTTGGAGGAAATCATGTTAAAAAATATTTTAGCTGCTTTAACTTTAGTTATGACCATCGGCCAATTTGCATCTGCCGACATTTTTCTTAACGTCGGAGATTCAGTAAATAAAAATGGCGAAATGATTTATTGCGGAGCTGCTACTCCAGGTAACCCGGGTCAACAGAGCGCCACCGAACGCATCTGCCAAAAATATGATTATTACAATAAGTGCACAGCCTACAATGAAAGAACTCTGACAGGTCGATTTTGTATTCAAGGACAAGTCTGTCAAAAGTACGACTACTACAACAAATGCGTAAGCTACGACACAACGGCTGCTTGTGGGAACAGAGGCTGCACAACTTCAAAAGAGTGTCAGAAATACGATTACTATAATAAATGTGTTTCTTTTGATATCAAAGTTAGTTGCAATTAGAAGACTCACATAAAAGTCTGCATTTTAACAGGCAGATGGCCAACATCGTTATGAGAAATCACGTTCAATGAACGTGATTTCTTGTTGAGCTGAATGACAGTTATTCCACATTGTTTAATATCAAATTTTCTCCAAGACTCGGTATCAATGCCAAGCGCTTTACATACGAAGTAGCGAATTATATTTCCATGGCAGACAACCAACTCAGTGCAATTCCTTTTTGAAAAAGTAAAAATCTCTCGATAAGCACGATCAGCCTGTCGTTTATCTTTCATCAACTTTTTCTCGTCGGTATAGCCATGCTTTTTGCGCAATTTCTTGGGAAACCCAGGAACACACTCATGTAAAAAATCAGATCCATGCAATTTTTTTGGATAAGCTAAAGTTACCTTAACTATCTCCGCAGTTTCATAAGCCCGAGGTAAAGTACTAAAATGAATCTTATCCAACTTTATGCTCTTTAGTCTTTTACCTGCACGGACTGCTTGTTGACGCCCTAAGCTTGTCAGTTTCTCCGAAGGTTCACTTTTATACTGTCCATGACGGAGTAGAATAATTGTCTTTATAGCCATAGAGATCTCCAAATCAAAATCACCACCCACAACCCAGCCAATTTATACCCCTCAAAATTCGAGTTCGGTTTTGGCGCGGGCTTGCTCCGCAAGCACGTGCCAAACCGCATGTTCGAAGGATTTTGAGGGGTATAAATTGGTGCGGCCGGAGAGATTCGAACTCCCGACTCCTTGGTTCGAAGCCAAGTACTCTATCCAGCTGAGCTACGGCCGCAATCGAAAATATTTAGAAAAGATTATTCTTTGATTCTCAGGAAATTTGCAAGCTCATTGCGAGCCTGTTTGCCATCTGAAGGAAATTTTTCACTCAATAACTCTCCGCATCTTTCCAAGGCCTTCGAAAAACCATTCATCCACTGCCCTCGATGCAAATCGGCTGAAAATTCCTTCACAATCGGTTCCCAAAGTTCGTTCGCCAAAGTTTTATGAACCATTTCATCGGTCAGAAGCACGGCTTTTCTCTCCATAATGGAAACGAAAAGGAAAACTCCCGCTCGAGATTCGGTCCCGGTCATTTTTTGCCGATAGAATTCCAGTTCGGCTCGATGCCACACTTGTGCCATTTCATCGGCATTCGGAGTTAAAATTCTTTGGATCCATAGACTGCGTGATAGAAGTATAGACAAACCGAAAGCAATCACGGCTGAAAGGCTGAGCCACAAGTTGGATTGATAATTCATCGACCACTCGAAATAATAAAATTCCAGCGGCACAAAAACCAGGAGCATAATTAAAGTGAGCAGCAAAGGCACATGACCAATTGCTGATGATCGCAATACAATCATGGGTACAATTTCAGCTCGCGTTTTCCTTTCAACTTTATGGACAAGATCACTGATCTTTTGGATGTCCTCGGGAGTTAAATATTTTTTTAGCCACTGAGGTTCAGAATTTTGAGTCTTATTATTACCATCCACTGGAAGATCCTCCACCGCTAAATCCACCACCGCCACCAGACCAGCCGCCTCCGCCACCACCGCCAAACCCCCCAGAGCCACCGCCCCAAGAGCTCCAACCGCGGCGTCCACCTAAAGCACTGCGTGTTGAACGCATTAAGCTGATAATAATAAAAATCACCAGATAGATAAAAAACATCCAATTGCTATTTTTTTTGCGAGCTGGAGCCCTAGTCTCGGCTTCCGTGTTTCCAATAAGTTCGGGATCAATCCGAGTTAATATTCCTAAAACACCATTGCGGATGCCTTCAGGAAAGCGACCCTCTTTAAAAAAGGGCTGCACATAACTGTCGAGTATTTTTCGAGCAATAACGTCGGGAATATCCCCTTCAAGGCCCTGCCCGACTTCGATGCGCATTTTTTTTTCTTCGAAAGCCACCAAAAATAAAATCCCGTTATCTTTTTTGGGATCACCTAATTTCCAAGCGTCTGTCATTTTAATGGAAGCTGATTCAATGACATCGCCCTGTAGATTTTTAAGTATGGCCACTTGAACTTGGGCGATCCCGCGATCGTGAACAGAGCGGATCAGCTGGCCCAATTCGACTTCCTGCTGAGGACTCAACAAATTGGCTTCATCGATAATTGGCCCGGTCAGCTTTGGCACATCAAAGGCAAAGCTAACCGATCCACAAAGAAGAATTAAACTGAAAAAGAAAACTGATGCGTTTTTCAAAATTTAACTTCAGGCGCTTTTTCAACTTTGGCTTTTTCTTCTGCCGGCAAATCCCATTGTGGCATTTTCTCATAGTGATAAATCAGAGAGTTTGTCCAGCTGGTCATTGGAACAGTCACTAAGTTATTAAACTCTTTAATCGCCTCAATGTATCTTTGCCGAGCGATGGTGATGCGATTTTCAGTGCCTTCGATTTGGGCCTGTAAATCACGAAAATTCTGATCGGACTTCAATTGGGGATAATTTTCAGTGACCATCATCAAACGCCCCAAAGCTTGCGACAGTTGCCCTTGAGCCCGAGAGAACTCCGCTAATTTTTCAGCCGACATTTTTGTAGGATCGATGTTTACAGATGTGGCTTTTGCACGAGCTTCCGTCACTTGAGTTAAGACTTGCGATTCTTGTTTCGCGAAGCCTTTCACGACTTCCACAAGATTTGGAATTAAATCACTTCGTCGTTTGTACTGATTGGTGATTTCGGCAACGGTGGCCTCGACATTGTTTTTTGATTGAGGAATAGATTGAATTCCACAACCTGCTAATAGAATGCTACTGAGTGCGATGAGGAACCAATTGTGAATTTTCATGTGTATCTCCTTGGAGTGAAGTTTTATTCGTTTAACTGCGAATTCGCAAGTAAATGTGGACCCAGTACGCAGTGGGTCCTTGACTTTTCTAGCCTCTTGGATCCAATGAAGCGATGAATCTTCATGCCATTGACAAACCGGAAGGGATCACCACTCATCAAAGCAATCCCAATGATTGGGGAATTGTTGAGTTCATTGCTCACCAAAACCACACTCCCCTCTACGTCGTCCATCGCTTAGATAAAGAAACTTCCGGAGTTCTTCTTGTAGCCAAAGATCGTGAAACTGCCGCAGCATTGACCGAATATTTTGAAAAACGAAGTGTTGAAAAAAAATATTTATTTCTAACCGACCAAAAAGTAAATTCGAAAACTTTTTCCCATCAATCCTACATTGAAAGAGACAAAGACACTTACATTAGTAAGCCTGAAAAAGAACCGAATGCATTCACTGAATTCACTTGGTTGTGGGAGCAGAATGGAGTTTCTCTGTGGGAAGCTAAGCCCATCACTGGGAAATCCCACCAAATTCGTTTGCACGCCCAGGACTTGGGCATTCCTGTTTTGGGGGATCAAAAACATGGAGGAACTTCTTGGACAAGGCTTGCACTGCATGCTCAAGAAATTTCTATGCCTGAAAAAGCTTTAAACTTCTCTTCTCAACGGCCATGGTGGGCTGATCCTGAAAATTCGCTTATAGTGCGCGAGTCTTTTAAAGACCTTGGCAAAAAAACTATTCTAGCTCAACTGATGAATGCTTATGAAAAAAGAGAGCGCCGCAAATTAACTCAACTGTCTTCTTATCGACTAAGCCACGACGAATCAGAAAATTTCAGCGCCGATTTATACGGAAACCAGGCTTGGATCAATTGGTACCGGGAAACTGATCCGAATGAAGATGATCTTAACTGTTTTCAAGTATTTTTTCAAAAGCTCAACAAATCTGTGTTTATTCGTCGAATGAACAATCGCGGCCAAGATCCTAATTCGAACCAAGCCTGGAGTCTTGGCGATGTTTCTTCTGAATGGACGGCCGAGGAAAATAATCTCAAATATGAATTGAAAACAACTCAAGGACTTTCCGCAGGGCTCTTCCTGGATCAACGAGCTAATCGCGCTTGGGTTAAACAGAACTCTTTGGGATTAAGTGTCTTAAATCTTTACTCCTACACTTGCGGTTTTAGTTTGTCGGCAGCCGCAGGAAAAGCCAAAGAAGTTTGCACCGTTGACGTCAGCGCAAAATTTCTGGATTGGGGAAAAAGAAACTTTGAGCTGAATGGATTCGATCCGAAAAAATTCGAGTTTTGGTCCCAAGACTGTTTGCTTTTTTTAAAAGGTGCCCTTAAACGACAGCGAAAGTTCGATTTGATCATTGTGGATCCCCCCTCTTTCGGTCGCAGTAAAGATTCTGTCTTTCGTATCGAGAAGGATTGGACTCAATTGTTAGATCTCTGCAGTTCAGTTTTGAACTCAAAAGGGAGAATCCTTTTTTCAACGAACTATGAGAAATGGGATTTCGAAGAGTTTGAAAATCGAGTTAAAGAATGGGCTCATGCTCAAGGATTTTCACTGAGCACTGCCCCGGTACCTGATTTGGATTATGAGCTCAGCTCTTTGAAGAGATTGTTGAAATCAGCTATTTTACAGAAGAAGTCTTAAAATCTATTTACTGTGAGTCGCCGTGACCACAGTATGGATATTTCCACGCACAGTAAAATCGCCAACGACGGTAATTTCGTGAGGGTCCAGAAGATCTACAAGATCTTGCAGGATCACATTGGTCACATCTTCATGGAAGACATGCTTGTTTCGAAATGAATTGATGTAAAGTTTTAAAGATTTCAATTCGACACACCATTTGTCAGGGACAACTTTAATTTTGATCGTCGCGAAATCAGGGAATCCACTGCGGGGGCAAAGACAGGTAAACTCGGGGCAACTGAAGTCGATGGTGTAGCGACGAACAAGGGTGCGATTGGCAAATCTCTCGAGCTGATTTTCTTCGATCGCCACCGTGCCATAAAGTTTTTCTTTCGGCTGAGGACCTACTTTGCCCTGTGCTGGTTTATTTTTTTTACTCGATTTTTTTGTCATACAATTTTCCTAACTTAAATGCCCACGGCTAAATAATTCTTTCAGACTGTCTTTAGCAGAGTCTTGAGTCCTTAAGCAATAGTGAGCCTTTAAAATGTCCTTTTGTTTCTGGGAGAGCTCTGAAAATTTTCCAAGGCGACGAAGCCGATCCTGCTGAATGTGATAAAGGCCCAAGGCACCGGCGACCGAAATGTTAAAGCTCTGCACGAAACCTTGCATGGGGATGATAATCCGCTCGTCAGCGGCGTCGATCATTTCCCGACTGACGCCCTCTTTTTCATTTCCTAAAACAAAAGCGACCGGTTGGGAAAAGTCGATCTCACCAATGGGACGAGCTTTTTCGAGTGTCGTTACGCAGATCTTGTAACCCTGAGCTTTCAAATTTTTAACAGCTTCGGTTGTGCTTTTCCATTTTTGGGTTTCCACCCATTTGTCAGAACCTTGGGTCACTCGATTGGCTTCCTTGAACTTTTCTTGAGTTTCAATAACGTGGAAATTCACAAAACCGAGAGCTTCTGAGGTGCGCATAACCGCGCTGATATTTCCTCGATCATAAATACTTTCAAGAACCACGGCGACATCGAAGCTGCGGTTCTCGATAACATTTTCAATTTTCTTAAGTCGTTCAGGGGTTAAACTTGGCGCAATTGATTTCAAGACCAAAGAATAATGAATCTTCAAACTTTCGCTGACTGAAATATCTTCTGAAAATGGAAATCTTCCCTGCGCGTGCATCATGACTATCGATTCAGATACTCAGGAAATTTGGAAAGATCTCGTGTGATATTTTTTTGATGAGCTTCCAGAGTACCACCGCCGATTTCAAGCAACTTTGCATCTCTCCACAAGCGCTCGACAATGTATTCACCCACGTAGCCGTAGCCGCCGAGAACTTGGATAGCTCGATCAGCCACATTCTTACCCATAGTGGTTGCAACAAGTTTTACTCCATCGGAATCTAAGCGATTGCCTTCTTTATTTAGGTCTAATTTTAGAGCTGTATCATAAACATAGGCTCGTGCGGCTTTGTACTCGGCATAAGAATCGCCAATGTGTTTCTGAATTTGTCCAAAAAAGTTGAGTGGCTTGCCGAAAGCCTCTCGGTCCAAGGCGTATTTATTCATGATCTCGATCGACCGACGAGCAATCCCTAAACTCATCGCTGCTAAGGTCAGCCTTTCGATTTCCAGATTTCTCATCATATGCATCATCGAGTCACCTTCGTGCCCGACTAAATGAGTTGTGGGAACTACACAGTCTTGAAAAACCAACTCTGCAGTATTGGATCCCCGCATTCCCAATTTGTCTTTGATTTTTTGACCAACGCTAAAACCTTTAAATGATTTTTCGACGAGAAAAGTTGAAATCATTGCACGGCCATTTTTTTCGCCGGTTTTCGCGTAGACAAGAACCACATCACAGGGAGTGTTGTTTTCATCGATAGTTCCATTGGTGATCCACATCTTGCGACCATTCAAAATATAATCGGAACCATTTTTCGTTGCTGTTGTTGCCATTCCAAGAACGTCAGTTCCTATAGCGGGTTCTGACATAGCCATCGCACCAACAAATTCCCCGGTGCAAAGTTTTGGAAGAAATTTTTTCTTTTGCTCTTCATTTCCATTCACAGCCAGGTTATTCACCATCAACATGGCATGGGCTAAGTAAGCGAGGCAAAAACCGGGATCGGATGCGGCTAACTCTTCGTGAGCAATCACTGCTGCAGTTGCATCCAAACCTGATCCCGAATAAGCTTCTGGCACCGTGATTCCTAATAGACCTAACTCACCTAATTTTCTGAATAAGGGCAGATTGAATTTTTCTTGCCGGTCGTATTCGTGAGCCTGAGGTTCGACTTCGGCCTGAGTGAAAGCGCGCACAGTTTCACGCAACATACCGTGCTCTTCAGTAGGATTGGAAATGTCCAGTTGTTTGTAGTGATTCATGCGGTCTCTCCTGAATGTAATTGAGGATTTACCTTCTACAACAACTATTGACTCGATGCAAAGGTCTTGTCGAAGCTTTGTAAAGCAGGACAGGATCATCCCCATGAAAACCGCTTTAAAAGCCGCTGTGCTTGGCATTGGAACAGAATTAACCTCGGGACAAATTGTAAATGCCAATGCGTCTTGGATTTCGGGACGCCTGAAAAAAATGGGCCTTTTGACCTCGGCCCATTTGGTTGTTCCCGATGACAAGGAATTAATTCTTGAAGGGCTTGAGTTCTGCGCATCGAAAAGTGATTTAATTTTCGTGACCGGAGGCCTTGGTCCCACCACCGATGATTTTACACGAGAGATCATTGCGCAGTGGTCAGGGGCGGAACTTGCGTTTGATTCTCCAACCTGGGATTACATCGCTGAAAGACTTAGTGTTCGCGGAGTCGCCGTCGAAGAATTTCAAAAGCAACAGTGCTATTTCCCGCGCGGCTCACGCATTTTGAAAAACTCTCGAGGCACAGCGCATGCCTTTCACTTGCAGGTGGCTGGAAAAGCTGTCTTCGTACTTCCGGGACCTCCTCGAGAAATTGAAATCATTTGGCAAGATCATATCGAAAGTTGGCTTCGCGAATTGGCGAAAGACGACGATTCCCATATCACTTTATCCTGGGATATTTTAGGCCGAAGCGAAGGAGAGGTTGCCAAACTCACCGAAGAAATTTTGGGTGGTTCAGGTTTAGAAATTGGCTATCGAGTGCATATGCCTTACGTCGAAGTGAAAGTGTCCTTTTTGCAATCTGAACGAGCGGAGAAAGAAAACTTTTTTAAGGCTTTGGATTCCGCTTTTTCGCGCTGGATTGTTCTGCGCGAAAATCAAGACGCCGCAGAAATGTTTTCTGATTGTTTGGCGGCAAATGATGGGATTTGTTTTGTGGACGAAGTGAGTGGCGGCTACTTGTGGCAACGACTGCAATTACCTTTTCGTCAAAGGGAATATTGGAAAAGTAAGAGCGTGAGCTATTCTAATCGTAAAGGAAATTTCCTCTCTGGAGAAGAAGTCATCTTTAAAATCTTGAAGGCTGCAGATTTTGGGGCGCAGATCTCTTGGGAGCAAGGTTCCGATTCAGGAACGGAGATCATTAGTAATCCTTATTTGCATTCGTCGATGGAAGAGCGCCGACAACAGTATTTTTCCGAACGCGCTTTACTTTTTTGGGCGCAGAGGGGTAAGTCGAGATGAGTGGTCCTTTGGCTTCGCTGCCAGGTGGCGGTGGAGTTTTTTGAATTAAATAAATATTTTTCTTGACTGGGATTTCGACTTCGCCGTGCTCGTATAATTAGGATTTTGTTTATGATGTACGGCACTTCTTGTTTGAGTATTTTCGTTTCAATGCTGAGCTTTTGCGAGCTTCTGAGTGGCGTTTTTTAATTGAGTTTATATTTCTCTTTCACCTCTAATTTCCCTCTGAAACTGGCTTTTAAAATGCATGTTATATAGTTTGTGAGGTGAATATGATTTCAAAATTAAATAATAAAGAGTTGGATCAAAAGATTAAATCATTAGCTCGGGCTGAGAACAGACTTTTAGCTCTAGTGATAGAACACATCAAGGAAGCAGATCGAAGAAAACTCTACTTGGATTTTAATTATTCGAATCTTTATGACTATCTAGTAAAAGAATGTGGTTACCCGGGCGGCTCCGCCCAGCGCCGTATTGATGCAGCAAGGTTATTAGCGGTGGAACCAAAGCTTAAAACTAAAATAGAATCTGGAGAAATTAACTTATCTCAGACCACACTTTTACAAAAAGCCTTTCGTGAGAAGAGTGAAACTACCCTGGCACAAAAGCGAAGTTTAATTGCAAAGATCTGCGATATGACAGTAGGTGAGACTCAAGTAATAATCTCTAAAGAGCTTGATCTTAAAGTTAAAGAGCAAACCAAAGTAACTCATCAAAAAGATGGAACCGTAAGGCTTGAAGTGACATTCACACAGGAACAGTGGGAATCCCTTCAAAAAGCAAATGATCTAGCTTCAAATGCCACGCAATCAAATGACTTAGGTACTCTCATTAAGTATTTATCCGACAGATTCATTAAACAAAAAGAAGGATCCACTGCCACCGTGGCAGTAAAAAAACAAGTCTTACAAAGAGATCAATGTTGTCAGCACAAAGATCACCGAACAAACCAACTCTGCGGTTCAAGGTGGAATCTCCACATCGATCATATAAAACCCAGATGGGCTGGTGGCACCGATGACATCGAAAACCTCCGAGTCCTCTGCCAAAAACACAATCATCATATTTATCGGCAGCAAAGCGGGATAAAAATTCTACCTAGTGCCAGTGACGAAAAAAGTATGACCATGAAGTTTTTGCAACTGAAGTCACTTTAAACTTAATCTCATTTGGCATCGCCGAGAATTTCTTTGGTTGCCCTAAATAATTTTCCAAACTCTGCGGCTTTGTGACAATTTCGCGATTTGGTGATACGTAAGGCCTATGAAAAACACTTTTATGAATATCAATAAAGTTCTGCTCATAAGTATTTTCGTTCTGACCGCGGCTTGTGCGAAAAGCACTAAAGAGATGGTGGATAAACAACAAGAAATCGTGAACAACACTCCGCTACCTTCTGATGATGAACCACTTCCTAACGATGGAAGCTCACTGCCGCCTCAACCCACCCCTATGGCTCAACCAGTATCTGTTACGTCAGCCATGAGTTGCCAGCTCACTTTGTTGCCTCAATTAGTTAGCGTATCTAATTCTGGTAGTTACCCTGTAGGACTTGAGCTTGGATCTTCTGAACACTGCGTAGGCCAGCTGCCTTCAGGTGAACGACGAGATGATTTGAGTGAAACTGTCGGCTTCCCAAAGTCCAATCTTGTCGCTCAAGTTAGTATTCGATTGGTCTCACCTGAACATGAAAAGAAGGACTACCATTCAACTTACAAAGCTCAGTTTTACACCCTTCAGAATGATCAATATGTTCCTGTAGGGCAAGAGCAAGTGTACCCACTGAATTTAAAATTACCATCATCTCATATTTCAAGTCGTATCATTAACAATGGTCAGAACAAATACCTACTCATTTGCAAAGCGAGGCCTTCATGCGTTCGATAAATAGCATTTTATTTGTAATCATTTCTTCCGCTTCGTCCATAGCCCTTAGTAACCCTCCTGCAGCTTGTGCAGATTTCTCTGGAAGCTACAAAGCCATCGGCGAACCCACTGTCCCCGTCATCACCATGAAACAACACAAATGCGAAGCTCTCGACTTTTCGTTCGACAAAACGGATTTGCATTTCTTCCTCGATGCTCAAAGCCGCGTCTTAAAAAATGACGTGCTTTTAAAAGTAGTGCAAAGCGGAAAAATCAATAAGAAATACATGATGATCTTTTTAGGCGTCAGCTACATAGACTCTAAAGGTTCCCATGATAAAAACTCTATCATTCTTTTTGAGAAATCAGCGAACGGAGACGTTTGGGTTACTTTCAAAGGTGATGTTCCTGATCAAGTGGTTGCTGAAAAGAAATATCAGCTTCAAAGACAGTAATTAAGCGCAACCCAAACTAAATCCACAATTTTTACATCGGTAGCAGCCACTGTGCAGTTCAGTAGCTCCGCCGCATTCGGGGCATTTTTGAAAACCTTCGGGAATGTCAGAGACCTTGCGATTTAAAGGCTGGCTTTGTTTAGATCCATCTCGATAGATGGCCACGGATTTAAGGCCCATTTTCCAAGCCCGCCAAAAAATATCCGTGATATCTTCGCGCGTAGATGACGAAGGTAAATTCACTGTTTTCGAAATGGCTCCGCTGACGAAGGGTTGGACGGCAGCCATCATCTTTAAGTGACTCTCTGGAGAAAGCGCCTGATCACCAATGGCGCAAGAAAAAATTTTCTGTTGCTCAGCTGACAATTCAGTAAGGCCCACGACAGAGTTTCGCTCTAGGATTTTTTCCAAAACTAAATGACTTTCCGATTCAGAAAATCCCATTTTTAAAAGCGAATCCCTAACGGCCGAGTTCACGATTTGTAAAACTCCTCCGCCTGTTAATTTTTTGGTTTTAACTAACGAAAATTCAGGCTCGATCCCCGTCGTATCACAATCCATCATGAGCCCAATAGTCCCGGTCGGAGCAATCACACTGGCTTGGGCATTTCGAAAACCAAAACGTTGCCCGCAATGGAGCACGTTTTTCCATAGCTCCTGCAGAATTTTCGGCAACTCTTTATTCTGTAAGACCGAAAAATTAATCTTCTTAACAGCGGCCTGATGTTTCTTGATCACCTTCAGCATCATAGTTTTATTTTTAGAATATCCAGCAAAGGGTCCCAATTGACCAGCCATCTCGGCACTGGTTAAGTAAGCTTGTCCCGTAAGAAGCGCGGCCAATGCACCCGCCCAAGCTCGGCCCTCGTCACTGTCATAGGCGATTCCCATTCTCATCAGTAAGGATCCTAGATTGGCAAAGCCGATTCCTAAGGGACGATAATCATGACTGTTCTGCGCGATTCTTTCGGTAGGATAGCTGGCCTCGTCGACTAAAATTTCTTGAGCTAAAAAAACAATTCGCGCCGTATGCAAAAAACCCGCAAAATCAAAACCTGTTTTTACATTCCAAAATTTAACAAGATTCAAAGAGGCCAAATTACAAGCGCTATCATCCAAGAACATATACTCCGAACAAGGATTGCTACCGCGAATCTCTTCGGTCTTAGGGCAAGTGTGCCACGAATTAATCGTGTCATGAAACTGCACTCCCGGATCGGCGCAAGCCCAAGCACTCTCCGCGATTTCTTTCCATAGAGATGGCGCAGGAATTGTACGCAAAACTTTTTTTCCCACTCGGGCTCTTAAGGCAAAGTCTTCGTTTTTTTCAACGGCCTTCATAAATTTGTCAGTCACTCGTACTGAGTTGTTCGCATTTTGTCCCGAGACTGTTTTGTAAGCGGGCCCTTCAAATTCAGGACTAAGCCCTGCAGCGATCAGCATCTTTGCTTTCTCTTCTTCATTTTTTTTCCACGAAATAAAATCTTCAATCTCTGGGTGATCGATATCGACAATCACCATCTTCGCGGCTCTTCGAGTGGTTCCGCCCGACTTGATCGCTCCGGCTCCCCGATCGAGAACATCTAAGAAGGACATTAATCCTGAAGATGTTCCTCCAGAACCTAGTTCTTCATACCGACTGCGTAAGCTTGAAAAATTAGTTCCCGAGCCTGAACCATATTTGAAAAGTTTCGCTTCTGTTTTAGCGAGCTCAAAAATTCCTTCAATCGAATCGTCAATCTTTTGAATAAAACAAGCAGAGGCCTGAGGCCGTTCGTAAGCATCGTCATAAGCTCGGATGCGTTTCTTTTTAAAATCCCAAGCCCAGTGATGACTGGGAGATTTAATTTTATAGGCCTGATGCAAACCCACATTAAACCAAACCGGAGAATTAAAGGCCGCCCGTTGTGAATACAAAATGGACTTAAGCTCTTCGGCAAAATGAGTCGCTTCTTTCTTAGAAAGATGACCTTGCTGAATGCCAGAGATTTTTAGAGTGCCCACCACTCGCTGCACCAACTGTTTAATCGAGGTCTCGCACCCTGTACGTGGAACACCCTTCTTACGAAAGTATTTGCTAGCCGCGATGTCCACCGCCATCTGGGTCCAAGCCTCTGGAGATTCGACGTTTTTCATCTCGAAATGGACTTCCCCTTGGGGAGTTTTAATCAGGCTATGTGTTTTTTTCCAAGAGAAGAGCTCTTCGGCCTTCTTATTCTTTGTCCAAAATAAAGGGATTTGAATTGGCTTTTTCAGATTGACCTCGCATTGTTCTCGAGAGAATCCTATTGATCATGACACCAATTTATTTGGATTACAATGCAACCACTCCTGTTGACCCGCGCGTAGTCGAGGCCATGCTTCCCTATTTACAAACGCACTTTGGCAATCCCTCAAGTGCTTCCCATGTTTGGGGATGGTCTGCGGAACGCGCTATTCAGAAATCACGGTTACAAGTGGCTGACCTATTAGGTTGCGATGCTGCGGAAGTCTTTTTCACCTCAGGCAGTACGGAAAGTAACAATTGGGCTTTGCGCGGCATGATTGAAGAGCATTTTCTAAATCATCCGGGCGAAAAATTTCATGTCTTAACTTCCAATGCGGAACACAATTCCGTCCTCAAACCTCTTTTGCAGTTGCAAAGACTTTTTCCCATCGAAGTCGAGTGGATTCCTGTGAATAAGGAAGGTGTTGTCGACGTCCATGAAGTTCGTCAAAAAATAAAGCCCACCACCCGATTGATAAGTTTTATCTGGGTGAACAATGAAATTGGCTCAGTGAATCCCATTCAAGAATTGTCTCGCATAGCGCATGAAAATAAAATTATTTTTCACACCGATGCGACCCAAGCTCTAGGGAAAGTTCCCGTAGATCTTAAATCCACAAAAATTGATTTGCTTTCTCTGTCAGCGCATAAAATGTACGGCCCTAAAGGCGCTGGCGCTTTGATCGTGAGAAGAAAAAACTCGGGAGTGCAAATCCAATGTTTGATTTGTGGAGGCGGCCAAGAGCGTGGCCAACGTTCAGGGACTTTGAATGTGGCTGGTATCGTTGGACTTGGAGAAGCCTGCCGTCTGGTGAAGCAAGAAATGCCCTATGAACTTCCGCGAGCTCTCGAACTGCAAAATTTTTTCTGGAAAGAAATTTTAAATCACTGGCCCACGGCTCGACTGAATGGTCCTGTGCCTTCCCATGTTTTGGATACTTTGCTTTGGCGGTCTCCCGTCAATCTCTCGGTAACCTTTCCGCAAAATTTTCCTCCCGGAGGACTGCAGGATCCCCACTTGGGCGTCAGCAGCACTTCCGCTTGCAGCTCTGGAACAGCTTCCGTCAGCCATGTTTTAACCGCGATTGGATTAACTCCATCCGAGGCGCAGCGAACCTTGCGTTTGAGCTTTGGGCGATTTACCACTCAGGACGAACTGAAAGAGGCCATTCAGCGCCTGCGCCAAGTCTTCGATAGGACTGAATTAAATTCCAATAAGTAGAGTGATATTGGACACTTGCGCTACTTATTCCAGTTGTGTTATACTGTTTGAGAATGAGGTAAATTATGATTCAAATTTCTGAAACAGCTGCTCAAAGAATTCAAAATTTGAAACTAGAAGAAAAGAAAGAAGACCAAGCTTTCTTGCGCGTTGAAGTCAAAAAAGGCGGATGCTCGGGCCTATCTTACAAAATGAATTTTGACACGGAAATGCGTTCTGGCGACAAAGTTTTTGAGGCCAATGGACAAAAGCTAGTTGTTGATTCCCAAAGTTTTCTTTATTTGGTCGGCATGACTTTGGATTATTCAGGCGGACTTAACGGAAAAGGTTTTGTTTTTAACAATCCCAACGCTACAAAAAATTGTGGTTGTGGATCTTCGTTTAACGTTTAAGCCTTACTCATTAACAAGTTTCTTCTGTACGAACTGCTGCTCTTCTTCCAATAAAAATTGACTCACTTCTTCTGGACAACTTAAGGGCAACAAATGTCCACCAGTAGCTGTCATTTCTAATTGAGTGAAATTTTGTTCCGAACAAAATTTTTGATAAGTTTCAAAAGAAAATAACGGTTCATCTTTAGAAATCAAAAGACGCGTAGGCACTTTTGGCAACGCCGGATCCAGCGAAGTTTTTGTCCACCACGACCAATCTTCATTCTTAAGAATCCATGAAAAGCGATGAATCATTTGCACGACGAAAAAAAGCTTTCGTCCCTGAAGTTGACCAATGCGACCGTTCTCGCCTTCAGAGTCATCTCCTAAAATACTTGCTGTTTTCTTTAGGAATCTTTTTCCAATCGGTGTCGCTAACAGCAGCGCTAAAGTTTGCGGATTAAAGGGGACTCGCAGCATGTATTTTAATTCAGGAACCTGCACATGATCCAAAGCCGAGGGCAATAAAGGATTCACCAGATCCACTTTTGCAAAAAGCGTAGGTCGACGTATCGACATCGCCCAAGCCAGAAGCCCACCGTAACTCACACCCGAAAGATGCACAGGCTCATTTGGAAAATGGGCTTCGATGAATTGCAAAATCAGCTCGACCTGAACTGTGAAAAATAGAGGATTTCGGGATGTATAAACAGGACTGAGATGGGGTACAATCACACGATGAGTGAGAGCCAATTTTTCGGCAACGGCCTGCCAATGCTGAGGTTTACCACCATAGCCGTACAAAAGAATACAAACAGGTCCGCTTTGACCAAAAGAACGAAAATGAATTTTGTCTTTCACTGATAAAGAGATCGGCGTATTTGGGCAAAAGATCTAGTCTAACTGTTGTTCTTTTTGTCAATTTTTGGCAGCAAACCACTTGGATTTTTAAAGAGACTGCGGAACCAAGCTCCGAAGCTGTCCTCTGGACCAGGGTCTCGCCAAGGAATGCGTTTGCCTTCGATTTCGAGTTTGCGAATCAAAAATTTAAGCGACCGAGTTGAGTCAGAAGTATGAACGAAGCGAACTCCAAGCCCGATTTCGCCCTGACGATGATGATGTATGGCAATTCCTACTG
>JAKFYD010000003.1 GCA_021731025.1 Pseudobdellovibrionaceae bacterium | reverse complement strand
AGTTTTTTTAAAAACAAAAATGAGCATTGAAGAACTCCAAAAAAATCCTGTCGATGAAATTATTATTTCGACAGGAACTTTACCTCGAAAGATTTCAATTCCTGGAATTGAAAATCAAAAAGTCGTTTCTTACACAGATGTCCTTAGCGGAAAAATCATTCCTGGAAAGCGTGTCGCCATTATCGGCGCTGGGGGGATTGGTTTCGACACCGCTCGATTTTTGGCGAAGGGGGGAAACAAAGCTTCGGAAAATTTACAAGAATTTTTGGATTTCTGGGGAGTCGACCAAAATTTAGAAACTGCGGGATCACTGGCGGTGAAAAAAATTCCTCCTGCAGAACGCAAGATCTATCTTCTACAAAGAAAGTCTGGAAAATTAGGCGCCCACCTTGGAAAGACCACCGCTTGGATTCATCGCCAAGAGCTTTTGGAGCTAGGAGTGGAAATGATGAGCAACGTTAAATATATTAAAATTGATGATGTTGGCCTTCATCTGGAATTCCAAAGAAAAGAAAAAATTCTTGAGGTGGATCATATTATTATATGCGCAGGTCAAGAGTCCGAGCGAAACCTTGCGGAAAAGCTCAATCGTAAAAGCAATGTTCACGTGATCGGTGGCGCCTTGAAGGCAATAGAATTAGATGCAAAGCAAGCTATACTTGAAGGTACACTTTTAGCCCTAAAAATTTAAATCTTAGGGTTCAAATTTTCCCAAATCCCCGCCCAAAAAAAACCCGCTATACCAAAAAGCCGCCACTAAAATGCCCCATACTACCACTCATTTCTGGTATGGGCGTTGCAATTTAGCCAATCAATCTCTTAAAAATAAAGGAATAATTGGTGAATTTTGACTATATTATAGACCAACTTAGCTATGGTGGAATCATAACACTCGTTGCCGCTTTTTTAGCGACATTCGTAGTGATGTTTATTGGTGGATTTATTATAAGGCCCATGCGCCGAAAGATTCAAAGTTGGACTCAGAAAAGCGCATTATCCTGGGATAACATCCTCTTCGATTTGCTGAACAGCACTAAAAAAATAGTTATTGGGGTGTGGGTTTTCTATCTTCTTGCCCAGAGTTTTAATATCAATGATCACTATGCCACATTTCTTAAAACTCTAGTTGTTATTGCCACCACCATTCAGGTCACACTGTGGGCTTTACTTTTTATCCGCGAATGGCGTGATGAAAAATTAAAACGCATCGCTCAACAAGATGCTTCAGCTCGAGCCCCCATTGGCTTACTCAGTTCAGTAGCAGAGGCCCTCGTCATAATGATTCTCGCTCTGGCAGCACTCAGCAACTTGGGCGTCAACATTGGCGCCTTGATTGCGGGTTTGGGAATTGGTGGTGTTGCCGTTGCTTTAGCTGCACAAAATATTTTGGGGGATTTATTCGCCTCTTTTTCAATTCTTTTCGACAAACCCTTCAGTATTGGTGATTACATCGTTATCGGTGATTACAGCGGGACGGTTGAAAACATCGGCCTAAAAACAACCCGCATTAAAAGTGCTACTGGCGAGCAATTGGTGATCTCTAATAAGGATTTACTTGAAAGTCGCATTCGCAACTACAAACGAATGTCAGATCGGCGGGCGACTCAAAAAATTCGTTTAAGCTACGAAACACCAATTAAAAAATTGGAATCTGTTACGACTCTTGTGCAAGATTTTTTCAAGGATCATTCTCAAGCTCGTCTTGAATACTGCCGCTTTACTGAAATTGGCGAATATGCCTTTATCTTTGAAATCGTTTTTTGGGTCAACGATCCCAATTATAATTTATATATTGAGGTCCAAGAAAACTTTTATCTCCACTTGCTTCGCAGACTTCAAGAACATGACATTGAACTTTCTGAACCAAGATACACCGTTAATTTAAAATCACCATTGCCAATGACGAAAGCGGCTCAAGCTCACGAATACATCGATGGCCACCAATAAACGATTTCATAGAGGAACGACTATGACAAAAATTAAAAAAGCTCTCATCCCTGCTGCGGGTCTTGGAACCCGATTTTTACCAGCCACCAAAACGGTGCCCAAAGAAATGCTCACCATCGTGGACGCACCGATCATTTTGTACGTCGTTGAGGAAGCCATTCAAGCGGGCATCGAAGACATTATTTTGATCGCTGGCCGTGGCAAATACGCGATCGAGGATTTCTTTGATTCTTCTTATGAGCTTGAAGATAAATTGGCTAAAGAAGGCCACACCCATATGCTCGAGCGTTTAATCAAAGTCAGGGACAAGGCGAACATTATCAGTATTCGTCAAAAGCATGCTTTGGGTTTAGGCCATGCGGTGCTCTGTGGAGCGCCGGTGATTGGCGATGATCCCTTTGCCGTTCTCTTGGGTGATGAAATCACCACCGATGATGGAAAAACTGGCAGTTTAACTTCACAACTTTGTCGAACCTTCGAAGAAAAGGGTCACAGCGTTGTTTCCGTCATGGAAGTCGAAGACAAAGATGTTTCTCGATACGGGATCGCTGATGTTGAAGACTCTGCAGACAACTGCTACCGGGTTCGCAGTCTTATCGAAAAACCTAAACCCGAAGAAATAAAAAGCCGCTGGGCCCTGACCGGACGTTATGTTTTTGAAAATAGCCTTTTATCCCTTCTGAAAGAAGCGCGACCCACAGTGAATAAAGAAATTCAACTCACTGACAGCATGAATCTGCTCGCGCAGAATTCCCCGATGTGGGCGAGTTCCTTCAGTGGAACCCGCTACGATGCTGGAGATAAATTAGGATATCTGAAAGCCAATGTCGAAATTGCTCTCAAAAATTCAGAGTTTGGTGCGGAATTTAAAAAATATCTTCAGGAAGTCAGCCAACGATTGTAAAAAATTAAAGATGAGACTCGTCCCAAAATTGCGCCACTTCGGCTAAAATATTTTGGGACGTCAATTCATGAGGGCTTTCCTCGAACCAGTCCGTGGGCATCGACTGGGCAAAAGATGGATTTAAAAAACGATCGTCCATAAATACAATCAGGCCCTGGTCTGTTTCCGAGCGAATCACACGTCCCGCAGCTTGAATGGATTTGGCCATGGCGGGATAGGTGTAGGTGTAATCAAAGCCCGCCGAATAATTTTCTTCGAAATATTCGCGAAGTTTTTCGTTTTCTAAATTAAATACCGGCAAAGGTGGACCAATCACAAAGGCACCAATGGCCATTTTTCCTGGGTAATCGATGCCTTCTGAAAAAATCCCTCCTTGAACTGCAAAAACCATTTGAGGCGAATTGTTTTCAGCTAACTTTTCCAAAATGGCATCGACTTGATTTTTTCTCATTGAACGTTCTTGTTTAAGAATTCCAAATCCCGCAGGTGGTTGGAAAACACGCAAGACTTTTTCCATAAAGTCGAAGCTTGGAAAAAAAGCAAAATAGTTACCCGGCTTCAAAGCGATAATTTTCTGTATGGTTTCGGCAATGCGGGGATAATTTTTCTCGCGTTGAGAATACTTTGAAGAAATCTGGGGAATAAACAGCAATTTCCGATTCGATTTCGGAAACGGAGAATTGAACTCCTGCAATTTTACATTTTTATCGCTAAGGCCCATCATCTTTTGATAATAATTAAATGGCTTCAGTGTCGCGGAAAAAGCCACCACCTGAGAATAATCTTCATAGCGATCGGCAATGAGCACCGAAGCATCACAGCAAGTGATCTTCAGGGTCGCCGGAGAGGGATGAAAGGTAATGAAAAATTCGGAAGGATTTAATGCTACCGTTTCAAGGCTCGCCACAAAATCACCCCAGTAAAATGAAAATTTCATCACTGGGTCTCCGGACAAAATTTCTATCGGAGATTTCAAATAGCGAGAGAGAAAATTTTTAATTTTTTGATCGTATTCAAAAAAAGCTTCCATCTCTAAATTGATTTTACAAGGTTCACGTACGGCTTCCCCGCAGTTCTTAATTAAAAGAAGAGCTTCTTCCAAAAGCTCGCGAAATTCTGAAATAAAATTTTTGGGGAAGTTGTTTAAATTTCTTTGTAAGTCTTCAATAACACTTATGGACAGCTGGGGCGAAAAATAATCTCTCGCTCGGCTGGGCAGATTGTGGGCTTCATCAATGATTAAATTAGGTTTACTTTTCGGTTGAAAAACACCCCCTGCAAGTCGTGCCGAGCTTGCATTGGGTGAAAAAACATAATTGTAATCGCAAATGACAGCATCAACCGACTGAGTGGCTTCCATCTGAAGCTCGAAGGGACAGACCTGATACTGCTCACCGAGTTTCTTAAATGTCCTTGCTTGAAGATTTCTTTTCTTTGACAGCACTTCCACCAATTTATTTTCGGCAACCTTTGTGTAATAATTTTTGGCGTATTCACAATACTCTGGATTACAAAGAGGTTCGCTTTTCATGCACATTTTACTTTTTGCAGTGAGGGTCAGTGATCGTATCTGAGCTCCCGTTTCTTGCAAATGCTCAACTGCATTTTCGGCCACACTGTGCTGGCTGTTTTTCGGAGTGACGTAAACCACCTTCTGCCCCCGAGCCAAAGCTTCTTTTAAGCTGGGATAAAGAACGCCCATAGTTTTACCCAAACCTGTCGGCGCTTGGACGAGCAAGGGTCGATTTTCACCAAGTCCTTCTTCGATCGAGTTGATCAATTCGCTTTGACCAGGTCGAGCATTTTCAAAAGGAAATTTTAAATTCTTCGAAGATTTTTTTCGACGTTTAATGAGTTTTTCAACCCATTGAGCTTCCTGCACCAACTCGCTCAGCCGAAGCTCTAACCACTCTTCGTAGGATTGAGTGTTTAATGTCAATGGAATCTCGATCATTTCATCTTCATCCCGCGACGATACCAAAACTAAATTTAATTCGGGGATGACTCCATAATTCAGCCAGTAAAAATAACCATAGGTTTTTAACTGTAAACAGTAAGGATGGTTGTATTCTGATTCCCGCAGTTTTTTTTCGAGCTCTATAATGTTAAAGCTCGATTTAATCTCTTCAATTTTGGGCGAGGACCCGGGAAAAAGCCCATCGGCTCGCCCCCCGATATCAAAGCTGTAGCCACCTTTTTCAAAACAGCGGGACATCCACATCTCGGGTTTATATTCAGGGAAATCCAATAATCGTCGCGCTTGCAGACGCTGATGAATTTCAATTCCATCCAAAGCTCCACGCCCAAAGCCCGAAAAAACATCGATGCTTCCCTGGCGGGGACTCGGTAAAGAAAATGAAGTGATGGATAAAGGAAACTTTTTCATTGGCCCTCAAAAAAAAGACATTTGGTCAGGATTTTTTGGAATTAAATCCTCTTCCGGAAAAGCGGCAATGCCCAGCGATTTCAAATGGCGCACCAGCGCGCCCTTGCCCCGATGTTGAACGTAGACACGTCGTGCACCCGTATCTTTCACCGTTCGTACAAGATCATTCCAGTCGGCATGATCCGACATCACAAAACCTTTATCAATTCCGTAAGTGCTTTGGGCGGTCCAACCCGACGCAAAGGCCGTTTTAAATTTTTCGCCCAGAAGAGGCGCCTGTGGGCTTTGCAGAAAAGATTGGGGAACTAAAAATAATTCTCTCTTTAAAGGATCTATTGTTTGCACTTCACTAAGACATTGAGTTTCGGCTAAAAGAATCCCCTGCTCCCGATAACATTGATTTAATCCCGTAGCCGCCGGATGACAAAAAATAGGCTTTTTAGCATAAGGCTGTAGAACTCCTAAAACACGTTGGGCTTTCCCTAAAGAGTAAGCAAACAAAACACTGTTGAAACCTTGCTCGGCATTGTCTTGCCACCACTGGAAAATTTCTTTTCCTAAATCTTTACCTTTGGGCCAAGCAAAGCTGGGCGTCCCAAAGGTGGCCTCCGTGACAAAAACATCACAAGAAACGACTTCAAAAGGCTCGCAGGTGGGATCGGGTTCACGCTTATAATCGCCCGAAGCTAGCCAGGTCTCGTTTTCAAACTGCATTCGAATCTGCGACGAACCTAAAATATGGCCTGCGGGATGAAAAGAAAGCTCAACTCCATTGAGAAAGAATTTTTCGCCATAATTATGGCTTTCAACGGAAATATTTTTTCCGATACGTTCACGCAGAAGCCCTACGCCCGATTGAACACAGTAATATTTTTTACTTCCACGTCGGGCATGGTCCGCATGAGAATGAGTAATGACTGCATGCTCAACCCCACGACTGGGATCAATGTAGAAATTTCCACGCGAACAATAAAGGCCTGCTGTTGTTTTAATAAGCATAAATTACAGTGTAAATGAGCTTAAAAAAAAGCCCAAAATTATTTTTCAAATAAAATCAGAATCAACAACTTAACGCTTTAATTCAGCACAGGATTCCATTTTTCATAATTTTTTGGCGGAGAAGGCAAAAGAACAAATTTATGATTGGCTTTGGCCATTTCCCCTGCGGGCTCGGGAGTAAATAATTCGACACCTCCCTGCATGATTGAATCTAAAGAATTCACTTTAACTTCTGAACCGAAGAGTCCCAATTTAGCTTGGATTCCCACTTTTCTCCAAAAGCCCGTATTCACTCGAATCAAGCGAGCATATTTATTTTGCACGTTGATATTAATGACCACCGTCTGTGCCGTTTTGGAAAGCGCCACGCTGGTGACCGAGCCAATATTTAAACCCCGAAAGCTGACGGGATCATTGGGATTGATGGATTCAGCGTTATTTGTCTCGAGCTGATAAGTCGAAGTATTCTCCATAGGGTCCGTGACCTCTAAAGTCATTTGACCCTTAAATTCTTCATCGTACTCTGCCGTCGGTTCACCGGGCTGAGCTCCTATGTAGACCCCTTGAAAAATTGTTTCGAGGCCACTCACCCCTTGGATGTTGAGCTTGGGTGAGACAATCCAAAATTTTGAACCTTTAACCGCAAACTGAGAGGCTTCTTTTTTAAGAAGAACTCGCACGTTCACATTTTTAGTATCTTCCGAAATTTTCACTTCCTTTACCGTTCCAATGGAAACACCACGGAATCGCACCTGAGTTTTCTGAGGCTCAATATTTGCCGCTTCGGGAAAAGAAATTGAAATTTCGGGTCCTTGTTCTTCAAAGTATTTTCTGACCATGCCTAATGTAATGATCAAAGCAATGACCGGGAATAACCAAATGTACCAATGCGAACGCAGCATCGAAATTTTTCTTTCAATCAGTGGTTTCATTCTTTTTACTCCATAAAATTTGGGGATCGAAATAAGCGGAAGCCATCATGGTGAATATCACCACAAACAAAAACATCAGCGAACCAAACTCGGCTTCCACGTGGGTCCACTTGCCGAGCTTCATGATGGCAACAAGAACGGCGAGAAGAAAAATATCTAGCATCGACCAGCGGCCTATAGCCTCGACAAACTTATAGAGCTGAGTATTAAAGCGAGCATTATTTTGCCTTTGTGCAAAAAGAGAAAGGTAGAGAAGAATCAATATTTTTAGCAAAGGAATCAGGACGCTGGCCAAAAAAATCACGATGGCCACAGCCCAAGAGCCTCCTTGGGCTAACGACACAATCCCCTGCCACACGGTTGAGCTGTTCGTGCGCCCGTACATTTCGATGGTCATAAAAGGAAATATGTTCGCTGGCACATAGAAGATCATTGCGGTGAGGGTAAATGAGAGGGTCAAAGCTGAAGAGGACGAGACAATAAGTTCATTCTTGTGCCCGCAGCGATCGCAACAGACAACGGCAGGCTTTTCTTCCCTAACAGGAATTGAAAAAGAGCAGACATTACAAATGAGAAAGTGATTGGGAGTATTTCCAGGTTCAGGCATATTCTTATTAGGAATTACTTGAGAAAAGGAGCCCAGCCAAGAGGTTTAGAAAGTCTCTCGAAAATAAAAAAAACTGGAGCAAAATGCCCCGATTTACTCTCGGCAAGATTGAAATTGATCAGTAATGAAAGATAAATTTTAAATTGACCAACAGCCTCCTCTGCTCTACGAATTTTTTTTGGGGGACTTCAAAATGATCCAGACTCTTTTTGCGACAATATTCAGCCTTCTGTTTACTCATGGCAGCTTTGCTTTCTCTGCAGAGTGCACCTCGCTTCGAGAGGCACCAACAGAATCTCATGAGATTTCAAACTTCATTCAAGATGTAGCTTTAGCTTTGCGCTCTGGCGACAAAGAAATGAATTGGAACTTTCAACCTTTGATCGAAGCTTTTGGTTCTCATAAAGTTTTTATGTTTGGCGAAGCCCACGGCAGTAACGAGTTCGGAATTGTCAGTGCTCGATTGCTCGAATCCCTGGTGAAGAGTCAACGAATCAATGTCATCGCTCTGGAAGCACCGATGGATTACGCGAAAGAAATGCAGCATTATGTCGATACGGGGGAAGGTGATCCTGCCAAATTTTACATGGAATTTCGAATTGGCGAAATTCCGCAAAACTCTTTTTGGGTGATTTTACCTCGAATGGCAAGACAGCTGACTCTTCAGGGGTTTCGCTTGCGCATTCATCCCACCGACAATCCCTTTCGCACTGAACCTGCGTTGAAGGAAATTAAAAGCTTAGCAGCGCAGATGACGCCGGCTCATTCGGCTTTTCTTTTGGGGATTTTGCCTCCGCCAACAACGGCGACCTCGGCAACACCCGAAGACGGTAAAAAGGCGGATGACTTTTACAATCAAGTTCACGCCCAGAAAGCTCAATTGTGTGCGGATCTGATTCAGACTCAGTGCGATCGATTGCTGGCACAGACTTCAGCAATTTGGGTATCAACGAAATCGATGTTGGTCCGAGGTCTCGACGCTGAATGGGTCCGCCGCCGCGAAGAACTCACTTATGCCAATGTTCGAGCATTAATGACAAAGCCCGAAGACCGTTTGTATATGCATGTGGGTGCCTTTCACACCAACAAGCTGCCGCGAACGATTCGCGGTTTGAAAACAATATCAGGAATGTTAGAGAATGATTTCCCTCTGACTCGAGGACAAGTTTTTACCCTGGCGCCTGCCTTTGGCGCAGGCAGTGTTTCCGCTACTAATTGGTCAACTTTTCCGCCGAAAGATTTCACTTGGAAATCGGGAATGCCCACGCCTATCGTGAAAGCGCTTTCAGAGACTCCGTCGCATCCCCTTTTCATTTCAGCGGTTCAGCCAAGCAGCGAGTGCCAAACGAATCCTCTGAAAACAATGATCGATAAGATAACAGCGAAAGAGTTTGCGACTGAGGAAAAGCCACTCGGGGAAATGTACGATGGCTTTATTCACTTTGGACGATTAACTTCAGATCGCCGTCCTGGCGATACGAAGCTTTAGTTGTGATGGGGAAATTTTGTTTAGTTCTTAAGGGCTAAGCGGTTATTTAATCCAACAATCTCGAGACCAATTATCGCAGATCGAAGATTATCGTCTTTATAAACTTCTTTAAGCTCTATTAAACGGCTAATTTCCGATTGAAGACCTTCTCGAGTGCTCAGTCGCTCTTCTTTTGCTAAAACTTGTTGAGTGATAAAGTTTTGCAATTCAACATCGTGGACCAAACGGTTTTGCTCTTGCTGGGTGAGGAGCAAGCCCTTTTTATTGTAGAGCTGGACTAATTCGGCTGCACGGTGGTTGAAGGCAGTTCTACTTTCTTCGGTGCGGTAACGACCCAATGCAATCCATAGATTTCTGATTCTTTGATCAATATCTTCGGATTGAGCAAAAGCCTGGAATCCAGCGGAAATAACGAAACTAATAGCTAAAAATAACGAAATCAATTTTTTCATAAGTTCTCCTTGATGACTTTATTGATTTCAATCCCCGTTCCAAAGTTTCGCTTTCCTTCGAGGATAAAGCGGTTTTTAGAGTCTCAAAATGAGACAATATCCAAAAAGCCAATTTAGGGCTAGCGAATGTCTAGGGTTTTTACAGGGAGGTTTGTCGAGATTCTTACAGGCCGAGGACGCAAAAGTTTTACCTGAGCTTACTTTAAATTTAGCTAGTGAAAATGCCGAAATGAAAACTGCAAGCTATGCTTCTGAATTCAAGGAATTAAATATTAGGCTGACCGCCTACCATATGAAAGAAGTCTTCTCTAAAAACGCAATCAAACCGGAACAAAATGTCATTATTAGTATTGAGGATAATGAAAAAGATATTTCCTTGGGCACGTCTAAAATATTTACCCAGAGCAACGGAACCGATGAAATTATTTCTTTAGCTTATCATAAGAAAGTAAATTCTCTTCGACACAGCGTTGTTTTGCGATGTTACTGAAGGAAACTCAGAATGAAGTGCCCATGTAAAAACGGAGTAAATTGAAGTGCCCTTTTTTAATATACATATCAGCATCTTCCTTAGCCCATCGGTGTTCATAGTCTAAACTTGATACCACTTCGAAATTTCTAATATTACTCGTCAAAGGCGCAGAATATCCAATCCAGTCACAACCCAAAGTAAACGATTCCCACTGCCACTGATTACCGATTTGGAAATTGGCTGCAATAGAATCTCCCTCAAAACTTCTGGTATCACGGGTCAGATCCGAGTTAAGAGAGGTATTTTTGTATTTTAAGATTCTATAATCAGCGCCAATTCGCAGATAAAAAGAATTTCCAGTAAAATGCTTATAATGTAATCCTATCGACGAGCTTGAGATTTCTTGTTTAGTACCCGACGTACCGCTGTAGTTACTGCTACTCCAATCATTTGTACCGCCAGTAATTTCAAGCAAGAGAACACTATCTATATCTAAGTATTTTCCAAAATGAACTCCATAGGTCTTTGAAACGCTGGGCCCAATGCCAAACACCAAAGCTGTCGCTTGATAATCCTTGTCAATTCGATGATGCCGGCTTGAATTTTCTTCGATCATTGTAACGTTAGACATAATTAGATATTTTTTTCCATGAGATTCTTCAATTTTTGATTCAGCACGAGCCCAAATACTGAAACTAAGAGCCCCTATAAGAAGAGTCAAACGCATCATGGAAAACATCCTTTAAAAAACAGATTAATTTGTTCTGGATAATACATGATTTTAATAAAATTGAAATCCAAACAGTATTCAATTTATGAAACCGGCTACATATTGAAAAATTTCTCTAACTGTCAAGTGTGTGTACAGTCGGCTTGAATAAGTCTGCCTCCTATTATCTTATCGTCGATTTTACTAGACACCATTTTTATTCCTGCTTGCTCTCTATACCTTTCGTAATTGTGCTTTTGGCAGAGAACTCTGAGGTTGTCGATGTCATCGGTACCGCCTACCCATTTGGGTTTGATGTGGTCGATGTGGAGGTTCCATCTACTTCCGCAAAGCCTTTGAGTTTTATGATCTTTATACTGGCAACATTGGTCTCTTTGCAGAACCTGTTTTTTTACCGCCACGGTGGCAGTGGGTCCCTCTTTTTGTTTAATGAATTTATCTGAAAGATATTTAATAAGGACACCTAGGTCATTTGTTTGCGTGGCATTTGAAGCTAGGTCTTTAGCTTTTTGAAGGGATTCCCATTGTTCTTTGGTGAGAGTGAATTCTAATCTTATGCTTTCATCTTTTTGATGAGTTACTTTGGTTTGTTGCCTGATTTCAAGGTTTAATTCTTTGGAGATAAGAACTTGGGATTCATTAACAGTCATATCACTGATCTTTGCAATTAAACTTCGTTTTTGCTCTAGGGTAACCGTTTGACTCTTCTCACGAAAGGCTTTTTGCAAAAGTGTCGTCTGAGATAAGTTAATTTCTCCAGATTCTATTTTAGCTTTAAGCTTTGGTTCAATGGCGAGCAGCCTAGCTGCATCAATACGGCGCTGAGCTGATCCTCCGGGATAGCCACACTCTTTAACGAGATAATCATAGAGATTTGGATAATTGAAATCCAAATAGAGCTTTCTTCGGTCAGCTTCTTTAATATGCTCAATCACTAAAGCTAGAAGTCTATTCTCAGCTCGAGCAAGGGATTTAATCTTTTGATCTAATTCTTTATTATTTAATTTTGAAATCATATTCACCTCACAAGCTATATAACATGCATTTTAAAAGCCAATTTCAGAGGGAAATTAGAAGCAAAAGAGAAAAACAAACCCAACTAAAAAACGCCGCTCAGACGTGCATAAAAGCTCAGCATTGAAGCGAAAATAATCGAACAAGAAGCGTCGAGCTCTATAAACAAAATCGTGATTACACGACCACAGTGAAGCCGAAATCTCAGTCAATAAAAATCCAAAAATATTTCTAACCAACGCACGCCTTAAAGGTCAAAGAAAACGCCGCCGAATAAATTCAAATGCTGAATCGCCCCTGAACCTACGATGGTCATGGCGTAATTGAATTCGCCTCTTAATCCCCAGATCTGTGACATGGGGTAATCGACTCCGGCCTTTGCGTTGACGTAGAGCCCAGCTGCTAAAGACGCTAGTTTATCACCTGAAGACAAAATCGAAGACTGGGCAAAGCCAAAAGAACCGCCCATGTAAAAAGAATATCCACTGAAAAATAAAGAAACCGATTCAATCTTATCAGCGTTACGAGCTTTGAAATGCAAGGGTGAAACCCAGGGATAATATTTAATCCCGGCGCCCGTAAGACCTACGGCTGTTGAAGCTCCGCTCATGCTCCTCATATGTTCTGCAAATAAAAAATAAGGACCACGCCAGCTGTGATCAATGCTGAAAGCAAAGCCTAGAGGTCCTTCATTTCGCAGAGTTCCTGCTTCTTCAGCCGACTTGCTGGCAGACATGGCAAATCCAGCGAGACCTGAAAATCGTGAAATATCAGTGCGCGCTAAAACCCAGCGAGTCGACAGAAGACAAATAGAAATTAAGATCAAAGATTTGCACTTCATTTGCTTTTCTCTTGCTTGATTTTGGCGATCATTCTTACGGCCTCTTCAAAAGAAGCATCAACGGCCAATGCTTTTTCGAACCACTTCAAAGCTTCATCGTAATTTTTTTGCAAATAAGAAATTGATCCCTTCATCGAAAGAGCGCGGGTGAACTTGGGATCAATCTCCAGAACTTTGTCGGTTTCAACGTGAGCGCGCTCGAACTGACCGGCCTGGGCAAATTTTTGAGCGTTGTGCAAACGCTGTAAAATACCAGCCGCATTGCTGACTTCCTTCTTCGGAGTTAACCTCACTTGCACGTGAGTGGTGGTAACTCCAAAACTCGATGGCGGCACATAAACTTTTTCGGGTTCAAATTCACGGCTTTCTAAGCTAACGACCAACATATCACTTGGGGAAAGACTGCTTCCTAATTTTTCTCGAAGATCATTGTAGGTGATTTCGACCGGAGTTTTACCGAAAGACTTTTTCTCTTTTGATTCTTGTTGAGAAATAAAAACTTCAACGCCTGCTGGCTCACTTTGCACTTTCAAAGAGGAAGAACAACCCATTGCCAGCAAAGTAAAAACAAGCACGCCGCCTAAATGTTTCATACCGATTTGCTCCATTTGATAAAAAAGAATGACAGGTCGTCCGCCAGGTCTGTCGTTAACCTGTGATTGAAAGCGATTGATTTTACCTTTTCTAACAATTGCTCGGCCGAAAGATTCTGCGAATGCTCTTTGCCCAGTGAACGCAGCAATTGATTTTCACTTAAGACCTTGCCCGATGCTGAAGGCAGATCTGTAAGGCCGTCTGTGTAAAACAACAGAGATTCATTATTCTGCAGCTGAAACTGAGCATCGTCATACTTAGCGTTTTCTTTTTCACCCAAGCGTGGACCGTTGACTCTGTTCAAAAACTGAAAGTCTTTGAGCTTTACAACTTCTTGAGGAGGAATAACGATCGGTGCTTCATGACTGGCAGCTGCATATCGCATCACACCCGTTTCCAAATTCAGAGCACTCACGATGCAAGTCATGCAAAGCTCGCCCTTGGCAGCATCATAGATAGCGCGGTTCAGAAGTCTTAAGCTTTCACTAGGGCTGACAAAAAACTCCTCAATCAAACTGAACGCAGAACGTGAAACCGCCGTGATCATTGCCGAGTTCAGTCCATGTCCTGTCACATCACCGATAGTTAAAACAAGCTCATTGCCCTTAACAAAATAAAACCACCAGTCCCCGCCGGCGCTGGCAGCAGGTTCAAAAAATCCAGCGAACTCGCAACCTTTAACTTTAAAAAGACTGTTCGGAAAAAATCTTTTTTGCAGTTCTCCCGCCAAATTCATTTCCGTTTCGATTTTTACTTTTTCTTTTTGAGATTCGATTAAAGATTTAATTTGCACGCGCATGGATTGAAATTGGCGAGTCATCACACCGACTTCGTCATTCGAGGGAGCTGGCAATGGCGTTATGGTGTTGTCTTTTCCAAAGGCTTCCATAGCCCGTGACAACTGCTGAATTCCCTCGGAGAGTTTGTCGGAAAAAAGCAAACTGACCAGGACAGCGAAAGATATCAGAGCGACAAAGATACTTCCGGACTTTAAAAAGAACAAAGTGCTGGCACGCAGAGAGCTGCTTTTTAATTTGTGCATCAGTAAGATGGCCGAATCGGCAGTCCCGATGGGAACTTTCATAAATGAAACAAATCTTTCCTCTTTACTGATATCCCGAGCTTCGAAGCTTCCTTCGACAGCGGTTTGTCCGATCAGTTTTTCAAAAATCTCGTTGCCTAATATTTCAGGTAAAGCTTTCTGCAACCGACCGGCATCACCCGCCGCAATGATTTTGCCTGAAGGATTAATCACAAGAATGCTTTCGAAGCCCTCTTGTTTGATAAGGCTTTGAACTTTTGTTTGAAATTCATTTCCATCACTGCTGGAAAGAAACAAACTCGCCGCATTCAGCAGATTAAAATGCTCTTCCAACAGAGACGTTCTTTTATCATCGACGAAGGTCTTAATGGCAAAATACAAAAACACCGCAAGACACATCGAAGGGATTAAAACGAGCAGTCCTAAAAATTTGATTCTTAAACTCAAAGCTTCTCCTGGATGAACTTATGAAGTAAGTATAGAGAGTATGGCTATACCTGTCACCTCGGATAAAACAAAATCGGTCCCACTAAAAAATTCGCCCGTGACCAAGAGCGGTCTTCTTTTTTCTCTCCTGAACTTTGGTCAAGGCCTTCGCTTCTTTCGTGATCCTGATTATCGAAATCTGATTTGGACCCGCACTTTGTATGTCTTTTTTTTGGGGCTCTTTGTCTTTTCGATTTACACCACAATCAGCACAACATTCTGGTTGCGCTTTCTTGAGCCCATCACCACGGGGCTTAATCCCATCGGTCACGTTTCTACAACCACAGGGAGCTCCATTCGGAAAACTCATCTTGATTCCCTCTGGCTTCCCCTGTCCCATCAGAACAAAATATTTAACTCAGATATTTTGTTAACAGAAAAAGATTCCAACATTGAAGTTGAGATTAATAGAGATGTTAAAATCACCGTTGAGCCGCGGTCTTTAGTGAGAATCACTTGGTTTGATGGCAAGCCCCTCATCCGTCTTTCCAAAGGCGAGATAAAAACGCAATTCACCAATGACCAGGTTGTTCTTATCAAGAAGGGCCCGCGCATTGAAGAGGTCTTAATTCGTAAAGGGAGCTACCTCATTAAGAATGACATGAGTGCCGGGATTCAAATCACCAGTTTTGCTCAAGAGACGAAATCCTTGGCTGGCTTAAAAGAAGAAGCTAAAACAAAAGCAAAAATGAAAGACACTTCCTTCGAAGAACCACAGACTGCCCCCAAAGTCACCGAAGCCACAGAAGAAGCTCCGACCGTCAATTATGATCTGCCTACTCCCTCAGAAGGTACGGTATTTTTGTTAAAGAACGCCCAGCCCATTTTCATCGGAGCAAAAGTTGTTTGCCCGGATCAATGCCAAATGACCCTGTACCGCGATAATCACGAATTCAAAAGCTTCAAATGGAAACGCAATGAATCCAGTGTCGTTAGCATCGAGAGCGACGAAGTGCAGCCAGGACAGTATTCCTGGAGTTTCACCAGCCAAATGTTTGAATACAAATCGGCTTTCAGCATTCAGCCTTTTTCCGAACAGGCTTTGGAAAAAGCCATCGACAATTCTCAGCCGATTGAAGTTTTAGGCGAATAAAAAAATTTTAGTTTTTAAGTTGATTCGAACGAATCAGTTTAATGACGACCCGTCGATTTTGATTTTGATTCTCGACGATAATTTTACCTTCGGGATCGCGGTTCGGGACGATGGGTAAGGTGTCAGCAAAACCAATCGATCTTAAAGAGCTGCGATCAAAACCAGATTCTTCGAAAAGTCGTAGGACCGCTGAAGCTCGCTGACTTGAGAGTTCCCAGTTGCTGGGAAAGTGATCCGTGCGAATGGGATTGTCATCCGTATGACCTTCAACCACCACGCTGTACTTCCGCTGCTGCTTTTTAACAACGGGAATGACTTTCTTTAAAAGTTGCAAAGCTTCGGGCTTAATCAAAGCAGAGCCCGCATCAAAAAAGGCAGATCCACGAAAAGTCAGAGCAACCCCTTTTTCCAATTCATCAAAGACGGCTTTGTCATTAAGTCCTTCGACGGTAACTTCTTTTTTCAGTTGAGTGAGCATTTCTTTGTGGGGCTTTTGGTATTCACCGCCAAAAAGCTCCGTGGTTTCTTTGCGAGTTTTTTCAAAAGCTTCGACATCAATTCGTGAAAAGCTCATCAACATGACGAAAAAAGCAAAAAGCAAAGTCATCAGATCCGAATACGAAAGTAACCAAATGCTCTCCCCGTCATCAGTGGCTTGATGGGCCCCCAAATTTTGCAGAAGCATTTCGTCGACGATGTAAGACTGTTCTGCTTTGACCTCGGGCTTTTGTTCCGGGGTCGACCAAGGTGCTTTTCGTTCAGGAAGTTTAAAAACGGGAGCTGCCATACTTAGGAGGCCTCTTTTTTATCCGTTAATTTTTCGCGCTCACCCGTCAGCAGATAACTTTTCAAATACTCTTCCACCACTAAAGGATGTTCTTTTTCTCGCAGTAATTTGATGGCATCGATGACGATATTTCTCATCAAATGATCTTCTTTACTGAGCTTCGATAAATTTTCACCGAGAGGAACAAATATAAAATTAGCGATCGCGATTCCGTACATGGTTGCCACCATAGCCATAGCCATAGCGGGACCGATGGTTTTGAATGAATCGGGCGAACCCAAACCACTCATCAGAGCGATCATCCCTAAAACTGCGCCCAACAAACCAAATGCCGGTGGAAACCGTGCGATGGTTTTAAAAATATGAGCTTCATCTTGGTATCTGACAAAATGCACTTCGGCGCGTTTTTTAAGAATGCTATCGATTTTATGAAAGGGAATTCCACCCTCTAGTTCCAGCTGGACGGCTTCTTTTAAAAAGGGATTCGAGATTGTTCCCACATTGGACTGTAAAAATTCAGGAGATTCACGATGACCTGCTGCCAATTTCACAATTTCAGAAATGACGGTAATGTGCGGAGCCGAGTGGTTCCCGATGATTTTGCTCCATAAAATTTTTGTAACTTTTAAAAGTTGAGGAATCGGAAAGCTGATTAAGGTTGCTGCTAAGGTTCCACCAACCACAACCAACAAGGCATGAACATCAAAAAATATTCTCCAGTTTTCTGTGGAAGTAAAAACCCCACCGATAACGACAATGATGCCAACAATAATTCCAGAGATGACTGATATATTCATAATTAGGCTGCCTTCCCGGGCGATGCATTCGCGCTGGATTTAAAGATCTGGACCAGTGAAATTTGTCCGTCATTAACTAATTTAAATAGTCGATATTTCAATCCTTCCAAGTGCTGATCCAATTCGGCAGAATCAATTTGTCTTTTCCCAATTTCATCTTGAACAATCATTTTGGTTCGTGAAGGCAAAGCCGCAAGAACCTTCGTTGAAATGTCAGGCATCATTTGGATTAGGGCTAGGGCCTCTTGAGTCGTCGCATTTCCCGCGAGCAATTTGAACTTATCTTCCGGCCAATCCATCACAAAGGCCAAGCTGGGATAATTCTGTTTTAAATACTCGCCCTGATCGGGCAGCTTGGAAACGATGTCCTTCAGAAGAGTCAACTCTTCCGTTGGTTTCAGTGACATCAACATATTTGGAATTAGGGATTGAACCTCAATGGTGCCTTCTTGAGTGGATTCATCTTTCTTAACATTGAAACGCAAAGATTCATCAAGGAGTTCCAATTCTTTTTCACGGACGCGAGTCAAAGAAAAGGCTTGGATCACCGTCGTTTTCTTTTCATCAAAAGTCATCTCACTCATAACCTGATTTAGTTTTTCTAAAGGTAAATGCAAGAGAGTCAAAGATTTTACTTTCGCGTCCTGACCGCTTAAAATTTTCTGAATTTTTGCCGCCGGCAATTGAGAAATGCTTGAAAATCTTGGGCGCATCAGTTTGTCGCTGAGAGTTTTCAAAGACAATAAATCCCAATAAGTTTTTTCGAGAATACTGGTTTTGTCGACAAGGGACAAAGTCGCAAAGGCTCTGAAAACTCCGGGCAGATCTTTGTCGTTACGAATTTTTTCGGGCATGTGCCATTCCATCTCGGCGGGATTCACTCCTTCGTTCAACTGATTGATCCCGTACTGGGTCAGCACACTGTCCACGAGACTGGCGATTTTTTTACGGCCCTCTTCGCTCTCATCAAACCAAAGATCCAAAGCCTGATCTATTTTTTCAGGAGAAGACAAAGCAATGAAAGCCACTTTTCGTTGATGATCGCGATAATTATCAAAGAGCAAATTCGCACTGAGCTGAAGTTCATTTTTATTCTTTTCACCAGGCGCACCCAATGCAGCGGCCGGTTTTTGACTACCCAATTGCAATTGCGAATTTTTCATTTCTTGGATTCTAAGAGCCACAGAAAGTTGTTCTTGAGTGTCCTTCGAAGGCATTCGCTTCGCGATAATCATTCCAAACACCAAGAAGAAAGCCAGCACGATAAAGCCAATTAAATTTTGGAAGTAGCCAAATTTTTCTTCCCAGTTCAGTGGGCGCGCTTGCTCGGGTTCTTTTTTCTCGATGACCTTCGGTTTTTCAACAAGATCAGTGATGGTCGCCGAACCTAAATTTTGAAATTCAGCTTTAATGCTAGCTTTTAACCAAGTACTGAATTTTGCTTTGTAGTCTTTACCTAATTTCGGGTGCAAGCCCACTAAGATCTCAACTTTTTTAATTCTTAGCTGAGGTCGCGCAGCAGGAGTCAAAGTAGATTCTGGAAGCGTGTAGTTTTCCAGGATCCCCAAAGTGATATCCGAAGGCAAACTGGATTCTTCTTGTTTTGCAACGGGATTATTTTTCTCATCTTTAACAAGTTCAATAACAACTTGTGTTCCGACATTGAAAGCATCATCTTCAATACGAGTAGAAATGCGGCGACGATATTTTTCAGCAATGACTTCTTCCAACTTGGATCGATACTCGACAATTTCGGCACGATTGATTTCGTTTTCTTGATCCGATTTCGCCGAAGATTTTGCGCGTGGAGCAGCACTGACTTGTGATACTTCAACAAGCAGAACTAAACAAAAAAAGAGTATCTTCGAAATTAAGTTCACGTAACTCCTGAGGACTTCCTCTTAGGAAGTATTCGGAAGGACCAGCTGAATAATCAACTGGACCTTGTTAATCCAATTCATTTTTTGAAATTTATTATTGGGGATATCAGGCTTTAGGCCCGTAAAAGACTTGAGCTCTTACCTATAGCTATTCTGCAGGCAAAACACAGCGAATACCAGTCGAAGAGCTAGTTGAGGTTGATGAACTAATCCACCAGGAATACCAACGCCCAGCTGTTGTTCCACTACCCCAGTTGCCACCGCTTGCAAGATATCGAACGCTAATTGACTGATGAAAGTTTACGAAAATATAGTCTCCATGTAATTTAGTACTTAATGTACTAACTGTTGGACTGTTCGAATTGTCCGAGGACATCATTGGTAATCCCATAGCGTAATTAAAATAGGCAGCCCCCCACCCAGTAGCAGCAGTCGTTCCGCCCAAGGTTGCAATCTGGTACATCCAGCTGGATAAGGCATGCATCGTAGTTAATTCGGCTGCGGTAGCTGACGCACCAGTTACCCAGGTTGAAGCGTCTCTCCGGCTATAACAAACATTAGTGGTGCTCTTTGCTACAGTCCCGATACCGCCACCGGCACCAGGGGGATCAGTCGTTGCAGCAAAACCTGTATTGGCATTACAGGTATTAACTGAATCCATACCATTTGGTCCAAGCGTATTATCAAAGTTAAAACCATTCATATCGAAGCCTGCGGAATAACCGTTTCCATTATCACTCAAACTTTGGATTCCATTATAAATGCGGTTTGCATAATCGACCAACATCAAATTGTCAGAAGTCCACTCCAAAACGTTCCCAACCATGTCTTGAACCCCGTATCGCGAAACGCAATTGCGAGTCCCACTACTACCAATAACGAAAGATCTCACCGCGTCCCCAGTATCTCCAGCAAGTTCCGTGGTATTAAATGCAGCAGCTGCTATACTTACATGGTTACTGGTATTGCAGTAGCCCAAAGTCGTATGAGTAGTGGCGCCTGAATTACCATTTTCTAAAGTGACAGCAGCTCCTTCAGTTATGGCTTCGGGCTCACCGGTTAAAGTTTGCCATGCGGCCGCCGCTCTCCATTCGCGATTACGTGGTAATCGTTTTTTTCCATAATTCGCATCTTCAATAGCCTGGCAGGTTTCCCAAGCTCGTGGTTGTGTCATTGCCACTAACGGAGGTCGGCGATAGCTTGTTGAAGGCTGTATTGTGTATGTAGCAGCTCGAGAAGCTGAAGATAATGTGCTTGCATTAGTTATTACCCAAGCTCCTGCTACTTTAATGGAACAATTGCTTGCATCAGTACTGTAAAAAATATTGCCATCAACACCGATCGTATTTGCTGGAGTGCCTGTACCAAAACAATTTCCTGCAGTGGCACCCGCGCCGCACATTCCTCCACTGGCTTGCGGAGTCCAATTGCAGCCAGCTTCCCAGCGATCAAAGAAAACATTGTAACCGAAATCATAATATCCTGTTGGCAAATTCAGCGGTGGCTTATTGGGTCCAGTATTGTAGGGAGTCGCTGCAATCATTGAAGCTCCACTGATCGCGCACCTTTGATGATTCAAAGGATCAGGTGTTCGCCCCATTACAGTGCAGGCTTCATAATTCGCACTATCGCGATGCACGAGGACCATATTATCTGGAGGAATAGGCACGGTGATGCGATATTCATTGTTGCTCGCTGGCGCTTCTTCAGGCCAAGAATTAGTATTTAACGTAACCATGTAATCGTAAACTTTGGGTGGAGCACCGACATTAGTATCAATACAAGTTTGAGCGGTAGACCCGGTTGCCGTACAGACACGACAGCTGGTATCGGTCGCGCTCGTACAGGAGGTCGTCGTTGTCAGATCAATCGAATTCCCTCTTAAAACTCGCACAAGAGTGTAAGCAGTTGTGCCAACGGCCGAAGTGAATGGCGCCCAAGTGACGCTCACTTGTTTTGTTTGGGGAGTGCCTGAAGGAGCTCCCGGCGCATCACCATAAGCCTTAACTAAAATTGGCCCTTGATAACGCCCGATCCAAGTGGGCGTTGTTTGAACCGAAGCTTCTGTAATATTCGTGTCCTCGGCATTAGAAAAATCATAGGACTTCACTGAAAAAGTATAAGTCGTGCCCGCTTTCAATCCTGTGATATTTGCTGAAGTGGAAGTGTTTAAGCCTGTGGCCACAAGACTTGTTGTTCCCCGAGCCGTTGCATAGACACGCACACCACTTTTGTTTGAACCCGTAGCCGGAAAACTGACAGTTGCCGTCGTTGTCCCCGTTGCGGTGGCAGAAGTAATTCCTGAATAAGTGTAAGCTGTTTTTTCAACGGTATTGGTATCTGTTTGATTACTTGCATTGATAGCCCGCACTCGGTAAGTATGAGACGTGTTTGCTGCCAAACCGAGATGATAATAAAACGTCACCGCCGAAGTTGTTTGCCCAACAGCTACAAGACTGCTATCCGGCAACACTTCATAAATACGGTATCCCGTCACACTAGAATTCGTGGCTGCAGTCCAAGATATTTTCACCGTAGAACCGTTTTGATTTTCGGCGGAGGTAATTCCTGAAAATCCTAAATCAGCCGTCGTAGAAACTGCACCTCCGGAAGGAGTACTGCTTTCCTGAGAAAGACAACCGCCTAAAGAAAGAGAAAATGAAAAAAGAATAAAATAATATAAACAAATAATAGTTTGTTTCATATCTTTTTTATTCAAAACATTCATACGACTTCCTCCTAGAAATCATTCAGCCGGCAAGACACAACGAAATCCAGCACTTGCACCGGTCGAAGTTGCCTGGAACGCCCAGTAGGAATACCAGCGCCCAGCCGGATTGCCCGTGCCCCAAGAACCGCCTAACATCGAAATCCGATTAAAAAGTATTGTAGGAAATATAGGCACGATTTGATCATTATGGAATTTGGTATTTATGTTAGGGATATATACGGCGTTAGAATTATTAGAGGTGAGTAAGGGCATACCCAATGCCCAATTAAAATAGACCGCCCCGTACCCTGTAGCTTGGGTAGTTCCGCCAACAGTAGCAGATGAAATTGTCCAGAGCGAAATTCCATGCATAGCAACCTTTTCTGCCGCAGTAGCTGAAGCAAAATTGACCCAAGTTGTTGCATCTCTTTTATAATAACAGGTAGATGCAGTGCTGTACGCAACTGCCCCTACGGTACTGATACCTGCACCAGGGGGATCTGTTACGGCACCAAGACCAGAATGATAGACACAAACTGTTTGATCTAAGCCAGCTGGCGCCATTACACCATCAAAATTAAATCCATTCATATCAAATCCTGCAGCATAACCATTTCCCGAATCTAATGGGCTTTGTATTCCAACACCTGTGGCCGCGGCGGCGGCACGCGTGTAGGCATCTGTCGTCATTTCATGGACATTGCCTGGCATATCCTGAATACCATAACGGGAAACGCAATTTTTCGTTCCATTGCTACCTAAAACAAAAGATCTAACAGCATCGCCCACATCGCCACCTAATTCAGTGGTGTTAAAGGCTCCCGCAGACATTCCAGCATGACTAGTGGAATTACAATAGGCCAGTGTAGTGTGAGTAGTCGCTCCTGAACTGCCATTCTCGATAAGCACAATATCACTATCAGATAATGCCCCGGGTTCCCCCGGGAAATAAGCCCAAGCAGCTGCGGCTTTCCATTCGCGCTGGCGAGGTAAGCGTTTTTTACCATAATTTAGGTCTTCTGCTAATTGGCATGTATCCCATGCTCGATTCTGGTCGAGACCTGCTAAGACAGGTTTACGGTAAGTGGTAGAGGGATTGTTCGTGTACATTAAAGCGCGGTTAACTGAAGTTATTGTCGAGGTATTAGCCTGCAACCAGGCTCCACTTTGTTTAACCCAACAAATTCCATTGTCTGTGCGGTAAAACACATTTCCATCAGACCCAATTGTGTTTGCTGGTGTAGTGGAATCATAACAGTTACCTGCAGTAGCTCCAGCCCCGCACATTCCGCCTTGAGCTTGGGGAGTCCAATTACAACCCGCTTCCCAACGATCGAAGAAAATATTGTAACCAAAATCATAATAGGCTGTGGAAAGATTCAGAGGTGGCCTGCCTGGTCCAATATTGTATGGAGTGGCTCCAATCATTGAAGCTCCGTTGATGGCGCATCTTTGATGATTTAAAGGATCACTAGTTCGGTTCATACTTTGGCAAAGTTCATAGTTAGCACTGTCACGATGAACAAGAACCATATTGTCAGGCGGAATTTGCACTGTAATGCGGTAAGCGCTATCACTTCCCGTGCTTGGAATTTCTTCGGGCCAAGAATTTGGGTTTAGAGTCACAACATAATCGTAAGCTGCAGGCGGCGCAGCCACATTGGTGTCAGTGCAAGTCTTCGCATCCGACCCTGTCGCAGAGCAGACCTGACAGCTAGTTGTAATTGCACTGGTGCAGACCGTTGTGGTGGTTGTGTCTATGGCTTCACCTTTAGCGGTTCGAACCAATGAGTACGAAGTGCTTGATGATGAAGAAACAAAAGGCAACCATGTGATGCTAACCTGGCGTGTTTGCGGAGTTCCCGTAGGGGCATTCGGCGAGTCACCAAAAGCCTTCACCAGCATCGGACCTTGATATTTACTTGTCCACGTTGGAGTCGTCTGCGCTGAAGCCGTAACCGCATTGCCATCTTCCACGCTGGAAAAGTCCACAGCCTTAACAGTAAAAATATAAGTCGTTCCTGGATTAAGTCCCGTAATGCTAGCCGAAGTTGCGGTATTCAAAGCTGTTGCGACAAGTGTCGTGGTTCCTCGAGCTGTGGCATAAATTCTTGCATTACTATGGCTCGCACCAACAGCTGTGAAGTTAACAGTAGCTGTTGTTGCCCCTGTTGCAGTAGCAGATGTTGCACCTGCATATGTAAACGCTGTTTTGTTTACAATGTTTGTGTCCATACTGTTATTGGCATCAACGGCCTTAACACGATAAGTGTGAAAAGTGTTTGCCGTTAATCCCGAATGGTAAAAAGATGTTCCAGGCGCGCTCACTTGACCAACCGCCACTAAAGTTCCATCGCCTAACACTTCATAAATTTTGTATTTTGTTGTTTGCGCATTCGTTGCTGAATTCCAACTGACTTTGATGACGGTGCCGCTCACATTTTCAACGCTTGTAACTCCGCTAAATCCAAGATCCGCTGTGGTGGTATCTGAAGGCGCTACGGCATCGATGCTCTCTTTAGCTAAACAACCTGACAAAATAAAAACCAAGCTTATGGTAAGCCCAATAGAATTCATTTTGGTGTTTAAGTACCGCAACCTCATAAACGTCCTACTCCAGCAGACCTTTCGGCTGTTTATCAAAAAAAGTTTAATGATCTGTCTCGTTCTGAGATGCATCTCTTATTCAAGCTAGACCGTCTAAACGCCGATATAACTAACTGCGTGAAACTATATGAGAAATCTTCATTCATTTTAATCTTGTTTCTTAGCCAGCTCCTACTTTTGGGCTGCCAAAGCGAGTATGGTTTTGAAGATACAAAAGTTCAGGTGAAACTCTCGTCAACGGCGGAACAGCTTAATGAAGGCCAATCAGTTCAATTTCAGATTACTCTCGCAAAGGCGCAAGACCAAGACATTAAAATCACTTTGCAGTATTCGGGAAATTTTCTAGAAGGCACTGATCTTAGCGGAGCTCCAAGCAGTGTCGTGATCCCTAAAGGAAATTTAGCTGCGGAGATTTCATTTTTAACTTTGGCTGATGGCATTTACCAATCGCGAAACCGAATCTTAGCCGTTACAATTTCGGGTTCGGAAGTGTCGACGAGCTCTATCGAATTTTTAGTTAAGAATCAAGATCCATTTCCTACACTGAGTGGAAGCTCTAGCGCCGCGAGTGAAGGCAGCACTTCGGTTTTAAATTTAACTTTGGATCGAGCCGCTGATGTAGATCTCAGTTTCAACTACACCATGTCTCCAGGCACCGCCTTGGCTTCCGACTACACCGGAAGCTCGGGCGTAATTAAATTTACGGCTGGTACAACCACTCAAAGTTTAACAACTTCATTGAATACAAATGCTTTGTGTGAAAGTCCTAAAACTTTTTTGACTCAACTCACTTCAACTTCATCGGCATCGACCCAAGGCTCTGTTTCCTTCGTGTCTTCCATCACTGAAGGCAGCCCTATGAATTATACCTTAAATAATAATTCGGTGAACGAAGGCAGTGTTGGAAATTTAACTCTGACTTCTGCGGTCAGTTGCCCCTTCAATCGCACAATCAGCGTAAAGACCACTGCAGGAACAGCCGTTGACGGAGTCAACTATACGGGATTTACGAGCGCAAATGTAACTTTGCTTTCTGGCAACACAACAGTGAGTGTCCCCGTAACAACTTTGGATGATCTTCAGAATGGACCAGATTTAACTTTATCCGTCAGCTTGGTTGATGAGCCCAGTGTCGTCGGAACACTAACTGTTGTCGACACAACTCCCCCACCCACTTTATCGTGGACGGTCGCTAGCCAAAGTATTTCTGAAGGAGTGGGAACGGCTTCTATCAGTTGGCAATTGAATAGTGCTTCGGCCCGAGCGATATCTGCCACCGTAGGATTTGCGGGCACCGCAACCGACGGAACTGATTATACTTACTCTCAAACGACAATCAGTATTCCTGCGGGAACAACTTCGGGAAGCTTCGCCGTGCAAGTCACCGATGATAATCTTTACGAGGGAAATGAAACTTTAATTTTATCATTTGCAAGTTTGACCAATGCAACAGCGGGGACGAATCCGACAAATACTGTGACAATCACCGAAAATGACTCTTTGCCGCAGATCTCGGTGACGGGATCGGCTTCGGTTCTTGAGAGTCAGAGCGCTAATTTTCTTATCACCTTAAATCGTGCCAGCGTTTTTAATGTTGATGTGAACTACTCCACGTCCAATGGCAGCGCAACTGCTGGCACGGATTACACATCAGTTTCGGGAAGTGTGACCTTTGCCCCGGGTGAAACTTCGAAGACTGTGACGGTAGCTACAAGCAATAATGCAACGGTTTGTGAGGCGAATAAAAACTTTTCATTGGATATTTCTTCACCCAGCGGCGGAACCTTAGGCACCAGCACTTACAGCATGCCGCTTTGGGATAACGACAATCCTTCGATCACCGTGAACAATGTCACTGTCACCGAAGGAACAGCGGGCACTTTCACGGCAACACTTTCGCAGTCTTGTAATTACAATGTCAGTTTCACTTGGCAGACCCAAAACAATACCGCGACAGCTGGCCAAGATTTTACATCGGCAACTGCAACGGCAACTATTACCGCAGGTTCAACGACGGTGAATTTTTCCGTAGCGACCATTGACGATGTTATTGATCAGGGCTCGCGCATCGCCAATGTTATTTTTTCTTCAGGGAATCGAGCCACAGTGCCTGCCTCCGCTTCCACACTAACGATCAATGACAATGATACAGCTCCGACTTTGAGTTTTTCTAAATCCACTGACAGCGTATTAGAAACAGCGGGAACCGCGACCGTCAACGTTGTGCTGTCTCACATCACGAATAGAACTGTGACAGCCACAATCACGACTTCGGGAACAGCGACCATCAATCAAGATTACACTTTACCAACAACGGCCATCAGTATTCCTGCGGGAAGCAGTTCTCAAACCGTGAGCCTGAGCCCCACACGGGATACCACTTCTGACAGTGGCGAAACGGTCATTCTTACTTTAGGTTCGGTTTCGGGAGCCACACTGGGCGCGACATCTGTCTACACTTTAACACTGGAAGATGATCCCAACATGGGATCTTTGCTGGTGTCCTCCAGCGACTCAACAAAACTTGTTTACGCCAGTAGTCTTTCCGGTGGGACAGCAAATCCCTTAAGCGTTGGTGGGCCACTGTCTTCAGCCGGAGCCATACTTTCGCGAGCAGCTACCGACACTCCCCAAGTGGGCGGCTTTCACTTAACCGGCGATCAATCCTTAATCATTTTCAGTGGTAACAATCAGCGTGTCAGTGGCTTAGATCTTTTTTCAGTCAACTTTAATGGCACGGGACTTACTCGACTGAACGCATCCGGTTGGGCGGCAACTCGCAAAGTGCAAAAATTCCGCGCCGTCGGCACCGGCACAAAAATTATTTTTCTAGCAGATCAGGCCAGCTTGAACGGAGCTTACGAAATGTACGCCGTAAACGCGAATGGCAGTAGCTTAATCAGTTTAGGTTCGGCCCTGTCGGGTGGAAAAACCATTGCGGATTTCGAGGCAACTTCCGATGGAAATAAAATTGTTTTTCTTTCGGATCTGGGAACATTGGGCACAATGGAACTTTATTCCATTGATTCCGCAGGAACATCACAAGTTAAATTGAATGCCAATTTAAGCGCGGGACAAGATGTTGATCTCTTCGCAATCACGCCTGACAACAGCAAGGTGGTCTATGCTGTTAAAGGCTCAGGAGGAGATGCGGTTCTGTATGTTGTCCCCATCGGCGGAGGAAGCTCCACTCAGTTAAGTCGAACCATCAGCAATCGCATCGTGAAGTCTTTCAAAATATCTTTGGATTCAAGCAAGGTGGCTTACGTTCACAATGACAATGCCTCTTCAAATTTTGATCTGTATGTCGTTGGCATCAATGGGTCGAGTCGCACCCAAGTGAATCAAAATTTAATTTCCGGCGGTGCCGTGACAAGTTATGACTTCTCACCGAACTCGTCGAAAATATTGTACCTCGGTGAAGCGCAAAATGTAGGTTCTGCTGAACTTTATACAGTGAGCACGGATGGCACCAATCGCTACAAATTGAACAACACTTTGGTGAGTGGCGGTCGCATCGATCAAGCCTCGTTCACTCCGGATGGAGCTAACGTTATTTATTTGGGACATCAAGACAGCGCGGCCACTCAAGAACTGTACGCTGTTAGCCTTATTGGAACCGGTCGTGTTAAATTAAATCTCACTCCCGTCAGTGGAGGTCAGATCACTCAATTCGCGATCACCAGCGATTCCACAAAAGTGATTTACATGGGTGATCAAAATACTTCGGGGATTGTTGAGCTATTTTCAGTAAACCCAACAGGGCTTTCACGCGCGACTCTGAATTCAAGCTTAGCTTCCGGAAAAAAAGTCGATTCATTTAAAATTTTACCGAATAATTCCCGAGTGCTCTATCGCGCGAATCAGGACGATGTCAGTCGCTACGATTGGTACTCAGTGAAGTTGGACGGCACCGGGGGATTGAAAACATTTTCTCCGTAACGAAGTTTCAAACTAAGCGAATGCCGTCGTCATCAACTGAAATGAGCCGTTTTTTATACAAGCCACCCAAAGCAATTTTGTATTTCTTCTTACTCATCCCAAAAAGTTCATAAATTTTTTCGGCTGAAGTTTTTGCCGTGATCGGTAAAAATCCTTGATTTTCTTTCAGTGCAGCTAGGATGCGCTCGCCCATTTCTTCGGCACCCAAATTCCCAAACGCTTGGAGTAGCAAATCGATTTGCTGATCTTCACGAACTTTTTTTATATACCCAGGAACTTCCTGTCCGGGCTCTAAATGCTCGAAAATTTCATCGTGATAAAGTAAGCCTTCGTCGACCCCATTGATACTGGCAACAAAACCTAAATCGGTTTCGCGCAGAATTTTAAGATCAACTTTTTGTCCTGGCGTATATATTTTAGGGATTGTCATTTCCTAGAATAATGTTCGCATTGCTAGTCAAGGTCAAACATAGATTAAAGATGTTGAGATTTTGTCACGATAAACCACGACAAGCTTAATCCCTACAGTGAACGAATCAATTTGATACGAAAATGTATTTTTAATAATATATTTCGACATTCCGATAAAGAGGAAGCCGAACAGGAGTCCCTCTTTGAGCCCCAATTATTCATCCAAAGGTTTTACTTTAGTTGAAGTCCTTGTTTCACTGGGACTGATTACGATTTTTCTTTTTGGATTCAGCCAAGTTCTGGAAGGTTATTTAAAATCACAGAGAAACTTAGATTACTCGGAACGTAAACAAGAAATCATTATCTCGGCCATAAACCTGATCAACAATGATATTGCTTGGCAAAAAACGATTGATCATGCGGCGAATACCCAGCTCGACTGTTTAAAAGATCCCGGAAAATTTCCATCTGTCCCAACAGCAGGCGCTTGTGCGATGACTGATGGGGGAAAATTTTCTTTGCTGGACGAAGCAGGTAATACCTTCATTGATTTTCCAACGGCTACAGCAGGAATGAATTTAAGCACTACATGCAACACGTTTTCTCTGGCGGGAAATGATGCTTGCCCTTTACGAGTAGAACTCAGTTGGCGTCCGCTTTGTATCACCTGCGTGAACAATCAAGTCGAAATCACCATCGAGCTGCGAGAATCCCCCCTCAATCGAAAAACAATTCAAGCTCCATTGATCACACGCAAAGTGGTCCGTTACGCTGAACCCTTTGATCGCGATCTGGTTTTATTCCTGAAACTCAATGGAACTTTAGGCTCTTCCGTTGCCATCGGCGCGGCTTTACAAGATAACTCAGGATTAAAAAATAACGGCGTCTTAACAGGCACTGCTGGAGCTCCTTTCCCTTCTTATGTGGCCGGAAGAATTGGTCAGGGATTGCGCTTTGAAAATGGCAAATACATTAGCATTCTTGATTCAACATCACTTCGTCCCGGAGGACCCATAACAGTTGCAGCTTGGGTCAACGCCGATGTTGCTCTAACAACTTTCAACGGCATCATCAGCAAAAGAAATTCGGGCACGAACAGCAGTTATAATTTGCGAGCCGACGCCACTGGATTTTCTTTTTGTGTCGCTGAAAATTCGGGAAGTCGCTGCGTGAGTGCGCCTTTGGCCATTGCGCCAGGAACCTGGTACTACGTCGTTGGCACCTGGGATTTATCCAGCATGAACCTCTATATTAATGGCGCCATTGCCGCTGGCCCCTTGGCCTACACCGGCTCTAACTATTGGTCTAATGAACCTGTGCTTATCGGAGCCGAGAATCAAGGCGGGACACTTTCCTTTTTTCCTGGAATCATTGACCAAGTCAAGATTTGGAAGAGATCGCTTAAAGCGAATGAAGTGTTGTCTCAATTTAATAATTTGTAGAAATTTGTATTTATTTAAGACAACTGTCAAAAAGTCTTAATGTTCGACCAAAGTCCTGCCGATGAATTAGGTATGAAACCAGTACACGTTGTCAGTAATCAAAAGGGTTTTGTCGATTTAATACTCATGTTCGGCATCATGACCATTGCGACCTTAGCCTTGATGTCAGTGACTTACCAAAAGCGCGAACAGCAAGTCATTACGGATTCCAAATTAGCCATCGATGTTCTTCAACAAAACTATGCCTATTACCTTCAAGACGAGGAGTCTTGGAAAAAAACTATGGATGATCCAAGAAATGCGACAACATTTGCTTGCATAAAAGATGGAACCGAATGCAGTCAAACTCCACAACCTGTCGCCGTTGTTCTTAATGCCAACAACGAAATTGTTATTGATACCGATGCCGATAAAGGCGTTAAATTGGATGGAACAGTTTGTACTGGTTATAACTTGGGCCTTGCTAGTTGCCCTCTTCACGTCAGTTTAACTTGGCAACCGGTTTGTAAAACCACTTGCGTGAACCCTCGAACAATTCAAATCGAAGTCGCCTTTAATCGTGGCTCATCTTTTGGTGGTGGTTTCGGCGCAAGATTTGTTGCTTCATCTGTGTCAAGCATGGTGCGCAAACCACTGGATACTCCTGTAGCCACTGCAGTTGCCGTTGGTAAATATTTTACCTGCGCTATAGCAGAAGGTGATGTTTATTGCTGGGGTGCGAACGATTTTGGAGCTCTGGGTCCCGCAGCAACCGGAGATTCTTCTGTTCCATTGAAAGTTACGGGCTTACCGAGGCCGGTCACTCAAGTTGAAGTTGGTATGTTCACTGTTTGTGCTATCGCCGCAGGAAATGTTTATTGTTGGGGACAAAATCATGGCGCTACTCCGCAAGTTATCAACGGCATCAGCTGGACTCCCTTAATGAATGTCATCAAAGTTTCCGTAGGTATCGGTCACAGTTGTGCCATCACCAGCAACAATGCGGCCCACTGCTGGGGCGGAAATACTTACGCCAATTTGGGCTATGCAGTTCCGGCTACTCCTGATTTCCCAGTGGACTATAACACCTGGAGTGGCCCGAATGGACCGGCCTACCCCGTGTTAGGGCTGAGTCGTGGAGCTAACGGCCCAGATCTGGGACCTGTAACTGACATTGTTGCCACTAACCGCGTTACTTGTGCTGTCGTCAATGGCGGAGTCCAATGCTGGGGTCTTAACGAAAGCCGTGGTGGGAGTTTAGATATGTCTTCGCCTGGCTTTCCAAACTTAGCATATGATCCCATCGGCGCTAAAGGACATAAAGTTTGCTATCCTTGGGTATTCGCGGGGACAGCTCTTCCAGCAGTATCAGACCCAATGTTCATGTATGGTTTTTTTCTTCCTCCGGGTGGTGGCCCGTCTCCTTACGATTCAGGAATGTGTAACCCCAAACCAGAACCCACGGACTACCCCATCCTTGATTCCAATGTAAAACAAATCAGATCTTCATTTGGCTCCTTCTGTGCTTTATTTAACAACGGTGATTTGGCCTGTTGGGGACATTATGATTACGGAAAATTAGCGAGATCTCTTCCAGCCGCAACTCAAGAACCTCAATTGGTAACCACAATTCATGGAGTTGAATCTCTTGGTCACCATTCGACTGGTTTCTTCGGCCTTAAAGGAGGACGTCTTTGGGCCTGGGGAAGAAATAATGTCGGAAATCCCATGGGAGATCCGAACGGAGCATGGGCTGCTCCGTTTTGGGGAAACATTTGGGACCCCATTGAGCTGACTGGTCTTCCACCGAATATCACCAGTTTTCAAGGTGGCGCTTCCGATGAAGGTTACCACAATTGCGCGATTGCTTCTCAAAGAGTATATTGTTGGGGACAGAATGATCGCGGCCAGTTGGGCGATGGTACAACAACGAATAGACTTACGGGCACAGCCGTCCAAGTCATCACATGGCCTTAAACTTTATTTCTGAAGCACAAAGTTGTACTTTGATAAATCAATTTTCGGTCCCATATTTTTTGAAGTCGAATAATCAAAACTGACTTCAACCAAATAAGATGGATCTATACAAGGACTGCTCGCACAAATGGGAGTCCACGTGACGACGACCTTTACGGGACAACTTGAGTTTCCATTGGTTGCACTGAAATTGCTGCAACTTTTACCGGCTAAGGTCACTCCTTGGGCCGCAGTTGTGAGATCACCCAAATAAACATTATCAACAGTGTCGCGCACTGTGACTACTGGCGATTTAATTCCTGTAAGGGAAAAACAATCCGTGTGATCTCGTAAACAGCCCATGGACGCATTTGTTGTATCTGCAACAGTAAAAGCCCACCCCTGCGCATCATCGATGTTGATTTCCAAATTCGATTTGATCAGCTTCATTGAATTGTGAATATTAAACGAATACCGATTTACAGTTGGTTGCATCATCAATGTTATCGTAGCAATCGCTAACAACACCATGAGGGATGCGATGATAACTGGACTGATTGCACCTGATGTCGATTTCATGAATCTCCCGAGTTACAATTAAATTATGTTTAGAAGCAGGACCCAGTCAAGTTCTCTCTCGAATTCCTAGAGTGGCAAAATGAGTTGATCGACTTAAAATTTAATGTCAGGATCATTTTCCGAGGTCCTGGGTCAGAACCTCAGAAAATAAAAAAAATTTGATCGAGCACTGTTTTTCTCAATCGGCAGCTCGCACGGCCAAAGAGCTCATCGTTATTTCAGCGGATCCTGGATTATGGAGAAGATCGCAGGCTCCCTTGATCGAGTACGTCGAAAAGATCAAAGCTCCAAAACCCGTTGTGCTTTATTATAAAAAATTAATACCGCTGATGTATCGCTGGGGAATTTTCAACAGCTTGGCTCCTTTGAAATGGTTGATGGCGACTATTGCGGGATTTTTTCGTCCAATATCTCGAAGCCCATTCACCCGACGCGATCTCCAGGAAGTCGCTATTAAATCCGCAGCTCTTGCTGCTGAAAATTTCGTCCTTGCCCTAACAGCGCAGGGTTTCCAAACTTGCATGATGGAAGGTTTTGACGAATGGCGGGTCAAACGTCTTTTAAAAATGTCATGGAGCGAACGTGTCGTCATGGTCGTCGGCTGTGGCGAAGCAGCTCCGGATGGAACTTGGGGACCGCGATTTCGTTTACCTTTAGAGTCTGTCGTTAAAGAAGTTTAATGCTGACTTATTTCGTTAGCGCTTGAGAATTCTTTGAACTGGTCATTTCGATATAAGGAAATCACTTTTGCCCAGGGTTACCTCTCAAAAATGAAGTCAACCTCGGACGAAAATTGCCTTCATATATTAAACCAATATCTATTTGTAGCCCGTAAAAAATTTAGACACTCGTGTGCAATAAATGGCGTCTTCGGTCCAGCATGAGCCATTAGCTATTATAGCTTAAGCCGACAAACAAACTCATGATTAATATGGCCCAGGATCTGCAATTCTATTGTCCACAACACTGAGGAACAATGAAGCCAACAATTTTCTTTTCTATTTTATTAATTCTTCTTGGGCCAATGCTTGCCCAAGCTGAAGGCCGTTCTTGGTCAGCATGGTTTCAGCAAGACGTCGTGCAAAGGTATTTAGGTGGTCTTCCGCAATCACAATCGAAAATTGAACTCCCTAATTGGTTGAAGCCAGCACCGCAAATTGAAATTTCAGAGTCTGAGCTGATCAACGAAACATTTCAGCTCATTAACTCAAACCGACAGCTCAACATGATTAAGTCGGTGGCAGAAAAATATGGATTGGAGCTTGACCTAGTAGGTGAGGCCGCAGCACAAATTGTCCACTATGCACACAGAAATCTTCGCTTAAAAAAGGGCGACTCTCGCTACATGAAGTCTAAACTCGATGGTCACTTTTCGAATATCTTTCCATGGCAAGAAAATTTGACTTTTACTGTTCAATTGAATGGTAAGGAAGAATCAAAAGCTCAATTTCTAACTGAAATACAAAGTCGATTACCCTTTGTTAAATTTGAAAATCGCGAAAATATTCAAGGTAATGACAATCACTCCTTAGCGAAAATTAATTTTCAAAATGCGCAGATTGATAGAAATCAATTTCTTCAGGATGTCATCCACCAACAACTTCACCTTTACAATCCACGTTTTTCTAATGTCAAAGACTTGATTGATACTCTTGCAAATGTTTCGCGACACGAACTTATTTTGAGCTATGAAACCGAAAGCCTTCTTCGACGTGCAATTTCCGAGCTTCCATTAGATGGGATAGGTAAAACGTTAGCAGCACGTATTTATTGGCATGCGGCCAATCTCGAATACACTCACGGGCTTCTAAAAAATTTAGATCCTTCACGAAGATTAGCTACTAATGATTCGGGTTTAGCTGAATTCTACAATAGAGAAGTTCTTTCAAGCAAACCACTAGGTCGTGGTTTGGGGGCAAGGGCGCAGGATATTGGTATTGATTACCTTACTCACCAGACGGAAAACCGGCAGACTTACAACGCTATTACCTATTCTCCCTTGGGCAGACCCAATGTTTTTATCTCACGTCAACATAACCGCAATAAAGCCGGCGACATATCAGGCGAATTAGCGCGACGGGGAAATGGCTACTATACAATACGTGGAAAAGACTCAGAATGGCATCCAGACTATGGTGATTACAAAGTCATTCAGAAATTAAACCCGAACGCGAAGGTAGGAGCAGATTTCTTTTTATACAATTATGAAGTCGTACTTCTAAACAATAGTGCTATTGAAACCGCCGACCTTAACGAAAACCTCAGGCCGGTTGAATATTTTGAGTTTTTAGCCGACAAGAAGAGATATAATATGGGCGATTTATTCCGCCAATCATGGCGGATGCAAGTTGAAATACAATCCAACCCTGAACAAAAACAACTTGTAGATGAATTCGTCTTTAGAATTCTGAGTGATGCTAAAGAAATTTACGATATAAGGCCCTTGTTTTTACGAAAATATCTTGAATTGTCGGTGACGAATGCAACTGGGCAAAAATGCATCGAGCGTTTGACTCATTTGTATGAAAAAGCCTTTCAAAAACCAGATGGTCGTTTTAATACATTTTTGTTTTTGTGGACTCAGACTCAACATGCAAAAAATTCTAAAGACATTATAATTAAGCGCCTTCGAAATCCAAAACTCAATCATGGTACATTTGTTTCTGACAATGTTTTTGCTTTCCGAGGCTCACCCCTTCTAGGGGAAACTTGGTTCGCTCAAGAAGTCAATAACTCCCCCTACCGTGAAAAGATTTTGGAAATTTTTGGGCAGTTTATTCCCCGTTCCGCGCTTCCGCTTTACACTTTGCAAAATAAAAGTTGCGGCGGCGTATTTACCTCTCAAAAATAAACTCAACCTCGGGCACAACTTGAAAGCTTGTCACCCAAGGAATTTTAATTCCGAGCTGGCTTTGCACACGGACTCGAATCCTTTTAAGTTCCCAATCGATCAACGAAGTTTCGTTTTCAGAAATGGGGACAAGGGCCTTTTCGATATTTTTATTCACGTAGTCAACGACTTCACCTTGTATTGCGCCACCCGAGTCGGCAGCAACTTTAAGTGAGCCAAGTATTGAAAAACTGATGAGCAATAGAGCAAGCTTTAAGTTTAAAGATTTCATAAATTCCTTTTTCACAGAGGTTGAAAAGTCATTTCGCAACTTGTAGCACCGGTTAAGGTCGCTAACGAAAGCGCTCCGGTCAGCGATATCTCGGTTCCAATTTTAACTTGTTGAAGAGTCCATTCTGAATTAGCCAGATTCTTTTTCGATCTTTGCACAAAGTATTTTCCAATCTTTGCTGATTTCGACAAACCTTTATAGAATTGCTCGGGCTCAACCACATACAGTTTATCTTTGATAGCAGGCTTAGATGTCAGCATCTTAGAACTGGAAATTTGTAGGATTGAATTCCAATTTTGATTGATGTCATCCAATGATTCCTCAGCGAATTGATGAAAAGCTTGGCTCGGCGTCGGCTGGTGAATTGTCTGAATCTGATAAGTCATTTTCTTCTTTTCAAAGTAAACATGAAAGGCCGTCCCCACGGAACTTCTGACAAGCCCAACATTAAATCGACTTGTCAGTCCGATGCCAACGCGAATTCGAGCCAGCTCTAAACCTTGTTCAAGAAGCTGGTTCTGCCCATTCCAATTACTTAAATTATGAACCATTGTATTAAAAAAGTTGTTCATATTTTTTTGAGCTTCGTTCGGCTGAATTTTCTGACTTCGTTTTTGCGGAAACCACTCTAAGCGAACCCGCAAGGCTCCCCCCACAGTGGTAAAGGGCGAAAGATCGCCAGAGGCCCCAACAGATAAATCCAGTCGTAATCGACTTAAACTCCATTGAGTTTGGCTTGTTGTTTCAATTCCGTTGGTCAAATTTTTAAACGATGAAACCACTCGAGTTAAATTTTCACGCAAATGGGCTTCATTTTTAACTTGTCCTGTACTCATTAAAGTTTTGACCAATGAATCTGTTGAACGATCGACATTCTCATTGATATTTATTGCATAGCCGGAATCAGGTCCTTCTTCTTGGCTAACGACCGCAGGTTTAGTTTTTGGCTTTTTAATCCAGGCAATCGTGGCCGAAGGTGCGCCTTTCATAGCCAATAAACCTAAGGTTCCCTGGGAAGAGACAGTTAAATCAAACATCACTCCATTGAGCTTCCAGGATTTTTCATTCGCACTTTGTTTCAGCGGATTTAAAACCGTTTGCAAAATTTTGTCGGTTCCCTGATTGAATTTTTCGTCTGTGGCTTGGGGTGATTGTCCGAAAATCTGGTAAGTTTCTTCCTCGGCCGTTAACCATGAAGAGGGCACCTGGTAAGAGACCTCGGACGCAAAGACTTGAAAACTGAAAAAAAGAATAAAAATTAAAATATATTTCATGAGTGTTCTCCCTTAAGGAATTACTGGAATGTCTTTATTTGAGATAAGAAATCTTATTCTGGGCTCTGCCGAGACTCTGTAGGGACCAATTCCCGCTTGAGCCACTATTCCCACGCCCACCGCGACGGTTGTCAGTTGACCTGTTTTTGCTTTCTTTTCGAGAAGCGGTAAGGTTTTCTTTTGAAGCCCTTGAACAACCTTCCCCATTTCTTCAGAATAAATCTCTGGGTCTACAGCAATCTCTTGCACTTCTCCATCGTTATTGATTCCAAAGACTGGTATTCCCTCTGAACAGGCCGTACAAAATAAAGCTAATAATAAAATAATTTTCATGAGCCACCCCCCGTGCACATATTTGTTATCGAAAATATGAAATGCACAAGGGGGTTAACGGAAACAACACGGAATCTTAACCCAATCCTAAAAAATGGCACGATGCTATTATCTAACAAGTTGGATTTATCTTACGGACGACGATCTCTTCCGCGAAGCTTGTAACGAATAATACCAATTGGTTCGCCTTCGAAAGCTCGGGCGACAGCAATTCTTCTGGTTTAAATTCTAGCATCTCAGAATCAAACGACTAAAAAATCTTATTAAACTTTCTTCAAACCGAAAGTAAATGAGCTTTAGTTTTATTTAATTTGATAGAAACTTTAACTGACTTTCGCGTCTAAAACATTTCATTTTGAGACGATAATCTAAACAATATCTTATTTTGATACAGGATCACGCCATTTTGTGTAGTAACTAAAGTATATTTCCTTCCTATACTAACTATTCATCAAAAGCAAAACTCGAATGCATTTCTATTTTTTATCTTTGATGCGAAAGCTTGACAACTTCCGGGGGGAATATGATTTCACGTCTTAATAGTAGCTATGTGAGGTTCTTTAGAAGAAATTGGCAATCTGGTTTTCTTCTTCCATTTCTGCTTGCAATGAGCTTCTCTTTGCAAGTACAGGCACAGACCCAAACAATCACTTACCAAGCTTTAACTGATTTTAATACGGGTCGTGGCTTTTCCTACACCACGACTAAAAACGAAACCATGGTTTATAATTCCTCCGTTGGTACCATGAAGGCCGCTTCTGAAGCTTATTTGCTCATTGGCCGTGATTATATGCATCCCGGTAATCTTGCGGATGCAGTGCTTAGATTTACTTCTCCAGGCAAAGGACAATTAGCCATTACTGGGAGAGTGTACGATCTAAATTCTTCATGTGGCGGAGGGACAACTTCTGGCGCTTTGGTGACAATTAAAAGGAACACTAAAACACTCTCACAGAATACCATCTTACAGTGCTCAAGGGAATGGAGTTTGGAACTACCCATTAAGTTATGCACGACAAGTTTACGTGGGAATGTGGTGGAGTACCAATTCAACTTTCGAAGGATTTGCTAATAACGCTAACAAAATGTTTTTCATTAATGCTGGAAACAGCGGTGATAACAGTTTTCTTGTTTGGTATGGAAATCCTGGGATCACTAATTCAAAACAGATTCGCTGGTACCAACAAGGACAAGTTGATAACTGTCATCTTTCGAACTTTGGTCCTGGCGCTGCCTATGATCGATGTTGGAACACTGTTGGAGCTAACCATGATGGCACAGGTTGGTTTTCCCCCAATGTCAATGCAGCGGCAGCGAATGTCATGCCTGGAAGTGGTTGGCATAAGCTGGAAGTTTTTCTTCAAGCGAGCACAGGCCCTGCAACGAAAGATGGTATCGTTAAAGTCTGGGTTGATGGTCAACTTACAAGCAGTAACCTGAATGTGAACATCAGTCCAGGAGGCTTCGAAGAGTTCGGCATTAACCACGCTTGGGATGGTACTAGCTGCCTGTTGCAGGGACGAACTTGCACTTACGAATGGGCTCATTACTGGGATCATACGGTCATAGCAATAAAAAGATAATTTCTCGTAATGAAATACAAGGCCCGGAAATAGCTGGGCCTTTATTGATCAACTGCTCGGCGTTCTTCATTCCCTTGAATCTAAACCTTTGTCCAATGGGGTTAAAGGGCTATTCGATCCGATACTTAAGCATGTTACAAAAGAATTTCATCATCCCAATAGGTCTTTTAATATTCGCAAGCTCTTGCACCCATTTTAAAACGCAAAGCTCTTCGTCGAAGCAACGTTGTCTCGCGACCACGAATTCTCAATGTGAATCCGTTTTTACTTCTCCTCAGCTAAATCCTCAACAAATGTCTCTTAAAGATCAGCTTCTCCTTCTTGCTCAAGATAAATCGCAACAGGCCCAGATCATTAAAAGCCTTGACTCATTAATGCCACTTATCGCTAAGCTTTCCGGAGAAAATAAACTAAAACCTGTTTTGAGCGTTCTCGCTCAAAAATTATTGGATATGGGTAAACTCCCCGCGCGCTTCACTCAAGAGAATTTAACCGAGACGGTAGACCAATTGACTACGATGATTGAGCACCAGTTCATAGCCAAAAATCTCAGTCAAAAATCGAAAAACAAATACATCTCATGGCTTGAAGCCTGTCGAAAAATTGCAAAATCTGCGCAAAAGACCTTGGTTCCTCCCCGTGGACCAGGCCACTCCTCTGCCTTTGAAAATTCGGATTTTATAAAAGAATTAGAACTTGTCGCTGAATCAAAATTTCGAAGGTCTTCGGAAGTCAAACTTCTTGTGGATGGACCTCAGTCATTTCCCTTAAAAGAAAAACTTATCAGTGAGGCTAAAAAAAGCATTTACGTTATGTCGTGGGCCTTTGAAAAGGACACTACTGGTTGGAAATTTGCTAAACTCCTAGCAGCTCAACATAAAGCGGGACGCGATGTGCGCATTATCGTCGACAATAAAACAGCTCAACAAGAAATTTATGGCGCTGTTCCTGCTTGGTTGAAAGAGCAAGGCGTCCCGATAATTCAATGGAAAGATCTCGAATTCCCTATGTATGCCTTTCATAAAAAATCGATGATCGTCGATGGCCGACATCTCGTTGATGGCGGAATGAATTTTGGTGATGTCTACAGTCATATGGGACCCGAAGCTACACCAAAGTGGCGTGACACCGATTTCTATGCCAACGACAATGCAGCGATTGACACTCAGAAAGTTTTCATCGAAGTCTGGAACAGCCAAGTCGATAAAAATAATCTTCCCTACACAAAATTAGTTTTTGATTTAAAAGAACACGTCTCAACGGAAAATCAGAACGGTCCCCTGATTATGACGATAGATCAAGTTCCAAACCCTGAAGTCAGAGATCCCATACTCGCAAGCATTATCAAGGGAGTCGAAGGGACTACAACAGAAATCAATATTGAGAATGCGTACTTTATTAAAAATCCTGCGATGAACCAAGCTTTGATTCGCGCATTGAAAAGAGGAGTCAAGGTCCGCATTTTTACAAACTCTCCAAATTCCATTGATGTTCCCATTATTGGAAAACCTATACTTCGAGCGTTGGATGATCTGTATCGTTTCGGTGCAGAGGTTTATTTGAAACAGGGAGCCACACTTCACAGCAAATTTATGACTGTCGATGGCCTAGCGTCATGGATAATGAGCTACAATCATCACCCCCAGTCTATGCGACTGCAGGGAGAGATTGCTCATGTGATTCTCAATCGCAATTTCACAGGCAATCTTGTGACACAATTCCAGACTGATATCTCAACATTGGCGACAAAAATATCGGACATAACATCCTTACAACCCGCGATGGGCTTATTGGATATTATTTTACAACGCTATTTCTTCGACCAACTCTGATTTCAAACTCCTGTTAGACTAAGGCTTTTCTGAATAGATCAGTTTGATACGAACTTTTACTGTAGTTACGCCAATATGAGTATGGAATAGCTTGTTTACCCAAGTACAATATACCATTGGGGGTATGAATGGGTTTCCAAAAGTGGTTTTCTTTTTTCGCAATCGCAACAGTTATATTTTTCTATAACAACTGCGGCCGGTTCCAAACCATGGAAGACCTCGGAAACAATTCTCTTGATCAATTGAGTACGATAAACCCAGACGACAATCTTCCCGACAACCAGTCACCATCTCCACAACCTCAACAGCAACAACCTAATCCTATTCCAAATCCTCAACCCAACACGAATGTTCCCGCAGGTTGGGCGAACAGACCGGCAGGTCTCACAACTTTGGTCGATTGCCCCTGGAGCGATAACCAATGCAATTTAATCAACGCTTATCAAGGTCAAACAACGGTCTACGCTTCACCCGGAGGGGCAGGAACTCCACTTAGCGCACCAAGAGCAATGAAGTCATTTATGGCTGCTAATAGTGCTCAAGGAAACGGAGTTTGGAACTATCCACTGAATTATGCACGACAAGTTTATGTCGGAATTTGGTGGAGTACGAATTCAACTTTCGAAGGTTTTGCAAACAACGCTAACAAAATGTTTTTCGTAAATGCCGGCAACAGTGGGGACAATAGTTTTTTGGTTTGGTACGGAGATCCTGGAATAACAAAATCGAAACAAATTCGATGGTACCAACAAGGACAAGTTGATAACTGTCATCTTCCTAATTTTGGACCAGGTGCTCAATACAATCGATGCTGGAATACAGTTGGCCCTGATCATGATGGAACGGGATGGTTTTCACCGAATGTGAATGCAGCTGCCGCGAATGTCATGCCAGGAAGTGGTTGGCATAAATTGGAAGTCTTTCTTCAAGCAAGCACAGGGCCTGCAACGAAAGATGGCATTGTCAGGGTGTGGGTTAATGGAAAGTTGACTTCAGAAAACACCAACGTCAATATCAGCTATAATGGCTTCGAAGAATTTGGAATCAATCACGCTTGGGATGGCAGCAGTTGTACTTCTCAAGGACGAACTTGCGCTTATGAGTGGGCCCACTTTTGGGATCACACTGTTATCGCAATTAAGAAATAGTTATGAAGCATGTTAAAAATCTACGTTGATGCGGATGCCTGTCCTGTCAAAGAAGAAATCTATAAAGTTGCCGGACGCTATCAGCTCAAAGTATTTGTTGTAGCAAACAGTCCAATGAAAATTCCCCTCAGTCCGATGATTGAAATGGTTTCGGTATCAGGTCATTTTGATGCTGCTGATGATTGGATAGTTGAAAAGAGCGAGCCGGGAGATATTCTAATTACTTCTGATATATTGTTAGCCGATCGCTGCGTGAAAAAAAATATTCGTGTGCTCAGTCCCAAAGGTATCGAGTGGACCGAAGACAATATCGGCAGCGCCGTTGCCAGCCGCGAGCTGATGCAGAATCTTCGACATATGGGAGAAATGCGCGGAGGCCCTGCGCCAATGCAGAAGCAAGATCGATCGCAGTTCTTAGGTAAGCTGGATCAAATCATCCAAAGTTTAAAACGAAAATCAAAATAAGAATAACAGTTCAATGCCACCTGGCAAAAAATTAAGCCATTCCTTTAAAACAATTGTTATGAATTTTGCTAATTAAACTAATAAACCACTGTTTAGTTTAACAGAGAAGATATATGAGATTTGTAATCACACTTTTGAGCTTACTGTCAATTTCATCAACAGTTTTATCAGCATTCTACGAAGGAATTGTGTTGAAAACTTTTACACTGAAGTCAGCTTTTGTCCTATGGATTTTAGTCCTCGCTTTTGCTGGATTTAAAGCGCAGGCAAAATATAACTCACATTTTAAGACTTCACCAAATTTCCCTTTTCAAATTTTAGTTAAAGAAGGTTTTTCGACTCAAGGCATTCTGCCCGCTCAAGGCTCTGCTTGGGCAAGCACATTTATGCTTGAATTTACGAGCTTAGATTCAAACAACTTCGATCAAAGAAATGGCTCTACAAGTGTTGTTTACAAACTCATTGAACAAAACGGGACGTACTTAGGTTTGATTACAAACAAACATGTCTTTAGGCCTCTTACTGAGTATGGATTACTCATTTATGAAAATATTAAATTATACAATTCCCAAAGCCTGCCAATGAGAAAAAATTCCTACGATGTTTTTGCTAAAGTTGATCCTCTATTTTCAAAAATTTCTCCAGATTATGATTTAGCTTTTCTTGTGATTAAAGTTCCGGCTCAACATGCTCAAAATACTGAGCCGATAAAACTCACTTCAGATTGTAATCTCAATGTGGGTTCGCCCCTTGCAACAATTGGCTTTCCCAATCAAGAGCTTAGAAAGAGTTTTGCGAGCGAGGAAATTTTAAAGACAAAAAGATGGTCTTCTGGAGTCTATTTGGGAAATACCTACCAAATAACTAACGGGCCTGCGGTTGGGACGACTATCGATGCCCTCCCCGGCAGCAGTGGCGGGCCTGTTATCAACAAGAATGGAGAACTCGTAGGGATTATGACTGCGGGAATTAGTTACGACTATCAAGGCTCTGACGAGGAAAGCCATCTTCAAGTGCACAGTTATATGGTTGATTGCCAAGCAACCAAAACGTTCATTGAAAGCTCTTGGAAAAAGTTTCTAGAGCAAAAGCAAACTGGAATCTAGCCCTGTCTCATTCCGAGACGCCCATTTCTCGTACTTATTCGTCTATTAAAAACTGTAGATAAAAGCTCTTATTTCACCGATAATTTAATGAGAGGGTGCAAATGAAAATTTCACGTATTCAGATATTCTTCGTCGCGTTTATAACAATTCTTTGCAGTTTCCCTTCCCTCCTCCACGCGGCCAACTACTACGTTTCACTATCAGGCAACGATTCAAACTCGGGAACTCTTTCACTTCCTTTTCGCACAATCAACAAAGGTCTCTCTGTTCTCAGAGCCGGCGACATCCTTTATCTGCGAGGCGGAACTTACGCTGAAAGAATTGATAGCAACACACAACAAATCCCCATCGGGACTTCCTGGAGTAGCGCTGTCACCATTATGTCTTATCCTGGTGAGACGGCGATCCTGAGACCCTCTGGAGGAAGTTACGTTGTTGGACTGTCTCACAGCTATATTAAATATGTCATCATTGATGGTTTAGTCATTGATGGCGGTTTGTTGACCAAGTCGACTGCGACCAATGGGAGTGGACAAGTTAATATCAGTTTATGGGGTGGAGCTAATCACATCCGCATTAAAAACTGCGAGCTTAAAAATTCTCCGGGCCAAGGAATTACAATTTTTCCTGGGAATGGAATTCCTTCTGATTTTAATGAGCTCATCAACTGCAAAATCTATAACAATGGCACTACAGATTTCGACCACGGAATTTATTTTAATACCGACAACAACTTGCTCGAAGGCAATGAATTTTATAACAACGGCGGCTGGGGAATTCACAAGTATCCCAAAGGAAGCAACAATATCATCCGCAACAATCGTGTGCACAACAACGCCTTCGCTGGAAAACGAGGTCCCGGCATCAGTGTTTACGGTGGTTCAGGAAACCAAATTTACAATAATATGATCTGGAGCAATCAGTACGGCGTCACCATCGATTACGGTGAAACGGGGGCGAAAGTTTACAACAATACCATCTTTAAAAATGTAGGATCCTGCATCCAGAATGGGCCAGCAGCTTCGGGCACTTCTATTGTTAACAATATCTGCTGGCAAAATGGCGTCGCCGTTGAAAACTTAGGTTCAATCCAACTTTCCTCGAATAATTTATCGACAGATCCAAAATTTATCAATGAAAGCACTTTTGATCTTCGCTTACAAAGCACCAGTCCCGCGATTGATACAGGAAAAACTTTGGGAGAAGTTAGCACAGACATCAATGGAACTTTGCGGCCTATGGGCACAGCTTACGACATCGGAGCTTGGGAATACGGTACTACTCCAATCCCCATGCCGACGCCTCCTGTACAACCAACGAAACCAAAGGTTCCAAAAAATTTAAAAGTTCGTTAAATGATTTTTTTTGAATTCAATCAGTGATCGAGACGTTTTTCTTTCTTCTTAACTTTACCTTTAACCGCGGGCGGAAGCACCTCATGAACAACAAGCTTTTTCGAAGGCTTCGGAACTAGTTGATGAGTGAGACAATAGAAAGTGGCGCGTTCTAACTTCCCCAACTTTTCCCTTTTGAGTTTTTGTTCACAAAGAGGACATTTATGCTTTTTATACACCTGCCAATGACGACGAAGCTCGAATTTCTTTTTCCATTTATAAAAATTTTCGCAGTAGACCCTGACCTCGTGAATCACCAGCGGCCAGTCGGCGCGACGAATCTGCGAAAGCGTCGTCAAAGGATGACAGCGCAAATTAAAAAGAACTTCGTTTTTAACAATATTGCCCGAGCCTGCAAAAAGAGTTTGATCCAAAAGAAGATCGCAAAGATAGGCGTCCTTCTTCTTCGCAATTAAGTTAAGAACATGCTCTTCATCCCACCGCGGTCCAAGCACATCAACTTGGCGGTCATGTTCCTGATACTCGGCCCGTTCAAGAAATCTAAAGGCACAAGCATAAGTATAGAAAATTCCACTGCGAAATTCTAAAGCAAGACGTGGATCGCGATCAAGTTTTGGATCATTAATCCGATAACTCCCGAACATCATAAAGTGAGTCCGTGTCCATACCGACTTTTTCCCTTTCCCACCCGAAAATTCCAAAAACAAAACCTTCCCCCAAATGTGCACAGCTTTAAGCACAAGTCCTTGAAGTTCTTCTTTAGGTTGAGTCGTATTTCCTGAAACTTTAAGAACTTTTTTCCCAACAAAAGTTTTCAGTTCTTCCTTAAGAATCACCAGTGACGGGCCTTCCATAATTTACACCTCAGCGATTGAATTAGCATTTTCTTTGCCAAGGATGAAAGCGGAACAGAATAGATTTTAGCGAATTTTAGGGCAAAAATTCCCCGTTTTGATTTTGGAAGTCACTATTCAAAAATATATCCCAGGCGTATTTCCATGTTTGTATAGAACAAAGATTGGCGTCCCGAATTTGAGGTGCTGTTAACTTTATCGTAATAAGAAAAACCGTATTGATTCCATTGCCCATACCAATAAGCACCTAAAATCATATTTTTGTTCAGGTTACTTGCAATCCCAATTGATCCGTCAAAGGCAAATTTGGGAGTTACAGAAAAGGTATTTCCCCCATCCGCTGCAGATACAATCGGATACTGATATCTTCCTAAAAATTCATAGCGAACTTTATGTTTTGCACCCAAAACCAACTCAAATCCTAAAGAGGCATTAGTCACAGAGTTTCTCCTGACATCAACTGAACCTGATGGTTGGGTCGCAAAATAGGGAATAAAGTGATGTTGAATTCCCAAGCGAGCTGTCACAGTTTTATCTAGTTTTGCAGGATCAAATTCATCCTCTCTGACTAAGAACAGAGCCTCTGACGCAAAAGTTTCCCATCTGTATTGGCCATTGATGACCGAAACATCAGAACTGCTCGCTACAGATCCCGGTGATTGTTTGTAAGAAAATTCCAAACCTGGAATATCTTTCGAGACAAAACCACCCACCTTAAGAAAATGAGACGCACTGGGAGTGCTTTGAAAACTTAAGTCAGTGCCATCGGTGTCCGTTTGCGCTGAACTGATAAAGTTCGCCCCGAAACCCAACCAAAAATAGAAAAGTTGTTCGATGATCTTGCGATCCTTCGAACTAACAGCTTCGCGCTTGATTGTTGGTTCATCATTTTTCACGCTTTCATTTGTTATTTTTTGTGGGGCAGCCGTTTCGGTTTTTGATTCACTCGAAGACGGAAGGATTTTTCTATTCGGTGGCGGCTCAGGACTTCGTTCATTCTCGGAAACGCTACTTAGTTTCCGATTAACACTTTGTGCTTGCACTACTTGATCCACGTGGACAGTTTCATCAGATTTCGGCTCAAGCAGTCGAACAGGATATTTGATAATCCTCGGAGCTAGAGTGGGAACATTAGCAAAAACAAGCTCTTCATTTTTCTTTAATTCGAGAACTTTTCCGTTATCTTCGACTTGCAGCTGACCCGAAAGAACGACGATTCCCAAATCAGAATCTTCATTCGTTTGATTAACCTGAATCGTAGTATCTTCTTTGCCGGCACTCAGTTGGATCACTTTATTATTTTTAACGAGATTAAATTTTTCGCCGCGACGTAATCGGCTGATAAATCCACCGGTGGATTGTTTAACTTCACTGCGATCTTTTTGATCTTTGAGAACGATGAGGCTATTCGAATTCATCGATACTTTAGCACCAGTCTTTAATTCAATTTCGGCAGAAGAACGTTCGCCCGTAAAAATGTGGTCTTGATTGAAAACTTTTTCTTGGTTAGGAATCTGATTCCATGAAACATCGAGCTCACTTTTTCGCCGAACATCATTGCTGCGATTGACAATTTTACCCGCGCTTGAAGAGATTAACGAATCATTTTTTTTTGTTTTGGGAATGATGAGACCATAGACGACCGCGCACAAACTGATGAAAGCAAAAATCAGTATAATTTTCGTGCGTCGATCAAAAGATCGCATAACGTAACCCCTGTAATATCTCTAATACTTTTCGGAAAATAGGGGTCAAAGTTGAAGCAGAAACAACGAAAGTGCGGAGGTTAACTTTAAGTAAATTAGTTAGTCTCTATTTGAGACACATTTATTCAAGCCAGGCTCGATTCTTACCGAAAAGATCTAAGCTTAATAAGGAGTACGTTCATGGCACAATTGAGTAAATTTCTAATTTTTACTCTGCTCGTATTTATGCTTGCCGGTTGCAGTGGCGACGGCCAGCTGAAGACGACACGTCCTCCCGAGGCACTTGATACCTCGGCGCCGACTTTAACTCAAACGCTGATCAGTAGCGGAACCCCTTCGGTCACGAGCAAAACGGTCCAAGTTTCATTGCAAGGCACAAGTAACAAATCCAAGATCACTCATTTTTGTTTACGCTTAAACAGCGTTATCGAACCTGACACCAATGACAGTTGCTGGACTGCTGTCGACACTCCTTCTGTGGGATTAACTCCATCAACGACACTGAATTTGAGTAATTTCCCCTTCTCTTTAGGTTCTGCTCCGGGGGTCTATACTGTCTATGCGTGGTTGAAAAATTCTTTGAGCACAATATCTTCGTTAACAAGCACTCGTGAAGGCACTGCTGAAAAAGATAAAGATTCTATTTTTTATGATGTTGGAAATTATCCCGCTTTTAGCTCTCTGACTGTAACTAATGGCACTGTCGGTGTAAACTTTGGAACAACAAAATTTTTGGCTGGAGATACTGTCAACATCAGTTGGACAGTGACTGACACCGAAGGATTGGCTACCAATCCAATATCTCTCTATTACACAACTAACAATTCAACTTACACAACCATTGCAACAGGCACCACGACGGGAACCGCAACAGGTAACCCACCCTCTTGGACTTCGTCTTATAATTCTTTTACTGCGCCAACGGCGGGATATTTCCGTCTGCGTGCCGTTGTTACAGATGCCACTGGAAATACTTTTTCTGTTCTCAGCACATCAATGAATACTGATAAATGGTCTATCTTTGCAGGCACAGCGACAAGCGGTGACGGAGATTTAGCGACAGCAAGTGAAATTAGCGCCGTCGATCTGAATGCAGCCACACAAAGTTTAATTCAAACTAAGAATGGCGATATTTATATTGCGTCAGCCAGTAGCATTCGAAAGGTTTCTGCAGCTACAGGAATTATTAATACCTACATGGCATTTGGCACAGAACAGAATATTCCTGGCGTGGTCGGCACGGCTCCTCTTCCTCGATTCGCTGCGCTCAATAGCAATGGCAATAATATGATCAAGGACAAGGACGACAATCTTTATATCGTAGGCCCTACTGCAGTTGGCGGTCCTGCCAATGCCCGCATTTATAAAATAAATACCAACACTAACGAAATTAGTATTTATGCCGGCGGAGGAACGTCTAATGCCAACAGCGTCCCAGCAACATCAGCCATTGTTATGGATTATTCAAAGATCAGTATTAATCCAAACAACAATGATATTTATTTTATGTCCACATGCGATCTTTCTAATCGCAGCACTTCGGGAATCATTATTCGTAAGGTTGTACAAAATGATGATGGCAGTGCAGGGAATGTGACGACCATTGGTGGTGATTGCACTCGCGGTGCTCCCGTCAATGGCGCAACAGCGATCTCATCCCCTCTTGAAAATACAATTTATCCAAGTCTACATGGACTTTTCTATTCACCATCGACAAATGCAGTCTACTTTTCAACATTAAACACGACCGGAACCTACAAAATAGTAAACGGAAAAATTTATAAAATTTCTAACACTTACATTAATTCTTTTGTTTATAAATCTTCCGATGGCGCCTTATATGCCAGCACTGATATTGGACCCATGGTCAAAATAGTACCTACAAGCAACCAAGCCGCCGACGATGTTGTAACAACTTATATTGTTAATGATGACACTTCCACAAATGGAACTTGTAATTTAGATGGGACTCTCGTGACCAACGCTTGCGTGCGGCCATCTTCACTTTTCATAATGGCGAATGATGGCTTAGGATTCGCGGACGGCCCAGGACGCAATCAAACATTTTCAATACGTGTGCGTATGATTGACGAACAAAATAAAATAAGGACACTTGCTGGTGTTATGCCAACAAGTGGTGACTTGAAAGATAAATTATTGGCTCGATTTTCAAAAATACGGCGCCTTGTTTTTAAATCTACGGGTGCTTTAAACCAAGCTTTGTTTCCCGGAGGACTCTATGTCGCCGACGGCGGCGCCAATGTCATTGGACATATCAATTTAACTACCGGAATATATTCTGTCCGCGGCGGAAATATGGTCTCCAAAGGACCTGCTATTGGTTCCTCTTTTTCTTCAACGAATAGCATCGGCCTCAATTACGCAAGAATATCAGGAGGTGTCATTGGCTTTGATGCTTTAGGCCTGCTGACTTTCTATAGCAGTTCCAGTTACATCTTAAAAGTCGATGCCTCGGGATTAATCCAATCTGTACTCAACGGCGCAGGACCCTACGACGCCGCTGCCGATGGAGCAACAGCAACCAACCTTAACACTCGTGCTTACGGAGCTTGGCAAGGGCTGATCTATGATAACCATGGCAATCTTTATATTGGTCCACAAACCGCAGTAGCCAGCGCCACTTACGTTCCAAAATTCATGCGAGTTGATATCGCCAATAATAAAATCTATAAGGTCATGGGCGGCACGTTGAATACGACAAGCATTGATGATCCAACCGCAGGCAGTGCCCTAACCAAAAATTTCACTTGCACCTACGGTGCCGCAGGACAGGGCTCCTGTTTGATGGGAGAATACGATACAACAAATGATCGTCTTCTGTTCACCGAAGGGAATAAAATTCGTTTCATCTCAAAACCTTATGATACAACTCAGTCAACTCTAGGAACGCTTTTAGATGCTGGAAGACAAATGGGCGCCTTCTCCTATATCCCTGGACAAAACTGGGTCTACTACACAACAAGCAACAATCTTTATTGCTACGATCTATCAGGTGTAAATCCCGCAGCATGCAATAACACAGCGATTGCAAAACCTGCAATGTTCGATAGTCTTTCTTCTGAAACTATCACCAGAGACGCCAGCGGAAATATTTACGTGACTAATGCGAATGGAAATCTTGTTTATAAATATGTACCGTAACACCTAATTCCCAAGAATGACGCTCCAATTTCATTTTAATAAATGGCTGGCATGTTTGATGAAATGATCAAAGGTCGAAGGATCTCTGCAAATGTATGTCATTGCAAATGAAAACTTTCGAAGACTTTATTCGAGAGGGATATTTCGACTCGGGCATGATTCAACATTTGTTGAACAATAATTAGTCTTTTAAGCCAAAAAAGCGCACGGATTTTGTATTGTATATCTATATGAAATTTCGAGCTTCTTTATACCTCCTGCTTCAATCATAGCAGCTGTCCAAAAATGGAAAGCGAAAGCTCAAAAGCTTACGGTTGAAAGGACGATTCGAGCCCCGCTAGGGAGCGGTTTTGACGACTACAAAGAAAGTATAAATATCGGCGACGGAAAAGATTTTGTCATTGGCGTTTCACATCTTGAGGCGGCAACAGATCCAATTCACATCGGAGAATACATCGCCGCGAACTTTGTCGCCAAAATCGCTCGGATTCTTTATCCAAAAGCAATCATCGAACCCTTTTTGAACTCGGATTTGAATCAACCGAATGTGCATTCAGCTTTCGACGGCCTCCTAAGGTGGAGAAATCAATACTGGAACAAGAACTTTGCCTTCTTGGACATTCGTGACACCTCCGAAAGACTCATGCACTTCGAAAAAGCACCAGTCAGAATGCAACTCATCAAACCGGCGAATCCTGGTCTGGCTGGACTTCCCCACAAGTCTTTAAGAGAGCCCTTTGGAATTCCTGCCCATCACAACGTTCTCAGCTTTTATTTTAAATATCCCGAGGGCAACACAGCAAATTACAAAGAGGCACCCTCGATGGGAGTAATGGCAAAAGCGCTTATAAACCAGTATTCAAAAGCCGGTAAAAGAGCTCCCGATATTATCTTCGCCACCTTCGGCGGCCGCGAAAGTGTATCGGCAACTCAAGCATTCGGTGAAAATTTTCAAGGATACGAATTTATCAAATTGAGCGAATGGTCTCAGAAGTATCATCCCTCCAGGAAATTTATTGTGGCAAACGATCTTAAAGGGAGAATGCCCCATATTTTGAACGTCTCGGATTTGTCGGTCGTGAGTGGCCCCATCAATATCATGGAGCCCCTTTCCGCAGGCACTCCACTTTTGTTTTTCAACAATCCTTCGGTGATTACCGATTATGACCCGAAGGCGTTCAACACTTTCGCAGACCACGCCATTAAAACCGGCGGCGCTTGGCAACTGAGGTCGCTCGAAGACCTTCAGAGTGTTTTCGCCCAAGCTGTTTCAAAGCCTTCATCCGAGATCATCCCACCATTTCTATTACCCAGTGGAAACATGCTGGGAACACCTGTTGATCAACTCATCCAAGAGATTATTTCGAACATCCAAAAATCCATGCAAATTATTGAGGATGTCAGAGCGAATCCGCCCGGTCGTTAGTGGCTTTGGCACTGTCAAGTCCCTGAGCGCCTCTTCGAGTCTCAGCATTTCCGTACGGAAACAGTCCAAGACCACAAAAAATTTCCAGTGGGCCAAAGATTCTGCCATAGAGTCTCTTTGAGATCACCCTTTGTTGCTACAATCAGCGCATGTCTATCAAAGAATATAATTTTTATAAGTTACTCCTTAGCTGCTGATCAGAAACCGCGCTACAAATTTTTTCTGCATCTAAAACGACATGGATCGTTTTCAATACAGCATCTGGAGTTACAGAAATAGAACTGATGTCAGCCTGAACCAGGAGTTTCGAAATTTCCGGATAATCACTAGGAGCTTGTCCACAGATCCCAATCGGCCGATTGGATTTCTTCGCGCCCTTGATAGCCATTTCCAGCATCTTTAATACTGCTGGATCCCGTTCATTAAAAAGATGGCTGATCACAGAAGAATCCCGATCCACACCCAAAACCATCTGGGTTAAGTCATTTGATCCAATTGAAAACCCGTCGAATATTTTCCCAAAATCTTCGGCACGAAGGACATTTGACGGAAGTTCAGACATAACATAAATCTCAAGGCCATTTTCACCTCGAACGAGCCCATGGCTCTTCATTTCGGCTAGAACTTTTTCGCCTTCTTCCGGAGACCGACAAAACGGGATCATCACTTTGATATTTCTCAAACCCACGTTCTCTCGAAGATGCTTGATAGCTTTGCATTCCAAAGCAAACCCGTCCCTATAAAGGGGATCATAGTAGCGTGAAGCGCCTCGAAACCCGATCATTGGATTTTCTTCAGTCGGTTCAAATTGTTTTCCTCCGAGGAGACTTGCATATTCGTTGGTCTTAAAATCAGAAAATCGAACAATCACAGGTCTTGGAAAAAACGCTCCTGCAATGAGACCTACTCCTTCAGAAAGCCTGTCGATGAAATACTGAGCAGGATTAGTTTTCTGTGGTCCCAGGATCTTTTCGATGCGCTCTTTCGCCTCAGTGTCATTGAGATCCTTGAGGTGAGCCAGTGCCATTGGATGGATTTTAACATACTCACTAATAATAAATTCAATCCGCGCAAGACCAACTCCATCGACTGGCAAGAGAGAAGTTTTTAACGCCTGTGCTGGATTGCCTAAGTTAACCATAATTTTAGTACGAGGTTTTCCTAGAGACCTCCAGTTTACCTTCTCTTCCTTGAAAGAAAGGTGACCTTCATACACAAATCCTTCATCGCCTTCAGCACAGGATACAGTTACCACTTGCGCTTCCTTGAGCACTTCAGTGGCGTCGCCTGTTCCAACAATACAGGGCACACCATGCTCGCGACTGACAATCGCCGCATGACAAGTTCTACCGCCGCGATTAGTAACGATGGCTGAAGCTTTTTTCATCACAGGTTCCCAATCAGGATCTGTCATATCTGCGACTAAAATTTCTCCGTTTTTAAATTGATCAAGTTCGGAAACATCCTTGATAATTCGAACAGGACCGGCGCCAATTCTGGCGCCAATTGCGCGCCCAGCTGCCAATACCTTTGATCGCTCATTAAGAACAAACGAACTTTGTTGAAGATCAGATTCTAAAGAGTGGACAGTCTCTGGTCTTGCTTGCAATATAAAGAGGTCACCTGTTCTTCCATCTTTTCCCCACTCGATATCCATTGGAGTATCATGTCCATTCAACTTGGAATAGTACCGCTCTATGGCCAAAGCCCATTCTGCGAGTTGAATTACGTCAGCATCGGAAATTGAAAGCTTCTCTTGGTCAGCGCGAGAGACTTCAATATTTTTCGTCGTGCGACTGCCGTGTCCAGAATAAACCATCTTTACCTGTTTCAGGCCTGCCTTTCTTCTTAGAATTGGAACCGTCGCAGCATCTTTCAATTGTCCACCAAGAAGAGGTTTAAGAACGAAAAACTCATCGGGGTCTACTCGACCACCGACAACATTCTCACCTAAACCATAAGAGCTGTTGACCAGAATCACGTTTCTGGCCCCTGATTCAGTGTCGAGAGTAAAAATGACTCCAGATGCAGCCAAATCTGAACGCACCATTTGTTGAACACAGATCGAAAGTCTAACCTTTGAATGTTCAAATCTCTTTGTCGACCTGTAACTGATAGCTCGGTCAGTAAAAAGAGAAGCAAAACAATTCGTGCACGCGACAATTAAGTCTTCAGGACCTCTGATATTTAAGAACGTTTCCTGCTGGCCAGCAAAAGAAGCGTCAGGAAGATCTTCTGCCGTTGCGGATGACCTTACTGCCACATCTAATTCTTCCGCTCCGGATCGAAGACATAGTTGAGCATAGGCTTCGCGAATTTCGTTGGCGACTTCCTCAGGAACCCCAGTGCTGCGAATGAGTGTTCTAATTTCGTGTCCCACTTTTGCTAATTCGCCTGTATCTTTTGGGTCCAACCGAGATAACAATGAATAAATTTTGTCTGAGATTTGGCTCTGTAAAATCAGAGCTGAAAACGCGTCTGCCGTCACGGCAAAACCTGGCGGAATACGAATTCCTTGCGGAACTAGAATTTGAAACATCTCTCCAAGCGAAGCGTTTTTGCCACCTACCGATGGAACATCTTTGATTGAAATCTCTTCAAACCACTTTATAAATTTCCCCATATTTTTATTCTCACTCTCAATGTAAAAAGCAATCGACCCTTTCCATAGGGATCAATGGCCAGATGATATTCATTTTTTTTCTTCATTTCGTCACTCCAGATCAACAGGCAATCATTAATTGAGGAGCAAGATCAAGGCCAGTGGTATGCTCCCTGCTAGTATGATATAGATATGATTTTAATTTCACTTTTAATGAAATTGGGGCAATTTGATGAGACAGAATTGCTCAAGCGTCGAGACATTTTGTCAGGAGAAAGGGCTCGAGACTGATTTGATTGAGCTTTGAAAATTTATTGCTAGAAAACTAAACCTAATAGGAGAATTAAAATGAAAGCATTGTGGGCCTTTGAACCCTTCCATCAAGATGAAACTAGAATAAAAAGTATGTACAAAATGTTAAGCCAGCTGACTGGATCCCCTTCAAATGTTGAAGTGGGATTTATAGCTACACGATCAGAATCATCACTCAATCTGGCTTTTGATATTCCAGAAAAAGAGCAATTTAGTATTTATCCTCGTAAATTAATAAAACAAGAGTTAAAAAAGGCTCGCATAAAATCCGAAGATAAAAAAATTCATGTCGTCGATTATGAAACCATGTCTAACACCAAGGCTGTTGACCGACTTTTAAGACTTGCCTCTGATCGCGGAGCTGATCTGATTGGTGTTTTTACACATGCTAGGAAAGGTTATCTCCGTTTTGCAATTGGAAGTTTCGCAGAAACCGCAATTCATAGAAGTAAAACGAGCTTACTGATTTTTAATCCACAGACACAAGTGGCGCCCAAGATAAAAAATATGCTCTTTGCAAGTGACTTTAGCCCGACTTCTAAAAAACACCTGAAAATGGCTGTAGCTTTTTGCAAAAAACTAAAATCCAACCTCACTGTGTTTCATCATGCTGAAGTGATTTACAAATGGTCTTTAGATGAATCTAATCCAAAAACCCAAGCCTATAGAAGAAAGGTTAACCAAATGAAAAGCTGGATCGAGCAAGAGTGTCAACGAGCAGGCATTTCGGTTGAAGTCATCGTTGCCTCTGATTTTAAGGCGACAGTTGATCTTATTTTTACAAATATGAAAAAGAAAAAAATAGATTTGGTAGCTGTAAGCGCTAAAGCCGGTCCCATGGTCGCTCTTATGGGCGGTAGCATTACACGACAAATTGTAAGGAGCAGCAAAGTTCCCATTTTGGTGTTGAAGCCGTAAGGAGATCACGGTGAATGAAAAATGTTGTCGCGTCGTTTTAACAGGAGGGCCTGGCGGAGGAAAAACCACTGCGGCGGATTTATATCGCAGGGAAATTGGCGACGACGTCGTTATTGTTCCAGAGGCTGCCACACTTCTCTATTTGGGTGGATTTCCGCGGGCAGGTGAAAATGGAGTTCGCCGTGCAACTCAACGTGCAATTTATCATGTACAACTCAATCTTGAAGATGCACAGTCGGCCCACTATCGCAGCCGAGTTCTTCTCTGTGATCGAGGAACCGTCGATGGTGCTGTCTACTGGCCGGGAGAGCCCGAAGAGTTTTTTAAGCATTTAGGGACGAGCCTTAAAAAAGAACTTTCTCGATACGATGCCGTCATATTTTTTGAAACTGCTGCAGTTGGCGGAATTTCAATTGAAGGTGGAAATCCGATGCGCATTGAATCCATAGAACAAGCCCTCAGGATTGACCAGAAGCTCAAGAGCTTATGGTCTCAACATCCTCGTTTTGTATTTGTGCCCCACGAGAAATCCTTCATTAAAAAAGTAAATTCTGGGCTTGGTGAATTAGCCAAGATTGTAGACCAGCATCATAAAAGTTAAGGACCAACTTTTGATTAGCGTACCTTTTGATCTAGCCCCGATCTGGTGGACACCTTTTATAGACCTGGCCGCACTCTACAAATAAGCCCCACCCTCTAGTCTTAAGTAATAAGGCAGAGTCCCTACAAATGAAGCCTATTGCTGATGGTGGATTTAATAAAGTCTGTGGCAGAAAAATGAGTTTTCACTAGAAATCTCTTCTTGCTTCTTAAATAATTAAATAAAACGGAGTTTATAAATATGCTTAACGTTTTCTTAAGTTGCACACTGATACTCCATTCTGCATTCGCTGGAACTCACGGAGCTTTGTCTTTCAGCGATTCTGCTCAACTGATAAATTACACTTATCAAAATTCAAAAACTTTTAAAGATTTTATTCAGAGTGCCCCGCTCCCAAATGAACTGAGAACTGAATTTGTGAAGTTAGCGACGACAAAGAATTTTTATAATTTGAAATCTCCAGAAATGAAGCTGACCGTAAATGCAGACAGTGCTCGATTTGTAATTGCCGGCCACGAATTAAAAATCAAAAAAGCAGATCATTCCGTATGGGTTAACCATCAGCGTTTGAAGAGCGAAAAAATAAAAAACTTTGAAAATTTTTATGAGCAGTTTGAAGGTCTGCTTAAAGATTCAAACAAGAAAGTTTTCAATCCATTTTATCCTCTTTGGATAAATCAAGCTCATGCCATGGGCCCATTAGTTGTAGGTCTAATTAGCGTAACCGCACTTTTTATGGCTTTTTTAGCAACACTCGATTGGATTTCAAGTGGTGGCGTTATAAAATTTATAAAAGACAAATCCGGACTTTTCAACCCGGCTGATTCTCTTGTTGAAAAAGAACTTCTGCAAATTAAATGTGAGAAGCAAATCGTGGCCGGGCAAGAAAAATTTTTACCCTCTGAAGTCAAAGTCACAATCAAATGTAAGGATAAAACTGATTGTGACACCAAACACATAAAATTTTCTTACAAGGAAGGTCAGCTTACTTCCATTAAAGATGCGCCCTGCCTGATTCGTCGTGAAGCAAATGGAGTATTCAGAACTCAACCTTTAACAGACGGAAGTCAAGAATGCCCAATGAACGAATTCTCTGAAAAGCAATTGGATAAAAATATCTACTCAATAAGAACACTTGAGTTTCAATGCGAAAAATATCCAGAAACTGAAGTTTTTAGGACAGTGTTTCCAATCTCAGGCGTCAGCAAATCTCGGGAAAATTTTGAAAACGACAAAGTGCGCGTGAGTAAAAAAATCATTCAAAAGACAGAACCTCAAAAAACTCCAGCTGGAAGATAATTATCCCAACCAATTTCATCCCCTCAAAATTCGAGTTCGGATTTGGCGCGGGCTTGCTCCGCAAGCACGTGCCAAACCGCATGTCTGAAGGATTTTGAGGGGTGAGCGACCCGAGACATAGGTAACAAAACGTACCGGAGACATAGGTTACACTTTTCCCTATAAAAGGGGGAAAGGGATATGCCATGGAAGGAACGTAGTGTTATGGATGAAAGACTTAAGTTTGTTGCCAGACTTCTTGATGGTGAGTCGATGACTGATCTTTGTCAGGAGTTTGGGATTTCCAGAAAAACTGGGTATAAGATTTTAGAGCGATATAAAGATATAGGCACAGGGGCTTTTACGGATCGAAGTCGTCGTCCGATTCGGTTAGCTAATCAGCTTCCACTTCAAGTGGAAAAATATATTTTAAATCTTAAAAAAGAATACCCAAGCTGGGGTGCTAGAAAAATCAGAGAAAAGCTAATTAGAAAATTCCCCGACATCAGAACTCCGGCAAAAAGCACAATACATGCTGTGCTTGATCGTAATGGTTTAGTTGTTCCTAGAGGAAGAGTGAGAAGAAAAGCTCAAGGCACAGACTTATCACAAAGCTTAAACCCCAATGACTTATGGTGTGCCGATTATAAAGGGGAATTTATGTTAGGCAATAAACAGTACTGCTACCCACTTACGATCACTGATCATGCGAGCAGATATCTTTTAGCTTGCGATGGACTAAGTACCACGAAAGAGCAGTATGCGTTTACAGTTTTTGAAAAAACTTTTCAAGAACATGGCTTACCAAAAGCGATAAGAACGGATAACGGGGTACCTTTTGCTTCAGCTCACTCACTATTTAATTTAAGTAAGTTATCGGTATGGTGGTTAAGACTAGGTATAGAGATCGAGAGAATCCAACCAGGGTGTCCACAGCAAAATGGGAGGCACGAGAGAATGCATTTAACTTTAAAAAAAGAAGCCACAAAGCCAGCTGGAGAAAATTTTTTACAACAACAAGCAAAGTTCGACGAGTTTTTAGAGGAATATAATACCGATCGCCCTCACGAGGCTTTAGGTATGAAATACCCAAGTGAGATCTACAAAAGATCTGATCGAAGTTACAAAGGCCTTCAAGTGATCGACTACCCACTGCATGATCGAGAGATCGAGGTGACAAGTTGTGGAAGAATCTGCATGGGAAAAATGAAAATTAATTTAAGTATAGTTTTTAAGGGGCAAAAGCTGGGACTTAAGGAGGTATCTGATGGAACTTGGCTTGTGACTTTTATGAATTATGATCTAGGATATTTTGATACGGAGAGCTGCCGGTTCGAACCACTTCACAATCCCTTCGGACCAAAAGTGTTACCCATGTCTTAGGTACAATATGTTACCTATGTCTCCGGTATGGACCGGGATGAAATTGGTCAGCGTGATAGGATTTGAACCTACGACCTCTTGCACCACAAGCAAGCGCGCTACCAAGCTGCGCCACACGCTGAATTTTGGAATTAACGAAACAGTTGGCGAATGCGACGAATATCTACTGCCAAATCTTCAAGACGATCATGAACAGCTTCGATTTTATTCACCACTTGTGTGAAATCTTTTTCTTTTTTCACGTGAGCTTTAAGCTCGCGCAGAGCGTGCCGAGCACCCTCGATGGAAAAGCGATCTCGGTGAAGTAATTTACGAATTAAGAAAGAATTTTCAACATCTTTTCGAGTGTACAGACGCTGATTGTTGGAAGCTTTTTTCGGTTTAAGAATATCAAATTCGCTTTCCCAGTAACGTAAAACATATTGTTTAACGCCCAGAAGATCAGCGACATCACCAATCTTAAAACCCATTTTGTCGGGAATGGCATTAATTTCTTGCAAAAGCAAATCGTCGCAAAGAGCTGCCGGTAAAGATAAATCTCCGGAGGAAGTGGAAATGGCTTCGCTTTCAACTTGTGGATTTACTGTGACCGAAGTTTCACTAACAAAAATTTCGATCTCTTGCGTGTTTTCAGGATTCGTTGTGGTCTCGGGATTAATCGTTGTCATCGTCATCATCCTCATCTTTCAAGTGAGCATACTCTTCTCCATTCAACATGGCTTTTAAAACCTGCGATGGCCGAAAGGTTAAAACGCGACGGGCAGAAATTTTAATTTGTTCTCCGGTTTGTGGGTTACGTCCAACGCGCTCGTTTTTTCCGCGCACGACAAAATTACCAAAACCAGAAATTTTTATTTTTTCACCATTTTGCAAAACATCTTTTAATGTTCCAAAAACCATTTCGACCAATTCCGAAGCTTCCTTTTTAGAGAAACCAATTTTTTGGTAAACCTTTTCGACGATATCCGCTTTTGTCATTGTGGATTTACCCAAGTTTTGACCAGCCATAATGGTTTGACTCCTTAAAAAATACTGTTCAGTACCAATTGAACCTCAGCAAGCCATTGAAAACAATAAATAATTTATCGCAGTGCTAAATCGAACTGAGTTTTTAAGCCCTCAATAATTTTGTTTTGAATCTCTTGGATCTGAGCGTCCTGCAGTGTGGCATTTGGATCTTGAAGAACCAAACGAATGGCCACCGACTTCTTGCCAGGTTCCATTTTATCGCCTTGATAGACATCGAAAACTTCGCTGTGACTTAATAAAGGTCCACCCAGCTTTTTAGCTGCTTTAAGGATCTCATCCACCTTTAAGGATTTCCCCATAATAAAAGCAAAGTCTCTTTCAACAGCCGGGAATTTCGAAATGGATTGGAAACGCAAGGGCCGAGGTTGCCCTTTGTACAAAGTCTCAAGGTCAAATTCGGCAATCGCTGCAGAACATCGAATTTTATTTTCATCCAGCCACACCGGATGAAGTGCACCTAAGAAACCGACTTTTTTTCCTTCAACAATAAGGTGAGCAAACTGCCCCATATGTAAGAAAGTAGGAATCAGACCTTTATCTTGAGGACTGACCCATGTGTAGGACTGGATACGAAATTGTTTCAGCAAGCTTTCCATAGCGGCTTTAATCTCAAACACCAATGGTGTCGAGGACGCCTTATTCCACAAATTTTCCTCTTGTCCCCAAGCTAAAATTCCCAATCGATTCTGCTCGTAAACACCGGCGCTCTCTTTTGAAAAGCAGGGTCCGATCTCGAATAACCGTCCCGATTTATTTCCGTTGTGAAAATTCGTCAGCAAGTTTTTGGTTAAACCAAATGTAATTGTCGAGCGCAGGACGTTCAAATCTTCATTCAAAGGATTCAATAAGCGAATGGGATTTTCAGAAGCTTTCAAACCGGCATCTTGCAAACGCTGAACAGAACCTAAAAATTGGCTCTCTTGTTTTTCCGAGACAAAAGCAAAATTAAAAGCTTGATGATAGGATTCTTTAATTAAAGTTTTTGCCGTCTTTAAATTCAGTAAATAATTTTTATCATGAGCTAAAGGCGCTTTGCTAAAAGCAGGCAATGTTTCTGGAATATGTTCGTAACCCACAAGTCGAGCGTACTCTTCCACCAAGTCCATCTCGGCTTCAAGATCGAAGCGATAAGACGGCGGCAATACCGAATACTGTCCAGGGCTACTGATTTTCAACTCGCACCCTAAGCGTTTCATAAAATCGGTGAATATTTTTTCTTCAGCGCCGAAGCCCAAACGATCAGTGATGGTTTGCAAAGAAATATTCACCCAAGATTTTTTAACGGGCTCGGGATAAAAATCGACAGCTTCCCCAATCACCTGCCCGCCTGCAACTTTCAAAATCAATTCAGTAGCGCGATCACTGGCACGCAAGGCTCCGTCAGGATCAACACCCCGGCTGAAACGATAAGCCGAATCGGTCTCGATTCCATGTTTTCGCGATGTCTTTCGCACACTCATGGGATTAAAGTAAGCGGACTCAAGAAAAACATTTTGAGTGCCTTCAGTGACACCTGAGTTTTTTCCACCCACAACGCCAGCTAAACACAAAGCCCGAGAAGAATCTCGAATCGTCAGCTCTTCACCCATTAAGTTAATTTCAACACCGTCCAATTTAATAAACTTTTCGCCAGCAACAGCTTTCGCAACGGTGATTTTTTTTCCTTGAATCTGATCGGCATCAAAGGCATGCAAAGGCTGACCCAATTCCATCATCACGTAATTGGTCACATCAACAATATTATTGATCGAGTTCATCCCCAAATTTTCTAGGCGTTTTCGTAACCAATCCGGACTGGGACTCACCTTCACATTGGCAATGTATCGCCCTGAATAGCGAGGGCAAACTTCCGAAGCTTTCACCTCGATCGAAACTTCAGACTTAGCCGCAGAGGAATCTTGCGGAATAACCGGAGTTATTTTTTTAAGCTCTTTCCCCAACAGACAAGAAAGCTCGCGAGCAAGACCATAGTGGCTAAGACTATCGGCCCGATTGGGAGTTACTTTTAATACAAACAAAATATCGTTGAGTTCTTTATACTCAGCGAAGGGCTTTCCCACGGGAGCATCTGTCGGCAATATCAATAAGCCGTCATTCTCAACAGGAAGTCCCAGTTCTTTTGCGGAACACAACATCCCCGCGGAATCAATGCCGCGAATTTTTGAATTTTTAATTTGAAAATTTCCAGGCAGTACAGCACCGGGTAAAGCCACAACAATGCGATCACCTGATTTGTGATTTTGAGCTCCGCAGACGATTTGATGAACCACACCCTCGCCCGTCGTGACTCGGCACAAACTCAATTTGTCAGCGTTAGGATGTTTGTCCTTTTCCAAAATCAAACCAACCACAACGTGATTGTAGTCTTTGGTTTTATTAATAACCTCTTCAACTTCGAGACCGGCGCGAGTCAATTTCTCTGCGAGGTCTTCAGGCTTTTTTATTTCTTCTTGAATATCAACAAATTCGTTGATCCATTTTAAGCTGATCTTCATAAACTCATCTGCCTTAAGAATCGAATGTCATTTTCAGGTAATAAACGAATGTCTTCGATGCCGTATTTAATGATGGCCATTCTTTCCAGTCCAAAACCGAAAGCAAAACCTTGCCAATCGGGATAATTAATTTTTGCAAATTCAAAAACTTTGGGATTGATCAAACCTGCGCCGCCAATTTCAATCCAGCCACTTTGCTTGCACAAACTGCAACCTTTTCCTTTGCAAAGAGGACACTGACAATCCACTTCCGCACTGGGTTCGGTGAATGGGAAAAAGCTGGGACGAAAACGAGTTTTTAAACCGGGACCAAAAAATTCGCTGACGAAAAAGGTGATCGTCCCCTTCAGGTCGGCCATTGAAACTTTTCGATCGACGCACATTCCTTCAATCTGATGAAAGTGGGGTAAATGGGAAATGTCACTGTCGCAGCGGAAGACGGAACCCGTGCCAATAATTCTCAACGGTGGCGCTTCACTTTCCAAAGAATGAATTTGAATAGGGCTGGTGTGAGTTCGTAAGACATGACTTTCATCAATAAAGAAAGTGTCTTGCATATCCCGCGCGGGATGATTTTGCGGAATATTTAAAGCTTCAAAATTATAATAGTCTCTTTCAACCAAAGGTCCCGTGCGCAGACTGTAACCCAACCGACTCATGATCGTAAATATTTCTTCCATGACGGAATACACAGGATGAGGGCCCCCTGCTGGCGCATGTGTCGCAGGTAAAGTCATATCCAATTCTTCCTGGTGCATGCGATCTTCAATTTCTCGTCGCTTTAATTTTTCTTCGGCATCCACGTAAGCTTGTTCTAACTTTTGTTTTGTCTCGTTCACCTTTTTTCCAAAGAAAGGCTTCTCTTCTTTGGAAAGGTGACCCATTTCCTTCATCACTTCAGTCAATGAACCGCTTTTGCCCAAGAAACGAACCTTCTGATCATAAAGTTCTTTCGAATTCTGAGCCTGTTGAAAATGCTTTAAAGCTTCGCCTTCAATTTGTTCTAATTTTTGGTAGGACATAGGCCACAATATCCTTGAGATTTCAGCTATTTTCAACCATTAATGAAGCATGGCTCACAAAAATAAAAGCAACGATTCGCCCTACAAACGAAGGCATCAACAGGGTGCCCGCACTCGGCTGGGAAAACACAAAGCTCCCGAGGTCATTTACGAATTAAATGAAGCTAATGATCGATTGGCTGATATTTTCCACAATCATGATTTTAAGATGGTTTCCCACGAACAGCGAATAAAACTGGCCCAGTTCTACCGCCTTCTCATGCAGAGTCAAACCAAAGAAAATTTCACTCGGCTTTTGAAATTGCGAGATATTGCCATTAAACACTTTATTGATAGCTTATTGATTCTCGATCATGTCAATTTGCAATTCCCATTGCTTGATGTCGGCACCGGCCCGGGCTTTCCCGGAATTCCACTGAAGATCGCCATCCCCAATGAAAAAATCATTTTGGCCGAAGGCGTTCAAAAGCGGGTTGAGTTTCTTAAAAAAGTGCGCAGTGAATTGGATTTACCAAAGTTAGAAATCATTGGACGAAACATCGGCCAAGATTTTCTATATCCCGTTCAAGGCGTGATCACTCGCGCCGTCGAAGACATCAGCAACACTTTATCTAACGTTGTTAATTGCCTTGAGCTTGGCGGGAAAGTTTATTTTATGAAGGGCCCCAATGTTGACCCTGAAATTCATCAAGCCATTGCTCAGTGGGGCGAGCACTACTCCTTGGATCGCGACATCGCCTATGAATTACCCAAGACAACTCACCAACGTCGTCTGGTGGTTTTTGAAAAGTTCAAACATCGGGAAATTCAGGACGAAGAATGAAAATCACTTCTGCCCAGAACGCTAATTTCAAAGTTTGGAAAGAATTAAAATCTGCAAAACACATTCGTGAATCCGGGCTTTTTTTTCTGATGGGTGAAAAATTAGTTAAAGAATTTTTGTCATGGTCCAAACATCATCCTGCAAGAAAGAATTTTACTATCCAAGCTGAAGTCCTTCCCGAGGGACAAGAAATTTTAGCGGCGCAAGAGACCAACAATTACGAATTGCCGCCAGGACTTTTCAAGGAAATTGATTTTATCGGAACAGGATTTAATCTCTTACTCTTAAAGTTTTCTCCCTTTGAAAAAGCCAATTTCACTTTAGCACCTCTGGGTCGCGAAGTGATCTCCCCTTTGGGGGATCCAGGAAATATGGGAGCCCTCATTCGCAGCGCTTTGGCTTTCGGAGTGAAAAAAATCTTTCTCACGAAGGAAAGTTGTCACCCTTTTCATCCTCGCGCTCTTAAGGCTTCTGCAGGAGCTAGTTTACTGATGCCCTTTGCTCAAACTGAAAAAAGTTTTATTGAAATCCCCACAGGCTCTCAGGATTTATTTTTGGATCAAGCCGGCCAGCCCTTAGAAAAGTTTTCTTGGCCCAAGCAAGCTCGCTTGTGGGTCGGCGAAGAAGGCCCCGGAATATCTGCGGTCTCACAAAAATTCCCCTCACAAATTGTCAGCGTAAAAACAGAAAATGTCGAATCACTGAATGCCACAGTGGCGGCAAGTCTGGCTATCTACGAGTGGTCTAAAAGCTAGACCTTTAATAAATAATTCAGCTCGGGCGCTGATTGCACATCTGAATAAGAGTTATAAAGCGAACTCGGAATCCCTAGGGCTTTGGCGACGGTTTTCCAGACACTAGCTCCAGAGACCCGGCCTCCGTTATCAGTCACTCCATTGGGTAAAGTTAATCCGTTTGAGCCAGGCATGTGGTAACTGTAGCGATAGTAGGTTCCTTGGTCTTCGAGGATACGAATATCTCCGTAATACCCACCTTTAATTCGACCACCCGCTAGCACCACAGCATTTTTGCCGTGATCCCCAAAGGACTCGCACTCGACTCCTCGACCACCATCAGTTGTGTAAATAGCAACAATGGTTCGATCGTAAACTCCATTCGCTTTTAAAGTTTCAATCAATCGAGCCAATGGCAAAGCAAATTGTTTGGACTGAGCAAGCATTGCCGATTGAGGGCGAGAGCCATGAACATCAGTATGACAAAATTCCAGAGCTACCGTGCGCAGAATACCTGAAGAAATCAATTTCGCGGCGTAAGCAGTCTGCTCCCATATTGGGGCCACCGAGTTATTAAAAGTTTCGTAGCCCTCAGTGGGTACTCCGGAACTCCAATATTGTTTCTCTTGCTCACTGAGCCGCAAATTCAAAGGAACACTTTGTTGTCCCAATTTTTTATTCAGATTTTGTATTTGTGTAAAATGATCAGCCGTCGCTGACGGTGCATATTTATTTTTATTCAGAAAATCACCATCAACTCGATTTATGAGTTTAGTGATAAGATCTTTATGCTGAACTAAAAGCGGTGGAGTTCCATTGACATTCGTAAAGCTATTTAAAAGAGTGTTTGTATCTTTAAATCGATCAATCTGAGCATCCGCCAAGTTTGCAACGTGATGATAGACGGCATGCTTGCGATCAGCACGTGCTAAACCTTTATACGCGATTCCCCGTCTTAAATTTTTATCCAATTGTCGTTGCTGATAGTTATGAAGTACGGCAGGCGTTGGAGTCGAACTGTAATGCTTTTCATTCCCACCATAATCTCCCGATTGCATCGCCGGCGAAAATTGACCATCGATTTCCCACATCGGAGTGCGTGCCCCTCCTCCTGTGTAACCGCGCCCTGGAGAACGCAAAGCATTTGCAGCTTCATGCCCGTGAATTCCACCGACAGACAATTCACAAACTTCCATCACGGCCAAAGAGTCCAAATGGGGAATCAGTGGATCTCCATCCCGACTAATGTAAAAATTGTTAGCAAGTTTTTTTAATTCGTTGGGACTTTGTGCTAAAGGAACATTGGCCTTATCAAATCCCCGGCGTAAGTTGGCATAAGTGGCAAGACCCGGTGGAACGATGGCATTTATAAAATCAAATTGATCCCGCAAATTAATTTCAATTAAATTTGTCGGCAATGAATTTTCAAAATTTTGCGCATAAGCTTCTCCACCCAAAATATCCAAACATCCAAGGCGCAATGACGGAGGAACAAAGGGCGACGCCAAGGCCAAGCCTAATATTTTTAGAAATTGGCGACGTTGAGGCAGACTCATTCTTTCAAAATCTAAAGGCTTTTTCATTTATTCTCCCGCCAAAAGAACAGAACCAATAACCAAAGGATGTTTTAAGCTTTCAAAGACAATTTGTTTAAAGCTAGGGTCGCGATATTTCTGCTTAAGTGCGCCAGCGATTTCCTTAACAACACCCGTATTGATCGTTTCATTCCCCGAATTCATTCGTATGAAATACCGAATAGCATTGCGTACGGCGCATTCTGAAAACAAAGTATTGTTCGTTAAAATAACTGCGGCCTCTCTGAGGTTAACTGCCGACTGACCGAACATTTGAGAAGTCTCAGTCTCGGCAAGTGCTGGAGTGTTTTTATGCGAAGAGAACAAGTCATTGGTGGACCTTCCTGCTTCCAAGTTTGGATCTTGCTGGCCATTCGCTGTTGGCCGATAGACCCCGGCCGCATCGAATTTTACAAAAAACTGAGTGTGAGCCGCAAACTGAGAATGACAACTGTAACAAGCAGATCCATTTCCAAAAGTTTGAGAGCCATCGACCAGATCCTCAGCGAACATAGGAATTAAGGTGTTCCGGGAAACACGGGGCTCTAATTTCGTACTCATTGGATAAGATTCACAGGCGAACTGTCGCAACATATTGCTAGCCCGGGACAAATTAAATCTTCCACGATATTGTTTTAAATAGGCTCGTGTCGTTAGAATACCAGCTGTGAACGGAGCTCCAGAATCACAATTTACCTTTTGATTGCTGTTATTCACACAGTAATCGGCAGTTAGAATCTCCGAATAGGGCCGATCTTGGCGAATTAAATTTTCTAAAAGATTTGCTGGTAAATCATAATCGATAATTCCGTCGTTTCCGCTAACACCCAGTTGAGTTTGAATTTGAATGCGACTTGATTTGATAAAAAAGGCTCCATCCACCCACGACTGAAGAAGCTTCTCGAGCCCAGGATACCCCTCCCGTTTTACAGTCTCTCGTTCTGCAGGCAGCAAAGCGCGACCGACAAACATGGAGCTTAACTGAGACAAATAATTTTCGAGCTGTTGATGCGTATAGGAGGTCGAAGACTGTTGTCCAAAAGACGAATGGCTAGTGAAAACAAATAACAAAATTAAATATTTCATTTGGCAACAAACTCCAATGAAGAAAGCGTCACATAACAAAGCAGTTCCAATCGCATTTCATTCGAAATATTAGCGGCAGTTATTTCAGCGATATTACTTTGATCTTGGCTATTCACATCCCGCCCCATGGCCGTTTCAATGAACATCATTGCAGACTGGGGAAAAGGAAATTTAGACCGCAACAGTGGCGATGAACAGTACGGCTGCAGCCCTTCGGTCCATGCCGTTAAACGAGAATCAATCCAGGTTAAATCTTGGCCGGCCCCTTTCGCGTAGTCATAGGCACCCAGTTCGATTCTTTTGGATTCTAATTTAGTGTATAAACTTGAATCTTCGCTACCGACTAACGATTTTAATTTATTAATTCGAATATCATAGGGAAGAATTTTAATAGCATTTCGCTCGATTTTAAATAATCCCGGCGTTGATGACTGTGGAGCAAGAAATGAAGATGATGATAAACTTGTTGTCCAAGTATTGAGGCTATTAAAGCCAGAACAATTGCTGTAAAGAAAAAGACAAGAGAACGCGATTCCTAAAAAGGCAAAAACTCTCATCAATCCCCCGACCTTGATTGTAACTAAGATCGACGATAATGAAAAAAATATCTTAAACATTTCTCATTTTGAGACGATTTCACCGGAATTATCAGCACGCCTATTTAAAACAAGGAATCAATTTTTCTTCGAGGTCGCTAGGGACAGGTTGGTTCCATAAACTCAACACGTAACCTCCTCCGCCTGATCCTGTGGGTTTTACGGCAACCGCACCTTTGGATCTCAGGAGATTCATATGAGCTGTGACCTCGCCCTTAGTTAAACCCCAATCTTCAAAACAAGATGCCGCCAACTGAATTGCCGTTTTTAATTTACCAAAACCTTCCACCTCTGAAGTAGAAAAAGCTTGGATGCAAATCTCGACTGATTTTTTCATACGTTGATCAATTTCGTTCGCTTTCGCGGGCTCAGTTTCAATAAGGCTTTTAACCTGATTAACACATTCGTAGGTCATGCCTCGCTGGCCACAGAAGGAAATGTAAAGTTGCGGAGACCATTGGGGTTGGAAAAAATCAAAACTTCCCCCCTTCGAGTAAATAAGTCCCCGCTCTTCTGTGACGATAGCGATATCAACTCCACTGCTTTCTCCATGAAAAAGATTTTCCAACTGCCGTGCAAATTCATGACTTTCATTTTTATCCACTAATCCTTCGGCTTGAAACCACCGAGTCAAGGCAACACACAGGGAAGCCGAAGCGCCTAAGCCGGCGCCGATGGGTAAGCTGCTTGTGATTTCAACGATTCCTTGCAGTTCATTCTTTGATACTTTTTTAAGATCCATCGCTTTTTCAAGGACACCTCTAAAAAGCAATTCAAGTTCTTTCCCGTAACTGCCATGAAGACGCAACTCGAGCGAGTCCAATTTTTGGGGTGTGAATTGAAAATCTAGATGACGAGATTTCAAAGGAAAAACCAAAGCGGGGCAACCACGCAGAACCGCATGTTCACCAGCTAGAATCCACTTCCCATAGGTGCGAGTCTTAAAGCTCTTCATCATCACGCCATTCCCCGCGGTTGAAATTCCTGCTGCCAAGATTTTGCGAGATCGGTGTCCTCTTCGCGAAAAAGGCAGTGAATATTCGGACCCGCATCCAGAGTGATCAAAGGTCCAACCTTTTCTTTCTGCCAGCGTTCTTTCATCCTCTTCAAAACAATTTTGACTTCTTCATTCAAGTAACTGAAAGAGGGTTCACTGGTGTGAAAAAGTTCATGCATATCCCAAAATTCGTCCCAACAAATTTCAAAACTTTTTTCCCAGTGCCTTTCTTGAAAGGAATGAATCAACTGCTCTAATCTTTTTTCAGCCCTTTCGACACGTGGTAAGCCAGAGCTATCTTTCGCAAAAAAAGGGCTGCTCAACACTCGCAGATGAGCTTCGGAAGACGAAACTTTTTTCGCGCGGCTTTCATAAACCAAAACAAAATGATGTAAATTTTGAATCGGCAATGAAATCTCACGAGCTCCTTGCTGATCCCAAATAGACCACGGCGAGAAAAAAGATCGACAAGAAGATCCCGATCCCTGGCGACTGAGCTCGGCCAATTTTTCCATTGAAATATTGATGGACGGATTCTTTTGGCGTTTCATATCATAGCAAGCCAAGGTCAAAGCCGCAAAACTGGATGCACTGCTAGCTAGGCCGGCATCCGAAGGAAAATTATTGGCCGAAGCTACTCGATAAAATCCCGACAGCTGCAGATTCGTCTTCATTCTTTGCAAATGAGATAGAAATTTTTCCTTCCCTTTTTCTGAAAGCTCGATCTTAAAAAAATCCTCACCGCTCAATGGAATCCATTCATCTTGCGAGGAAGAAACCTCTTCAAGCACCACAGTCGTGCGCAATTTTTCTAAGGTGTAAGACAAAGAAGCATTCGTGGGAAGATTCGATTTGGAATTTTGCTTTCCCATGTATTTAATTAAAGCAATATTAGAAGGAGCCGAAACTTCAATCATGACTCAGCTCACCCGTTTTAGAAACTTCTGCATTTTTCATCGTCAGGCCAAGCGAAAAATTTTTTGTCGAAGCAACAATGCGAAGCTGATTTTTTAAAGCATGACTCTGAAACTCCTCTTCACCCATCGAATCAACAACACAGAAGACCACATCAGCGCCCATTGCTCCGCAGCCCTTTGCTGCTTTAACCCCTGGCCAACTTCGCAGAGTTTGTACCAAGGCCAAAGTTTCAGGGGCAACCAATCCCAGCAAACCAAGTGCTTGCGAGTAGTACCCAATGGACTCTAACCAGTGATCAGCTTTCTTCGCTTTTAAATCCGAACGAGACTGCTGCAGGACTCGAAATAATTCGCTGGGATTAAAATCGCTGAGATCTTGCAAGTGAGTATGGGTCGAAACCTTATTGCCCGTCGATATAAAAAAACCAATTTGATCAGACCAAGGCCAATTCAACTTTTGCACTTCCCAAGACGAAGAATTGATCCAAGTGAATCCACCAAAAAGTTGCATGACTAAATCTGCACCACTGGGAACTCGCCCATTTTTCCGACTGGAAAAATTGCGGTATTCGTGGATCATTTCTTTGATTGAAGCCGATTTTAAAAGGTCTTCGTAAGATCGCTTTTTGATAACCATCTCTCGAAAACCCCAGAGGCCTAAATACTGTGCAGTGGATGCGCCAAAGCCACCCATGCCCGCTAAGGGATCAAAAAATTTTCCGTCAAAAGTTTCAAAAATATTTTTATGATCAGAAAAAAAATTTCCGGCCGGTGAGTCAGGATGAATCCCTGCTGGCAAAGTCTGAATGCGATCCGACTCCCTGAAAACCATTTCAAAACAAGGGGAAGTTGCTGCGCCTAAGCAAGGTCCACCTTCAAGCACCGCGTATTCACCGAGGACAAAAGTTTTACTGGGAACTTGAAGACTCCAACTTGCCAATGGCTACCTCAGTTTGGACTGACTTTCTGCTCGCGAATTTCTTTCAAAACTTCAACAGCATGACTTAAAGAAATTCTTTTACGAGTAAACAAGATTTCTTCAAGTTTTCTTTGCAGCTCGGGAATTTCGTTTTCACGAGCTCCGGCCCCAAGGCTTAAATTTTTAATATGCAGTTTCATATGGCCTTCAATGATGCCGACAGTTGTTAATGCTCTCAGTGCACCTAAATTCTGAACCAAGCCAACCGCAGCGATCACTCGTGAAAGTTCATTTGCCGAAGTCACATTCAGTAAACGCAAACACATTGAAGCCGTCGGATGTAAAGTCGTTACTCCACCCACGGTACCTACAACCAAAGGAGCCTCGAAAGTTCCAATTAAATTTGCGCCGGACCGTTTCCATTGGGTCACCGAACGATACTGCCCATCTTTAGCTGCATAGGCATGGATTCCAGCTTCAACCGCACGCCAGTCATTTCCTGTCGCAATCAAAATAGGATCAATGCCATTCAAAACGCCTTTGTTATTGGTTGCTGCTCGGTAAGGATCTTGTTGAGCAAACAGCGAAGCTTCCTGAATTTTTTCGGCTAGTTCAGGATCTACATTTTTCAAAGTCACCGTCGCGCGAGTGATTTTTGAATCCACCAAGTTTGAAAGGATACACATAGTGACAGTTTCACCGGTCAAACTTTCGAGAGGTCCCTTCAAATATTCGCAGACTTGATTGATAATATTGGCACCCATCGCATCGCAAGCATCCATCAAAATATGCACGACGCCCATAAGATCGCCTTCAGGTCGTGGCACTGAACGTATTTTTATATCTTTAACTCCGCCGCCTCGACGAACTAATCCGAAAGCTACTTCCGCATTCACAGTGTCGATAAGATTTTTTTTATTACGTGTAATAATGTCCGTGAATTTTTCAAAATTCTTAACTCGTGCAAATTGGATTTGCCCGATGATTTCATTGCCAATAACTTCGGTAAAAATGAATCCGTTTTCACGAACCCATTTTGCAGTTTTACTGGCAGCTGCAACGATGGAGGTCTCTTCGACGGCCATGGGAATCAGATAATCTTTTTCATCAATACGAAAATTTGTAGCTACCCCGAGTGGCAATTGAAAGTAACCAATCACATTTTCGATAAACTTTTCACCCAATGAAAAATCTTTTAGCCCACCCGTGGCTAAATAATTGAGGTCGGCTTCTTGTAAAAGTCCTGTGTCCAGAAGAGCTCGCAATCGATCTTCGCGATTTAGCTTCGAGAATCCCTTAAAGACATCTGCCAGCGATTTTTCCATTTCCACACCTTCTTTTTTTTCACGTCTTCAATCTTTGAACAACCCGTACAAAATAAAGCAATTTGTAATTCTCTTTGGAGACGAAATGCTAAACGATTTAAGTTTTCTACTGCAATTTTTTCATCAGCCAACTGAAAATCCGAATTTCCCTTGCTGCCATTCAGAGCCAGCAACCAAGGTCGGGCCATCCCCACAAACTCGGCGCCCATGGCGAGAAGCTTCAAAGCCTCGATCCCATTACGAACTCCACCCGAAGCCCAAACATTAACTGAACCAGCTTCCTTCGCGCTTAATAAACTTTCGACGGTCGACAGTCCCCAGTCCGCAAAGCTCTCACCTATTTCTTTTCCAATGTCGTCTTCGCTGTAGCGCAAAGTTTCGACACGTCCCCAATGAGTTCCGCCGGCTCCGCTGACATCAATGGCCCTAACACCAATCTCCATCAGACGTCGCGAGGTCTCTGAAGAAATCCCGCAGCCAACTTCTTTAACGATGACGGGAACTCCCACCTCATCACAGATTTTTTCGAGAGCTTTCCAGCCCCCGCGAAAAAGCGGTGTTCCTTCTTTTTGTAAACACTCTTGAAGAGAATTAAGATGAATGAATAAAGCTTGGGCTTCCAGATTTTCTACTAAACCACGAATTTGATCCACGGGTGTACGAATTGCTTGTGAAATTCCTAAATTTCCCATCAATAGGGCTTTAGGAGCCAATTGCCGAATAGACTTCCATTCTTGGCGAGCCTCGGGATCTTGCAGCTCTCGCCGCTGTGAACCCACACCCATCATGATTTTTTTTCGCTGGCTAAGAAGTGCCAATTGACGATTGATTTGTAAAGAGTCCTTATGACCGGCCGTCATCGAACTGATAAAAATGGGCATTGAAAGTTCTTGCCCTAAAAAGGAACAACCTGTTGAGACCTCTTCAAGATCGAGGTCAGGCAAAGCTTCAGGAATAAGTTGAATTTGATCAAACTCACGAAATTGTTCTGTTTGAGTTTTTGCGTTTAAGGACCATTGTAAATGGTCCTTTTTTCGATTCTCGAATTGATCGTTGAATTCGTCCATAACTAAACGCCCCCTGTTCAGAATTTCCCAAGAGCAAAGCCCTTGGTCCTTCAAACAAGAACTATTTCAGAGCGTGAGTGCAAAGTTGAGAGAAAGCTGACATGTCTTTAACAGCCAATTCAGCTAAACTTTTACGGTCAACAGTGATTCCCGCTTTCAACAATCCACCCATCAAACGAGAGTAAGTCGTTCCGTTCATGCGGGCAGCAGCGTTGATTCGTTGATTCCACAGAACACGAAACTGACGTTTACGCATTTTTCTGTGTTTGAACATGTAAGCCATCGCGCGGTCATTCATTTCCACCGCGTGAGTGTAGGCACGAGAGTTCGCTGAGTAGCGACCTTTCGCCATTTTCAAGACTTTGTTGTGACGAGCACGATTTGTTTTTCCGGATTTTACGCGAGCCATTTTACATCTTCCTTATTAAAAATTAAAAAACCAACAGACGACGAGTTTGATACATATTTGCATCGTCGACATAAACCACTTCACCCAATTGACGTTTCACTTTTGAACTCATGTGAGAGTTCAAATGGCGCATGCGGGTTTGTTTTCTTTTAACTTTTCCACCAGACAGAAGACGAAGGCGCTTTTTAGCACCTGAATGCGTACGCTGTTTCATAATTTCCTTCCTCGAAAAGGCGTCAGGTTAAAACCTGCTCTTTTGTGGCCGTTTTCAATGAGTTGAGGATTTGGTTTATGATTAAAATGGATCAAAATCAAGGATAAAGGCTAAAAACTAGAATTGGTCTATTTTCCGGCCTCGCACCCAAGACCTTGATTTCCAAGATCACCCGTTTCAGGGCCTCCGGGATTACCTAAATTACAGGCGCGATTATAAGGACCGCAGAAAAGCCTTAAATGGAAATGAGTCGAATGCTCCCTGTCTTTACCAAAATCAGGTGCTAATCGGTTTAAAGTTCTCACCGTCAAAGGATTATCCTTATTGCCATTAACCTCACCCAATTCGGTCGCCTTCTCGCAAAGAGCTTTTTTAATGAGGTGGTCGACGAAGATGACGTGAACTTCGCCGGTAGAAATCATGTATTTAAACAATTTCAATTGTTCATCAAGCATCAGGTCGTTGCTGACTTGATTGGTTCGTGTATCTATCATTGTTGTCATTATTCGGCTTTTATTTTTCGTAAAATACGCAATATCAGCGTCCAAGCCGACCTTATGGCTTTTATGTTTAGCTAACTGGCCGCCGTCTTTTTTGGAAATATCCCGAACGGCAAGAGTTTGATTGGGGAAGCTGACGCGAACCCACTCGCCCATCTTTTTAATGAATTGAATCATATCCCAAGTGCCATAGTATCTTTCATTTTCTTGGTTAAGCACCTGGAAGCCCGCGTTTTTTCCTAACTGTTTCCAAACCTCAAGGAGATTCGAAGCATTTCGAAGATGACTTTCTTCACCCTTGGCTCCTCCAACGGCTTGGTTTGTGGGCCGCGACTTTTTAGCTGGCGGTTTTTTGCCAGGCGTTTTTGGTGGTTTCTGTGGACTAGGCGTCGGCAATGGCACCGGTTGAGGACGGGGTTGGGTTGGAGTTGGTGACGGCTGTTCGGGAACAGGAGCTGGTTGAGTGGGAACTGGAGTTACAGGATCAACGGGCGAATTCGCAATTTCAGGGTAGAGATCAATAATATCTTGATCGTTTTGCACCGAAAAGAATCCTGGATTGGAATTACCAACTTCATCACTCTCGATAACTTCTTCTTCTGGTTTTTTAGTCTTTTCTTTTTCTTCTTCTTTAATTAGAGATTCTAATTTTGGAATTAATTGTTCCGTGTAAAAGACCCCTTGATCATAATAGTAGAAATCGATGAAGAAACGTTGGCATTGTCCCTTTTCATTTCGAGTTAATGAATAGCAAGTCGCGCGGGCTTTTAAACGATCTCGAAATGGCGAGTTAGGATCGACCAGCTTGAGATCGACGATGTCGTTTTCGATCTTCCCGCTCATCTCGAAATTTTCAAGCTGAGAGTTTAGAAGGACCTGACCTCGCAAAATCATTTGGCTCTCGTTAAAGTCATAAGTTAAATTTGCAAATTGCAGACGTTCTCTTTCGATTCTGTATTCACGGTCGGCAATTTTTACTTTTTGAGCTTGCTGCGGAAGACTGGGATTTTTTGGGTTGCGTTTTACTCGATAGAATTGCCCGATATCTTCGACATCTTCCCTTTTTTCAAAAGGCACAGGTGTTTCTTGGGAAAGACCCTTAGTTGGGGGCGACTTCACCTGGAAATTTTTTCCACAGGCCAATGCAAATATAAGAGTAGGGCCAATCAAGGCGATACGTACCAATTTCATCATTATAAATAAAATGCAGGAAATAGGCCCCAGCTTGGTCTCAAATAACTCGCTGGTTAGGGCTTAAATTGTTTATAATGGCGCCTTGGGGCTTTATGACTAACGAAGTTTTTTCCAGTGACAATAATTGGCGCCCAAAGCCTTTCACATTTACAAAATGAGATTTTTTTCTCCCTAACTTCTACGACTCATGGTAGAAACGCCAAGCAATCTGTGCTTTGCACGGAAAACATAAAACCTAAAGAGGAGAGAACATGAAATTTCTTTTAAGCTTACTTGCTGTTAGTGCTATCGCAACTTCAGCTTCAGCTCGTCACGGTCATGGTCATGGTCATGGTAACGACGGCGATATCGCTTTGCTTGCAACGACAACTGCTGCATTTTTAGTGACTTTGTCTCACGCTGATTCTCACGCTTACCATTCATTGATGGTTGAAGCAGCTCCTCTAGCTGGAGAATACCTTTCAACTGGAAAAGGTTTAGAAAACCAAGCTTTAGTGGCAGCGATGATCGTTGTTCAAAATGGCGATAAATCTATCGCTAACGATGAGTTAGCTTTAAGAGTTATTGAAGAAGCTAACAAGTAATTATTACTCGCTAGAATTCTGACACTGTTTAAATTTGATAAAACCATTAATATCGTCCCCATGTCGGGACGATATTTTTTTTTCGCAGCACTGTTTTTTATTTTCTTATTGCACGGCTCGTTTAGCCATGCCGGAAATTTTTCCCATTACACTCTTAAAAATTCGAAACGTTACAGCTCTTGGGAATTAGAACGCATTCAAAACTTTTTGAAGGATGCGGAAGCTCGTCTCCCCTACATCATGAAGACGGTCCTTGATGAGAAGATCACCGTGGACTTCGTTGATTTTCCATCAGACCGACAACGGGGCCTTAATTCTATTCTGATTCCCCGTTGCCCAGGCGATCAGATCCCTCAAACGTCTGCGCTGCAGAGCCAAATGTTGGGACAGGCCTATTTAGAAATCAATAGCATTCAAATCAATCGACTTTTTTTAAATGAAATTTTTCTGGGACCGGAAGGCAGTCAAAAGTTTAACTGCCGCCATGGCAATTTATACCAAACAGCTTTGGGCGTTCTAATTCACGAAACAGGACATCTCTTTGATCGTGATGTTAAAGTCACTTCTACGGCTGCCTTTCAAAGTTTGATGGGATTCAAATCTCCTTGGCTTTTTGGCCAACCCGCGAGCAAAAATAAAATGCAAACTCGCAGTGTGAATCCTTATGAACTGACAAGCTTGATTGAAGCCTTCGCCGTTAATCTGGAATTCTTTCTTCTTGATCCCGAGTTCGCTTGTCGCCGTCCCAATATTAATCATTATTATGAACAGCTGTTCATGGTGACTTTAAATCCTGGCAAGAACTGCAAATCTAATTACGATATCACCGTGAAAGATTCTACAACCGGCAGCACGACTCAGTTCAATCTAGATCCTTCACGTCTATATTCAGTAGATTTTTTATTAGCGGATAGCGGCTCCCAGCTGATGAGTTTCTGGGGCCATGCCATGTTCAATCTTGTTTACTGTGCCCCAGGTGTACCTGTGGGACCTAATTGTCGTGACGGCGCAAATCTTTCTCACCATGTGGTCGTCAGCTTTCGCGCCAACTTAACAGATCTCAAGTTAAGTTACCTCAAAGGAATTTTTGGTGGTTACCCTTCACAACCTTTCTTGCTGACGATGACTTCGGTGATGCGCGAATACAATCGTCTTGAAAAGAGGAATCTTGAAAGCATTCCTCTAAATATGAGTCGCCAGCAAAAAATTAATTTTGTTGGTCAAGTTTTAGAGATGTATTCCAGCTATATGGGAGAATTTAAATTCTTAACCAATAACTGCGCGACCGAAACCAAAGATGTGATTAAAGCCGTTGTTCTGAATGATTCGGTTCAAGAGTTAGGCTACAGCACTCCGAAGGGGCTGCTGAAAGATTTAATGTCTATCGGGCTTATTCATCCCAATTACAAAAAAATCGAATACAGCCACTTCGAGTCTTACAGTGAAAAATATCGTGCGGCTTATGAAAAGCTTCTCTTAGTCGCTGAAAAGATTAAATTAAAAAAGTATGACTTGGATGAATTTATTGAGTTGGATGCGAAGGACCGTAAAGTTTGGTATTCACGAGTTATTGATTCTCAATCCGATAAGAAAGCAAATTTGACTCTGGCCTTGCAAGTTGAGCAAGACATTAAAGACCTCGAGAAGCAGAGCTTAGATCGAGGCGCTTTTGAAATCATCTTGAAAGCTATCGAAACTCCCGGTGACTTTGAACAGCGATTTAGCCGTGAAGCTCAAGCTTTGTTAAAATCAATCACTGAAAATATTAAGCGCTCGGAAAGATTTAATGTGAACTCGGGAGGCTACGGTATTTTTCTTCCTCATGACAATCGCGAAGGGGCCTTCGAACAAGCTATTGCCGAAGCCAATCAAAAAGAACTTCAACAAAAAATGACTTTCATTCGAACTGAAGCCGAGAAAATGATGAGCGACCTTGTTCACGAAATTGAAAATACGGGCAAGAATATAGCCTGGTTGATTAAGTCATTGCGGGAAGTAATGACGAAGCCTTAAAGCGGCGAATTCGAACATATTTGTGAAGTTCCATCGAAGTAGTAGGCGCCATCACAGGCTAAATATCCTGCTCCGTTAGTTTCCTGAACAGCGATAATTGTCCTGCAGGTAGGAGCTGTCGTAACTCCGCCAGCTCCAAGGCAACCTGGTGCAACTAAATAAAGTTGTGGGCCACGGGGTGCTGGCGCTGCAACAACGACTGGCGGTGGAACATAAATAGGCTGGGGCGCAGGCACTGGTGCTTGCGCTACTATCTGTGGCTGTGGCTGTGGTTGTGGTTGCGGTGCTGCCACAGAAGCAATCGGACGTGCATTCGAAGTATTTGAGGCAACTGCTGTATTTCCGCCGCCCCCAAATCCTCCATTGCCAGCTGCCGATGCAGGATTCCCTGCTCCACCGCTAGCAGAAGCCATCATGACAGGCACAGGCACTGGAACAGGCATCTGTACAATTACTGGTGGAGGTGTCGGCAAAGTGCATTTCTTCGTTGGGAAATCAAAAGATCCTCCATTTGAAAGACAAATGGATTCAAGTTGAAATGTCGTAAGCTCTGTTCCTTCACCGCTGCAATCTAAAATATTTCCCGAGGTGTCGGCCCGGAGCTGTACCGCCACTTTGCGATTTGTCACTTGAGCACCAACGGCGTTGGGTTTTCCGAACTCGATATTTAATTCTGAAGAAATTATATTGTATCCACCCGTGTTCGATAACAATTTAAATCCTGAAAGATACATACCTTTAACTACAGCAGCAGACTGGGTCGCGGGCGTAGTCCCAACTTTCAGCAATTTTCCTCCACTCATAGGATAATCCAAGGACGTTACTGCTAGTTTTTCAGTTGCCGTTGCAGGAAGAGAAACTTTTTTCGCACCGAAATTATTGATATTTTCTTTACAACCATTGCTGTTCTTTAAAAGTGAGCTGACTAGAAATACCGTGTTCGAGATATCTGCATCAATGCGAGCTGTGTTTGAAACCCTAAGCTGAGTTCCTAAAATTTGCAGAACACCCAAGATGACAACTGTCATTACAGCAACGCTCACCATGGTTTCAACTAATGTGAAACCACGCCGATTGAAACGTAAGTTATTTTTCAACATACGCACCCCTATTCCCTAAGTATATCGTCAAAAAATTTTAATAATATGAGCTTTTTGGAAATTTCCTAAAATAAAACAAATCTCTGTTTCAGATTGAAACACTTTTCCAATGAAGCAAACCCGATTTTATCTTTCGCCGTTAATTAAGACGACTAAAGTTAGTAGCAAAGACAAAGGACCAGAAGCGATATTAAAAGCAAATGTTCGTCTGATTTCTACCGAAAATAGAAGGGGCTGTGTCCCACAGTTCAGCTAACGGAGGTCATCTTGAAATCTTGGATCAAAAAGCTTGTCGAGCAATTTGAAATTGAAACTGACAAAGACCCATCACAAGCTCACCCTGACCTTAATGAAGATCGGGCGACGATTTTATATATGATCGATACTTATAATAAAAATTTATTCGAGGTTGAAGAACGTCCTATTCGCCGAATTCGCGAAATGATGGATGAATTTTCCAAACAATTAATGACTCCTGATAAAACTCGAGATGAAAAATTGCTCTTTGAATTGCGTCAGTTTTTTTCCAGCTACCGTATCGCTGAGTACACTTACATTCAAAAAACCTTCGATGAGTTTAAAAAGATTATTTGGGATTTCGCAGATCAATTGGGTGAAGATTTAGCTGCGGAAAAAACTCAAGATCAAGTGATCGAACAAAATCTGGGGCAACTGCGCGAAGCGGTGGAATCCAATTCCATTGATGATCTCAAGAAAAAATCGCGTGAGTTTATTAATTTTTACATTGAACATCAAACGACGAAGGATGAGCGTCGTTCCAAACGCATGACTCATATTCGCAAAAATCTGACCAGCGTTAAGAAACAATTGCTCGAAGCCAATCAATCCATGCGCCTGGATCATTTGACTCAGGCCTTTAATCGCAAAAGCTTCGAAGAGCAAAGTTCAAAGTATCATCAACTTTACCAGATCTCGAAGACTCCAGTGTCATTGTTAATGTTGGATATCGATCATTTCAAAAAAGTGAACGATACCTATGGGCATGACGTCGGGGATTTTGTTCTTAAAGAGTGTGTTCAGGTATTGAAGGAATTCTTCCAAAGACCCGAAGATTTTGTGGCCCGCCTTGGGGGCGAAGAATTTGCCGTTCTATTGCCTGAATTGCGTAGCGATGAAGCTGCAGTCAGAGCTGAAGAAATTTTGCACAAAATCAGCAAGGAAGTTTTTGTTCATGGTTCAAATCAAATTCGCTTTACCGTTTCTATTGGTATTTCACAGCTTCAAGATCATGAAGGCGTCGAGCAATGGATGAAGCATGCGGATCAGGCTCTTTATCAGTCCAAAACAACGGGTCGTAATAAAGTCACTATCTTCCAAGCTAAAAGCATGAGCCAAGTGGCTTAATCCCCTGTTGAAAACCTAACACCCCTGTTAGGTTTTTTTTGACAGCTAAAAAAATGAGTACAGCTGCTTTGACAAAAAAGCTCTAGCCTGCTTTTTTTGATTCTGACTTGGCATCAGGCCTTGCAGAGATATCTTTCATATGAAAATTTATAAAACCTTCTTTATTGCCCTACAGGCTTTTATCTCTATGAATTCGGTCGCCCAGGCGGAAATCAATCTGCAAACGGGAGGTTACGTTCGGCATTTTGTGGACTATCGTGTCCAATGGCAAAAGCAGGAATTTGTCATTGAACGAACTTATCGAAGCCGCTCTTTAGCCTTAGGATTTTTTGGCTTGGGCTGGTGCTCTTTTATGGATGAAAAATTAACTTTTGTTAAAAACGAAATAGAAATTGATTTTTGCGATGATGATACCCGTTTGCAATTGACGACCAAAGGGAAAAACCTGTGGCAATCAGCTACAGGAAAGATCGTAAAAACTAAAAGCGGCTATGCTTTGGAGGACAAAGCAAAAGGGAAACGTTTTTACAATGCCGAGGGTTGGCTTATAGGTCTTGGTAAAGATATTGAAATTTTACGGGCTGAAAACGGGAATCCTCTAAGACTTGATATTGGATTGAATCGATTTCAAGTTCAGGTTGATCCAATCACTCTGAAGATTGTTCAAATTTCTTCGAATCATCTTTCCAAGACGGAATACAAATACAACCAAAATCAGCTGCGGCAGATCTTACAGAATAAAGCGATTTTACAATCTTATTTGTATGATGAAGATGGCAATATGATTGAAATCAGGTCCCCCTCTTCGACTTTAGAGAAAATCATTTACGACAGAAACCAAGATCGAGTTACTGAATGGCATCCTCAACACAGCTGTTACTTCTCGTATCAGTATGATCAGTTGAATTCGCTCGAACTATTGACCCGCATTTTTCAGAGTTGCAAGGGACGAGAAAACCTTTCTGCTGAAGTCCATTTTTTCTACGAAAATCTGTCGGCGACGGAAGTTCAACTGGTGCGCTACGAAAGCCAACCCCGCACCTTAGCTTCAACCCAGAAAATTCAGATGAAACGAGGTCAAAAATGAAACTTTCCTTACAACTTGTTTGGCTTTTAACCGTCTTTTTTTGTCTTTTCCTTTGTAGCTTGCAAACGCTTGCTTCAACTTCATCCTGCTCTGGGGAAAAAACATTGCTTGTTGCCGTGATCGACACAGGAATTGATTCGGAACATCCTGAATTAAAAAACTGGATTTGGACCAACCCCGGCGAATCAGGTTTAGATTCTTTAGGGCGTGATAAATCGAGTAATGGTTTTGATGATGATGGCAACGGATTTGCCGATGACCTCCATGGATGGAATTTTGTTAAAAATTCTTCGGAGATTCAAGATCAACATGGGCACGGCACTCACGTCAGTGGGCTGATAACAAAATATTGGCCCAGTTCCTATCAAAAAGAACTTTGTCCCCCGATTCAGCTAATGATCCTCAAGTATTTTGATCAAAGTTTTCCATTGAATGATACTTTGTCCAGTTCCGTGCGCGCCTTTAAATACGCTCTTGATCAAGGCGCCCGAATTATTAATTTTTCAGGAGGTGGATCTAAGAAATCAAAAACTGAAGAAGAAATCATTCGCCGAGCTTTGAAACAAAATGTTCTGATCGTTGCCGCTGCTGGAAATGAAGGAGCCTCTACCGATAAATTTCCATTCTACCCGGCCAGTTACAATCAGCCTCACATACTTTCCGTGGCTGCTTTAAATCAGCACCATCAACTTTTAAGCAACAGCAATTATGGCCCGCAAATTCGTTTGGCGATGACAGGGGAAAACCTGAAATCAACATTGCCTCAGAAAAAATTCGGACTCATGAGTGGGACATCGCAGGCAACGGCACTGACCGCAGGGATCGCTGCTTTAATATTGAAACACAAACCTTGGCTGACGGAACCTCGGCAGCTCATCGAGCAGCTGACAAAGACTTCAGATCAAGGATTACCTCAGCTGATGATGGTGAAAGGCATTGGCCGATTAAATATTTTAAGGTCGTTGCGTTCTCAGGATCGCTTTATTTCGGCCTCGGGTCGCTCGGTTAAAAACGCGAATTTTATTCCAGAAAAAACATTTCTGGATGCTCAATTCGTTAAATTTAATTTAAATTCTCCTCAGGGCATTTAATGACTTGTCCTTAGAACTTTTATGTTTCATGGTTAAGGGCCTAATGGATACTATGTCGCTTGATTTTAATCCCGAAGATCCCTTTCCTTTGATTGAAGGAATGAGATACAGCTATGAAGAAGCTAAGTCGCATTCCCGTCAGGCTGATCATTGGCTGAAGCTAAAGACTTACCGTACGGAACAGAAGATCCGTTTGCGTTCGTCCCCTCGTAAACCAGCCTGGGATCACAATATCACTCCGTGGGAAGACGACGTGGTTCTGACCGAACAAGAATGGAGTGGGCTTGAAGTTCAAGCTTTGTTAACTCCCTACTATGAAATTCGCTCTCTCTTGGCACTGCTTCCTTTGCAAAAAGGCCAACGAGTTGTTGATTTAGGTTGTGCCTATGCCCGCATGGGACATGTCATCGGCGCGCACTACCCTGACACTTATTTTACAGGTTATGAAATCGCGGAAGAGCGGGTCAAAGAGGCCAAAAGAATTTTAGAAAAATTTGACTACCCTAAGGTTGAAGTGATTCAACAAGATCTTTCCGAAAGTGACTTCAAACCTATTCCCGCAGATTATTATTTTATTTATGATTTCGGAACTCCACAATCCATTCAAAAATCTTTGAATGATCTTCGCGAAGTAGCCCTTTCAAGAAGTGTTCACGTGATTGCTCGAGGTGGTCGATCACGACATCTGATTTTCCAAGGTCACGCGTGGCTGTGTGAAGTCCACCCCCCGCGCAACTTTCCCCGTTTTACAATTTTTCGCTCTTAAGTCAGGATGAACAGAGTGACAAATTTTGAAAATAAAAAAGGCCCCTTTCGAGGCCTTTTCATCTGCATTCAAATTTTAACTAGAAATTACCAGCTAAAAGAATCTGTATCGTAACCAAAATCACTGAGAGCTTTTTTGTACATGCGTTTCATGAAATCTTGCGCCTGATCTGGTTTTAATCCCAGAGCTGCTGCTGAACGATTTGTTAAACCTTGCATAGAAGATTTATCGCCAGCTGCTAAGTCTTTCACTGCCGCTAAAGCATCAGAGAACTGAACACCGAAAGTGGCTTTAAAAGTCTTATCCATATCACGAGTCGAAGTTTTACCACGCTCAGCTGAAGCTACCGCCCAAGAATTCAGAGCTGAAGCCACTGCTGTTGCTTTGTCTTTCTTGAAGCCGTACTCTTTCACTAATTTCTCGGCGCCTTTTTTCACTAACAATTTGTTGGTGTCAGAATTTAAAGCTGCGAAATTTGTATCACTGGCTTGGCCTGAACTTTGGTTATTGATGGCTTGACCGTAATTAACGTTGTGGATTTCTCCAGAATAAAGAACTTCATTTCTACCGAGCCAATATCTTCCGTTGTTGACTTGTTCCCAGTAAAGACCGGTGGTTCCCACTCCGATCATCTGACGACCGCTGACATCACTACCAACATATCCGGGAAATTCAGAAGCATGTCTAAATTCAACAAAATGTCCGAATTCATTAAATACTTTCCCATTTCCATTTGCATCAAAATTTACAAACCACAGATCGTCCGAACCAAAGCCAGTTCGATCATAATCAGGATCGTGTTCTACAGTTATACGTTCTCCTGTCGATCGTGAAAACGTACATCCTGGAGTTGGCTCCATCGTGCTACAAATATCACCGTAAACGGTTTCGTAAGGATAGTACAAAGTATCGGGGCTGTGATGGCCATGGCCACCGCCGCCGCCACAGGCTGATAAGAGCAGAGCTACCGTTGCGGTCGCTACTGCGCCCAGAGTTGTTTTCATGTTCATTCTTGCGTTCATTTTTTTTCCTCCCAAGGTTGGTTTTTGTGTTCTGTTTAAAAAATTTTAATAGCTTAACGGAATCCTTATAATTTCGCTCCCGCAGTAATAGTCGAAAGCGTAAGCTTTCTCACCTAAAAAAACGGGGGTACTCACTGGCCGGCAACCTGCGTTGGTCTTGAACCTGAGCCGAGCCGGTGACACCAATTCAATCACTCGTCCATCACTTGCAAAAAAAGGCACAACCATTTTGACACCACGGTTAAGCTCCGAAGCCTCAGTTGTGAATAAAGCGGGGATGTGGCTCGAGCCCACCCGATTGTCTTTTAAAACTAAGGGGAAATAGGCATTGGTCATGAAGTTATCGGGGAAAAAAGTATACCGGTCCATGCTTCGGCTTGTGGCTTTTTCGTTCACGAGATCATGATACTGAATTTCACTGTTGGTTAATACAAAGGCACCTTTACGATTTTTTCCATAAAAAGCAGCCCTCACCCAGAGAGCTGAATCGTATAAGCCGTTTAAAGCCGCGAGCTCTTGATCGATAAACTCAAAGTTCTTTTGATCAAAAAGTGAAATTCTTTGTTGGCGACGTTGCCCTTCGGAAAACCAAAAGGATCCCCGGAACTGCTCGTTGGAGGGGTCCAAGGAATTAACTTTGTCTACACGTGTGTCCAAAAGGTTACGGTATTTCTTCAGAGATCCAAAGAAGTCCATTTTTTTAAAGTTTTCAACCTTACCTTGAATGACTTCGGCGACGGCAAATTCATAAATATAGGAAGGCTTAGCCTCGGTGCCTGCATTCTTAGCGAGCAACACGGGGACGCGACCATTCGCTTTTTGTTCTTGAGTCGGCTCGACAATATCTACGATCTTGTAATCCTCGTAGGCCTGTAGAGCATTCAGAACCTTTTTGCCATCGAGATAATAAAATCGAAGCTCTTCTTTCTCGATATCCTCAGGGTTTTCCCATCGATCTTTTAGACCTCTTTTGGGCTTTGGCTTTTTACCGGCACCTATCCAACAAGGCATTTTCGTTCCGTCTATATTCTGCCAATAGACTTGATAGGGGATTTGTGCCCGATCGCTTTTGTAAACAAAACTATCGAGCAATTTCATTTGCGGATCGAAAAAATAGAAAGTCATCGGTGAAGGTTTTGCTTCAGCTTCCCCCGAATTGTCTTCGAAGAGACCCAAGACATACTGAAGCTGCCCTTGAGGACCCCGGGCGATTCGCGCCAAGATCTGAGTGCGAAGATTATCATCCTCACCTTCCACAGTGATTTTCGCCGGAGCGCTTAAGCGATACGGAGAATTCATGGAATTTCCATCTTGAGTCGCCAACCAAATCTGCCATTTTTTTTGTTGCTGAGAAGTGATTAAATAGTCTCGTTTTGTGGGATGGGAATCCCAGCTCTCGTCAACCGGTACGAACTCAGTACGACCGGTCGGCATTCCTGTTAGGGGTAAACGCATCACATCGGCGCCGGTAAAGTTGGTACTTACAGTTACCAAAACCTCGGTGCTGATCACCACTCGCCGACGTTGACCAGCCACCGCGATGTCTAAATGAAGATCCAGTTCGCTGGGCAAACGGCTTAGTGAAGGATCAGAATTATCATCAATGACCATTTCAACTTCAAGGTCCCGAGATTCTGTTGATTTCCAGACAGCTCCGCCATTGAATTTGACCGCAGTGACTCGTGGGCGAACAGATTCAGTGTCTGGTTTGACAAAGCTGGCTTTAATTTGAACTTCGCTGGAGGCAATATCTTTCCAAAAATTCTTTAAAGGAATTTTTGTTTTCAAAACGGCACTTTTTCGATCCCAAAGAATTTCCACTGTTTCTTTTGAGCTCGGAAGAATTAAAGCTTGTGGAGCCACTTTCAATGAATTTTTAACGTCCATTAATCCCGACAAAAGATATTTTTGGTAAGGATGAGCTTCGGCCGGCAAAACCTTTTCAACATTATTAGGGAAGCCTTCAAATAAAGCTTGGCTTTTTTTCAAGGGACGAGCTCCAAGAACAAGGCGGGGAAATATTTCTTCACGGGAAATCCCTTTGGCTAAAAATTCGCCAACGATCCCCGCTACAAAAGGAGAAGCTTGTGATGTCCCCGAAAGATAATCGTAGCCTGCCGTCGAACGAAAACGAACCGGGCGTTTTTCCAAAGTGCTCGTTGATAAAATATTAACTCCCGGTGCCGCGATATCAACTCCACTTCCATAGTTTGAAAAGTGGGCCAGTCCTCCATCGGGACCATGAGCTCCAACGCAGATAACACCAGGATAGGCGCAAGGTCGCAACAGCGCACGAGTCGAATCATTCCCTGCGGCCGCCACGATGATCACACCTTGGCGTTGGGCTTCTTCAATCACCTGTCTCATGAATTCAGAATCACGAGCTTGAGGCCATCCCATGCTAAAGTTAATCACTTGAGCACCAGAACGAAGAGCATAGATGACTCCACGAGCGACAAGATCCCCTAAGCTGCGATTCTTTCCGGCGATAACTTCTTCGCTAGGATTTAAATCCACCGAGAGAGGCTTAATCGGCTCAGAGGGTTGTACACCCACAACTTGTATAGGAAGGATTTTTACTTTTTGAGTGATGCCCGCAACGCCGACTTTGTTATTTGCTATGGCCGCGATGATGCCTGAAACGTGAGTGCCATGTCCGCTCTCGTCGGTAAAATCAGGGCGTCCCATAATTTTTGCGAAATTAGTTCCCCCAAGCAAGCTCCAACCTTCGCAGTCCATGGGGTAACCATTTTTATCTTGATCAACTTCGGGATTTTTAAGATCCATCCATTTTTTCTCGCACTCTTTGCGATCACCGTCTTCGGCACACTTTAAGAATTTTTCGAGAGCTTTACACTCTGATTCTTTGCGAACTAAAACAGATTTCAAATCGGGATGATTCTTATCAATTCCCGTATCCATCACCGCAACGATGATACTTCTTTTTTCTGAAATTCCATGGGAACTTAAGACCTCTGGATACTGCACATCTTCACCGGCAATACCGGGAACACGATAAGTTTTTGTAGGATCTAAATCGATATTTTGGGAAACACCTAAATTGTTTAAGCCCCACTGTAAATTGGAAAAAGGATCATTCAAAGTCGAACTTTGTATTTTCACATCCAAATCATTGAGCTCTAAATTCAAAGGTAAAGCATGACGATGAATGTAGCGTTCGAGTTCGAAAAAAGAATTTTGATCTTTCACTTCGACAACCCAAGATTGGGCTAAATGCTCGGCCTTGATTCCTTTAAGGTACTCGCGATCCTGTTTATGAAAAACTTCTCGGGCATTCATCACTGACGAATGTTTTAAAACTTTCATCAGCTCTTTCGTCGACACCTTCGAGCCTCGTTGAAGACTCAGTATAGCGGTTTCACGCAAAGTCGAAGCGAAAGAAGTTGATCCCAACAAAAACCCTAACAATCCCCAGACAAAAAAGTTCTTCATCGGAAACTCCCCTGTGAACGGTCCAGCTCGATGGGTGAAATTCGTGTTTTACCCGCATAATAATTGAAAAGCCCATTGGCGTAGTCGATGTTCTGAGTCGGATCCCCAAGAGTGTTCGAGAAAAACTCTAAGTCCCCGTCTTCATCACCGGTTCTAAAACCATTGATGCGAACTAAGAAAATGTAATTCTCTTCGCCCAATAATTTTAAAAGCATTTTTTGCGACATGTTTTTATCCAGATACATCAGCACTTTCGTCATCCAACGAACCTGGTCTTTCTTATCTTTGCTGGGATAACTTTTTGCAAAATCAAAAAGCCCGCTGAGGATGTCGCTGAGACAGGGATAGTAATTTCCGTTCTTCCAAGTTCCCGCCACGTGATCAGGATTTCGCTCTTCGTAGGGGTCGTATTCTAAGTGACAATATTTTTTATAGAGCTCTTCCCCTTTTTTGGGATTTCCGTCCCCGAGAAGACTGATGTACTGATTGTAGAGCGCAATATCACCAGGTCTTGGAGTTCCTGTGAAATCGAAACTTAAGACTCGGCCAAGGCCTCCCCAAGTGGACGGCTTCGGTACTGCTTTCGCTTTCGGTTGCAGAATGAAATTTTTTAATTTTTCCAAACCGCCCGGTAAGATGGATAAATTCGCGGTGATTCTGTAAAAGTCGATGGATTTCATCATTGCGAACTCAGCTTTGTTTATCAATGGAGGGTCTGTAGGATCTGCGCCGATAAATTTTCCAGTGACAACGTCAATGATTTGATAAAAATCTTTAGTCTTCATTCCCCAACCACCCCAGACATGTTGGATGATAGAAACGTCGGGGAAGGCTTCAACCTTGGTCGACAAATCCGCTTCGGAATTAACGATACGCCAGTAAGCACTTCCAAAGGGAACGTTCGCTGGATTCGGGCTTACAGGAGCTTCCAGATTAAACTGAAATTTCGGAGTGAAGTGATTGAGAACTCTCTCGAGAGACTCTAATGTGAAACCGACAATGTCAGTTCCTTCGAGCTCACCGGATTTATTTGAAAACAACACCACTTCTTCGTCAGCGGGTTTTAACTCGGGCGCTGTAGGATCACGTGGATACTGAATTTTAACCAGATGATCTTCGACGAACTGGCTGGCTTTGTACCAAAGCAGGCTCAATTTATTTTCCTGAGTTTTAAACTTATGAGTCAGATCAAAACGCTTGTGGTCGAAGCGACTGTATAAAAATTCGGTTTCGTTTTGCGCAAATAAAGCTAAAAGTGCAGGCTTTAAGTTATCACGTGTGTGAACAAAATCTTTAACGAAACGCTGTTCGGTTTGTGACGAGTCAATCATGCTGGCGTACTCGGGATTGTAATCAATGATGAATGCATCTGTGTGCAAGTCTGTGTATTGCACCTGGGCTCGATACTTTAAGATATTAACGAACAGATTCACGTCGAAGGTGGCCCCAAATATTTTGCTGTTTTGATCACGGACGTAAACCTGAATTCCTTCTTTTGATCGAGTGATGCTTGTTTGACGAAGAATCACTCGCGAAGCGTCGGCACCCAAAGCAATCGAGTTGATAACACTTAATGGAGTAATCCCCATCAGCACATCAAAGGACGCACTGATCTGTGCATAAGCGCTGAGGGCGATGCTGTCTGTAATCGTAAAAACTTCTCCTTCGCGCAAGTCTGCCAAGAAAGCATCCAAGGCTTCTCGCTTAGGCTCGTCGGGATTTGCTCCGGCAACGGGTTCGGTGCTCTTAAGCACTTGTGCCAGTTTTTTCATAAACACAGGAATCAGAAGATTCTTCCATTCGACCTTTGTTCCTTCGGCAATCGAAAGAAGTGGACGAACGTGAGTGTAATCTCGCATCACACTGACATTGCCTCCACCCCCGGGTCGTACCATAGGAAGACCATCGATCGCGAAAAAGTAACCCAGACTTGCAGCCACACTGAGATTATCGACGAGTTGAATTGTCGCTGAACTCTCATTATAAGTTCCAGATGAAACATGTCGAGTTGCATAGATATTAAAACCACCCAGTGGTCCACCCCAGGCCTCGACTTGCTGGTACAAAGGCTCTCGAGGTTTCGTCCTAATGTGATTGGTGACTCGATCACGGATTTGTTCAATTCTTTTCTCGCCCGCTTTTTCAGTGGTGAAAATTTGCAAGCGTTTGCTGAATTCAGCTAACACCGAAGCAAGGATCGAAGTTTTTCCTTGGATTGTGAGGTAACGTTGAAAGTCGCCATCTTTAATTGGTGATTCCCGATCGCCATGGGAAAAACGTTGAGGATATCCAGGAACGAACTCTTTGGTGACTTTTCCATTTTTGATAAGACCTGATGGCGATGTGATATTGAGATGAGGCAATTGAATTGGTTGAGCCGTTTTCAATTTTAAGACCTGAAAGAGATCACGCACTCGATACATCATCTTCGCATAGACTAAACCCTGAAGTTCTAAAGGATAACCCGCAGCCTGAACGATCTCCATATAATCTTGTTTAGTCCAAGCGGTCATTCGTCGCACTAACCATCGGAGATCTTCGTAAGTGACGGCACCAAAGGAATCCGCCGAAGGATGAGTTATAACGATATGTCCTGAGAGGATCGAAGCAAATTTCGGAGAATAACGGTTAACACTTTCAGGTACATCAACTAAGGCATAAGGAATGATCAGAGCTCGATAGGTACGACCTGTCGATAGCAATTGAACAAAGGGCAGTTGTTTCGGATTTGCTGGATTCGGCGCAAATCCCCACTGCAAGTCGAAGTATTCTGCCGTCGAGGGCTCGAGCACGGCATCAGCTAAAACAACCGAGTGATTTTTTTTATCGTTTTCCAACACCCATTTTCGTGAGTCGAAGTCATTCAGCACCGGAGGCATTTGGGCGTCGTTAAGAAATTTTTCTTTTTCAGTTTCATCTTTAAAAAAGACGCGCAGATTTCGATAGGATTTTGGTGACGGAAGATAGTAGCCAAGTTTCCTAAGAAGAGCCGCCCGCATAAGAGCTGATTGGCTGAAGCGGGATATCGACATTCTGAAAAACGCGTCGGGATTTTGTCGAGATTGAACTCGCCCCATGAAGGTTCCAAGCATTGAGGCTTCATCAGAAAGATACTGAACTCCAGCTTGGGCTTCGGGATATTTTAAATTCGCGGTATCAACCGCAGGATATTTTTGATTCTGCCACAATTTGTTCGGCTGGGGATCAAGCAGGCTAAGGTCTTCTCCACGTTGGGCTAAAGCCGAAGCTTCTCCGACATCAAGCTTCTTTCCCGAGGCATGTAACAAGTCCGAAGAGGGCTTCTTCACTGTCTTCAAAGGAATAGATACACTTTGGGCTTCTGCTAATGAAAGCGCCATGAATGCGCACGCCACAAAAATAATTATTTTTAAAGGCACTGGTCCCCCGAAGCTCGAAATATTATTTCTTCACTTGTTCCTCGCTTGCATTAAGCAAGGGGCAGGCCACAAATTGTCACTGCGACGAGGGTCCCTATTGGATTTAAAGCTTCTTCTGTTTGGATTATTGATCTGAATTTTCGACAAGCCTGAAAAAATGACACTGGCTCCTTTGGAGAGGAGCCATTTAGCACCTTAGCGAAGATCGGCAATTTTGCGAATCTTAACATTCTTTTTGAGAGATTCGATATGCTTTTTTTGTTGGATGCGGAATTCGAAAGCCACATCAGGAGAGAAGTACAAATCAAATCCTCGAGGCAAAGTGATATTGCTCTTCAAAGCTTTTTTCACATCGGGATTCATCTTCACAAACTCTTCATCAGACAAGGACAGCCATCCAAGAATCATCCGAGGTCGCACTGGTGCAAACAAGGCCACCTTTTCATACTCGAGACGATTGATTTTAAGCTCGCCAAAAATTTCCGCTGAATATTTCTCGGCATAGAGCGCGGCTAAAAATTCGCTGTAATAATTCTTAGTCGCGAAACTGAAGTTTTTTGTTTCGTACTTTTGAATGATGAGTCCAAGATCTCGAGTTCCAGTTTTTCGAACGGCTTGGCGAACTCCACCGGGTCCATGATTGTAGGCCGTCAAAGCTAAAGCCCAATTCTGGAATAAGAGATAATTTTCTTTAAGTAAAATGGCCGCTGCCGTTGTGGACTTAAATGGAGATCGGCGTTCGTCGATCTGCTCATTCACTAACATGAATTTCTTCCCGGTGTTGGTCATGAACTGCCATACGCCGGCAGCCCCCGCTTTACTGGTGGCCTTCGTGTTAAAGCTGCTTTCGACCATGGGCAAACGAGCGAGTTCGATAGGAAGTCGATATTCGAGGAAAACATTTTCCATGGTTTTCATATAGTACTGTGATTCAACCAAGCCTTTAAAATAGTGGTCTTTTTGCCCAATTTGCATGCGAACATTTTTAAGGGCGCGATCGACATTCGCTTTCAAACTTCCTGGTAAGGTTTGCAACTGAACCGCGAAAGCCTTTTCGTCCCCGGAAAGATTTGCAATATTAAAATTTTTGCGACGCACTTTCTTTTGAAGTTGCGCTAAAGTTTCACGAATTTTTGCGACTTCAACTTTGACAAGAAGGTCGACTTTAGTTTGATTGACCCATCGAGCTTTGGGTCGGCTCATGACCTCTGTAAAATCTAAGACTTTGAAGATGATCCAAGGAAAGTCAGAGTGATGTATGACTTTTTGGTTTGAATCGTAGGTGGTGTAAATATCGAACCAAAAGCCAACGCGATCGCGAATGTGTTTTTCGACTTTGAATTCGGTGGACACCCGAAGATCAATATCACTTAAGATATCGTCGCGAGTCACCGTCTGCTTAGAGACTTTTTTAGGTGTATTCATACAGAGGAACAATTCATGACTGTGTTGAGGGTCACTCGAACACAGCTGATCCGTTGATGAAAGCCCACGACTGGTTTGATCCGTGAGCATAAGACAAATCAATAATAATAAAGGCTGCAAAAGCCACGATCGGCACTTCAGTTTAGTCATGCCCGCCTTAAAGCAAACCCAAAGCCACATAATTATGTTGCGAATACGAACTAAAACGATCTGTTATGATTAGCTTGAAAAATATTCAACGAGTGACAAAAAAGAGAACAGGTTGAACGCTCTTTCTTCTTTTTGTGGGGATAGGGGTTTAAAAGGTTTTGGTTTCATACATCCATTTCAGTGCAAATTTGCTGTTGAGGTAGCCAACTTTTTGCATGATTTTGAGTTTAAAATATTCCATGTT
>JAKFYD010000037.1 GCA_021731025.1 Pseudobdellovibrionaceae bacterium | reverse complement strand
CTTGGTTCAACAAGTTCCGTAGACTGTTGGTGCGATGGGAAAAGAAGGCAGCCAATTACGAGGCCTGCCTCCACCTTGTGTCTGCAGTCATTGCTTTTAAAGCAGCCGGTGTTTTCGGATAGGCTCTAAAACAAATAAGGAGTTTTTATGAGGATATTATTTTTATTAACGGTCTTAACTTTTTCAAGCATGACTTTTGCTCAGGGAGATCCCAAAATTTTTGGCTATAATTTAGGAGGTAAAATATATCCATTTTGCTATCCATTCCAATTGACCTTTGATGAAAACGAAGCTCTACAACAAAAAGAGTACGCTTTAAATGTCTGTAGGTACTATGGTTACACAAAAACATTGCAAATTGAGACAGGCGGATTATTTAGGTTGACTGCTGATTGTGTATTTATTGGTTCAGATGGAAAAGCTGAAAGAGTAGTTCGCACAGACACTGTTAAAAAACTTATATGTGATAATTAACTATCATAGTCGATGGTATGATGCTTTTTCCGCCTTTTTAAAATCGGACAAAAGTTGCAGATGGATCCATCTGCAACTTTAAAATTCTATGCGGATTTACCTTCACCTCAAATAGTGCATTTTTAATTCAAGAAAAGTCAAATTTCAGTATTTTTACAAAGTTCCAGCTAAATCTGCGTTATCTAAAGCTCTTGTAATCCTGTCAGGTATTGTATCGAAATGCTCATGCAAATGAGCATTTCGAAGTTTTACAAAACAATGAAGGTTTGACCCTAGCAACCTCGAACAGGTTTGATTTTAAAATCAACTCCCGCTCTTTTTGGATTATTTTTTATACTTCTCAGTCGTTCCTTGATTGCTGTGCGGCTAACCTCAAAGTACTTCGACAATCTTTCAATTTTCCATTCTTCAATCCAGCGCAATCTTGCCAGTTCCGCGAGATCAAGATATTCTCGTTCCCAGTTGAGCTTGTAAGCCTGTGAAATCGTTAGCTCGCCCAGTTCTTGTAGCTTGGCGTAGGCTCCACCAATTTCCACCCCTCAAAATCCTTCGGACATGCGGTTTGGCACGTGCTTGCGGAGCAAGCCCGCGCCAAATCCGAACTTGTATTTTGAGGGGTGGAAATTGGTTGCTTCGTGGAGACAGCTTTGCGATGGCTTGAGAATAATGCAGGGTATGATGACAAAACTTTCTGTTTCTTGAGATAGTTATTTTAGTTAATGGGTTTTACCTTTTCTGGTAAAAGTTATCGAATGATAGGGTCGTCATTCACAAAATGAATGGAGATCCTATGTCTGAAATCCAAAGCAAATTGGTTGATTTATTGTATATTGTTGTTCCGATGATAATTATACTTTCTCTTTTTTTCATTATGGAAAAAAGACGAAAAAAGTAGCCGCAAATGAAACGTGGATTTAGAAATAACTTTTCTTACTCCTTAGAACGGTTCCTCCGAGCTGAATCGGCATCGGGGGTTATTCTTGCACTTTTTGCATGTATCGCAATGATCTTCGCCAATAGTCCACTTGCTCCTTCCTATTTCGCTATTTTAGAAATTAAAATTTTTGGGCTTAGTCTCCTTCATTGGATTAATGACGGGCTGATGGCCATCTTCTTTTTTGTCGTCGGCATGGAAATAAAAAAAGAAATGCTTGTGGGCGAGCTCAACTCTCCCCGCAAAGCTATGCTTCCTATCGCCGCCGCATTTGGCGGAATGCTTGTTCCTGCAGCGGTGTATCTTTTTTTTAATTCCAGCGGCTCGGACGCAAGAGGATGGGGCATTCCCATGGCCACAGACATTGCATTTGCAGTTGGGATTTTGACTGTCTTCGGAAAAAGAGTTCCTTTGGCCTTAAAAGTTTTTCTGCTGGCCTTAGCCATTGTTGATGATCTCGGCGCGATATTGGTTATTGCCTTTTTTTATACGGCCGAAATCAAATCACAAGGCTTCGCTGTTGCAGCAGCGGTGATTGGCATTATGATTTTACTTCGATCTCTTGGACTTCGATCCTACCTCGTGTATGCGGCTCTAGGAATTGCAGTTTGGTTTGGTATTTTAACTTCTGGTGTACATGCAACCATTGCTGGCGTGATCCTGGGGCTTTTAACTCCCTATAAATTTCCGATCAGACGAAAATCCACAGACACTTATTCTCCTCTGACGAAATTGATCCATACTCTCCACCCTTATGTGAGTTTTGGAATTATGCCCATTTTCGCTCTAGCCAATGCAGGTATCCCGCTTCGGGAAATTGAACTCTCTTCAATCTTTGGAAATTCGATTTATCAGGGTATTTTCTTTGGACTTGTTTTAGGAAAGCCCCTAGGTATAATTCTATTTTCTTTAATTACATGCATGGTGGGTATCGGAAGGCTTCCTGCCGGAGTGAGATGGAGCCAAATTTTAGGCGTCGGATTTTTGGGCGGGGTTGGTTTCACAATGTCTATTTTTATTTCTGGCTTGGCGCTCTCGCAGGAACAAGAACTGTTTTCAAAAACTGGAATTGTCTTCGGCTCAATTGCAGCAGCGCTTTTGGGAGCTCTCGTGCTGAGCGCTTCGCTCAAGGAAAAACCTACAGCTCGAGATCTTTTATAGTTTCCAAAATACCCGTAAAGTTTTCATATTTAGACTGACAAACTCTTAAATGCGATTCAGGGAAGCCATTGATTTGTAAGGAAAATTTCCCCTTCTTAAAATCGAGGACGTGGAAATAATTCTGAAAACCATAATCTACAGGGCTTTGCTGGCTATACGACAAAAAATCAGAGTAAGAACACTTTTTGCAAAAGAAGAAAATATGAAAGTTTTTAATTTCGCATCCTAAGGTACTTGGTCACTGCATAAGTCAGAGTAACAACGTTAGCCTGGGTTATTTTTTGCGGAGATGTTTTGACAGATTACTTTGAACTGATTTTTCAATATGATTTTAACGCCTGCTTCGTCATGGATAAAAATTTGTGCGTGCTAGCGATCAATAAAAATCATTTTATTTTCCCTCATGACCAAAATTTTGATTCGTACCTAGGAAAATCATCTTTATCTTTTCTTCGAAAGATTCTCGGAAATTCATTGGACAGTCAGCGTATTGATTTCCCAACAACATTTAAATGGCAGAACCGTATTTGTAAGTTGACGAACCGCCCGATCACTCTCAAAGATTCAGCGGTGGATATTACCGTTTGTCAAATTGAAGACACGACAGAATTAACTTCACTGAACGAGAATTTAAAAAACATCAAAGAAATTTCCAATGCAGCAAATTTAGCAAAAAATGCTTTTGTTTCTAATGTGAGTCACGAGATTCGCACTCCTTTAGCGGCAATTTTAGGTTTCACAAATATTCTTTTTGAAAATCATCAAGATTCTGAACAGAGAATGAAGTGCATCACAACGATTCGGCGCAATGGTGAACATTTAATGAAATTGGTCGAAGAGATTTTAGATCTTTCAAAAATTGAATCTGATCATCTTGAAATCGAACCTCTTCGCTTCAATCTTGCTGATGTTCTTGAGTACGTCGAAGCCGTTGCTGGTTTCAAAGCTCGGGATAAAGGCATTTCCCTGGAGGTGATTGTCGACAAATCCGTTCCAAGATCGGTTGTCACGGATCCAATACGGCTGCGACAAATATTGCTTAACATTTTGGGAAATGCCGTTAAGTTCACACTTAGTGGAGGCGTTCGTCTCGAAGTCAGTTGCTTAAAGAAAGACAGTTTCAATAATTGCAGAAGACTTCGATTTACCGTTACCGATACAGGCATTGGGATTTCACCGGAAGACCAAAGGAAATTATTTAATCCTTTTAAACAGTCTGACGAATCTATGACTAGAAAATTTGGTGGGTCAGGTTTGGGTTTAGCTTTATCTCGACGTCTTGCCAGAGCCTTAGGTGGCGATGTGCTTATTGCTGAAAGCTGTCCGAACAAAGGCACTAAGGTTGTGATCACCATTAAAGATAATAAGAAGTTAAAAATAGAGCCACATTCAGGAATTCAGTTTTCTCGCGCTGATGAAATTTTAAAAGCTCGAAATGAAGCTTTTAAAAATTTAAATATTTTAGTGGTCGATGATTCTCCTGATAATTTAGATATTATTGAATACATGCTCAAACCAACAATGGCTCATTTAACTATGGCAAAAAACGGTGCCGAAGGTGTCGAGAAAGCCCTCCAACAAAATTTTGATGTGGTTCTGATGGATATTCAAATGCCAATCATGGATGGCCATGAAGCCACTCGCCGATTGCGCTCGTTGGGATTTAGAAAACCGGTTATTGCCTTAACCGCTCACGCCTTTAAGGAAGACCGACAACGTGCTTTTCAAGCCGGCTTTGATGATCACTTACCAAAGCCGATTGCGAAGGAAGCCTTGATGAGCGCCATTGCCTATTACGCCACAAAACCAACCGAACATAATTACAAAACCGCGTTGAACTAGTTTCATCCATTCTCCTCTACCAAATCCCAGTTTGAAACACTCAACCGCTGTTAAACGTTTTAAATTTTTAAGATATTCCATTCCGGTTCAGAGGCTCTATACTGGAACTGTATGAAGAAATACCAACTGTGGGGTCGGATAGCCTTATTAGGCTTAATTCTACTTCCTTATCAAAATTGCCAAAACTCATTTCATGGAGCCGAATTTTCTACAGCTTTTCCAGTAAATACCTCTACGGCTGACAGCCAAGACTCAAAAGTTCCGCCAACTCCTGCACCTGAACCAGCACCACTTCCTGTTCCAGTTCCTGATCCCCTTCCTGCACCAACTCCTCTGCCGCCGCCAGTTCCAATGCCAATGCCTTTGCCTCCTCCTGTTTTACCAGCACCGATGCCAATTCCAAAGCCGCCGCCATTGCCACAGCCGATTCCGGTTCCAATTCCAGAACCAACACCACCACCATTGCCTTTACCTACACCCTTGCCCGCAAAACCAAATTGCAAAGGCTGCGTGGTCACAGTGGACTTTACTCAGGAACTAGGTCCCGTTACCCATCGGTCCAGTGGATTCTTAGTGAGCATCAACGCGGATGCGCCCAACCAAAATTTATTGGCTGCCACCAAACCAAAAATGTTTCGTGGTCACTCGGACTATGTTTTCCCCGCCTACAATCGATTGGTCGAGGCCGGTGTAACTTCGTTTCAAGTTGTACTTTCACTCTTCTTCAATGGACCTGACATCTACAATCATCAAACTTTGAGTGTGCAGGGAAATTTCGCCGACTGGAATAAATTTATTCTTTCTAAAATTAACGAAGTGAAAGCTCGCGGATTTAAAAATATGCATTACGATATTTACAACGAGCCTGACATTTCAGCAATTCCTATCCAAGAGAACAATTACAACAACAATTTGATGGAAGGTTGGCGCCAAGCTTATCAGACCATTCGAAAAAATCATCCCGGTGCAATCATTGTTGGACCGAGCGTGGCTTACAAACGTTTCCTGAATGGCTTTCTGCTGAAAGCTCGGGACATGAATGTGTTTCCTGATATTGTTTCTTTTCACAGTTATGGTGATCCAGCCAGCGCCGTGAATGAAGTAAATGAAGTCCGACAATTTTTAAAATCCAATGGCATGGGAGATCGCCCGATTTCGGTGAATGAAATTGTCGGAGAGTATCGATGGAAAGAGCCCGGCTATGTTGCAGGCACTTTAGCTGCTTTTGATCGCGCCGGAGTCGACAGCGCCTCTAAAAGTTGTTGGGATGACAGCGGCAGTAGCAATTGTCACAACAGCCAAATGGATGGAATTTTAACTCCGGGCGGAACTCAACCACGAGCCGGCTGGCAAGTTTACAATGCTTATGGAAATCTTGCAGGTAAGATCTTTAAGTCTTCCAGCATTTCCGATCGAGTCGATGTCATCGCAAGCTTAGATAGCACTTCCAAGAAGGCCACAGTGTTGATTGGCAAGTATGGAGCTGATGATCGCGAAGGGACTTCGGTGAATCTCTTCGGTTTAAATAGCAATTCCAACTTGGTCAGCGCTAACAACAAAGTCCGCGTGCGCATCGAGTTGATACCCAACACGGGTTTAAACCCCCAGCTGAGCACAACTTTAATTTCCGATTCCGAATTAACTGTATCCGAGGAACAAGTGCACATCCCTATTCCTAAGTTAGGAATTTTTGATGCTGTGGTTTTGTATATTTCTCGAGGACAATGAGTATTATTTTTAAGATAGCGAGGGTAAAAACATGGAACGTAAAACTATTTTTTCTGTAGTCATCCTAGGAGTGCTCCTTTTATTTTACAATAACTGTGGTCGCTTTAACACAATTGATGTTCAAACAGCCAGTTACCAAAACAATCAAGCCAGCCAAAATAATTCAAACGAAGATAGCTCTTCAGTATCACCTACACCTCAACCACTTCCTTCACCGCAATCACCGTCACCTTCGCAAGTTCCTTTGCCTACTCCTACACCACCTGTTATGACCAGCAAAGCTTGGTCGAATCAACCAAGCGGCTTGAAAGTCATTATGGATTGTCCATTTTCTGGAACTCTTTGCGAAGGTTGGGAGAATGTTTACAAAACGCAAGCTTTTGCCAATTTTTCAAACGCGCCCCTTTCGCCGGGATCAGTTTTAGATACTTATTTAGGTGCTGGATCGACAACGGGAAATGGCCAGTGGATTGTGCGTCTTGCAAATCCACGTGAAGTTTTTGTGGGAACTTGGTGGAGTACCAACGCAGAGTTTGAAGGAAATCGCGGCTCTGTTGCGAACAAAATGATTTTTATATCAGGAAAAGGAAATAATAATTTTTTAAACTGGAAACTAGATGACGGGCGAAACACAGCGGGTACATTGACATGGTCCTTTCAGCAGACTGATGGAAGTAATAATTGTCATATCTCTGGATATTACAGCCCAGGCTGTACACATGGACCTGATTATGGCCCTGGATCGGGAGATCTGCAGCCAAATGGACCAGCAACTGGAAAAATCGCTGCGGGATCCGGCTGGCATAAAATTGAAATTTATCAAAAATCAAGCAGCAGTACAACTTCACGGGATGGCATTATTCAGATTTGGGTCGATGGCAATTTGCACACAAACTATAACAATGTGAATATTTCACCTGAGGGTTTCATTGATACGCAAATCAATCACACTTGGGATGGTGGCGCTTGGTATGATTGCCCGAATCGAGATTGCAGACGCGCCTGGCATCATTACTGGGATCATTTCTACATTTCAGTTCGATAAACAAAGTAGCCTGGGAAAAAGGATGAAACTGATTAGAATAATTTTAATTTCAATTTTATCAACATACTTTGTGCAAGCAAACGCTGCCGAGTTTTTTGTTTCGAAATCTGGCAACGACAGCAACACCGGCTCCCTTGCCTCCCCTTTTCTCACCATTCAAAAAGGTATAGCTCAGTTAAATTTAGCAACTAAGGGCCAAGCTCACACTCTCTATATTCGCCAAGGCACTTATGCGGAAACTCTTAACGGGGTTACGTCTGGAACTTCGTGGGCTACGCCTATAACAATATCTGGCTACTTAAATGAAGTGGTGACTCTTAACCCTTCAACTTGTGAAATTATTAACTTCTCAGCCACTCAGCAGTATAACATTTTTAAAAACATGGTTTTAGATGGCACAAACCTTGGTAAATCTTTATCAAATGGGTGCTACAATATCTCACTTCGAGGGAATTATTTAAGATTTGAAAACTTAGAAGTGAAAAACTCTCCCTGGAATGGAATTATTGGTAGCGGAAGTTATCATGAGTTTTTAAACTTAAAAGTGCACGATAATGGCCTTTGGGCTTCGCTTGCGGGTTACGGCCCTGGTAATAACGGAGTGTATCTTACGACAAATAATAGTCTTATCGATGGTGGTGAGTATTATGAGAACGCTTGCTTTGGAGTGCGCTTTTTAGACAGTGGTGCTTCAACAAGTGCTAATAACAATATCGTTCGTAATGCTAAGATCCATCATAACGGACGTGGCGTTGCCTTTGGCGGGACCGCGATTTGTGGCTCAGGCGGTGGTGGGATTGTTTTAGGTGACACTAATAACTCGGCTTTTAATAACTTAGTTTATAATAACTACTGGGGCATATCGACTGCTGGTGGGGGCGGAAGACAAGTGATAGCTCCGCTATTTTACAATAATACTCTCTATGCCAACTTATACAGTATGCATATTAATGGCGACGCTGTGAATGCACAGGTCATAAATAATATCTTCTATCAAACAAGTTATAATGCAAACTCAGGAGCTGGAACAATATTTACGAATAACCTTTGTTATCCATCAACCACCTTTTGTAATATCGTTGCTGATCCAAAGTTTACAAATGCGGCTGCTTTAGATTTTAGTTTGCAATCAACCAGTCCCGCGATTGATAAAGGCGCTACTCTATCTAAAGTCCCAATGGATAAACTCGGTGTGCGTCGTCCACAGGGTTCAGCTTATGATATTGGTGCTTATGAGTTTACCACTGTGATACAAACTCCAGTGAAAATCTCTACGCCGAAAAACTTCAAAGTTAGATAGTTATTGAAAGCACTTTCACTTGGGTTGCATTAACTCAAGTATCAGTCCAGAATCGTGCAATGCACACAGACCCCTGTTATAGAACTGCCCTAAGAGGCTTGTCGTGCGAATCTTTGCTCCCTTAAAAAACCGGAGCCTGGCTTACCTGTGGGGGGGCCAGGTATTTTCATCCATTGGAGATGAGCTCTATGCCGTAGCTCTTGTGTGGTTATCCGTTTCCATGATCGGTAAGAACGCAGGCTATATTGTTGCTGTTCAAGCGGCTTCTATTCTTGTGTTCAGCATCTGTGGAGGAATTTGGGCCGATAAATGGGACCATCGACGAACAATGTTTTTCGTCGATCTATTGCGTGGTTTTACAGTCCTACTTATTCCCCTCGCCTCACTGACAGGAATGCTTTCAGCGTCGGTCATTATTTTTGTAACAATTGTTGCTTCAAGCTGCAGAGCTTTTTTTGATCCGGCACTTCGAGCCTGTCTTCCCCGATTAGCAAAAACCCCAGAGTTATTGCAAGGGTCGAATGCATTAATGGAAACCACATCTCGCGTAGCAAAAATTCTTGGCCCTGGGTTGGTTGGAATCCTAAATCAAACGATTCCAGTCATTCATTATTTTACTATTGATTCACTCAGTTTTTTTCTGTCGGCTTTTTCAATTCATAAATTGAAAAAAGATTTACCCGATGAAGCTCCGATGCAGCAGACACAAGGTTGGTCAGCTATTAAGGAAGCTATTGTTGGCGGATACAATTTGAGTCGATCAAATCCATTAATCCATTTCATTATTCTCACTGATGCCATTGTAAACTCAGCATGGCTGTTTATTTTTCCCTTAGCAATTGGCCTTTTAATCCATGAGAAAATGCCTGAAGAAATTTCTGCGCTCAGTCTTCTGGTTGGTGCTTATGGCGTGGGAAATTTAATTTCCAATATTGTATTAGGGAGCATAACCATCCATCGTTTCGAACGCTGCTTATTCTTGGGACGAATTGTGGCAGGAATTGGTTTTATCTTTTTGGCCTATGTACCAAACTTTACTGCCATGATGGCAGCTGCAGCCTTCGCTGCTATCGCGGGACCAATGGCTGATTTAGCAAAGTTAACATTAATTCAGAATGCCTACCCAACAAGAGATATAGCAAAAGTCTATCGCTTCAACATGGTTGCGGCCTATTTGGTTTTTCTTATTTCGTTATTAATTTCACCGAAGCTTTTTTCTTTAATCTCAGTTTCGAGCTCAATTTCAGCGGCCGCACTGATAATGATATCTTTTGGAATATTGGGACTTTTTTTGTCATTCACGAAAAGGCTTTGAGCTCTCCTAAAACTCGAATCTTTTGAGCGCCAACGCAAAAACTAAAAAATGCTGAACACTCAGTCTCTTAGGGCATCCGAAAGCTTAACAACGGCAAGGAATCTTGCCAGGTTCAGTGTCGTCTTCCATAATGTACCAAGATCCTTTTCATAGGCCCAAATCCCGTGGTAGCCGTGAGAGTTTCTCACGACAGCGATATATTCTTCGCGACTCATTTTTAAAGCTGAAGCAAGTCTAATTTGGTCGTGAAAATCTACAATATACACTCCCGAACTTGAACGCAGGCTCTCCATCTTATTTAAAGCTGAAGCTTCTTTACGAACTACCTCTTCGGGAAAAAGTTTTATGATGTCGTATTGGGTGCCAATTGCTTCAATTTCATGACGATAACGTCTGGAGCCGTAAGTTTCAGGAAAAGATACTTTTCCACTAAAAACAGATTTAACAAAATTCAATAAATTTTTTATATTTTTATCATCTAAGTGCTGGGCTATATGTTCAAATTCATGACTTAAAGTTAGCTGATAATTAACAAGTGAAGGATCAAGCTCATTTTCTATAAAAATTTGCGTTTGATTCGAATAGCTTGTCTTATCTTTTTGTATGTTTTGTAGAACACTTCTCGCTAATTCTTGTTTCGAAAGCGGTAATTTTTTAATTCGTGCTTCTAAATATAGCTGACCTACTTTTTTAATCTTTTCCTCAGGCTTTATTGCTGACTCAAATATTTTAGTTGCCTGCGATTTCAGTAAACTGATTTCTTCAGCGGAGAAATTAACACTATCAGCAATGAATTTCTCCAGGTTTCTTTCTTTTACAGCACTCATGAAATGTTTTGATCGCGAAGCGAGTGCTTTTAAAGCTTGTAAATTTGCCAGGACACCAACGCCAAGAGGAGCCCCCATTAAAACGACTGAAAGCGCGCAATTCCCATGAGAAAGTTTAACTGATTCACTTTCTGCAAAAGTTTCATTCTTTGCACATTTATCTTCCCGTATGTTGGGATAACTACCGCAGGTTTTAACCATATCCTCTACGGATAATGCTGTCCCCATCATAGCCGAACCAGTGATTAGAACTCGGGATGAATTCAGAAATATTTGTGATTTTTGTGCTGCAAGCGAAGCTCCGATCTTGCCAAAGGTGGAAAGCTTTGTAAGTAATCCCACGCCACCCAGGGCTAATGTGCTCGCCAAAAAGGTATTGGAAAGATAATCTGCTCCTTTGCCATACCTAGCTTCAAGACGACAGGTTAAACCGACTATTTTCTTCTCTTTAATATCTTTCAAGACAACTAGACTCTCGAAGAAGTTGCCTTTTTTAACGATGAGCTCCTTCATGTTTTGATCTAAAGCATAAGAATCTTTTCCATCTTTATTAACTTTTTTTTCTTCAAACAAATCCAAGTCTATTTGATAAGATTGCTTCATTTTTTCGAGAGTTCGACTGAAGGATAATTTATTTCTGAAAAATCCATTAATACCTCCCGCCGATTTATGAGCTTCAACTTTAAATTCGTCAGGAGACAAAGAAGATCCAATGGCGAGCTGTATGTACTCTTGCATATTTGGGTCATTGGAATTCCATAAGGTCTGATTGAGGGCTGCATACAGTGGAGCAAGAACCCGCAAGTCACCATTGGTTTCTTTAATTGTGGCAAAACTCTTTTCAACTCCTTCTGGGGAGGTTACTTTACCGGCCAAATAGAGCTCACTTGAATCACGTCGAGCTTTAAGTTCAGCAATCTTCCTCGAAAGCTCTCTCAATGCAGGTAGCTTCTGAGCAATGTCGTCTATAATTTGAGCCCGAAATATCTTTGCATCAGAACTGTCATTGCTTATGGCGGTCGTTTTAGAAATTTGACAATTAAGAATTTCGCTTTGTTTTCGAGCTGCTAAATCAAAAAAGAGTTCTTCGGTAACGTCGTCCAGATCTTGCCCCGCTTGGATTTTTCCTTGAGTAAGACAATTAACACATACCGCCTGGGCTTCTAAAGTTTTAAGCTCGGCAGGGTTTGCATTTTCGCACTTTTGAGAACTCCAAAATTCATAGCTCTTTTGAGCTAAACCAGCTTTTATTGTGTAAGCGCCCGCAACAGTCGAGAGTTGAAGTAAGATAGTAGAAATAACCAGGAATATCATATTCACTCTATCGGAAATCAATCCCAATATCGAACCCGACCAAAGCAACATTTGCTATAATTTAATGAACTTAATTAAAGTGTGCAGTTTTAGAAATCCAAAGTGTTTCAATCTGGGACAAATGTATTCCGTAACTAAAAATCTTAAACGCCTTAACCCAGACAATTCCATGCAGAACAAAACAGAATCTTAACAAGACAAAGATAAAAACTTCCGCCAAGATCAATTTATTGCGAATAAAAGGCGGTCCCATTGAAAAATAAATTTATCTCTGCAGTTCTAATTCTCATAAGTACCGATGCTTACGCTGGCAGTCTTAATTTAGAACTCCGTGGAGATCTCACAAGCACTTCCTACAATCAGGCGGCCACAGCCGCTTCAGCAGCGAACAAGAATAACTACATTTTTAATTTGCAGACTTTGAAGCTCGATGGAAAGGGAAATCTCAGCGAATCAGTTTCCTACCGATTGAAATTCATTTTGAACAGAGCTGCTGTAAAAGAAACCAAACGCGAATCGGCAAATGATTGGGTTGAAATGGCTTTCATCACTCAAAAATTCAGTGAAACATTTTCTTTAACCGCAGGAAAATTCAACTCCGAAATTGGAGGATGGGAAGGAAATACCTCGCGCATTGATCTTTACCAAGTTTCGCAAGGTTTTTTGCAAATCAATGGCCTGAGATACCACACAGGAGCTAAATTCGCCTTCAATGTTGACGATAGTAATATTCTTTCCTTGCAGGTGGCCAATCAGGAAGCCGACTCTACCGCAACAGCAGGCTCCTCGACAAAAATCGACCAAAACAGATCTGTCTATGGAGCTGTTTACAAAGGCAAATTTCTTGCTCAGTCCTTACAACCTCTTCTGAGTTATTTTGTTTCTCCCTTAAGCACTGGAAACAATGGCAATACCGGTTCATCAGGCAGCCTCACTACCCCAACCGATGCCTCAAAAAACACCTACACCAACTTGGGTCTGCGATATCTTTGGGATTCATGGCAAGTGGATATGGATTATGGACTAGTAAATAAGAAAGAGTTTACCAGTAGCTCATCGGAGGAAGACTGGAATAATGTGTCAATTAAGGTGGCTTATAAAATACAAACTTTAACACCAGCACTTAAATATTACAGTGCCGAACAAAACTTAAAGACCGCAGGGACTTCAGACAAAACGAAATGGGATGGGGCAGAGCTTTCATTAGATTACTTGCCAATTCCCGAGCACAATCTCCGCTATCATTTAGCTTACAATATTGAAAATAGAAAACCAGCCACAAGTGACACTCAAACGACAAGTCAACTTATAGCTGGATTTTCCCTTTACGCGGATATCTTGAAATAGCTTTCGTATTAACGTTGCGGTTTTGCCTGCAGATTGACGAGATAGTAAGGATCGACTGCAGCATTTTTGGCTCGGGCATATAAAGCGGGATATGTTTTCCAAAATGTTGTCCAACCCGGTTTGTCTCCTTGACGTAAAATCGCAACCAAAATTTGGTTCGCAAAAAGAATGAAGTTAGGTTCCCGAGCTGGAACCAATCGCGTTAACAAAACATCGCGAAGTTCAGGCCAATGTCCTGCTTTAGCAGCTTCAATATAAGCCGTAGTTGACCAAGCTCTGATTTCAGGATCAACAGCCCAAGCCGGATGAAGTAAAGTGTTTTGCATGATATGAACAAAGACCAATCCACCCGTTTGATAAGCTTTGATGTAGATGGCTCGTAACACTTGTTTCACTTGGTCTCGTCGTAACGGATTTGAAGAGGGCCGTTCAAGATTCGAAGTGATAACTAATGAAAGCGCTTCAAAAAAATAATCATTTCGATCTGTCGTCTGAATTAATTGATGCAAGCTTTTCCAATCTTGCTTATCAAAGAGATCTCGAATGAAGGCTTGCACTTGCTTTTGCGAATTGACATCATTGTATCTTTGCATTTGTGCTTGTGAATTTCTACTTTGTTGAGCCTGTGCGTCTAAACCCAAGGAAACCAAAAAACTAATTAAAAGAAGCGATGAAATTTTCATAAATTCTCCGTTTCGACATATTAAAGTCTGGAATCTAATGTATTTGATAATGCCACGCTACTGTTAAAAATAGGTGCACACATTTTTTCACAGTAGGCCCGGCTCGTACCCCCGGAAGATGGTTTATGATCAAAAGTTCGACAGGCAAAAATTATATGTCCATACTTCTACACTATCATTCGCTCGCAGCCGTTTTATAATCAAAATCCACCTTATTCAATTACCTTGGAGCTACCATGCGTTCAATAGCACTGCTTTTTATCGCAATCACTTTTTCGAGCCTCACAACTTATGCCGATGCGTTCGATGACGTAAAAGTTACTGATCTTATTAGTAATGAAGAAGCTCTTAAAGAGTTCGAAACACTCAGAAACGAATTTAATCTCCAAAAATGCGTTAAAACAAAGTGTTCGATTACAAAGTGGTCCGAGACATTATTTATCAAAACATCAAAGACGACCATCGCAGGTTACACTGTTCAGGAATCTTACACCAAAACCTTGGGTCCCAAAAAAACCCGAACTTGCCTGAGCGAAATTCACGCCTCAGACTTTACCGAAGCCGCCATCATTACGTTCATCTGTCAGACAGAGCAGAAATAATTCCAAATTTATTTGGGAATTACCGTTTGTTTCACCATATGTGCAGGTAAAGCTACGAACTGAGTAACCCAAGCACGAGTGACTCTGTTATAGAGCCGGTAACTTAAGGCAGATGGTCTTCCTGTGGACTTCGGGCCAAATGCCGACTCACACTTCCGCCCGGTGACTCTTCCCAAAGAATCATGAACGGGGCCACTGCGCGAAGAGCTAAGGCTTGTCATTCCACAATTGTCTTCAAAAGGATTAATGCATTGGATGTCATCAGAGAATAGTAATCCAAATGTCTGTGAGTTTGGGCCGGCACTGACTGCGATATTCCCGACATACATGCGGAAATCCGTTGAACTTGTCGGTCTCCTTGAAAAAGAAATCGAAATGTTTTCAGGAGTGATATGAATTCTCTGCTTTCCATAAACTCTAATAAGAACTGATTTCACATAGAGCGAAAGATGGTTTTCATACTCAGTTTCAAGATAGCTGGGCTGGTGCGCAGGAAGGCTCAAGCACGGGTCATTTTTCGCATAAGCGTAATTGCTAACCAAAAATATTAAACAGATTAATAATTTCAACATGGCTCAAAGTCCACTGTCATAGCAATACAAATCATGATATCGAAAATCACCGTGCCCTGGATTGCTCCAAACACGAAGCTTAACCTGTTCGCCCCACCGAAGCACCTTAGAAGAAGTCTGAGAGATCTCCCATCGATTGTTCACAAAATGAATTGAAGAAAGTCGAATCAAAACTGATTTCGATTTAGGGTCATAATGAGCTTCATTGAGAATAGTGAATGGATCGGCGCCATTTGCTATATAGCTGACCCGCACGTTAGGATTACTTTTAGTTGCGTAAAAGACGCGGCTTCCTGATGGATCACAAGTGACCAAGGCATCCGAAGGCATGGCAGAAGCTAGCTTTGCTCCAAACACTGCAGAAATAGCAAAAATCGCAAATAATTTTCTCATAGAGGTTTCCCTTTCTTAATATTTCAAGCATCTACTGTTGACATTGATGTCATTGCAATTAATTTTTGAAAATGAAGACCACAGTGTGATTTCTCAAAGTAATCAGGAAGGGAATCTATAAATCCTTATGTCATTAATCCTTCGCCCTTTAAAAGAATCTGATGAGACATCCTTCTTTGAAGGAATGAAGCTCTGGCCTGAAGATGATCTCAGTTGGTACACCTTTGCTTGGAAACCAGGAATGCCTTATTCCACTATGATGGCAATTCTCGACAAGGAAATGAAAGGCATTGATTTAGCTCCAGGCCGAGTTCCTCATTCCATGCTTTATGGATTTGTTGATGGAAAAATCATAGGCCGAGTTAGTGTACGCCACTCATTAAATGAAATGCTCCGAAAACGAGGTGGCAACATTGGCTACGCCGTCGCGGAACCCTATCGCCGATCTGGTTATGCCACAGAAATGGTTCGGCAAAGCCTACAGTATTGTCGTGATCTTGGTCTCGATAAAATCATGATCACTTGTTCTGACAACAATATCCCCTCATGGAAAATTATCGAAAAATTCCACGGAGAACTTCAGGATAAAGTGTGGGACGAAGAAGACAATGAAATGATTCGTCGGTATTGGATTCCATTGACAAAATAACTCGTTCTAATAGGCCTTCCAACAAGCCTGCAGAATACGGACGCTTTCCTTAATCTTCATGCTTAGACAAATCCAATTTTTTCAGCCTGACAAGTATCCTATTGACTTCGAGATCCCCCAAAGCCAATCTGCACGCGGTTCAGAGCTGTTTTCGCGCCTGAACCGCCCATCAAAAAGGAGACCTCCATGAAATGGTTTTTGCTCATTCTGGTTTTTTCTTCGCAAGTTTTCGCTGCCCCCTCAAACTCTAAAAACAATATTTCCGTGATGGCCTACAATCTGGAAAATCTTTTTGACGAAGTGAACGATGGGCTTAGAAACGAAACCATCATAGCTCCGCAAATTTTGTCTTCGAAGTTAAATCAAATTTCTCGCGGCATCCTGCAAATTCAAGACAAAGGACCAGATATTTTGATCGTCACTGAAGTTGAAAACTTAAGAGTGCTCAATAAACTGAATGAAAAATTAAAGAAGGCTCAGTACCAAACGGTTGAACTTCTTGATGGCGATGATGAGCGCGGCATCGATGTCGGCATTATGTCTCGCTTCCCTCTTGCAGGAAAAGCTATTTTGCATCGTATGCCCTTCTCGGCACAAAACCCGACTCGGGGAATTTTAGAAGTCCCTTTGCAAGTCAGCGACAAAAAAGTCATTCACGTGTTCGCTGTGCATTTTCCTTCCCAAGCTAATCCCACTGAGCAACGTCAACAAGCTGCTGAACTTTTACGAAATCTTATGAATCAAGTCAGTAAAAACGAATACGCCATCGCAGGTGGTGATTTTAACATCATCAAAGAAGAAGAAGCTAAAAATCATTACTTCACTGAAATTTTTAAAGACTTCCAAGTGTCTCATTTTGTAGGATGCAAACAATGTCCTGGGACCCACTACTACAAAAAATCATGGAGCTTTTTGGATGCATTAGTGGCTCGGGATTCCATTTTGGTGGCGGATTCGATTCGAACTCCCAACAAGGCTTCATCACAAATCAATGCAGATGGATCACCACGACCTTTCGAAGCTAAATCTGGTCGCGGTATTTCTGATCATTTGCCTGTTTATGGAGAAATCATTCTCGACAAAAATTAAAATATTTCTACGATGGTATAGAATTTATCTTTAACCTGAACTTCATCCTCTAGCCCTTTACCAATAAGACTTTTTCCTAAAGGGCTTTCTAAAGTGATCACTTGAATACGTTTATCTTCAAAAGAAAAATTCTGGCCGCCCCCTTTTGGCAAGAGCAGCACCCAAAGATTTTTTTCGTCGGAAGAAATATGAACCAAAGCAGTTAATGCGATTTTGTTTTCTGCCGTAAAATATTTAACGGGTAAACTGGCAACAACTCCCAGCGTCTCACGCAAATCTCGAACGCGTTCGGCCTGAGCTCCCGCCAGATAAGAGGCCTCTAACCCGCGAGTGTCATATTTATTTTCGGCTTTGTTTTCTTCATGGGTGGCAATATCATAAGTGTTTTGGGCAGCCCCCAAGGCCAACTGAAGATTTTTTTTAATTTCTTGTTTTAACTTTTCAAAGAGAAGTTTTTTATCCATCTATCGACCAAGGACATGCTTCAAAGATTGATCTGGGGTTCGCAAAGCACGATAGACACCATTCGTCCAACCAAAGCCATCTTGAAGTGGGTATTCTCCCCCGCCCGATTCCAATTGAATGTCTTCGACATTGTATTTTTCCATGATTTTCCCTGTCGATTTAAAAACTCTTTCATTTAATTTCACCCAACGTTCGCGAATTATTTCGGCCAGGCGATCTTGCTTGTACTTTTTTAAGCCAGCATAAGCCATCCACTGATGGGGGGCCCAACCATTCGGAGCATCCCACTGCTGACTGGAAAATCGAAGTGTGGTGACCAACCCTCCGGGGCGAAGAAATTTTTTCTCTAAACTTTTGGCAACACTTTGAGCTTGTTCTTTGCTTGCAACACCAACAAAAAGTGGGACTGTCACGGCCAATGTTATTTCAGCAGAAGCTTGCTTTGTTTTCCAATTATAATCAGCGAAGGCAGCCGCTTTCTTACTCCAGAGATACCGGTGAATCAGTTGCCGTCTTTGATGAGCCAAAGCTAAATAGTGAGAAGCTGTTTCTTTATCTTTAGCATAAGTAGCTAACTCTGAAATTTTCATTTCCAGATGATAAAGCAAAGCATTGAGATCGATCGGAATCAAAGACGTCGTTTGAATTGTGGCAAAATCTTTTGGATCCTTAAACCACCGCGTACTGTAGTCCCAACCGGACTCGGCACCGGCGCGAAGATCTCGATAAACTTCTTCTGCGGGACGCTTATAAAGTTCGAAAGATTTTTGGGCCAAAGCCACATCTTCCCGATAAGCTTCAGGTCTTGGCTTCGGCCGATCATCCCAATAGCGATTCAATGCTCCTGTGTCCAGTTGTACAACACGCTCCCCACTCATCCAAAACTGATGCTCTCGCTTGAGCGGCTCGATAAACTGAAGGCTTGATTCATTTCCAAATCGATCCTGCCACAGCGAAACCATATGAGAAAAAAAGGGAGGCTGTGAACGTCCTCGGTAATAATCTCGATTGCCATTAGGGATTCTCCCCAGAGTCATAATCATATGAACAAAATTCCTGACCATGTTCTGAAAAGCTTCATCCTGTTTATCTGCAAGCAGACCTATCTGAGTGAAATAAGAATCCCAGTAGTAAATTTCACGAAATCTTCCCCCGGGAACGATGTAGGGATAAGGCAAACCGATTAAAGAAGAAGCAGGCAGTGGATTTACATTCGCTTCTTTTTTTAAAGACTGCCAAAGTCGGCCAATATGTTCATCAATGGATTCGTTCGATTTACTTTTAAATGTCGACAGGGGTTCTGCAGGCATAACAAAATTTCTGTTAACGAACTCGAGCAACTGAGTGGACGACTTTGGATTTTCACGCTGATAGCGAAGCATGATCTCTTGCGGAGGAAATAAAGGCTCCATATCAACAAAATATTTTGAATCGATAAAAAGGCCATCTTGTTGAACCCGATTAAACAATTCCCCATAGAGCTCCGAGGGATCTTTTTCCGCAAGAACTGAATGCTGGGCTGTCGGACGAATCTCTGTCGAGAAACAGGCAGAAAGAAACAAATTTAAAATAAGAATAATCGTTTTTAAACTTTTCAACTCATTTTCCTTACCAAGGGAGACGATGATATCAAGTCTAGGTAGACTGACGCAAATCTGTCAATGAATCTGCATCGATAATTTCCTGGTGACCCCTATCGAAAGAACTGTTAAAAATTTCTCATGAAACATTTATTAGTTTATCCCATGGCCTTTTACGTCTTCTACATTTGGTGCATCGCTATTTACAATTTGCGCACACGAGTTCGTTCGATGAAATCTGGAAGTGTAGATCCTAAATACTTTAAAGCTTATGTCGCGAACTCACTTCCTGAAAATGTGATCGTCGCTGGTCGCCATTTTGATAACCAGTTTCAGGTGCCGATCTTATTTTTAATCACTTGTTGCGCCCATATTCTTGTTGGTCAGTTCAACAATTTCACGGTGGGTTTAGCCTGGCTTTTCATTCTCACTCGAATCGGTCACAGCATCGTTCATCTGGGAAAAAATAAACTGAGACCAAGAGTGGCTTTCTATGCTTCGGGCTGGTTGGTGCTTTTAGCCTTATGGGCTCAACTGCTTTATCTGATGGAGCGAATTCAGGTCTAAAAAGTGCGGGGCGACTTGCCCCAGTCAAACGAAAATACGCAGAGTAAAATTAATTTTTTTGCGGGACAAGATCGAAAATTCTGTTAACACTGGCGAACGTGAGATCATAAAGATCTTATTAAAAACCATTCACAGGAGAAGATCTATGCGAAAATTTTTATTCTTATTGATGTCTGTGCTTTTAGTGGCCACGGCGACTCCCAAAAAAGCTGATGCAGCTGTCGGCGCAGTAGTTTTGCCACACACGCTGATCGGCATTCCCTTCATCGTTGCAGGAGCTTTTATCAGTATAAGCAGTTTAACTTCTCTGCACAATCACCACCATTATGCCGATCGCGAGCATGCATGGCTGTGGTTTTGGGTGGGAATTTTCTTGTTGGATGGAGAAAACGGAACTGACATGGTTTTCACCGAGATAAAATCAAATGAAGCTAATCAACTGGGGCTCACCGAAGCTGAATTCAAAAGCTACAACGAAGAACTTCCTGAAATCAACGCGATTCGCGAACACATTGTTGGGGATCTCGCCGCTCGTGCGACTCAAGGACAAACTGTAGATCGCAAAATGGCTCAAAACCTTTGGCAAAGTTATGGCACACAACTTTCACCCAATGCTTTCTCAGCATTGAAAAAAGTTTCTGGCCAAACACCTAAAGCTCAGTAATCCATTTTATAAACGTTCTAATGTATAAACAAAAATGGGATTAGGCTTAAAACCTAATCCCGACAGGAATAAAAATGATCACTAAAATCATGCTCTTGCTCTTTATTCTGTTAAATGTCTCACTTGGTATTGCCGACAGCCCGTCGACTAACAGACCTAAAATTGTTCTGCTAACCTCTTTAAATCTGACCAGCATGAAACCCGTTTTCTTTCAGGAAAGTTATCGGAACTATCATCTGAAGATCGAAGAACAATTCCGCGAGCATTTTCGCGGGCGCAACTACCGTCTTGATGTTCGACATTTTGTCAGACAAAATGATTTGTGGGATGCCATTCAATCGAAAGACAATACTGCAGTTATTTTAGTGGCTCACGCGGGAAGCGGCTCGGAACAAATTACAGGATTTCAACGAGCAGCTCTGATTGATCTTTACGGTTATGACATGACTCCCATTCTTCGTGGCCTTCATTCCGATCTTAAATTTTTGGGAGTGATTGGTTGTGACTACAAAAAGAACTTGGATTTGTTAGTTAAAACTCAATTGCAAAATCCTAATCCTCACCTTTCGACTTCATTTTTTGATAAAAAAATTGCGCCTGATGAGGGCTTAGAAAAAACTTTAGCGAGTCTCGATAAAGCTTTAAGAAAACAGAACGAACAGACATTGCCTGACCTTCAAACGCCGCCTGCTGAAACTAAAATTTCAATTCATGTAAAAAGATTTATTCCCACGAATGAAAATGAAATTTATCATCCCCCCGTAAGAATTGAAAACAGCCAAGGGCAAGTTCTTGGAGTCTTACCACGAGCTTTCGCCGGAGAGTCTCAAAGCTTAAACATTGAAGTTTCCGAGCGCCCGCGAAAATTAATTATCACTGCGGGAAACAATCCTTTTGTTCTTCGGGATAATGTGCGACTGGGTCAATTTCAGTTTGAAAGCCCAGCAATGCCGGGCCAGTGGTCTATCTTCGCAGACGGCCTTGGGCAAGCCTTGGGAACGGTTTCAAATATCTATCGGTACACTGAGAATAATTAAAGACAGGGAATTCTATCGTACATCGAAATTCCAAAAGAATCTGTACGGCTAATTGGATCAATTAAAGGAACACCGTTGATCCTGACTTGTATGCGCTGAGAAATTCGATCCTCAACTCGAGCTGAACCCGAAGTTACGCGCGTTGCCACTAGGCCCAAGCTTCCTGCATGGCGGCTAAAGACTCCACTCTGCAAACGGATTTTGCGATCATAGTGTTCGTAAGTCCGAAGGATAGGGTTTTGCCCACTTCCTCGCGGAATCATATCTTGTTTGTAAGACTGAATTTCGACCTCAACTTGGCTTTTGGGACTAATTCCATAGACACTGATCCAGGCTGTAGCCATACGAACTAAGAAATCGCGCCGACCATTTTGTTCAAATGGCTGACAAAGTGGATTCATTTGATATTCGACACGAACAACTGCCCCTGTGGTGGCTTTTAAATTAATGGCCTGCCAATTCGAATTTATTTGAGCAAAGCTTGTTTCAGTTAAGAAAAGTGAAAAGAAAAATGTAACCAGGAATAAAAAAACAAAGGAAATAAAAGCTTTCATGAATTCCCCGCGCAGGTTTTGATGACCTAAATTAGACACGGGGAATAAATACTCTCTTTTAAGGTTCGAGACAAGGCTGCGTCCCTATGAGTGAAAAAATTCCCTGAATATTCAGTTAGTTTCCACAACGCTGCATGCTTCCCGCATCGTAATGATCACCAAGGCCGCCTAAGTTATGTAAATTTGAATAACCCTGACTGCGGAGGTAACTGACGACTTTGGCTGATCGAGCTCCCGACCGGCAATAAATAGCCAATGGTTTAGTTTTATTAGCCGTTAATTCACTGATTTTTGTCATCGCCGCAGGAGATCCTGCCAAGATATCATCAATAGAAATCAAGTGAGCGCCCTTAACATAACCTTCGCAAGATTCCTGGCGAACATCAACCACCGCGACACCAGCTTGGATCATTTTCTGAGCTTCAATAATCATGTCAGCACCAACTTTCGCCGAATGATCCGCGTGGGCCGAAAAAAGTGGAAGAAAAATAAGCAAAATGCATTTTAACATAGAAACCTCCTCTAAGTGGCTTTCCACGCTAGGACATTCCCCTTGTGATTTCAACTTTTTAACATTGCATCAGTCGCATTAATTGCGGGGAACTTAGGGACGAAAATTTTCTTTTTTTGTGCAATATTAAAAATTTTATATTTTTCGTTGAACTTAGCCCTTTTTCGCGCGAATCATGACAAGTCACTTTCCGGAGGAGAAAACATGAAATTATTGGCCGTAAGTTTTTTATTTTTATTCAGTTCATTTTCAGCATTTTCTGCCGAAGATCCTCGCATCACCACAGGAAAAATTGCTGAATTAGCTGTTCACCGAATTGACCGCCTAGTCACACTTAAAAAAATTGATCCTCAATTTTTAAATCGTTTAGAAACCATCGACGTTACAAAACCTCAAGGCACTCCGGAAGCTTACCGCGCTGTCGTCAGCCAAACCACTCCGGCTTCAGGCGCCCCACTCCAACTGACTTTGACATTTGATGCGAACGGAAAATTTATCAGCTTTACTCCTGTCGAAGGCGGTACTGCTGGAGCCGATCCGGCTTGGTCTCCGAAAGATCCAGCAACGCTGATGGAAAATGCGATGCACTTTGTTTTGGAAAATACAGCCAAACAAGAAATTGAACCTTATTTCTTGTCAATGACTCGCGCCACTTTAGGTAAAACAATCTATCGCGAGGAAAGCGTCGCTGTCGTAAAGTTTTCGACATCCGCTCAGGCACAGACTTTGAATGTTTATCTTAAAATGGATGGTAAATTTATCACTCACACAATTGAATAATAATTAAAATGGCTGAGCTTCAAAAAAATATTATTTTAGCATTATTGGTCGCAGGGGTTTTAAGCTCCTGCAATTATGTTTCGACTCGTGAAGTTCAACGTCCCGAGGACGCATCCGTCGTGGCCGCAAGAAATTTGAAGCCCACCTTTGATTCGATATATCAGTACATTTTTGCTCGACAGTGTATTTCTTGTCATTCTTTAGGAAAGCCAGCTCATCGGGTTTTGCTGGATCGAACTTCTTTATTAACGTCGCCACGTGATCTCGTTATTCCAGGGGATCTTAATTCGGGCTTATTGATAGCAATCGATGGAAGAGAAAAACGTAAACCTATGCCCCCTCCTGAGGAAGGGTTTGGCCCTTTGAAACCTCAGGAGATCGAGATTATCCGAACTTGGATACTCAACGGCGCGAAAGATTAATTAAAAAATTGTGTTAGCAATGGGTAGCCGTGTTGTTACAGCACAGCTAAGAATTTTGTCATTGTAAACAAGATGTCGTTTTTCGCCATCAAACCAACGCACTTCCAGCGCCGTTTCTGGCTTAAAGTGATCGACAAAAATAGCAATGTCCCCATACATAACATCATTGGAGGTCGCTAAAACATCCCAAGTCGTTGCACGAACATAATAATCTGGAGTGATAAAACTGTTAGGAGTCATAAACATAGCCTCGATGTCTTGAACCATTGTCTTATCGGCAACGCCTTCGGTTGTTTTTTTACGAATGTCTTTGTAAATCGTTTCGAACTCTGAAGAGCTGTGGATCGTCCAACCATTTTTCTGAAAATCTTCATTCACACAATCTTGGAACTGAGCCCAAGCGCCTAAACTAAAAACAGTCGATGCTATAATGATAATACTTTTCAAAAAGTCCCCCTCTGTAACTGTGGTTAATACGGAAAGCCTTTGCTAAAACTTAAAGTGCATGGCTCCCTTTAAAAACGTATCCAGGGGGAAGCAGGTCTGTCAACGAACAAAGCTACCCGTAAAATAGCGCTTACGAGCGAAATTACGACATTCATAGATCGGTGGAGCCGGAGGATTTCGCTGAACCCACTCACACTCTTGTGTGATCGAGTCATAATCTTCCAAGTAGAGAGTGATCCTCTTATAATCTTTCGAGAATTCTAAATCTAATTCACGCCCTGGAATATCACACTTCCCCGCGTTAAAAGAAAAATACAGATGAGTGATGCGTTTGTTGTCCTTAATGCGCGCTTTTTTTAAATGACCTATTCTCGATTGGCATTCATTTCCGAGCAAATCGTTTCCCTTATCGGAGTTATAAGTAAGAAGCGCAACATCATCTTGGAGAGATAAAGTCAGTTCGCCTTCTTGACCTAAAAATTTTCCTTTGAAGGTTCCGGCCGAAGCTTGAGCCTGCGCCACATACTCTGCAGGAACACGACCGTTTCGGAATTCAACTTCATCACAAGCTGCGAGTGAAATAAGTCCCATCATTAACGACAATTTTAAAATTACCTGAAGTGATTTCATAAATACCCCCCGGCCTTCAAGGCCGGGGAAATGTTAACTAAGCTCTGCGGGGAAAGCAAAAGGCTTTTGCTCACCTTCCGAGATTTTCATTGAAGTGTTAGGAACAGGCGCCACTAAACCTAAAGCGACTTTTAACACACCTTGGACATCGTCCACCAAGTGCACTTTTAAATCTCTTTTAATTTCCTGTGGCACTTCCTTCAAATCCTTCTCATTTCTTCGCGGAATCAAAATTTCTTTAACGCCCGCGCGATGTGCCGCAAGAACTTTTTCTTTAATTCCACCAACGGGCATCACTGAACCACGCAAAGTAATTTCGCCGGTCATTGCTAGCTGCGGGCTTACTCCTTTTTTAACAAAAAGAGAGGCCATCGATGTTAGCATAGTGACTCCCGCCGAAGGACCATCTTTTGGGATTGCTCCTGCCGGAACGTGAATGTGCACGTCTTGCTTTGAAAAATCAATTGGGGGACCAAAGAGAGGCAAGCGAGACTTAATAAGACTCAGTGCAATTTGCGCAGACTCTTTCATCACATCACCTAACTGCCCTGTGATAATAAGCTCTCCTTTACCTGGCATTAACGCAGATTCGACAAAGAGGATGTCTCCTCCGACCGGAGTCCACGCTAGTCCCGTCACTACACCCGGAGTAACTACATTTTCAGTCACTTCGCTGTAGAAACGCTCTTGACCTAAAATTTCTTCCAGATCGCCAACGGTCACCACAATTGGTTTAACAACTGCCTTAAGAACTTTTTCCGAAGAGGCTCGACAAATGGTCGCAATTTTTCTTTGCAGCTCACGCACACCGGCTTCGCGGGTGTAGCTGGTAATGACTTTCATCAGAACATCTGTCGAGATCAGTAAATCATTGGCTGTCAAACCGTGTTCTTCTAACTGTTTGCTGACCAAATGATTTTTAGCAATAGCCAGTTTTTCAGCCGTCGTATAGCCCGAAACTTCGATCACTTCCATGCGGTCGAGCAATGGCCCAGGAATTCCTTCCAGTGAGTTCGCCGTAGCGATGAAAAAAACTTTCGATAAATCAAAACCCACATCTAAATAGTGATCTAAGAAACTGTTATTTTGCTCAGGATCTAAAACTTCCAACAAGGCACTGGCCGGATCGCCACTGAAACCTCGAGATAATTTATCAATTTCATCCAGCACAAAAATAGGATTATTTTCACCCGCTTTTTTTATGCCATTGATGATTCGTCCCGGAAGCGACCCAATGTAAGTGCGACGATGTCCTCTGATTTCAGCGTCATCGCGAATGCCTCCCACACTGACCCGAGTGTATTTCTTGCCGAGAGCTCGAGCAATACTTTGCCCTAAGGAAGTTTTTCCAACTCCGGGAGGCCCAATGAAGAGTAAGATCGAACCTTTTTTATCTTTTTTAAGTTTCATCACAGCTAAATGCTGAAGAATACGAGTTTTGATTTTCTCTAAGCCTTCGTGGTCTTCGTCCAAAATCTGGCGTGCTTTTTCGAGATCAATCTCTTGCTCGGGAGCGGATTTACTCCAAGGCAAGGCCACCATCAAATCCAAATGATTGCGAATCACGTGGTATTCGGGTGATGCATTGTTAATTTCATTCAAACGATCCACTTGTTGCAGAGCCAAATCAAGAGCCTCTTTAGGCATATTCGCTTCTTCAACTTTTTTCTGATAATCGTCTGCAACTGAAGTTTCTTCTTCACCCAATTCTTCTTTAATAGTTTTCAATTGCTCGCGCAAAATCTGTTGCCGGTGACTTTGTCCAAATTTTGAAGTGAGCTTCTCGCGAATCTCGGCCTGAACTTGCAAGGTGCTTTTCAGTTCTTGCAATAGACCTAAGATACTGAAAGTTCTCTCTTTCAAAGTTAAAGTCTCTAAAATTTTTTGTTTTTCTGGAATCGGGAAATCAGCATGTGCAGCACATAAATAAACCAACGAAGGGAGATCATCGATAGACTCTAATCCCTCCGTCAAAGCTTCCGTATTTGCTGGAATCAACTTTAAAATGTCCTTCGATAGCTCTTTCAATGAACCCAACAAAGCTTGTTGTGTCGGCAAATCAATGTCCGCCACATCATCTAATGTTTCATACCTTGCTTCAAAATAACCATGCAGATTACTGATATCATCAATCTTAACTTTTTTATTTCCGCGAATAGTGACTTGATACCCAGATTCTTTCGAACCTTTGACATCTTCTATTTTCGCCAATACCCCGATAGGATAAAGGTCATTCATTGTCTCTACCGCTTTGCTCTGATTTTTCTGAGCAAAAGTTAAAATCCAGTTTTTTTGTTCAAAAGCACGGTGAAGCGCCTTCACACTTTTTTCACGACCGACTCGAATAATTTGTGTAATGCCAGGATAAAGAACGCTGTTCCTGAGTGGCAATACAGCTACCGTCCCTATTGGAAACGACATACATCCTCCGTCTGGGGCTTCTTGTAACCCCAATTAGATAAACGATGAGTCTTTTCCATAAACCGTCAAGGCAAGGGCTTATTTATCTTCAGTGGGTTCGACTTTATCTGCTTCCGATGTTGCTGGGGCGCGTCCCTGATATTCTTTTAGATAGAATCTTTTCTCGTATCGACGAAAAGCCTGGTACTTGACTTCAGATCCTAGCATTTCTTTAAGTCGTTCTGAACTAACAGCTTCAAGCTCATTCATTTTAGCTATGCCATCGTCAATAAAATCTGGATGAATATTTTGTTTTTTTTCTTCCAAAGTTTTGATGAGTGAATTCACCGCAGACAAAATTTCAATTGTCTTGTTTTCTTCAATCCGCCACTGACGAAGCAAATAACTGGAGGATGATTTCAACCATTTGTTTTGGAATTCTTCATTTAAATAGTTTTGGACAAAGTTTTCCGTATAAATCACCGAATCAACGTAAGACTCTCGAAGCTCATCAGTTTGGGGCGGATTGAATTTACGCCGCTCTAAATCCTCAGCACGTTTTTTTGCGTCTTCCTCGGCCGCAGTTTTCATCGGGTTGCCGTCTTCTTGAAATTTCTGATAAGAGTATTGACCTAAATAAAGAGCCAACATCCCGGCCATAATCCCCTGCATCCAGTAAGACATTCTTTCTGCCCTTTTCTTTTTCGGTATAGAAATGGTCTCGGCGCCCTCGCTATTGCTGTCTGTGGACACAGTGATTGTTCGATCTTCTAAAGTCTGATGAATTTTCTCTTTGATGGATTGAGAAATCGTCGACCAGTCCGCAGGTTTAATGACTTTCACGATTTCAATCTCTAGAGAATGAAAGATGTCTTTTGAAATCTTATCCTTTTCGCGAAATAGATTTTCAGCAAGCTCTTCGCGAACTTTTTTAGCCCTTAACATTTCATCGTGATGAAGCCGTTCAAGTTGATCTTCCTGTTCACGACGTAAGCGGTTGTATTCTTGATCCAATTTCGATTTGTATTCGGCCGTTTGGGATTCGTAGTCTTTTCTGAGATGATTCATTTTTTCCTGAATTTCTTGGATCTGCAAACTGAGATGTCCTTTTTTATTTTCCTGCTCTTTAAGCAGACTTTTTAAAGAATCTGTTTGATTCTCATAGGCTTGCATCTCGGATTTCATTCTTAAGAATTGAGGCTCAAGAACTTTAACTCGGTTTTCTGATTCCTGATGTCGTTCGGTGATGTCCAAAAGCTCATCCCGTCGGCGCTGGACATCTTTTTCCAAAGTTGATTTTTCAGTTTCCAGTTTTTTAATGGTTTCTTCGGTGGAATTCCGTAGTTTTTCATACTCTAATTTTTTCGATTTAACGAAAATTTCCGCTTCTTCTTCTTTTTCCCTTTTGGCGACTTCAATTTCTTTCTGACGCTGTTGAGACAAAAGTTCAATTTCTTGTTTTTTCTCGTCATAAAAGCGAAGAGCTTCTTTTTCTTTAAGCTCCCGTTGTAACTGCATTTCCTCATCAAAGATTTTACGCTTTTGCTCTAAACGATGCGAAAGCTCATTGGTCTCTTTGGTGAGCTGAGCCAACTCATTTCTTTGATTTTTAACAGCCATGTTGACTTCGCGAGTTTGTTTTTCGATCTGTTCGGCTGTTTCGCGGGCAAAGGCGGCACGGTTTTCTTCATACTTACGATTTTGTTTTTCAAGCTCTTCCAGAATTTCTTCAGTTTCCTTCAGAATAGATTGTCGGCGCTCTTGCAAAAGCTTTTCTTTTTCGCCTGCGACTCGATCGGCATAGTCTTTATATTCAACTTCCGCTATTTTTTTGCGCTCGACAAGCTCGGTCACAGCGACTTCGATTTCTGTTTTTTGAGTTATCCAATGATCTATTTCTTTTTGCGCCTCTAAAAGAAGTTGCTGACGCTCGTTACTGGCTTCTGTTTTTGCCTTTTCCAAAAGAGCATGAGCTTCTTCTTCACCACGAATGCGGGCTCGCTCTAAATAATCTTTTTCCAACTGCTCCGCTTTGATCTGCGACTGAAGTAAAGCTTCTTGAATAAGGTCTTTACCCATTTCCGTGTGTTTAGCGATGATTTCATCGGCTTTAACTTGAGCTGCAGCTGTCTGAGCTTGAAAATAAGTTTCAGCTTCCCGTCGAGTGGTTTCGGCCATCGTATGAATATTTTCGACAGCTTTACGAGCGTTCTGCTCGGCTTCGAAAATCAGATGAGCCCCTTTTTTCTTGCACTCTTGAATGATCTGTTCGCCTTGATCTCTGGCTGAACGAATCAATTCATCTTTGTTTTGCTCGGCACTTTGCTCGATTTGTGCGGCTTTGGTTTCAGCAGATTTAATTAACTTTTCATTGTGATCTTGACCTAGTTTAACCAAGCGCTGAGCTTCAGCATGAGCTCCATGCACCAAGGCCAGCAAAGATTCCTTATCTTGCTTAGGAAGTTCACTGTCTTTCAGCTCTTCTCTTTTAAAACATTTTTCAATGGTGTTAATGCCGAATTCAACGGTCGATAGACCAAGACGAACTTTGTCAACGGCAGCTAAAGCCACCATCTTGTGGGGCGCGATCTTTTCGCCATTAACCAAGGTTCCATTAGCAGAACCCTGATCTTCAATCCACACACGATCGTGTTTCATAGAAACCACAACGTGAATGCGACTGATGTTTGCATCACTTAAAGCCAAGGTAGCTTCTAAAGAACGACCAATCGTGAATGATTTATCATCCACGATTTTGTAGTCGACTCCGGATTCATTTTGAATAGTTACAATGAAGCAACTCAGAGGCTTAGCCATAGGCCTCAACTCCCTATCTAGGACGCTTTAACTTTGCGAATGTCATCCATATCACGACCTCTCGAACTTTTTGTAACCTCGAGGTTAAGGGCCTCTTCGGCAAGAGCTTCGACAGGATCTTTATGTTCGTCAAAAGGTTTTTCGTTTGAAGGATAATTGTTATTATCACTGCGATACCACAAAAGATCCAATGCACTTTCAAAGCGATCCACCATAGAAACGAAAGCTCTCTCCGGTGACAAAAATGTATTCCAAACGTGCAGTGAAAGTGAAAAGGCGATACCCACGATTGATGAAGCCATCGCAAAAGCGATCTCGTGAAGGAAAGCATCCATAGTGTTCTTCGCGGTTTCTAACTCGTTCAAGTTCATACCACCCAAAGCTCCTAGTCCACCTTTAATTCCAAGGAATGTTCCTAGGATACCGGCAACAACGAAAAGTCCAGGCAAGATGGAAATAAAATCATTCAGACTAGCAATGGGAATAATTCCAAATATACGGTTAAAACAAGGATTGTGATGGAAAGTAGCTTTAGTAATATTTAAAAGCTTAGGTGTTTCGTTTGTCCATTTTAAAAACTTCACTTGTTTTAAAATGTCTTTCACAAGCCAAGCGCAACCTTGCTTCACTAAAAACACGCGGTCGCTTCCAGCCATAACACGGTCTGGTTTTCTTCTTTGCATACGATCGCGAACTTCGAAAATTTCGTAATAAGTTCTTTCCAACATTTTTTTCGAAAGTCCATAGAAGGATACGTCTTTCACCTTGCCGGGAACTTCGCTATCGACATAGCGGTTGACGCGTTTTTCAAACTCACGAGCAAACCATTCGTGACGTTTAACGGTGTAATAAATTGCCGCGCGAAAAAATGCTCCAAAAAGGAAGACAACTAACAGCGCATATGGCAACAGATAAATAAACCAATGTATCATCTGTTCGGTCAATGTTAATTCTTTCATGGCCCTGCCCCCTTATTTCTTTCCATCCATACTGAAACGAATGATCACTCGTTGTGATTTCTTACAGTCATTAATTTTACAAAAATCTTCGCCCGAAGCGATATTGCGATTCACTTTGAGAACTTCCAGGTAACTTCGTCCTGAGACTTTCATCATCGGAACCAAATCTTTTTGATACTCAAAGTCCATGCTCTTCTCATCTAAGATATGATTGAAGATTGATTTCGCTCGACGATAGCTCAAATCCATATTGTACTTGATCGCTTCACGATCTTTAGGTTTCGTCGAATTCGGATCAATGAAACGCCCTTGATAGGTTGGCGAAGCAAAGCCCACGACCTCGACCGAAGAAATTTTCTTCGCCAGTTTCGGATCTCCGAACAATGATTTCGAATAAATCGGCATTGCTTTTTCCAAGACGGATTTCATCTCTTCTTTCAACTTCGACGAGTCACTGTCAAAGTAAGCTTGTCCAAAATCCAACAGCACTTCACCTGTTTGCATATCGATATCGGCTCTGACCCCTGCTTTTTCGAAACCTTTTTTGATTTCCCGAGCAACGTCACGACGAGCATCCATTTCGGCTTTGGCTTTAGCCAATTGGCCTTCGGTGCTTTTCAATTGGTCAGCTAAGCCAGCCATTTTTCCACTGAGACCTTTGATTTTTCCTTCAAGCTCTTGTTCTTTTTTTGCGGCGTCGGCACGGTATGCAGCTTCACGACGAGCTTTTTCAGCAGCGCCCATTTTATGTTTGCCCAGCTCTTTCTCGAAAGCTTCACGATCCCGAGCGGCTTGGGCTGCGAATTGCCCGCGCAGACCTGCAATCTTCGCTTGAGCATCAGCTTCTGCTTTTGACAATTGGCCTTTGAGGTTTTGCGCCTCGGAAGCTGTTTGAGCTAACTGAGTCTCTGTCGATTTCAATTTACCTGACAGTGCTCCCAATTGCCCTTGAGTTTGAGCCAATTGCTTTTCATAAGTTTCCTTAGCATCCTTAAGAGCGTCAATCTTGCCTTCACTCTCTTCTTGCAATTTAGCCAAGCGAGCTTCGTAAATTTTAGAATTGATTTTATTTTGCTTATAAGTGCGTTTCAATTCCGCCATTTTTTGCTCAACAGCACGGTTTGCTTCGTCGATTTTTCTTTCGTTTTCCGCAATCAGATTTTGTTTCGATTTCACGTCTTTTTCTAAACGAGCCAACTCTTGATCCTGAGTTGCAATCTCATCGTCTTGCTCTTCAATGATATCGTTACGTTTGATGATTTTTGTCTTCGCCATTTTGTTTGCGTTCAAGACATTGCGAACCATCTGTTGGTATTTATTGAGCGCTTTTTGTTTTTGGTCGTGCTCAAGGGCCTTTTGTTTTAATCTTTCGTTCTCGTCTTTGGCTTCTTCTTCAAGCAGAGTGAGCTTGTCCATCAACTCGGTGTACTCTTGCACTTCGTCCTTAGAAGCTTCTGATTGCAAATATTCTTTTTTAACGGACTCATACATTCTGAGTTGGCTTTCCAAATCCTTAACTTTCATCGACAGCTTCTGCGATTCGGCCTGACTTTTTAAGCCTTCCGTCCCCGTTCTTAAACTGGCTGTCACATATAAAAGAAGAAAAATAGTGGAAAGACCCAAAAACAAATCCGAGTATGATGTCCAAAAACTATCATTAGTTCCTGATTCTTTGTTTTTGCTGTAATTAAATGACATATACCACCTACTTTTACGTCTAGGTGTTTTTCGTAACGATTCCCTTTTTACTAAAGTCTTTCTGGTGGAAAATTGAAAAACTAGCCTTAAAAAACGGCACATAAGTCGATACTGCAGCCACTTTCAGAGGTCCTTTGTCTGTGGCGAGGCGTCCCAATTCGCTGCGAAAGATTCTTTGAAATCCAGACGAGACCACCCTAGAATATGCGGGAATGAGAGCAGGAATCTTTTTTTTATTACTCCTTTTAAGTCTTAGGTCTTGGGCTTACCCAGATTTTATTGGCTATGGCTACGCGAGCTGCATGACTTGTCATTACAATGGCCAAGGCAGCGGACCCTTAAATGATTATGGACGAGCTCTGTGGTCTGCCGAAATCTCTTCGCGAGGTTTGATCAGCGACAAAGTGAGTGATGAAAAATTGGGAGAGCAATCAGGATTTATTCCTTCGAAACCTATGCCTTGGTGGTTTCGCCCAGGTGTCAAGTATCGTGGTCTGTGGATGCAAGCAAATCCTGGCAGTGAAGAGACCATCGTTCGCTACATCACCATGCAAGCCAGTGTGAACACGGCCATTCACTTTGATCAGAATCAAAAATTAATTTTTGTTGGCGAATTCGGCTATATGCCCACTAACCCAGCGCAGGCCAATTCACCGGATAAACCCAGCAACTGGCTTTCACGAGAACACTATTTGCGTTGGCAAGTGAATGACGAATACTTCACTTACTTCGGCTTCACCGATAAAGTATTTGGCATTCGTATCGTCGATCACACCGCGTTTAGTCGTGATAAAACCGGCAATGCGCAAAACGATCAAACACATGGTGTGATCGTTCAAAAAATTGCTGCTCCTTACGAATTCACGGGACATGTGTTTGCTGGAAATCTTTCGCAGGAAGCGAGTTTGCGCCAAAAAGGTTTTTCTTTCATGGTGGAAAAAGATTTGACCCAATACAATCGCATTGGGGCCGCTGCTCTCACTTCAAGCAATGAATTCCTGCAGTGGAATCGCCTTGAAGCCCACAATAAGATCGGCTTTGGCAAAGGCAATTCTTTACTTGTTGAACTAGGTCTTTCCCAAAATAAACCTAAAACCGCAGTCACGGAAACAGGCCTCTATGGTTTGCTCGAAGGGAATGCTCTGATTGATCGTGGTTACAGTTTGTTCTCACAAGTTGAATACTACAACAAAACGATGACCACCTCTTCGCCAGATCAAATGCGTTGGTCTTTTGGACTTCTCGCTTTTCCCTACCCACGTTGTGAATTGCGCTTTAGTTTAGTGAACGGAAGATCTTTGACGGACTCGGGAGTGACGAACGATCTGACGCTCATTCATTCGCAACTCCATATTTCTTTGTAAAGGAAGTGAAAATGAGAAGTGCGTTTGCTTTTATCCTTCTCTTGATTTGTTCTTCAGCTTGGTCTCAGAAATCAACAACCTCTGAAAAAGGTTTTAAACCTAAAGAAGCCGTTGGTTTTGATTACAACAGCTGGTTCGAGATGATGACCATCACTGATGCTGGTGGGAACAAGCACGCAACTAAAGCTATTTATAATGGAATTGGAATTGGCTACGACTACACCAACTACCAAGCCAATTCAGGCTGGGGTTACAATGCAGGTTATGTTCAAGGATACGGCGTTGCAGGACAAACAGCTAAAGCCGGCACTTATTATCAGAAACGAGCTCCCTGGTCAGCCTTTCGCGGAGGCGCTCGCTATTTCAGCCGCATCAACAAACGCATTGATTTGGGTTTAGCAATTACCGCCCTTTTTAGACAAAATAAATGGGGAGAAGATTCTGGTTTTTCACCCGAGGCTTCGCCGAATCCAATCACGGGTTTATTTATCGATACTCGTTGGCGTTTAAATTATAAACTTGAAGTTCTTCAATCCATTGGGACTTTCGCCAGAGACACAGGTATTGTCTGGCGTTTGGGTGTGAACTACACCATCAACTAAATCGAGTTTACATCGAAAGAATCCAGTCTTTCAGCGCTTTAATTTCATCAAAGCTAAGATCTGGGCGACCAATCGGCATATCCTGCCTTCCACCAACATCGTTCCCGCGAGTCCGGGTGTACAAGGAAGAATTGTCGGGATTTGCACGCTCTACCAATGAATTGGTCACATAATCGTCTTCGCTGTAGGCAGCCCAACCGCCATGACAACTGAAGCAGTGTTTTGATAAAACAGGATGGGCTGCTTTAAAGGTGACCGAACCGACAACATTCGAACCATATGTCGCTGCATCGCCCGAGCTGGAATTTTTAACTTTTCCACAACCACTTAAAAGCATCACCGACAGTCCCACGGTGACTTTAAAAGTTTTAATATTTAAATTCCAGTTTTTAGACATACAATTTACTCGGTTCGTTGGTTGAAAATCTCTAATTGATTTTAAGTAAACTGATCAAAGCGTCAATCTTTTCATCATTTTCTCATAATGATTGTCTCAAATAAAGAATATTCTTTTTCCCGGACTGATATTCCCTAGTCCTTTCCAGCCTCGAAGCTCCACCGTGGACAATTTTGACTGAAACTCCAAAAGAAATTCTGCAGATAGCCGATGTTCCTATTAGACTTAAAAGTAAGTCAATCAGCAGACTTAACTGCACTTTTTAGCGCCAAGGGGGATTGCTTTGTTGGGATTGAATTTTCTTTCAAATTCAAAAAATTCAAATCGTTTCCCCCATCGAAAAACATTTTCAGCTTTTATTCTTTTGGCTTTCATTATTCTTCCCTTTCAAAATTGCGGTAAGTTCGCGGTAAAAGGTGAACCCGGCTTAGTTGATCAATCTTCAACAAATGATGGAAGCGGCCTTCCCGGCCCTATGCCTTTGCCAGGTCCAAACCCAGGAGTGGGCACAACAGATGCGGCTCGCATCGAAAGATGTAAAAGCTATTTACGAAAACCAGTGATCACCAATGCTGCTGTTTTAAGTGCGACAACGCTGACTGTAAAATCAGGTTTAGGAACACGCTCAGGAGATGCTAACTCAGCGACCTTAAGCGTTGACGTGGATGCTTCAAAGGGCGTGGCGAATTTAGCAGGAGCTTCGGCTGATAACTGTTCACCATCAACTCAACTCATTGTCGCTGCCGAGCTAAACAACGCGACTTATCCAGCGGTATTTTCTGGCGGTATCGATGGTGACGGAAAATCTGTTACCGGCAATGCAGGAACTCTTGCGAGCAGCGTACTTACTCGCGTTTTCACAATAAACAATAACAACGCTTACAATTCAACCACCGTTCCCTTCCGTATCAACATTGAAGACAACGAGCGCCAAATTCGTTGCGCCAGTGGAAGTTTATTTTTTAAAGTGACTGTGCGAGTGAGCCTGGCCGGAGGAATGAATCCACCCATGGTGAATTCAGATCCTATTTATATTAAAACTAATTTTTCAAATTCATGCTGGGTTCAATCAAAGCTTGTCGCGGCGGAACCTTACACTCTGAACGCCAACGCTGGCCACCGCGTTGCCATTGATGGAAACTGGGCTGCAGTTCTTTCCCAAAAAGACAACAACATGGGTGCTGTCTATATGTTTATGAAGTCTGGTTCTGCTTGGACTTTTTCTAAAAAAATTATCATGAATGACGCAGCCTCTGGGCAAACTCTTTCGAATGTAGCTTTGAAAAATGGTATTTTGGCTGTGTCTAACGCCAGCTTTGGCGCCAAGGGAAAAATCTATATTTATAAAAGCAGTGGGACCGACTGGGTGTACAGCGATTCCTTTCAAGCTCCCGAAAATGTTCTCGATCAAAAATTTGGAATTGGTTTAGCATTAGGAAATCAGTTTTTAGCTGTGGGCGCTTCTGATATTCCCCAAGGAAATTATTTGGGCAAAGTTTATATCTATGACTACAACGGATCAAACTTCACTCACTCGCAAACGCTAACACCATCTTCGGAAGCTTATAAATTTGGCCAGACTGTGGCGGTTTCAGGAAGTTCGATCATTGTGGGAGCACCCGGTGCGGGCTCTGGTTCTTTTACTGGTGCTGCTTTTGTGTTTACCGATGCAGGTTCATCGTGGACTTCAACCACAGTTCAAAAACCAAATCTATCTGCAGCTGCCGCTTTTGGTTCTTCAGTTGCGATCAATGGAAATCAAATTGCTGTCGGTGCAGAACGCCACGACGTGGGCATGAATGCTGATGTTGGTGCCGTTTACTACTACAGTAATTTTTCGGGACCCGTCAGTCATACAGTTAATTCCAACGCCGCAGGAAGTTTACTGGGTTCCGCAGTGGCCTTAAGTGCCGATTCTCTTTATGTCGGAGCAAGTACAGGAACTCCTGAAGATGGAAATAACAATTCGGGCTTTGTCTCTCGTTTACTTATATCAAGTCTCACGAGTGGTGGATCATCGACGACAAATACAGCGAATGGTGGCTTCGTTCACTTCAGTGAAGATTCAGTTGATAATGAATATTTCGGTCAGTCGATTGCGAGTGATGGGGGATCACAAATCATTGTCGGCGCGCCGGCAAAGAATATCCCATTTCAGCGATCGGGATCGGCTTATGTTTACGGTGTTCGTTAGCAGTTAAGGTTTTTTGGGGGAATTACATGTTAAAGGTTTTCGTTCTATTCAGTCTATTTTCAATTTCAGCACTTGCTGACGTTGATGAGAATTTGCGGTCGCAAAAGGCCGTCGTTCGCTATGAATTTGACGAAACCAGTGGTGATACTTATGTCGATTCAGCTGCAGCCACCTTTGGTGCTGCTCTTAATTTAGCCCGCCGAGCAGGAACCGTCCTTCGTGGTGTTGATGGCACTGGTGATCGATTTATCCAAATTGATTCCCCATCGGTCATTCGTTCCGTTACTGCTGGAAGCAAGATCTACAACACTTGTGTCAAACCCGGTTCTACTGGTTTAACAATCGAAGCCGTAATTGAAAACTCGGAATCTGTCGAGCTTCGCGCTGGCGAATTTCCAACGGATGCTCTTCAGCCCTTAAGAATCGTCAGCTACTCGCGAAAATTTTCTAACGTCAACAACGTGGTTAACGTGAATTTTGCCCTGGGACAATTCTACGATATGGGAAATCTTTATGCGGGCGCTGTAACGACCCAAGGAAATGGAAATCTGTTCAGTCAACCGTTACAAAGCAACACCAGTGTTTTTAAAAAAGGAACTAAACAAACTCTTATTTTTAGTGTCAGCCGTGGTGGTGTGGCTCGCCTATTCCTTACTGACAAGTATGGAAATTTATTCTTAGCACAAGAATCTGCCAATGGTTTCCGTGGCGATGCTTCCCAATTCTACAATCGTTGGGCTAACGATGCTTATTTGAATGTTGCCAATGATTTTATTGCTGATAGCGAGATCGCGACAGTGCTCTCACGCCAAGATACTTTTGCGTCTTGTAAAAGCGCAGCCTGCAATGACAACCCGAACCGCTACTGGAAGGGAAAACTCTACCGTCTTGCGATCTACTGCGATGCTCTTTCGCGTGAGCAGGTTTTTGGTGGCGCCTTTCAAATCGTTAAAAATGATACTTTCCCGATCACGCCAGTGACAGTGACTCCAGGCTTATTAAAAGCTTCAACAATTTACGAACGACTCACGGGTGTGAAAACTCCGATTTTTAATCCTCTGCTTCAACAAATGGAAGTGCTTATCAATGCCAATAATACGATTGGCGCTGCCCGCTTGATCACTGATCCCGGTACTCTGGGCAGTACAGCTTCACCGATTTTAACTTCGGCAGCCAATTCGGCCTCGTCCTCATTTTACCGATCTATCGTTAAAGATTTTGCGGGACGCATGTCCAATCGTGATGAAACGATTAATGTTCCCTTGAATGATTTTACAGCGACTGTCATTGGAGCCGTCCGTGATAAAATCAACGCAAAATTGCTGTTATCAGAAAATTTCTATTATCAGGCCGATCCCACCAAAGCCGCCGTCCCCAGTGATGAACTGAACGATATTTTAAAATCCAATAATCATTACGAAGCCCTTGAACGCGGCGGCTTCGACCTTAAAAATGTTCTAGTTCGAAAAAAACAAATTTTAGTCACTGGCGACGGAACAACATTTACCGAAAATGTAACACCAGCCGGTTTATTAACGACTCGCCAATGGGCAGCCGCACATATGATCGCGGGAACTAACCGCCGCCCTGTCGAGTATGCCCTTCGACAATTCACTTGCACCACTTTGGAAAATGCCGCGGATTCAACAGGACCCGAAGATGTGATTGGACGAGACATCGATCGTAATCCTGGCGGGAGCATGGCGAAATTCACAACCTCTTGTCGCGCCTGTCATACAGTCTTAGATGGTTTTCGCCCAGCTTTTGCTTACATGACCTTTGCCAATGGCTATTTGAAACATTCGGCTCTTGTGCCGACCTCGACGCAAAATAATTTGGATGAAGACAATTCTCCAGCAATGAGAATCCATCCCGATGCCCCAAAGGTTTCTCGCAAAATGAATCACAATGAAGACACCTTTATTAAGGGGAAGATCGTGAAAGACGACGTCTGGGTTAATAACGCAACCAGTGGAACTAACCGCAACCAATTCGGATGGACCATAACTTCCGGAGTAGGTGTTGCTCAATTTGGAAAAGCCTTAGCCGAAAGCAAATCTTTTCCAAGATGTATGGCGAAAAGAGTTTTCTTTTCGGTTTGTAAACGGGAAGCCACACCTTTGGAAGAAAACTTAATCAATCAAGCTGCCACCGAATTTTCCAGCGCTGAACGAAATTACGATCTGAGATATTTATTTGAAAGAATCGTAGCTAGCGATATCTGCCTAGGGGGAAATTAGTATGAGAAATTTTATGTCCAGACGCCTTATTCACATCACTCAGCTAGCTGGCTGCATTGTCTTCGTCGTGATTATTTTCGGGAACGGTTGTTCTCCCGGTGGTTTCACGGGCAGCTCCACTAAACATTCCGATGTTTATGATCTGAGCAGTCTGCAGTGTCGAAGCTCTAGCGAAATACAGGTTATTCCTGGTTCAAAAACTGTATCCATGGTCGGCTCGGGACAATTACTGAATCACTTGTCCAATTGTATTGGCTTAGCTGTGCCCTCTGACACAACTCAAACCGTCTACAATGAAAAAAAGGGTTCGATTTCAACTTACGGAACAGCAAACTCTATAACTCCACCTATGATGATGGCTATCACCAGCATCGCCGGAGAAATTTGTTCTGATGTCATTGATGCAGAGATTGCTTCAGGAGCTCGCATCTTTAACGGCATCAACTTGCAGTCCAATTCCCTGCCGGCTGATTCGCAATTAAATGCGATCATCAGCAATATTGCTTTGTCCTGCTGGCGGGGCAATGAAACGAATGAAGAACGAAGTTTAATTTTAGATAGCGTCAGCGGTTCTGTCGGGGTCAGTGAAGCCAATGCGGCTCGAAAAGCGGCGCTGATGATCTGTACGACAATGCTTTCGAGTGTAAATGCTTTATTGAATTAATTGAATTGGGGTGGTCATGAAAAACAAAATGAAGAAATCAAATGAGGCTAAGCCGTTATTGTATCATGGCCGAAAGCCATTGAATCGTCGTGAATTTTTGGCTTCGGGTGCAATTCCCTTTATGGCCTACATGACGGCACCATCTTTTCTATCTATCCTTGCCCGTAGCGGAGTCGCCGAAGCGCAAGAAATCTGCAGCACATCGACCGAAAAAATGATTCCCTTAGTGACGATCAATTTGAGCGGCGGTGCTGGCTTGACTCGCAATTGGATTCCATTAACAGAAGGTCGCCAATTGTTACCGCGCTATCATAAAATCGGATTGGGATTAGGCTCGGCCTTAGCGTCTCAAGTAGTCCAAAGTTTTCGCAACAATGCTTCCTTCTATGCCGGCAGTCAAATGCTCACAGGAATTCGCACCAGCGCTGTTGCTGGTTTAGCAGATCAGGCTTTAATGTTTACAAACTTTGTTGGTCTTTGCCAACAATCACAAAATGATACCGATGCCAATAAATTTGATATTCAAGGTTTAGTTACGAAAGCAGGTCACAAAGGAAAAATCTTACCTAACTTAGGACGCTTTGATAATGGAATTGGTGTCAGCAACGCATCTGCGTTTTTGATGCCGCCAGCACCACTGATCGTCAGTAACGTTGATACCCTTGTGAATGCCTTGGGTGTTGCCAATCGTTTGTCCTCTTTGAATCAAGCTCAAAAGACAAGTTTGTTTAAAGCTTCGGCTGCACTCTCGGAAAGACAAGCGCGCAGTCTTGCCAATATGACTGGAGGCACGGCCCTTTCAAACTTAGTTAATCAATCGAATGCCGATAATGTGCAATTGATCAGTAATCCCACGGGACTTGATTTAGATCCGCGAAACAATGCGGCCTTTGCTCAAGTCTGGGGACTTAATGCGAACACATCTAAAAATGATGCCACTTATGTCAATGCCTCCTTGGTCTATAATGCCATCAATGGAAACGCTGGATCCATCGGCATCGAAATGGGTGGATACGATTACCACGGTGATGACTTAGCAACGACGAACAACAAAGATCTTGCGGCAGGAGTCATGATCGGTCGAGTGATTCAATCTTTTCATGTTATGAACTCAAAAGGTTTTATCGTTGTTAACTCTGATGGTGGCGTTGGCTCGCCGGCTTCAGACACTCCCGGAGCTGATCCTGTTTCTGATCGTGGAGATGCCGGTGCAGTGTTTATGATGGCTTATGATCCAACACAAATGACTCAAGCTTCAGATTCACAATTGGGACATATGAAAAGCAATCCTGATGCTGAAGCGGCTGATGACACATTTATCGTTGGGGGAAATGTCGAGGTCGGAGCGGCAGCTGTTTTCGCAAATTATCTTTCATTCAATGGGATGTTGGGAAAATTTTCGAGCATCAGCGAAACGGCCAGGACCTTTGACAGTGTTGGCCTTGATAAGGTTGTTAAAATATTTGGTAAAAAAACTTAACTGAAGAATTATTTTTGGGGACCGAGGCGTTATCACTAGCGCTTCGTAAATGGGGATGCTTATGACTTTACAAACTGTAAGGAGAACGACAAATTATTTGATTATTTTGTCGTCTCTTTTATTCAGTTATAACAACTGCAGCCCTAACACCAGCTTCAAGGGCACAAAGTCATTTTCCTCGTCATCAAATTTAGCAGCTTCAATCAGCACCGGGGCCTGTGTTGATTCAACTCCCTGCGAAGATCAACTGATGCGTTTTTATGGTGGTGGTTACCAACAATTTTTAACCCAAAACTGTGCGACTTGCCATTCTGCGGGACCCGGCAAAGGGCAATTTGCAAATAACAATCTTTGCTCTTCTTACAAAGATTTTATGCAAGTGGGATACAGCAAAGTTTCCAACAATGCCCTGAGCGACGCCCATAATCCTCCTTTTTCTGGTCCTCAACATTTGCAAACCATCAACGAATTGCGTTTATCTTGGGTGAAAGCTCTTGCGGAATATGATATCTGTTTAGGAAATGATGGAAATTCCACAAATACTCTGAGCTTGGATGAACGAGCTCAGTTCAGCTTTGGAAACAAAGTTATTCCTGCCATGAATGACAACGAAGAAAAGCGGGTCGAATTTGATCTCACTCAGATTGTGGCGCTTAAGTCCCTGCCCGTTCCGACTTTGCCGGGCGCAAAGTTTTCGGTGATGATTAAAAAAGAAGTCAAAGGCGAAAATAAGACCTATGTCATTCATTCACCGAAAATTTTTAATTCCACACAGGATATTCACCTCAAGGGATTATTCACAAAAATCAATGGCCGCTACATTCAGTACAGCACTAATTTTCGTTTTGCCGAAGCCAAAATTAGGAAAGGCACTCTGGAAAACACTCCTGATGCAATAATTTCGACAGGTGCTTTAGTTATCGCTGGTGCTATGTCTCCATCAGATCAAGTCGGATTTGATGTCGAGCTGATTGAAGCCACTGTGATTCCGCCGCCCCCACCCCCAGTACAACTAGCGATCAATGCGCCCAATGCCATCACCGTGGACAGTTCGGGGTTCATTGATCTCGAAGTTAAACTGAGCCAAGCTTCCACAGAAACTGTTTCTTTCGTTATTTCTGCGGATGACAGCCGAATTTGCGGAGTCAACAGTGACATTGTCAGTGTGAACAACAGCACTTGCTTACCCGATGTTTATAATTTGATCTGTCCATCGGGGACCTGCTCGCCCGAAGCTCAGAAATTTTCCCGTGCGCGTTCGATTGCTGGAACACCTTTCAATCGCTTCGATTGGGATTACAAATTCACTTCAACTTCAATGGTTTTCGCTGTAGGCGAAACTTCGAAAACAATTCGTCTGAATTTATCGAAAGATGTTCGTTACGAAACAAATCGACTTCTTTCTTTAAAGGTTGAAACAGGCATCGGCAATGCTGTTCTTGGCAAATCTGTTGTTCACCTTGTTTTTAATAAAAGGAAAAATCCAGTTCCACCCTCGAACGAAGTCACTTACTCGATGCTGATGAGTGCAAATACAGGAATTTTAAAACTTCATTGCAACAATTGCCATAACTCTGACGAAGCTCAACAGCAAGGTGGCTACGACATCGCTGATTGGGACCTTATGGTGAATCGCGGTGTTTTAAAGCCTGGCCAGGATTTTCGAAGGATTGATCCCACAACTGGAAACGTCATAAAAACCTACGCCAGCAAAATGTTTAAACGCATGAACACCCAGGATCCAGATATAGGAACATTTTTAGGGCCTATGCCTAAAGACGGTTACTTGGACTACGACACAGAGATTAGTCCAGTTGAAAACTGGATTTTAAACGGAGCTAAAAATAATTAGATAAGTACGTAAACCCGATGTATCCTGGAGGATATATGCCCACGCCCCTCGAAAAACATTCTGCTTTTAAACGCCGAACACTACAGTTGGGCGTGTTCTCACTGGTGCTTGCAACATCGGTTTTTTTCCAAAACTGTTCTGTTGTAACATCATCCTCACCTGGAGGACAAGGGGGCTCTCTTGATCAAGCTTCAGTGCTTGGTTCTAAGGCCATGGCTATCCTTAACAATAAGTGCTCGTTCTGTCATAACGAATCTTTAGCCCAAGGTGGAGTCGGAAATATCACTGACGTAAACTATTTGTTGTTTAATCGTTTAGTTATTCCTGGTCAACCTGATGTTTCGGACTTGATTCGTGTTATCCGTGAAGGCAGCATGCCTCCGACAGGGACGCAGGTCACTACGGCTGAGCTGGATGCACTCACTCAGTGGGTTCAGAACGGACTTAAAGACGCCACTGTCGGCCAAGTTCCATCGCCAACTCCACTGCCAGTGCCAATGCCGACGCCCAACACGCCGACCGCCAGCTACGCGGCTCTTGCTTCAAGTTTATTCACTCCTAAATGCGTGGGCTGCCACAATAACAACCTGGCCAGTGGGAATGTGAATTTATCAACCTACACGAATGTAAAAGCCAGTGCTACCAGTGGAAAGTTGTACAGTTCGGTGACAAGAACCGGAGGCAACTATATGCCCCAAGGTGGCGCGCGTTTGAGTACGGCCGAGCTGACGACATTGAACCAATGGATCATGGCGGGTGCTCCTAATAATTAAAGATTTATTATAAATCACGGATGAGATGAAACCACTTAAGAATGCAACTTTGAATTCTCTTTTTCAGTCTTTTGGGGAAAACCTTTGTTGTCCACGCACTCAACAAGATCTTCAGTGGAAAGACAATGAGCTTTCTAATCAAGAAGGAATCATCTACCCGCTGTTGAATTCAATTCCGTGGCTTTCACCGGAACCACATATTTCTCTAGCTCATTGGTTGGAAAAACGACAAGACTTGAATCTCTATTTCACCGATCGTCTCCAACACATCACTAAATCCCTGAATGAAGATCGTCTGATTGCGCCGACACGGGAGCGCCTGCAAAAAACAAAAAAAGCTTTAGAGCACAATCAAAAGGTGCTTCAGCATATCCTTTCGCCTTTGCCTGCGTTAACATCGTTGCTAGCCTCTGGTGATAAAATTCCAAGTCACCAGTCACTGACTTTGTACCTTAAAAATATTTTTCGCGATTGGTTTTGGTCCACAGACGAAAATCAAAAATCATTAGAGGTCCTTAAAAAAATATTGCCTGAAGATTGGTCCCCCGAAAAATTTGTTGTGCTGGGCTCGGGCGCTTCTCGCTTTGCTGTCGATTTGCACCATTCGAACAATCTGCGCCACACCTTAGCGGTCGACTTTAATCCCCTGCTTTTACTTATGGCCCAACAAGCTCTAGAACAGGCTGATATCAAACTTTACGATTTACCAACGGCACCACTCGAAATCTCGCAGGTTGCCACCGAGTATTCACTACAAAACCCCTACCCCGAGAGTAAATCTTTTCATCTTTTATTTGCTGACATTCAGGCCTTACCATTTAAAGAAAAAACTTTAGATTCTGTTTTGACTCCTTGGGTGATTGATATTTTACCTCTGAGATTTGAAACTTTAGCCCGAAAAATAAATCAGATTTTAAAACCCTCGGGAGAATGGTTGAACTTTGGCCCCTTGGGTTTTATGTCCAGTCAAGAAAGCCAACGCCTGACCTTTGAAGAAATTCAGGAAATATTGAAAACCTGCGGCTTTAAAGTTGAAAAGCACAACTTTGAAGAAGTCCCTTATTTGCATTCTCCTGGTGGAAACCAGAAGCGCTACGAAAAGGTTTTAGCATTTCGTGCCATAAAAATCGAAGACGCTGAAAGTGAAAAATTTCAGTATCTCCCGGATTGGTTGACCAATCATGATTTGCCGATCCCATTCACCGAAGACATCAAAACCGAGCAAGCTCGAGCTAAGATCAATGCGGATATCATTTTTAGTCTCAATGGAAAAAGCTCGATCAATGAGCTTATTAAACTCATGAGCCAGCAATACCAAATTCCCGCTGAACACGCTCGACAGCTTATTATTAACTACCTTACGCGATATCACGAAAAACGCTTACGCCGTGACTGATTTTTCGTCTCATTACGACACACAAGAAGTCCATCAAAGAATTTTAAGAACAACCCTTGAATGGCCGCCCGAACTTTCCGATAAAAAAATATGGAAAAGCATTCAGTCTTAGTCATCGAAATGGAACACATCAGTACTTTCCCAAAAGACCTTTGGCGATCACTGTCTCTGTTTAATCAGCAAAAAGTTTTTCTTCACCAAGTTCATTCCAATTATAAAACGGACAATCAGGATATTGTTCTTTACCACTGCGAATGCCTTAACGAGGATCAACTCAACTGGCTTTTACCTTTAGCCCAAAACAATGTGAAGTCTCGGTTCTTGATTTTAGCCCAACAGATTTCGATTCATGCTTATCGTCATGTCTCTTCGATGAAGAATCTTGTGACTTTGCAAATGCCCTGCTCTGAGGCTCTCTTCCAAAGAGTCATCGAAGAAGTTCTGTATGGGTCTTATGATCACGATCGAAAAAAGTTCCCTCGCTTTATTACCAATGAACCTGTCCGTATGGTCGTTATGGAGACAGGATTATTGATTCCCACCCGAATGAGAAATTATTCGATGACTGGCGCCTTTTTAGAGTACAAAGGCTTCTCTTTGCGTGTTGGGCATAATCTGAAGGTCAATATGATCAATCAAGAAAATCCTCCGTCACGAACCTCTCTGCAGTTGGATGCCAAAGTTGTGTGGGTTCGTGAAGAAGAAGGTCGCGCCGGGAAAACCAATGGCATTGGAATTCAATTTTTAGATATGAATAAAGCCGCTTAATTTTCGGCCGGCTGTTTTAAGTTGGAAACCTTAAGTCGTTTCGAAAGAGTCTTCATGAGAGCCTTCGACCAGGAAGGCTTCGAAAATAAAATAGAATCCAAAGATTGGCTGGGTATTTCGATAAGCTCTGTTGTCGACAAGCTGATAACGTCGGCAGAACGCAGTTCTCCATTAATGTAAGCCATCTCACCAACGAATTCGCCGGGCTCAATGTATCCTAACAGGACTTCTTTATCACCCTGCTTTTTACAGGCCTTCATTCGGCCCGAGCGAACGATGTAGACAAAGCGCCCCTCTTCACCATCTTTGATCAAAACTTCATTGGGGGCTAAAAACTTAATGCGGTAGATCGCTTCTTCAGAATGAGAAACCCAATTTAAAGATCGGCTCAATTGATTGATCAGTAAATTCGAGTTATCGATATTGGCAAGATATTGCACCTGGCCAGTAACGACCTCATCCATGAAATCTTCCAACTCTTGGTCCGGAGATAAAATGATAATGCCCACTCGCTCTTTACGATCTAAAATGTTTCTCGTTAAAGAGACAGCACTCACTTTAGGAATTTGTGAACTGATGATAACAACGTGGGGTATAACATTTTCAATTTTAAATTGAGCATCAAGACCATCCGTCGCCGTATAAACACTGATATTTTTGAAATTGGCACCAATGACGCCTTCAATCCTGGCATTGAGTTTATCATCACCGGTCGCTAGCAAAAAAACTCTTTTTCCTTCAAGCGTGTTCATCGCGAGTTCAACATCCTTATCACTTCGTTGTTCTTTGATAATAAGTTATTACCAATTGCTTCAGCGAGCAAGAACCAAGCATTCATCTGTTCCTGATTAAGGTGTTTAGCCAGAGATTTCTTAAATAGGTCTAGCCAACGCGACAAAAGTTCAGCGCTGAATCCATTTTCAAAATGTTTTTTAATGGGATTATAAGGGTAGTAGATGTAACTCGCCCTTCCCATGCGCACCCACCAAAAGTTCGTCATGATTTCAAAGTGCTGAGGCCAATCTTCGACATTCGAAAAAGCTTTTGATAAAAGGTCATCTTGAGCGATCTCGGTATAAAATGAAACAACGACTTCCCGGATCTGCCCATGTTTGATCAGAACAGAGTTTAACTCTGCTTGTTCATCAGGCTCAGGAACTTTGTCACGTAAGTAATTTGAATCGGACATATTTATTATCAAACAATCTTTTATTTAGTTCGTTAACATTAGTATTGATTCTAAACATCCAAATTGCCTAGAAAATATTCACTTGTCAAATTTGTTCAATCTCAATAATCTTTGTCTATGCAACGAATCAATGTCTGGATCGAAAGGCTATCCGCACTTTACCGCAATCTGATGCGAAACTTCGCCAATGAGCATGGGCTTCAACTTGTTCATTTGGAGATCTTGCAGTACCTCAATTCTTGCAACCGGTATTCAAATACGGTTCAAGCTCTTAGTGATTATTTAGGACAAACAAAAGGAAGCATTTCCCAGAGCGTCGCTTTGCTGGAAGGAAAGGATTTCATTTCTAAAATGCAATCGCAAAACGATAAAAGAGTTTTTCATCTCAATCTGACCACTAAAGGTAAAACTTTGATCAAGGAATTTAAAGAGCTGATGAGTTTCGATCTTCCCGACGAAATTGAATTTTCAAAGGTTTTTGAACAAGTACTTCGAAACTTACAAAAAAAGAATAAACATAGGGAATTTGGCCTTTGCAAACTCTGTGGCTTCAAAGAAGACCTGGATGACAATAGATTTCATTGCGGACTCACCAAAGAAATTTTAGTGAAACTGGATGCGGATAATAAAATCTGCGCCGAATACAAAAATCCCGAACAAGCTTAATTGTTTAATCTCGATGGAATATTTTTCCACTCTAACAGATCGACATTTCCATGATCAACACGGACATAATGAGTCGACAACATCCAAGAGCCCGGATTGAAATATTTCCCTCCGTTTTCGAGAGCAATTTCCCCCGGATGATGAGTATGGCCAAAAACAATAGCGTCAAATCCACGCCGGGATAATTCATCAGCAGCTTCACGGAATGCGGGGTGTTCGCCCCGAATTCCACCCTTCCTTTTCCTCCAGCGAGATTTCCATTTTTCATAGGAAATCCAAAGATGATAAAGTTTTGGCTGGAGCTTCAGCAAATAGCCCGCAAAGTGAGTTAGGGCTTCATACAAAGCGGCGTTCTTCACAAAAAAAGGATCGTAAATATGACCATGCTCAATGCGAATTCGCATTGGCCCTGAACGCAAATTTAAAAAGGGAGACACTTTCATTGTGCCCCAATCTTCTAAAAAATGCTCCAGGGCAATGTCATGGTTTCCAGTGATGTAATACACTTCCCGCCCCATCTGACGAATTTCGCTGAGAGTTCTTAGCAATTCGGGCACATCGAAAGCCACTTTCGCAAAACTGGCTTGGGCAATCTCCAGACCATCGCCGTTGATACAGATATCATAACCTTGACGAGCCGAGTGGCGCAGAAAAGGAATGACATTTTTTCGGGCGTTAGAAAATGGGTTACCCAAATGCAAATCAGAAATAATAACTATTTTTTCCGAGTGAACGGCAGTGATCATAATTTTCCATTCACACTTGTCAGAATTTCTTGCACCTGATCTTTGGGCAATTGGGATTTTTGGACCAATTCAATAAGACGGTCGTTAGAGACTTTAATTCGGAAACTCATCTGCTGAAGCATCTCAAAGGCAAAAGTGGGATCGCGACGAATTTTTAACAAAAAACCTGCAGGCTTTAAAACCAACAATCGCGTCGTCCCTTTCGCATAGGCCGATGCATACCGTGGCAAGCTTTGCAGCAAGGCCATGTCCCCAAAAAAATCACCTTTTGTAAATTCAGCAATGTGAATGGAATCGGTGGGAGTTTTTTTGATCACACTCACAATCCCGCTTTGAACAATGTAGAGATCTCGCCCTGTATCTCCTTCTTCAAAGATACAATCTCCGTCTTGAAATTCTTCAATTTGTTCATGCTCAAAGCGTGCTGATATTAATTTCATTTTTTAAGTATAAGCAAAAGAGGTTGAATAACCAAGTTTAAAGACCGATGGATTTTCGCAAAGAAAAAATGGTCCACTGTTTTAGATTTTCGTCCTGGGTCCTAAAGGAGTAAGGCAACATGACCACGGAATGGTACAAAGCTTGAAATAAACTGATTTCAAATTGGGCTTCTTCAATGGGACCATAGGCATTAAAAAATGATTTTGCTACGGGCTCTTCAAAAATCATCCATGCTAATGACAAATCAAGCCCCCGATCGCCCATCTGCATATTTCCCCAGTCTTGCAAACCAACAAAATTAAATTGCTCATCAACCAGAACCTGCCGGCTATAGAGATTTCCATGAATGGGAACGAGCTCATGCCCCGGCTGAAGGTCTTCGTAACCCAAAAAAACTTCTCGTAAGACAGAAGTTGGGAAGCCACACTCTTCAAACCACGCCTCGTGTTTACGCCATAAATTTTCACAACGTTGAAGTCGTTCGGAAAAACGCAAAAAAGCAGGAGTCTTCAGCTGTTTTTGTTTGGCCGACGACCGAGAGGGAATTTGATGGAGCTGCTTCAAAGCTAATCCTAACTCTTCTCCAAACTCTAAAGATTGGCAACTCCATAAGGGTTGCTCGACTAAACTTTTGTAAGCTGTTTTCTTAGCGCCAACAAAATGAAAAGGGAAACGAGCACTGGGTTCACCCACCCATTCTGTCATCGGGGTCATAAAATTCAGTTTAGATCTTAGCCACGGCATAACTTTGATTTCATTCTTCAAATGAGCTTTCTGGCGAGCGAAGCGAAAGACAAACTCTCCGTTCACCAAATATTCAGCGCAAACCAAAGTGTTTAAAAGCTCAAGCTGATGAACTTTCAATTCACATTGTGATTCAATCAACTGCTTAACCAAATCTTGATCTATTTTAATTTTTTCTGGATCCACTTTCTTTATGGTAACTGTGAATTCGAAAAATTCAAAAAATGTTTTTTCTATCGTGAAGCAAAGCGCAAACTTCCCTGGTTGGCGAGACCTAAGAAAGAAGCTATCTTCCCTGGCTGGGAGGTATTATGTTGCAGGACTTTTCTTTTATTTTCTCTTTGATCATTCTTTCACCTTTAATGGGATTTTCCGCCACTGAGGTGGATTTCAGCGCTGAATTGCAAAGCTCAAACGGCACTAAAGAACTTCAGTTTAAGCCCTCCAAAGGCCATCATTTTAATCTTCAGGCGCCTTCACAGGTAGAAAAGATTCAAGAGCAGCAAACTTCTGCTCTTCACTTAAAGCTTGAATCTACGTCGGGGAGCGTTGCCATTAGTGACCTGGACCCGAGCTGCCAACTTAACGTTGAACTTTACATCTGCGACGACGCTAACAGTTACTGCTTACCCCAAACAAAATCCTACCGCTGCGAGGATCTTCGCAATCAAAAGGTTGTTGCTCTGGCGCCGGTATCAACTCCCACCGCTACGGTTGCAAAAGCTCCTAAAGTTGATGAAATTTTCATTCATAACGACGCCAGTAAGGCTCTCGAGCAAGCTCGGCAAAGCCGCAAACCGATGATGATCGATTTTTTCGGGACCTGGTGTCCCCCCTGCAATGTCCTCGATGAAACAGTATTTAACACCAAAGATTTTAAAAAATTTTATAAGGATTTTGTTTTCTTGAAGCTGGATGGTGATGATCCTGCTTCTTGGGAACTTAAAGTGAAATACAATGTTAAAGTCTACCCAACAATAATTTTTACCAACCCCCAAGCCGAAGAGATTTCCCGGATTCTTGGCAGTCGGCCTAAAAATGATTTTCTAAAAGAAATGAAGCTCGCTCTGAAGGATAAAAATCTCAGTTTTGAGGAAAGAAAAAAAAGGGCCGAGTCCCTGCGTTCCCCCGAACAAACTTGGGCCTTCGGAGAAATGCACTGGAGGCAGGAAAATACCTCTGAAGCCTTAAAATACTTTTCGCTGGCCGCAAAAAAGAAAAAACTCACCGAAAAAGAGAAAGATCTTCTGCAGCTTTTGCCTTTGGTTCTGATGGCAAAATCAACCGATAAAGATTTACAAAAACAAAGTGGCGAACTTCTTAAGTTGTCTCTGCAAAGCTACCCTTTCCCCGAAACTTTCTATGAAAAATACAGTCGGCTCACTCAACTTGCAGAAGATCATAAAGATGAAGCTTTAAATAAATGGATCCACGAAAAAACACTTTCTCTGGTTGATGCTTGGCTGAAAAATAAGAGGCAAGCTATCCCTGCGGAATTCACCTATCCAGAGCTATGGCTGCTGAAAGCCACGGCTTTCGAGGAACTCAAAATGGAAAATGAAGCCAAAGAGGCCTATAAAAAGGGCGCCGAAGCTTACTCTCAGTTGATTCGCACTGAAAAATTAAATCCTGAATCTTCACGGGGTTACAACATAACGAGAATCTGGGCCATTTATAAGTCCGGAGATTTTGTAAAGGCTGATCAGCTGTATTCACAGATGCAAAAGATCTATCCTCAAGAATTTACCTTCTTTTACAATCATGCTCAGGTTTTAAAAGAAAGAAAACAACCCGATCTTGCTTTAGCTAAAGCAGAATCCGCTTACAAATACTCCTACGGCGATAATAAACTCAGAGTTGTTTATCTTCTTGCCGAATTGCAAGCCGAAAAAGGAGACAAAAACAAAGCGACGCAATTACTGGATGAAACAATAAAAACCACAGTTCTTCCTGCAAACGAGAATATTCGTACCCACAGACATGTGGCTCGCTTAAAAAAGCTCAAAGATTCATTTTCAGAAAAGAAATAAACAATAAAGGCACGCGCCTCTTCCTATAAGCCTGCGGCCGAGGCGCACAAGCCGACCGACTAAGCAACGAAGGACCCAGGCTTATAGGAAGAGGTGCTTATTTTTTGAGAGCTATTTCGCAATTGTCATAAAGTCCCAGCAGCCTTGCCCCAAAATATGTGCCGGCCTTACTGAGCTCCCAAGGGGGATAAGGAAAAAATTCAGCGCGAGCACACTGCCCTTCTTTCACGGCGGCCCACTGACGGTCTTCTGAAGAACCCGTCACGATTTCTCCGGTCTTATGATCACGAATGGCAATGGCGAATGAAAAAATTTGAGGCGACTGCGCTCGAACATTCGGACTTGTGATGATCGCATTTGATTCTAAAAGATGTTTAGCACCGGTGATTTCTCCCGTAATGACCCTTGAAAATATGTAGGAATAGCCAAAGTAAAAGAAGACTCCGATACCGGCGATAAGCAACACTATAAAGAACCGTCGTAAAATAATCTTTAAAAGAATAGTCATGCTCTAGTTTTCATCCAGGATATTTTAAAAAGCAACCTTATCGCGCTTAGACAGGCTGAATTGAGCCGACGCTCACCCGCCTAGCTCCATTTTGCTGATCGACCCTTTTTAACTTCACTGCGCCGGAGTTTGCTTTCTTTTCTCTTCAATTTGGAACTTCTTGTCGGTTTGGTGGCTCGGCGAATTTTAGGTTTGAAAAAAGCTCTTTCTAAGAGGGACTTTAATTTCGAAAGACATTCCTTTTTATTCATATCTTGATCACGATGCACGTCGGATCTTAAGGTTAAGATGTTTTCTTTTGTCAGAAACGAAGCCAATTTCTGCGCAATTTGTGATTTTTGCTCTTGGCTTAACTTTGAAGAAAATAGATATTCCCAACGCAGCTGCACAGACGAATTCGTGCGATTAACATTTTGCCCACCAGGGCCTCGGCTTCGCTGAGCCGTAAAGCTAACTTCTTGTTGGATAAAAGCCCAGAACTCTTCGGGCAAAGGTCGAAAATCCATAAGTGGATTATGACGCGAAACATTGGCAACGACAAGAGCTATCGGAAAATGACAAAGCCCTTTTGATACTGGTATGATTTCGAAATGCAAATTGCTATCGCCGCTCTTATTTCACTTCTTCTTGGCTCAACTTTAGGTCTGATTATTTTTCGCCTTTGGCGAGAACAGCTTATAAAAAAAGCAAAAGAGGAAGCTCAAGAACACCAAGATGACGTCAAAGAATGGCTTGATTTACGTGCCCTCGAGGAAAACGAAAAATACCAAGAGATCGAAACCGCCATCTGGGCCAAACATGACGCTGACATTTTACGTATCGAAGAAAAAATTGAAAATTTGCAAGAACTGATCGACGAAAATAAGAAGAAACAGGACGACTTTTGGCAAAAATTAAAATCAGACAACCAAAATTACGAAAAAGAAGTTCAGTCTCAAGAAAGTAAAATCAAAAATCGCGAAAAAGGTTTAATGACACGCAAAGAAGAAGTTAAAACTCTGGCTTTGCAATTGATTGATAAGGTTGTTCAACACTTTAATTTTTCAGTTCCGACAATTAAAAGTGAAATCGAACAAGACTTAGAAAAAGAAGTTCGTGATCGAGCGACAAGATGGCTCGAGATGCTGGATGAAGATCTCAAAAGCCACTCGGAAGCCAAAGCGAAACAGTACTTGGATGCGGCCTTGGATCGCTTTATGCGCCCCTATTGCGCCGAACGAGGTATTGGAAATGTCCAATTTCCAGATCCTCAAGTTCGAAAAAATTTCTGCGATCCCGCAGGCAATAACATCAAGGCCGTTCAGGATTCCTGTGGTTGTGATGTCATTGTGGATGAACAGTCTGATCAAATTGGGATCGCGGGCTACGATCCCGTTCGTCGCGAACTCAGCCGGCGAACTCTCGAACGCATCATGAAAGAAAAAAAGGCGATCACTCCTGATGTGATTCGCAGAATCGCTGAAAACCAAAAGAAAGAACTTTTCCGTCAGATTAAAAATGATGGAGACGCCATTGCTCGTGAATTGCGAATGGAAAATATGCATCCCGAAATTCGCCAAATGATGGGAAGTTTGCGCTACCGTTATTCGTTCACGCAAAATCAATACTTTCATTGCGGCGAAGTCGGTTGGCTTTGCGGTTTACTTGCCTCGGAAATGCAGTTGGACACCAAAAAAGCTCGTCGCAGCGGTTTGCTTCATGACATCGGCAAATCCATGGATCACGTCGTCGATGGTGGCCATGCGATGATCGGCGCCGACTTCATTGAAAAAAGAAATGAAGCCGCAGACGTAGTTCACAACGTGCGCGCCCATCACTTTGACGTCGCACCAGCTACAGACATGGCCTATTTGGTGATCGCAGCCGATGCGATTTCAGGAGCCCGTCCCGGAGCTCGCCGTTCAACAATTGAATCCTACAATCAAAAGGTCACAGTTCTCCAAGACATCGCCCGAAGCTACGAAGGCGTCACCGATTGTTACGTCCTGAGCGGCGGCAGAGAATGTCGAGTCATGGTGAATGGTAAAAAAGTTAACGACCAAGAGGCACTAGCTCTGTCCCAAAAAATCGCTCGACAAATCGAAGAAGAATGCAGCTACCCAGGCCAAATCAAAGTCGTCGTGGTTCGCGAAACATTAGTCAATGAATCCACCGTCGCCAGATAGCGGTTTATAAGCACACCCAAATCCTTCGAACAGTCCTCGGGCGCGAGTTAGTTTATCGATTTCACACTCGAAGTCCTGTGGCGCTCCCTGTGGAACTTGAATTTGGGTGTGCTTATAAACCGTCGCTAAATTTTTTCACATTTTATTTTTACGCCTAGGTTATTGCTATAGGAAAAGCGGCTTGGGTTGTTGCCAGTTTACGGCCCAGTGGGGTGGTTGATTGTAGTTGGTCGAATTAAATTCATTTTGCGAAAGTAAACCAACGGAAGTTTTAAATCTTTCAGTGGAAATATATTCCAGGATTTCTCCAGCAACCAAGATACTGGTGTAACCACAATCATAACCATAAAGACTTTAGACAGTGTTTTCTTTGTTTTATTGTTAACAAAAGATAAACAGGCAAAGTCCCGAGTTATGTGGACAACTTCCGTGTGAGTAAGACAGGGATAAATGCCATTATTAATCCCAACACTGGACTCAGAAATAGATACATAAATGCTGGGATAATTCTTCCTCGTTCGATCATGTTTAGAGTTTGAAGAGCATAAGCAGAGAAGGTAGTAAATCCGCCACAAAAACCAATCAATAAACCTACCTGAAGAGCACTAGAAACTTCTCGATGTTCAATCCAGGCGTAGACCGTTCCAGCTGCAAATGATCCGAGTAAGTTTATTGCCAAGGTCGTTACGGGAAATTCATCGTTCCAGTCTGAAAAAAACTGATCAATGCTATAACGAAGCAGAATCCCAGATAAACCAAAAAATGATACTAAGAATAAATTTTGCACAACTTTATTGCACCAAAATTTCTGAAAAAAGTCAGTAAATAAATCTTCGGGATCACCGAGGCGACCCAAATCCCCGCGCAAAGGAAATATATCCACCCAAATTCAAGTTCCACAGGGAGCGCCACAGGACTTCGAGTGTGAACTCGATAAACCACCCCGCGCCCGAGGACTGTCCGAAGGATTTGGGTGGATATATTTCCGTCAGTATTTTTCGTTCGCTATTTCAAAAGAATTCAATTTTTGCAGTGTGAACTTCGATTTGTTCCACTTCAAAGCTCCAACAAGAGCGCAAGGTGATTCAGTTAAGAAAAGTTTTTCCTGGGCATCACGACAAATCTTAAGCTCGATATTTGTTCCTAATAAAGGCAAGCGCACCAACTTATAGAAACTCCAGGGCTCTTTTCGATTCGTGTAAGCTTTCATTTTTTGAAATCGAGACGTTTGCGCTTCGAACAGAAGTTCCATTTCTTTTAATGGCAAAACATCTTCCAGTTTAGCTTCCGTCATATTTTTATTTTCAAAAAAATACGGTGTTATCGTGTATCCAAATTTTCTTTCTTCACTGGTGTCGTAACCACTTTTCTGCATCAACACAAGGTCACGACCTTTGCCACGGAAAAGAAAAAACTCGAGCAGATAGCTATCATAAGGGCCTTCACCATAGCCGTAACCATGACCTAACCAAAAGGTGTTGATCTTGTAGCCCGGCTCCTTGTGATCCGGTTTTATTGTGTAAATGTATTCAAGAAAGGGCCCCTTGACCGGTTGAATTCGGTCAGGCAGACATTTTTTCTTCAGCTCTATCAACGTGGGCTGACTGGCTATTTCTTTATCTTGCCCTTCTCTTTTCGTCGAAGAGCTACAGCCAACACCACCAATCAACAAAACAATTCCAAAAATATTTTTCTTCATAGAGCGACTTCCTTTAAAACACGATCAATACGAAGGACTTCGTCCGTGAAATTGATCCTCGTCAAAATCATCCACCAAAATGGCGTCGTAGCGAACGCCATCAGCATCACGCACTAATTTGAGTTCTTCTTCAGTAATAATGTTTTTACTGCGCGCTTCTTCTAAAAGCTCATGCACTTTCTTTTTCGGTAACACCTTATCACGAATAGCTTTCTTGATTTTTTTCTCGGCGCCTTCAGCCTGCAGCACAATTCGGAAAGCATGCTCCAGGCGACCCAACTGTTCTTCGCGGGATTTTGGAATATGAATCCCGCTGGTTAAGCGTTCGCGCGCTTCAGAATCTTCCAACATCGCACGAGAGATCAAATGAGAGTAACCATCAGAAGCTTGACTCCCGATCGAATTAATTCGCGACCACGCCCCGACCCAACCTTTCAGAAACCAGCGCAAGCCCGGAACTTTTAAATTATCAAAAAGACCATCGAAACCTTTTTGGATCTCGGCCATGCACAGTTTCAAATTGTAATGCACTAATGGTAAGTCTTCTTCCTTACGACCTTCGTACTCGAAGCGACGTAACACCGAAGAGGCAATGTACATATGAGCTAAAATATCAGCAAATCTTCCCGTAATTTTTTCGCGCAGTTTTAAGGCCCCGCCTAAACTTCCCATAGCGATATCAGCCATAATCGCGAATGTTGCTGACGACCACTGCAAACGACGGAAGTAACGTCTCATCTGAGGATGACAGTTAGGAGCTGTCGCAATGTAACCGCGAGTAAGAGACAACAAAATACTTCGGCAAGTGTTGCGAATCACATGTCCGACGTGTCCCCAAAAAGCCCGATCAAATCGACGCAAATCATTCGATTCGAGGGAGCGAACCTCTTCATAAGCGTAAGGATGAGCGCGTAAAGCCCCTTGACCAAAAACAATCAAAGTTCTCGTTAAGATATTTGCACCCTCGACAGTAATCCCAATCGGAGTTGCAATATAAATTTCGGCTAAAAGGTTTCGCGAACCCAAAGAAATTCCCGCGCCACCCATGATATCCATTCCATCGTTAATGACTTTACGACCCATTTCCGTGGAATAATACTTTTGCATCGCCGTGATCACCGGAGGTTTAATTCCCTTATCCAAGGCGCCTAGTGTGAACTTCCTCATCGCTTCAAGCGCATAAGTCGCGGCACCAATTCGCGCCATGGGTTCTTCAACCCCTTCAAAACGCCCGATGCTAACACCGAACTGTCGACGAACAATCCCGTGAGCACTCACCACTCGAGCAACAAGTTTTGCTCCCCCTGTCGATTGTGCGGGCAAACTAATACCTCGACCAGCAGAAAGACAGTCCATCAACATATGCCAACCTAAACCACAACCTGAAGCCCCACCCACGACAGCATCCAAAGGTATAACAACGTCTTTCCCCTGAGTGGGACAATTGTGAAAAGGGATAGTCAAAGGATCGTGACGGCGACCGATGACAACTCCAGGCGTTGTTGCCGGAATCAAAGCACAGGTAATTCCAATGTCTTCGCCTTTACCTAATAAATTTTCTGGATCGCGCAAACGGAAAGCCAGACCAATCAAACTGCTGATCGCAGCCAATGTGATCCAACGTTTATTCCAATTTAATTTGATATAAAGTTTCCCATCAGTCCCTTTAAATAAAACTCCGCTGGAAGTGATTGACCCAGCATCAGAACCGGCCATGGGTTCTGTCAAACCGAAGCAAGGCATTTCCTCGCCGCGAGCTAAACGTGGAAGTAAATATTTTTTCTGTTCGTCAGTGCCGTAGTGAATTAACAATTCGGCTGGCCCCAAGGAGTTCGGAACCATCACGCTGATGGTGACAGGCAGTGAACGCGAAGATAATTTCATGATCACTTCAGAATGGCAGAGAGCTGAAAAACCCAGACCGCCGTACTCTTTAGGAATGATCATTCCTAAAAATTTTTCTTTCTTAATAAAAGCCCAAACATCTTCAGGGATATCGCGAGTCTTCCAAATTTTCCAAGGATTGACCATTTGGCAAAGTTTTTCGACGGGCCCTTCCAGAAAGGCTTTTTCTTCCGGAGTTAACTGCGGATAAGACTCGGCCATGATCTTTTGAAAATCGGGCTTTCCTGAAAAAAGATCTTTTTCAACCCAAACAACACCGGCCTCTAAGGCCGTTCGTTCGGTTTCAGAAATTTTAGGAATGAATTCAAACTTTTTAAAAAGAGCGACCACCAAGGACGAAACGAGGTTGGCTCGCAAAGGTGGGATATTGAAAATGACCATGATGACGATGTAAGCCGCCAACAGCCATTCCGGAGCGCCAAATCCATAGAATAAAATGGCACCCGCGATAGTCCATATAAAAAGAGGACTACTCAAATAGCCAATAACTAATAGCGCAAAAACGCTAAGAAACAGGCTTAAACACAAATTTTCTAGAAAGATTCCGTGCAGTTGGGCGGTATCCACATATCACTCCTTTGATTCCATCATTACACTCCTTTCGAAGAGCGAGTGCAAGCACTGGAATCAAATTTTTTAGAGTGGATACCTTACAAAACTACTTAGTTTCTGGAGCAGCTTCTTTGCCAGTTTCAGGAGTTGCAGGTGCAGTTGTTCCATCAGTGGGAGCTGGTGCTGTCGTTGTTCCGTCAGCAGGAGCAGTCATTTGCTCTTGAGCGGGTTGAGTTTCAGTTGTTTGTGGAGCTGGTGGATTTTTTGAGCAAGTAAAACCAGTTGTTAATACCAAAGCAGACAAAGCAAAAACTAAAATTGTTTTCATTGTAAATTTCCTTTCACATGGGTGACTCGACTTCCGTAGAGTTGACCGATTTTTTTTGAATGTCAACCCCAAGAACTTCATTTTTGACATCGAGGACACCAAAAGCTGCTTCTTCCCGCAATTTCAGCTTTGCGAATGAACTGATGACACTCATAACAAGGCTTTCCGTGGCGTCCGTAGACTCGATGTTGATTCTGAAATTTTCCCGAATTTCCGTTGGTTTGTTGGAAAGTTTTAATCGTCGAACCACCACCAAGGATGGCTTGCTCTAATATTTTTTGAGTGATCGAAATGATTTTTTCCAACTCTTGCTGGGACAGTCGACAAGATTTTTTTTGGGGTTTTATGCCCGCCTCGAAAAGAATTTCGCTGGCATAAATATTCCCCACACCAACAACAATCTTGGGATCCATCAGTGACAACTTGATACTGCGATTTATTTTTTTAAATTTTTCAACAAGATATGGGACAGAAAATTCCGCCGCCCATGGCTCGGGCCCCAGTCCCACCATTTTTTTATAATTTTCTAAATCTTTTGAAAAATCGAAAATTCCAAAGCGCCGCGGATCATTATAGATAAAACATTTTCCATCACTAAAATGAATTTCAATATGATCATGTTTCCGCAGTGATTTTTCCGCCACGTCGCAAATCCGCCAACTCCCCGACATTCCAAGATGAGAAATTAAATTGCCCTGCTCAGTTTCAAAAAGCAAATATTTAGCCCGGCGACGAATTTTTAAAATCGAAGATCCAACCAGCTTGTTGATTTTCTTTATAGGAATGGGATCGCGAATATCTTTGCGGTGAAAAATAAATTGCAGGATCTGTTGATCACTGCAGATTTCTTTTTCTAAATCCCTCCGAACGACTTCGACTTCAGGAAGTTCTGGCATCATTTGATTTTAGTGAAGGAGTTAGTGCTTGTAAACCATCTCTGACGCAGTTCGCAGGGGATAAAAAAAGGCTGCCCCCAAAGGCAGCCTTTTAATGATAAATTTCAATCGGCTTCTATTCAGCCATTTTATTTTGAACTTGAACGGCGCTCTCTTTTTCAAAGGCCCATTTCTTCAGAACTTTAAATCGCTCGCCAACTCCCATAGGAACTCGAACCACTTGACCAATCACAAAAAGCAGAACACCTAAAGCAAGGCCCACTAATAAATCAGTCGCCAATATCGCAACGAAAGTGGTTGCCCATAGACTGGCCTGCCAACGAGATTGTTTTAACACCTTCATAAACTCGCCAAGATTCAGCAATTTGAAACCTGTTACAACAAGCACGGCAGCTAAAGCTGTCAAGGGTATTTTCTGTAAAAGATCAGGAGCGAAGATAACGAAAAGTCCTATCCACAAACCATGAAGCACCGTCGAATAACGGGTGCGAGCTCCCGAACTCACATTGACTGCACTTCTGACAATAACTCCAGTCATTGGCAAACCGCCAAACAAGCCAGATACAGAATTGGTAAAACCGTGAGCTAACAACTCGTGATCCAGTGCTGCGGGCTTTGGGTTCTCCCCTCGACGGGCTGCAATCAATCCATCCAGAGCGATAGCCGTTAACAAAGTTTCGGCACTGGCAACGATAGCTAAACCCAATGCAGAAAAAAGCATTTTCAGAGGAACCCCAAAAAAATCACTTAAAGCTAAGCCTGAAAAAGCTGAAGAAATGTGTCCTAGAAAATTCGCAATTTCAACTCGAGGCATTTCCCAGGATAAACTTATGACCGTAGCAATAACTACCGCTGGTAGAGCTCCGGGTATCCATTTGACTTGCGCGGGAAGCTTCGGCCACACCAACTGAATAGCGACAGCGATCAAACCACAGATCAGCACAGGCCAGTGAAAATTTTGGAGGGCATCAGGGATTTTTGCAAAGGCCATAAAAACCGAACTGGGCACTTTAAAACCCATCAAGACATGCAGTTGATAAATCGCGATGATAAAACCAATCACGCTGAGCATACCTTCAAGAATCGATTTAGGCATGTATCTAAAAAAGCGCCCTAACTTGAACAAACCCATTGCCACTTGTATGAGGCCAGCGAACACAGTTATTATTGCTAAACCTTTAATTCCATACTGTTGCACCAACTGAAAAACTAAAGCTGTTAAGCCGGCTGCGGGCCCAGCTACCACCAGAGGCGCTCCCGATAGCATTCCGCAAATAACACCACCCAGGACAGCGGTGATAATGCCCGCTTCTAGCGAAGCTCCCGATGCCAGTGCAATCCCCAACGACAATGGCAATGCCACAATGAAAACAATAAAACTTGCGAGCAGATCTTCTTTTTTCATTTTCATAAGATCTCCGGCGCTGTCACTGTAAACAAGTGTTTGTTTATCATCGCATTTGTCATCGGAGCATCAATCTTCAAGTCAGGAATACCTCGGACGTCAAAACTAACTTCTCCATCATGAAGATTGTAAAGAGCACCTAGAATTTTAAATTTCCCGCTTCGAGCCAAAGAAGCAAGCTCGGGACTTTTTCGATGAATCAACTCCGCCTGGTGCTGTACATTCGTAATGGCTGACAGTCGCAATAAGTCCCCTTCATTGGCATGGGGATGTTTTCTTATAGTTTCTTGTACAGCCGGTGTTATTTTTTCAAGCAACCGATCCAAATTGGGAGTGTTGTTCGAGCTTTCTTGCTGAAGGCAGGTGTAAGCAGCTCTAACCGCTCCACACTGAGTGTGTCCCATGACAATACATAAGGGAGTTCGCAAAACTGTGGCTGCGTATTCGATGCTCGCAATAATGGAACGTGAAATCACATTTCCTGCGACACGAATAACAAAGAGATCACCGACTCCTTTATCAAATAAAATTTCTGTGGGTACCCGTGAATCTGAACAAGTTAAAATAATGGCCGAAGGACTTTGACCATTATCAGCGAGCTCACGAAGTTTAAGGGCGCTTGCGAAAGACTCGACAGACCTTAATCCAAGTCGAAAACGCATATTCCCTTCAATGAGTTTAGATAGGGACTCTTTCCAGCTAATCTGAAATTGCATAACTAAGACCTCTCCGAAAAATGAGTTAAAATTAAAATCGATACTTTGATGGTGGAACAGGGTGAATCGGACTAAGCGAGACTGGGGGGCTTATCAAGGCCTAACGGATATGGCCCACGATGGACCTTTTCTATTTTATAAGACAACAAAGTTGAGTTGAGAGAACTCAGTAAAAATGAGGATTCATGCCACACTTCAAAATCATCATCTTCCACTGTTTCCTGAGTCTGAGCGGAAGTGGTGTTCTCGTCAGTTTCTTCATTTATCGGCTCAGGGTTTTGATTTTGCGACCACATCGAGGTGACAATATTGTCTTCAATCAATAAGCGTGGAGATAGATCTAATGCGTTTGCCGTAAAACAAACTTGAAGAATGAGTATAAGAAAAAAATTCATACCGACAACACGCATGGTCGAGAGTTAACCCTAGGATTTTTTTAGAGTCAATAAGAACAGAAATTTTATTAGACTTAAAAAGAGGCTAAATTTTAAATGGTTTGGCCGCTGAAAAAAATTCTTTCAGCGGCACGACGTTGGACCTACTTTTTTTCAATTTCGGATTGGACTAGGCCATAAATGCTGTACTCGATCATATAAGCTAAATCGTACTCAGGAAATCGCGCCTGAAACTTTTTTGTGAGTTTTTTGTACAATTCTTTCAATTCACTTTCTTTCATTTTCTTTGCCGCCTTAATTTCACTTTTCACGAGAGCACGGGCTTCATTCAAATAATTGATCTGGGCTGACGCTGCAGTTTTTAAGTCCGCATTGACTCCTCGTCCACCAAAGACATTTGTTTCCGCAGGGTAAAGAGTGACTAACTCCTGAAGTGCCCAAATCCATTTTTGGATTGTCGGCTTTGCTTTTCCATTGACGATTCCACCTTCAAGCCACGCGTGCGCCCGATGATGTATAAGATCCCCGACTATCAGAGCCTGAACAGAAGGAATGTAAGCCACAGATTGAGTGCTGCTCACACCGGGATGTGACAGCTCACGCAATTGAATTTTTTCTCCACCTCTTAAAACAATTTCGGTTTGCCCTTCAAAAGTTTCATCAACAGAAGTCAGGCTTGGATAATCTTCTTTCTTAAACATTTTTGCGATGTTCACGAAAAAGTATTCTTTATAAGAATGGACTTCAGGCATCGCTTGCACGGTGGAATTCGATGCCATAATTCGTGCGCCCATGGATTTGAAAACGGAAGCACCGTTGAATTTATCAGGATTAGGATGAGTGATCACCAACCACGAAATGGGTTTAGAAGTGAACTTCCGCAAATGCTCGATGGACTGCCGAGCTAACTCTCCCGTAAATTGCGAATCAAAAGCAACAACGTCTTTCTCCCCTTCGTAAAAAAACGTGCGAGTATCAAAACCTTCTGCTCCGGATTTAAACTCGATGATTCGGCCGCGGAAAGTGTTCGCCGTTGTTCTTGCCGAAGCACAACCTATCAGGGAAACCGCCATCATTATTAAACTTAAATTCTTTTTCATCTTTCATCTCCTTGTTTGTGTTAAAGATGAAAAAGTTCTACCGACTTTTTGAAATCCCCACTAACCCCTTTCGGCCAAAGTCACTTCCCTTTTGAGCCATTTCAGGTAGGATCAATTTATGAAGCCACATCATGACCTTCTGACAGAGTTTCCGGGATTAATTATCCTCCACCAAAAAATTCCCGCCAGCCAAGTGGGCCGCCACCAACATGAAGAGCACGAATTCTTCTTGCCCCTTCAAGGCGAAATTTCGATCACGGCTGAAGGGAAAACCATTAAAGCTGGCCCCGGAAAAATGCTTTATGTTCCACCCGATTTCGATCACAGTTTCTCGTCATCGGCCCAGGGTTCTGGTGAAAGATTGATTTGGCTCATCAGTAAGAAAGCTTGGAATCAACACAGTTCAGAAAACTTTTCGACCTGTGCCTTCTCTGCGAACTCGTTGGCGAAAGAGCTGCTTTTCTATTTATTGATTAATAAAAAGGCTGAAGGCTTCCGGTTTTTTACGGCGGCCCTGATTGAAACTTTGAAAGAGTCTTTAAATTCCGCCCAAATCCAAAAACAAAAAATTCACCTCGAGCATCTTCAAGGGAAAGTTCTGGATCCACGTATTCAAGAAGCTCTGCAAATTATTGAAAATGATCTTGGGGCTTTGAGCTTCACTGAAGTCGCCAAGAAAAGTGGTTTAAGTTCTCGAAATTTCAGTCGTCTTTTTTTAAAGGAAACGGGAATAACTCCCAAAGACTATTTAATTTTAGCGCGGATTGAAAAAGCGAAGACTCTGCTGCAAGATAGTCGATTAACCATTACCGATATTGCTTTAGAGGTCGGTTATAATTCTCTCTCTAAATTTATTGGAACCTTCAAAAGAATTGAAGGAATTCTTCCCAGCGACTTTCGCCGCCGGGCCGGGAAATAAACAAATCAGAACTTTAAACCTGGCCTAAGATTAAGGGCAAACTTGCTTCATTGAAGCGAAGAGAGACTCAACATTTTGAGCATCAACTTTGTCTTCGGTTTTATTTTTATAATAAGTCAGTTGATCATGGTAAGTCTTATCCGTCCGAGCAAATTCGGAATAAGCAAAATTCCCCAACGCGACCAAGATTTCGCTGCGAACCACAACGGCATCGGGCTCCATGTTAATTCGATGGGAAAGTAAAGCCTCCATTAACATCGGAATAAATATTTTAGCTGCCCGTTCCCCCTGAATACGAATCTCATCTGAAAACTGTGAGCGATAACAACTGTTTTCAGTGCTTAAAAAATAGCCGGCAATTTTTTGCGCCACTTGCGCAAAGTGGCTTGATTGTTCGACGTGATCACTGGCAAGCATCTTTCGATAAAAATTTCTGAACTTTTGCTTCTCATAAAAGTCAATCATCACCTGAACCTTAGGAAAGACGTCATGCAGGTAGTAAAATGAAAAGGCCGCCTTTCCTTTCAGGATATTGCTAGGTGAGGTATTAATAAAGTTCATCAGAGTCTCTGCGGCCTCAAGTGAAAAAGTGGATTGCCAAGCAATGGCGCTGAGCGCTTGCTCGATCTGCTGGTGACTTTCTTTCTGCTCTTTAATGACAAGAAGAGAATACAGCCGACGATCACAGGTAAGACGGTAATAAATATTAGTCCCAGGAATAGGTTCTTTAACTGTAATAAAATTAAGATCACCTTCTAATAATTTATTACCTTTTGCGCGAAGGTCACTTTCACTATAAGTTCCATGACAAGGATCAATTTCGCTATCAAAGACTGAGGCATTCGAAATGGAACCCATTAAAAGGAAAGATAAAGTAAAGACCAAATTCATTGTATTCATAAACGGCTACCCCTTTTAAAAACCATGGACTCATTAAATCTCAAAACTAAACCCCACTATCACTGAGTCTTCGGAGCGCATTATAATATGTTTTACATTTCTAAGCTAAAACAATCTGTCATGAACACAAATTTTCAAATGTGACTGAAATAAAATACCTGAGTGTCCAAAAGATAGACACAGTAAAAGTCGAAATGTCCTAGTTTATAAGTGCAAACTTATTATTAAAGGTCTTTGACTAGGGTGATATACTCATTCACGAGACGGTGAACCCAGCGAAATGAATTTTCGGGCTCTCCAACGATAGCTTGGATATATGATGTGGGGTTTTGATCGGCCACCATTCTTCCCATATGATAAGCGACATGGAGTAGGAATTCGCGGGCCTGCTCCTTATCTTTTTCTGATTCTATTTTTTTGAAGTTCACAAATTCTTTCATCTTAGGGCGCATGTAGTAATCCCGTTCGCCTATTCGGATTGCCCTATACAAGGGGTCTTTCTCACCCTTCCAATAAACTTCTTCGACGTCCTTCATCCGATTCACAAAGTCTTTTTGCTTCCTCACGAGAGACGTAGCTGGCTCGCCGGACAATTTGAACTCGATAATATGTTTTTCATCATTGTTATCTTTAACTAAAAACCAAAAGCGAGCTTGATTGCGGCTGCCTCCGCTTGTTTTTACTCGGTAAGCTTCATCCAGAATCGTGTAAGAATTTAATTCACGTTTTAATTTTTGAACATCTTCACGGTAAATTTTTTGAGCACTTTCTGGGGATTTTGAAATTTCAACTAAACTGGTCTCGTCAGAAAAAATAAATTTTTTTCCTTGAGTGTACTTTTCGAGATACTCTTTATGGGCTTCAGCTTCATCTTTTTTGGAGGTCTCGAGAATTTTCTCCAAAAACTTGGGTTTATCCTTTTTTTCTTCTAAAAGCCCTTGGCGATAGGACATAAAAAGATCCACAGTTTCTAAACCTAAGCGCTGCGCTTTAACTGTTGTTGCAAATCTCACGAAGTCAAAAAGGAATAGTCCAAGGCCGGAATCATCTTTGTCGTTAAGCCTTAGTTTTCGTTTCCCGTTAATCAAGAGATCTGAAAAATTAAGAATATGAGCGTCGCCAGCGGTTTGCCCATCCGCCAAAAGATCTTGAGGTATATTTTCTTTGGCGGAATTCTTCACCCAATTCATATAGTGGAAAGCGTTCTCACGAAGGTCATCAAAAAGGCCACCTCCTGTAGAGTGCCAATCCGTAGGCTTTCCTGAAAAGATCATCCGACACTGATAACTTGAGGCCGTTGCAGCCATTGTTTGCTGGGAATAAAAAAGAAAAAATAAAATAAAAAGAAAAATTGTTTTCAGAGGGTCTACCGTTAACCTTTTCTTTGGAGATAGTAAGTATTGATGAGCCGGATCACTTCCTCAAGCTCAGCTTCCAAAAGCTCGGGAGTTGCTTTAAAAGGAATAGGAATTTTAACTTTATTAGCTTCAACGTAAGACTTTACGAAATCTTGAAATTTCAAATCATGCTCTCGACTTTTCAGAACTAAAGTTATTTTTGTATTGATGGATTTACGTTGCACGTCTCCAGCAGGATAGTTTTTTTCTTCTTGAAAATTTGAGGTTCTTTGATTGAGCAAATGCGAGTTCTTAGGCTTGGCGGGCCACAAAAGCTGTATGAGCTCTCCTGAATCTGCAGCATTCTTTAGAATCATCACCCCCCGATAAGACTTGCCCGTTTTTAAATCCCACCAATTTGTCGTTTCTTTACCCCGTTTAAGAACATAAATATTAGAATGGTCATAAATCAAAGTTCCTTCGGGCAATTCGAACTCTTTGCAGTTCAATCTAATCTTAGCCAAATCCATATTTTTAAATTGAGGTCCCCCGGGGAGAGTTTGACCCCATCGCCATAATTTAGGTGCTTTTTCTGAAGGACAAGCATTGCTCTGCTTTATGGGCGCTACGGATAAACCCATTTTTGGACCTGCGCTCGCTACACCAATAAAAACAACACTTAATACAAGCGAATAGAAAAATTCCTGAGATGTTCGATTCATTTTTTTAGTGTAACTGATGGACTGTGAATTGAGAAGGGTTCCCGTCTAAAGTTCAGTCTTGCCTTTCACCATAAACAAGATAAGGATAGCGAAATGTCAGACTCTGATACACCTAAAAATGAACAAGATGCTTTCATTAAAGCTAAAACTGAGCGAGAAAATCCTTTCTTAAACATCATCTTCAATATCTTCTTGCCCATTTTTATTCTCAACAAAGGCACAGGATTGATTGGCCCCTTCTGGGCTCTCATTTTGGCACTGTCATTTCCTATGGGCTTTGGTCTCTATGATTGGTGGAAACGCAAAAAAACTAATTTCTTTTCCATTTTGGGATTGCTCAACATTGCCTTCACCGGTGGCTTGGCTTTAAGTGGCTTAACTGGTATTTGGTTTGCCATCAAGGAAGCCGCTTTTCCTGGTCTTATCGGTCTTTTTGTTTTGATCTCGGCGTTCACGCGTCGTCCTGTTATCCAAAAGCTTTTTTTGAATCCCCAGCTCATTGATGTTGAGCTTTTACAAACAAAAGTCGAAGCTTCGCAACGTCAGCACGATTTTTTTCGTCTGTTAAAAATGAGTACAATTTTACTTTCGTTTTCTTTTGCCCTGAGCGCTTTCCTCAATTTTTATTTGGCAGCAAGAATTTTTAAACCACTGGATCTCCAGCTTCAAGAAACTGCGCGTTCCGAAATCCTGAACACACAAATTGCCGAGATGACTCAGTGGTCGTTCGTCGTTATTCTACTGCCATCGATGGCCGTGCTCCTCTTAGTCTTCGCCTACCTCATTCGTGGCCTCAAACAAATCACCGGCCTAAACCTAGACCAAATCCTCCGTAAAAATTAAAAATCTCCAAAGTCTGGTGGGGGTGGTGGCGGTGGTGGAAAGTCCGCATCGTTCATGAAATCTGGCGGAGGCGGTGGAATTGGAAAATCGTTATTGGGTTCGAAGGGCTCAGGCATAGGTGGCGGTGGAATAAAACCTGTGTCAGAGAAATCGGGTTGAGAAGGAAAACTGGGATTATTACGAGCTGGAGTCCCAAATCCCGAACTCCCGGAAGAGCCCGAGGAACTTCCTCCGATTTTGAACTGGGGTTTTGCTCCATAAAGGACACGCTTTTTGTAGTCCACCCGTTCAGTCTCGACATTTAAACCTAGCTCCTCTTCTTCAGAGACAGAGCGCTTTACCAGTTGCTTGCGAATTTTATCGGTCTTTTGAGCATAACTTTTTTCGAGCTCTTCTTTTTCTAAAAATATTTTCTTCTTTCGGGCTACGTACTCTTCATACTCCTCGGTCTCTTCAGGAACAGATTCTTTCTTCTTGGATTTGCGGTATTCCTCGAGATCTTGTTTGTACTGAATCGACTGCTGCTCCAGGAGTTCATCATAGGCGACTCTTCCCCGCTCGCGTTCATGATCAAAAGTTTTTTCATCTTGTTTGTGTTCTTTAAATCCTGCTAGTCTTTTCACTTCATTATAAACCGCATCGTCAGCTTCCGCCTGAGTATCAACAGCCCACGAGTTTACCGAAAAGGTCATCACCAGAAAAATCGAAAAAGCGATTCTAAAATTGATACGATGGGCGAAAACGAAACTTTTCATGGGCTCCAGAATAACAGGATTTTTGCCCCCTGGCTGCTGCAATTTTATTCGCCCCTTAACTCATTTGACTTTCTTTAGACAAAGATCCAGATTAACCCTTCCAATCAATAAGGATGTCTATGGAATTTCTATCTCATTTTGGACTTTTTGCTGCAAAAACGGGCCTCATTGTTTTTTCAATCGCGGCTCTCATACTTTTAGTTGCATTCGTGGCGGCTCGATCTCAGCAGAAGCCTGAATTGGAAGTCGAGCAGCTTCACGAAAAGTACAAATCAACAAAAGCGCAGCTGACTCAATTGTCATCTTCCAAAGAGCAATTAAAAGTTGAAAAGAAATCGAATAAAAAAAAGAAAGACAATGTTTTAGAAAAACCAAAACTTTTCGTCTTGGATTTCAAAGGTGATATTAAAGCTTCAGCCGTTGAACACTTCCGCGACGAGATCACGGCGCTCCTCCTCGTGGCAACTCCTAAAGATCACGTGATTATAAGATTAGAAAGCCCGGGCGGCGTTGTGCACAGTTACGGACTCGCAGCTTCACAAATGCTGAGAATTAAAGAGCGAGGCATTCCCCTTACTGCTTGCGTTGACAAAGTTGCCGCCAGCGGCGGTTACCTGATGGCCTGTACAGCAAATCGTATTCTCTGTGCCCCTTTTGGAATTGTTGGTTCTATTGGCGTTGTCGCCCAGGTTCCTAATTTCAATCGCATTCTGCGTAAGAATGATGTTGAATACAAGGAATACACTGCAGGTGAATTCAAAAGAACAGTCAGTATTTTCGGGGAGATCACTCCAAAAGGTGAAGAAAAATTTCAAGAGCAATTGGAACAGACTCACCTTCTATTCAAAGGTTTTGTCACAAAAAATCGTCCTCAAATGAACATCGAAAAAGTGGCCACCGGTGAATATTGGTATGGTCTCGATGCTCAAGGTTTAGGCTTAGTCGATGAAATTCAAACCAGCGATGATTTTATTTTATCTCATTTTCACAGCCATCAGATTCTTAATCTGAAGATCAATAAAAAGCAGGCTATCCGTGAAAAACTTTCAGGAATTCTAGGACAAGCCCTTCAAAATGGGCTCTCGAAATTTTGGGAAGATCTCGAATCTCGACGTCATATTTGATGCGACCCAATACAGGAAAAGGTCAATCTCTCTTTACATTTATCCTATGACTGAGGTAATCATTTTCCTGTCTATTGGGTGGGGAAAAAGTGATTGAAACGACTGTGGATAAAGCAAACCATAAGAGCTTGAGCTCTGACACCATCGTTCGAGTTGAAAATCTCGAAACGACTTTCTTTATGAAATCAGGTCCCTTCCGCGCCGTAAATAATATTTCTTATGATATCAAAAAAGGTGAAACTTTAGGCATCGTTGGCGAAAGCGGTTGTGGGAAATCCGTCACTTCATTTTCACTGATGAGACTTATTGAAAAACCGGGACGGATCACCGCAGGCAAAGCTTTTCTGAAAGGTCGCGATTTACTCAGTTTGAATGAATCGCAAATGCAAGAAGTTCGCGGCGGCGAAATGGCCATGATTTTCCAGGAACCCATGACTGCATTGAATCCCGTTCTGACCATTGGTTATCAAATTGACGAACAAATTTTACGACATAAAAAATGCTCCCAAGCCGAAGCTAAGCAGCGCTCCATTGAAATGTTAAAACTTGTTGGGATTCCTGCTCCTGCTGAACGCTACTCTAATTACCCCCATCAACTTTCTGGGGGAATGCGCCAGCGAGCCATGATCGCCATGGCTCTTTCATGTGATCCCGTTTTTCTGATCGCCGATGAACCAACGACAGCTTTGGATGTAACCATTCAAGCGCAAATTCTCGAGCTCTTTCAAAATCTCCAAGAAAAATTTAATATGTCTTTGCAGTTCATCACTCACGACTTGGGCGTCATCTCCGAGATCTCAGATAAAGTTTTGGTGATGTACGCGGGCCAAATGTGTGAAAAGGCAGATACCCTGACATTGTTCCGCAATCCCCGACATCCTTATACGGCAGCTTTGATTGATTCTCGTCCTCGCGTGGGGCATCGGCCTCACCGACTTAAAACCATTGAAGGCTCAGTGCCGGCTCCGCACGAACTTCCCAGAGGCTGTCCCTTTGTGAATCGCTGCCCTCGCGCCAAAACTGAATGCCGAGACCAAAAACCTCCTTTAATTGAACTTCAACCAGGCCACGAAGTGGCTTGCTTTAATCCTCTTTGAGGTCTTCATGAACGAGATCATTCTCGAAGCGAAAAATATTAAGAAATATTTTCCCATTAAAAAAGGTTTGCTCTTACGTCATGTTGCTGACGTTAAAGCTGTTGATGATGTTTCCTTAGTTGTTCAAAAAGGTGAAACTTTAGGCATCGTTGGCGAAAGCGGCTGCGGGAAATCCACCTTGGGTCGAACTTTAATTCGTCTGTATGAACCCACTGCGGGACAAATCCAATTTAGCGGAAAAGATTTCCTTCATTTGGGAGGCGAAGAGCTGCGACAAAAGCGCAAACAGATGCAAATGATCTTTCAAGATCCTTATGCCTCTTTAGATCCACGAATGACCATAGGACAAATTCTTAAACAGCCTTTTGAAATTCACGGCATCTTAAAAAGTAACGAACGTGATGAAAAAGTAAAATGGCTTTTGGAAATGGTTGGCCTTAAAGCCTCTCACGTTAATCGCTATCCCCATGAGTTTTCGGGCGGTCAAAGACAAAGAATTTGCATCGCTCGTGCTATTGCTCTTGAACCTGAACTTATTATTTGTGATGAACCTGTTTCCGCTTTAGATGTTTCTATTCAGGCTCAAATTTTGAATTTACTGAAAGATCTTCAAGAGCGCCTTAAACTCACTTACGTTTTTATCTCTCATGACTTATCAGTGGTTCAGTATTTTTGTGATCGCATTGCTGTTATGTATTTGGGAAAGATTGTCGAGTTTGGCACACGCACAGAAATTTTCGAAAATCCGAAACATCCCTACACTCAAGCCTTGCTGAGCGCTATCCCCCGCGTGGGCGAAGGAAAAAAGAAAATGCAGCAATCGCTGAAAGGCGAAGTTCCAAGCCCCATCAACCCGCCTTCGGGATGTTCGTTTCATCCCCGCTGCTCGAAACGAATGGATATATGTCCAAAAGAAATTCCAATACTAACTGGCACAGAACATCATCAACAAGCTTGTTGGCTTTACGACCAAAAAGGAGATCCTGCAGTATGAAAAAATTGAATCTCATCGGTTTCGCACTTGCACTTTCTTTAAGCCTTGTTGGTTGCACCGGCAAAAGAAACGCAGGCTCAGGACCTAAAAACACGGAATTAAAAATTGGAACTTCGCAAGAATTTGAAACTTTAAATCCACTGATCATGACGATGTCACAGACCAGTTATATGTACCATATGAGTGGTCGTAAGCTTGTGCATATGGATGCGGATGCAAAATGGTATCCTCAATTAGCAAAAGAAATTCCTACTCTGGAAAACGGTAAAGCTAAGGTCATCACTGCTGGTGGTAAAAAGAAGATCACTGCCGACTGGGAGATTGTTGAAAATGCAAAATGGGGAGATGGTACTCCTGTGACCTGCCATGACTTTGCTATGGCTCGCACCATTGCAATGAGTCCTAATGTTTCTGTTGGCGATAAAGAATCTTATGCCACCATTGAAAAAATCGACATCGATGCAAAAAATCCAAAAAAATGCACCTTCACGTACACGAAGGCTCGTTGGGATTTTTATATGCATGGAACTTTTTATCCCGTTCCTAAACATCTCGAAGAAGAACCTTTCAAAAAATTTAGCGCTCAAAAAGAAGGTTACGAAAAGAATTCTGTTTTCACGAAGCAACCCACAAATCCCGGTCTCTACAATGGACCTTATCTTATTTCAGAATTGAAATTGGGTGATCACGTTACATTTTCTCCGAATCCCCATTTTTATGGACCTAAACCTCATATCCAAAAAGTCATCATCAAACTTATTCCTAATACAGCTGCTCTCGAAGCCAATTTGCGTTCAGGCACTGTTGATATGATTTCCACATTGGGATTGAGTTTCGATCAAGCCTTAGCTTTCGAAAAGAAAGTGTCTGCAGAAAAATTACCTTACGTTGTCACTTTCACTCCTGGCATTACTTACGAACATATTGATTTCAATTTAGATCATCCTTTTCTTAAAGACGCTCGTGTTCGTCGGGCAATGATCCAAGCCATCGACCGCGAAAGCTTGACGAAATCCATTTTTGAAGGAAAACAAGAATTCGCTGTTCACTTTGTATCGCCTAAAGACCCTTGGTTCACCCGTGATGAAAAATACGTTCATGGTTTCAAATTTTCAAAACGGGAAGCTGAAAAACTTTTAGCCGAAGCTGGTTGGAAAAAAGGCGAAGACGGCTATTTGTACAAAGATAATAAAAAATTCTCAGTGAACTTTGGCACAACGGCTGGGAATAAAGTTCGTGAATTGGTGCAAGTTTATTTACAAGATCAGTGGAAGCAAGTCGGTATCGAAGTAAATATCAAGAATGAACCTGCACGGGTTTTCTTTGGCGAAACAACAAAAAAACGTAAGTTTGACTTAGCTATGTATGCCTGGGTTTCATCGCCGGAAAACACTCCTCGATCCACTCTTCACAGCACTTCAATACCTTCTGCAAAAAATGGTTATTCGGGGCAAAATCAACCGGGCTGGAACGATCCTAATGTCGACAAAACTATCGACGCTCTCGAAGTGGAATTTGATCCTAAGAAACGCTTGGAATTGGCTTGGCAACTTCAAAAACTTTACACAGAAGATGCCCCAGTGATTCCTCTTTACTATCGTTCAGATGTTTCTGTGATTCCTCCGAATTTGAAAAACTACCGACCCCCAGGACACCAATTTCATGAAACAGGTAAAATTGAGGAGTGGAATTTAGAATGAGCACATACATTCTCCGACGAATGATTCAAACTGTTTTAGTTATCGTCATTCTTTCTTACGTGTGTTTTTATTTGATGACGCTTATGCCGGGCGATCCCGTCGAGTTGATGATTCAGAGCAATCCAAAGATCACTTCTGAAGATGTTGCCCGCTTACGCGAGCTTTACGGTTTAGATCAACCTGCCTACAAACGTTACGGCACCTGGGTGGGCACAATCTTGAGCGGGGATTTAGGCTACAGCCGAACTTACCGCGTCCCTGTGGAAGAACTCATGGGCCCCCGTCTTAAAAATACTTTTATCCTCTCTTTACTGTCCTTGCTTTTAAGTTTGGCTATCGCCCTACCACTAGGAATTTATTCGGCACTGAATCCTGGAGGAAAGTTAGACTCGGTTGTTAACTTTTTTGCTTTTTCGGGAATTTCTATTCCCTCGTTTTGGTTAGCCTTAATGTTGATCATTGTTTTTTCCGTTCAACTGGGAGTACTTCCTGCAGGGGGCACCGAAACCGTAGGGATCGATCCTGGAAACTTTTTTAATTTTATTAAAGATCGTGGGATTTATTTAATACTTCCCATTTTGAGTCTTAGCGTTCAACAAATCGGAAGTTTTGTTCGTTACGCCCGATCTTCAATGATGGAAACTTTGCGGAATGACTACATCCGCACGGCACGAGCGAAAGGTCTTGATTCACACACAGTGATTTGGCGCCACGCTTTTCGCAATGCACTTATTCCTTTGATCACGATTTTAGCTCTGAGCTTTTCAGGATTGTTTTCGGGAGCACTATTGACGGAAACGGTCTTCGCTTATCAAGGCGTGGGCAAATTGGTTTACGACTCGATCATTGCCAATGATTACAATGTGGCGATGATTTCATTTATTATCTCTGTGAGCATGGTGCTCCTGATGAATTTATTGGCGGATATTCTTTATGGATTTGCAGACCCAAGAATCACATACAGTTAAAGCTTTCAGTAATGAAACCGCTTTAACCGAGAAACAGAGAAAAAGTCTCGAACAAGCTCTTCCGCTTTGGAAGATCGTGATGAACCAATTTTTGGAACATCGTATGGCTGTCGTTGGCCTTGGTGTCATTTGCTTTTTTGTTCTTGTCGCTTTGTCTGCAGATCTTATCTCAAGTGTTTTATCTTTAGATCCCAATCAACAAAATGTTTCAGCTCGTTATTTACTACCTTTCACTCGCACAGAAGTTACTAATGATGTTAAAGAAAATGCCATTGAAAATTGGATTCAAGATAATCCCGAAAAGGCACAGGCTCTTTCTAAAGATTTGATGGACAAGCAGGCCTTGATGACCCAAAGACCTGCTGATGAAATTCTTTATGAAATGGGAACTCGCTCCCAAACTGAAGCCTTGGAAATTTACAGCAAAGTGGACAGCCCCCAGTATAAAAGTTTTAAAGAAATGCTGAACCGCTTTGGTACTTTTCATTTGTTCGGCACTGATGAGGTTGGTCGTGATGTTTTCATTCGATTGATCTATGGAACTCGCGTTTCCATGGGTGTTGGAATTATGGTTGCGGTAGCCTCTGCATTGGTTGGACTTCTTATCGGAAGCCTGGCGGGATTCTACGGCGGAACGATTGATACGATCTTGATGCGAGTCACTGACTCCTTACTTTCTTTGCCTCTCGTTCCTGTCTTGATCGTCGTTGCTGCCATCGACCTCCAAAAACTTCCAGCCCTTAAATCGATGATGAATCCAGAAAATGAAAGTATCGTTAAGATGTTTCTGATTCTCTGTCTTTTCTCGTGGATGACAGTGGCTCGACTTGTTCGAGGAAGTATTCTTTCCTTGCGCGAGCGTGAGTTTGTTCTCGCTGCGCGAACTTTAGGAGCTCGCGATCGCACCATCATTTTCAGTCATATGTTTCCAAATGTGATTGCACCGATGTTGGTGGCGATCACTCTGGGCGTAGGTCAATCGATCCTCTTCGAAGCCGCATTGAGTTTCTTAGGCCTAGGGATCATGCCCCCAACTCCCAGTTGGGGAAATATGCTCAATAACGCCCAAGAAGTGATTTATAAAAATGTATGGCTCACGATACTTCCTGGAGTCATGATTTGGCTCACGACCATCAGTTTTAATTTTATTGGTGATGGTTTACAAGATGCCGTCGATCCCAAATCCATTCGTCGCTAGATTTTGGGCTAAAGTTTTACTTTGTAAATTTATTGGCTTTTCTTTAATTTGAAAACTTATCGTTTTCAGTCATACTTTTTAAATGCAAAAACATTTTTCATCTTTAAGCCTTTTGATTTTATTTTGTCTTTTTCTTGGTGCAGGCTGCGCCAGCAAAACCAACCTTGCCGAGAAGTATCCCCTCAGTGAAATTGATCGCCCTTACACTCTTCCCTATTCGGTGGACAGTTGGAATATCTGGCTTATCCCCGTCGAAAACTCAGTTCTGCCTCATCCTCTGATTTGGGAAATGTCCTTATCAGACGATTTTTCTGTGGTGTGGGTGCCACTTCCCTTAGGGATAAAATGGCAGATTCACAGAGAAGAGAAGCACCGCCTCGGAGCTTCAGCTATGTATCTCTTATTAGGTGGTACCGCCGATGTGGATTACCGCTATAGATTAGCGCAGGATTGGGCTTTGAATCTCAATTATAATGTCAGTGAATTTGATACGCTTATTTTAAAAATTCATTTATCGACATTTTCCGCTGGTCCCTTGTACCAATTTACACAGAAATTTGCCGGCAAAATTAGCTTCTCAAAATTTTCCGGATATGTTTCGGCGGGTATTCTAACGAACGCGATCCTTAGCAGTTTCGGCAGTGTCACTTCTAATTCCAGGACCTATTTCGATGGGGAAGGGGCAAACCTCGATCTGTATTACTCCTTCAACCATCAGTGGAATTTAAATCTTGGAATTTCGATGATGAATATTGATAGCGTCGGTTCCAGCGCGAGCGGAAAATTGGCCTTATCTCATCTGTGGTGAGGGTTTCCAGTGTAACTAAATTTGACAGTTTGTAAAAAAACTACAAGCTTGCCGGCCCGATAACCGCCTGTTCTTCAAAGTAAACCTTCTGCCCCGATTTTTCTGTTGGTTTGGAATTTGTAGTAATTCTGGGTGCGAGGTTCTTATGAAACAAGTTCTTTACGTACTTATCGTCAGTTACCTAGGATCATTTCTTTTAGCTCGTGCCGAAACGGCGAATCCCTTTGATCTCACTTGCCGTTCGCAAGCTAAAGAAATTGCCGTGCAAACTTACCAATCTTGCGTGTCGACAGCTCGCAAACAAAGAGTCGAAGAGATTCGCAAAGAGTACCAATCTAAAATGAGCGAATTAAAATCTCACTACGACGGAGAACTTAAAAAGTTAGCTCCAGGGGCCAAAGCAGGTGCAAAAGCTTCGGTAGCAGCCAAAGGGAAAAAATCATCAAAACTTTCCACTGGCGATGCGCGACCGTCTGGAGTGACTTCGACTTTACCCCAAAAGAAAATTCAAAGTGGGCAAACCCTTCCTGTGCAGAATCTTCCAGAGGCCTCGGCAACAACGGATATGGAAATTCACACGACTGAATCAACCACTGTGGAAGTCAGCAGCCCCGCAAATGAAGTTGAACCCGAAGCCCAAACCGAGTAACATCGGCCATGGGCTTAATCGAAATATTGCTTCTCGCCGCCTTGGGGTACGTCTTATTTAACTCGAACAAATTGAGCGAACTGGGTAAATCCATTGGGAAAGCCGGCCGCAATTTCAAAGAATCTATAAATGAAATTGATGTCGATGAGACAGATATAAAAGATGACCCCGAACTCATCGAACGACAGAAGAAATTTCAGAATAAAACAAAGAAAGATTAATTAAAATTATTTTTTAATTGGCTTTTTACTGACGGGTTTTCTGAGGCTTTGAGGATTTCGACCCGCATCGATGGGCACCGTGACACTCACTTTAGCTGTATCATTAACACCGACACCCATGTACTTGATCCCTTTGATCCCAAAATCAGAAAGTTTAATTTCAAATTCGGCATCAAGTTCTTTACCGCGAATTTTATAGGTTCCTGAAATCGGTTTTTCAATTCCTTTAATCTTGATAATGCCCGTACCTTTTCCGTTTTCACCTGTTGCGGAAACTAAGATAGCTGTGGGGAATTTTGAAACTTCGAGATATTTATTCTTTGTATGCTCATCACGCAGACTGATTCCGGTACTTATATTTTTAAGATCCACCACTATATTTTGTGCTGTCACTTTTGTTCCGTTTTGTTGGGCAGAGCCTTTGACGTCGCGGGTTTCGCCCTTGAATGAACCAGCAGGAGACAGCTTGAGATGAACCACGGCCGAGGGTTCGGCCCATCCTAGTAAAGGTAAAAAGATTAAGTTCAAAGTCATTAAAGCTGCTGATTTCATAAATCCTCCAGTGGACTTTCTAAGTATGAAATGTTCTGACCTAGAAAGAAACTGGGAAATGAAAGCTCGACCTTTGTAGGAAGCAACAAAATCAAAACAGTTTCTTATCGGTAATGATGGAAAGCACATCGTTTTCTAAGAGATTTTTTGCTACTTGCGAATCGTTCACCGTCCAGGCTGCCACTGATAAATTATTTTGACGGATCAGCTTTAGAAAATAACTGTCTAACATGCGGTAATCCAAATGCAGCAGATGCGGTCTTAACAAGGGAGTCATCCACAGTCTTCGCAGGTAAATGTAATTCCCATTCGCCTTTTCCGGGGACGCTAACAAGGCCAGTGGCACTTCTGGAATTAAGCGTTTAAGTTTAACCAAGCACCAAGGATTAAAACTGGAAATGACGATTCTGGATTGAGCTTTCGCTTGACGAATGCCCCTCACAACAGGCTCGATCAAAGGATCTTTCACCAAAAAGCCCGATTTAATTTCGATATTCAAATAATCGGGCACATCGGAATGGTGTAGAATTTCTTCGAGAGTAGAAACTGCAGCTAAGCGTTTAAGTTCGTTGGCGGACAATCGGTTGATGGGAATATTTTTTTTTGCAATTCGGCTTAAATTTAAATCATGAAATAGTATAGGAATGCCATCATGACTGAGCTGAACATCGAATTCAGCCATTTGAAAACCTAACTTCTTCGCTGCCACCAAAGACTCCAAAGTGTTTTCTTGAAGTCCTTCACACCAAAATCCGCGGTGAGCTTGAAATTTTGGCAAAGTGAATGAATGCTCAGGCCACTTTTCAGTGCGAAGCAGATTCAGTTCGAGCAGTGGCAGAATCACCGAGCTCTTTAATAGTTGGTTCATCTCGAGTTCCTGTAATTTTCCATTTGGTGTTTCCACGCGGAGATTTTAAACTGAGTGTCGCGTCCAATATTCCCTGACTTGTCCAGCCTCCATCCGAAGCCAACTTTTCGACGCCGCCAGTAAGGTTTGCTTGAAAACCTCTCCACTCGGCGGAACGATCATGGGCAAACTTCATTTGGCCAGTCACCTTATTCAAATGAATTCCGCCATTAACAATCCACTGAGGCTTCACTGCGGGACTTAAAAAACTTTTAGTCAGATAATCTTCGGCAATCATCACATTTTGAAATTTTGTTTTTAAGACAAAAGGTGTTCCCGAACTGTTTTCAAATTGAAAGGCTAAGTTTTCAAGTTTAATTTGATTGACGGTGGCTTCATCAGACTCGATCAAGCCAAGAATCTTTTGCAGCACCCCTTCTTCCCAAATGAAATTCAAATTTCCACGGAAGGGGGCCAAGCCTCCGCCTTGAGTCACTAAGTTTTGTACCTGAGGTGACAAAGATAAATGTTCAACCATAACTTTTGTGTCTATCTTTTGAAAATTGCGATCCGCATTCAAATGAAGCTCCCCTGCGAACTTCCCGTTTTCCATTTCGAAACGGTTCAGTTTTAAGTTCCATTTTTTCTTTTTCAGCGAGGCATCCAAGGACATCTGATTTATTTTTTGAAGCTCGCGACGGCCTAAGCTTGAAAATATAAATTCCAAGCCCCGGTGAAAACCGAAAAATCGGAACTCTTCATTGTCGAAAATTTCGATACGACCGCTAAACCGTCCAAGGTCACCTAAAATAGGAATAATTTGGGATTTGTTGTAAAAGGATAATACTTTTCCTAAATCGAGTTGCTCGGCTTTCATCAAAAAAGGTTTCATCTTTAAAGGATTCAACTGGGAAAATTCAATCAGTTCCGTGCTCAGCTCACCGACATCGCCTTCCAGTTTTAGATCTTTGACTTCAAAACTTTCACTTTGGATTTTATCTAAAAACCCACGGGATTTTCCTTTTAAGGATAACCACGCCTGCTTTGGATTCAGCTCGGCACTGAACCCAAATCCCCGCAGGGTTGAAAAAATTTTGCTTAAAGGCAAATGACGTAAATCTAATTCTAAATTGTATTCGCCTTCATCAAGACGATTTTGCATCTGGATCGTAAAATGTCCTTCACGAAACTGCCCTAAGACATGAGTCTGCAATTTCCTCTCGGGGAATTCATTGTACTCAATGTGAATTTCCCCTCTCGAAGTGTAATCACGCTGTTGATTCTCATTGAAAAAATAACTTTGGGCCTGCAATAAAATAATCTTAGGCTGGACGGACTTTAAAGAAATCACCACGTTCGTCAACAAAGAGGGAATATTTTCCAAATTCTTATGCACAAGTTTTACTTCATCGATTCTTAATTCACGGATTTGCTCTTGAAGTTGGATGTCCGCAGGTTTTTCAGTCTCAATCAAAGCCACCGACTTTTTAGAACTTGTTGCATCAGCAGGCGTTGCCCCCGTGCGTTCACGAGGTTGGCAAAACTTCCACTCCCCTGCTAGCTTAAGTTCCATTTTTCCAAAATTCAGTTCGCTGACGGCCGAGTGACCAAGGACAAGATTCTTGATTGAAATGGGCAAAATGATTTCATCGATATTGATTTCAGGAGCCATCCAGCAGCTTTCCGAGGAAAGCAATTTCACATCTTTTACGATCACCGCAACACGGGGAAGGCCATTCTTCGATAGACTCAACTCGGCCGAAGAGAAATCCACTTTAATATTTTTATGAATATTTGCCGCTGCACCAGTGAGATGCGCACGAATTTTATCTGGAGAAAAAAATCCCCTAAAAAAAAGTCCTGCCACAATGGCAATGGCAAGGCCGCCTAAAAAAATTAAAAAACCAGGCTGATCAGTGACCAGCTCGCTGTCAATTGTTCGTCGTTCAAATTTAGAATTTTTCACATACTCATTCTGAACAAACTTCTGGCCAAGAACAAGCATGGCCAGACAGTGTTAGAATTTTAAACGAATTTGAATGAAACGATTTCGTATTCGCGATCACCCTTAGGACTTTGGACGACGACGGTTTCGCCAGGTTTTTTTCCGATCAAAGCGCGAGCCAAAGGGGAAAGAACCGAGATCATACCGTTTTTTACGTCAGCTTCATCAACACCCACGATTTGGTAAGTCGACTCTTCATCAGAGTCTGTATCAAGCACAGTCACCTGAGCACCAAAAACGATACGATCAGATTTTAAACTTTGTATATCGACAACTTCGGCTCCGGCTAGTTTGCCCTGAATATCAGCAATTCGCCCTTCAATCATGCCTTGGCGTTCTTTTGCGGCCTCGTATTCTGCGTTTTCGCTGATATCACCATGGGCGCGAGCCTCTTCAATGGCACGAATAACAGCTGGACGTTCCTCGTGGAGAAGCTTTTTGAGTTCAGCATCCAGAAGGGCTTTGCCACGAACGGTCATAGGCAACTTATCGATTTTATTAGCTGTGTCTTTTTCTATACTCATGAAGGTCTCCATTTTTTCGAAGCCAACCTTTATACATAAGTCTAGCTAGCCCGGCAACTCTAATAGATCGAGTAAAATACGCATTGCGTCGTTGCGGAACTCCTCGAGTTTTCTGCATTTTTTCCGAAAAGCACTAAGACTTGTATTACATCAGTGGGAGTCTCTTTGCATAAACTAACTCAGTTGATTCAAGAATCGAAGCATATTGTTTTGAGCACCCACCGACAATGTGATGGTGACGGCTTGGGATCTCAGTTGGCTATGTTTTATGCTTTAAAAAAACTCAAAAAAACTGTCCATCTGATCAACGTCGATGCAACACCAAAAAAATACAAATTTTTGAATCCCGAAAAACACATCCAAATTTTTGAAAACGATTCCCGTCTTCCAGCAGAAATTGATTTAGTTCTTATTTTCGACACCAATGATTACCGCCTACTCGAGCCGCTTTACCAAAAATTGGCCGAGAAAAAACCCAAGTTTGCTTTTGTGGATCACCACCCTATTTTGAACATTATCCCCGCTCCGAGCGAGCATTCTTGGATTGATGTCACCGCCGCAAGCACTGGTGAAATTGTTTTCCAACTCATTGAAAAACTCCAGGTTCCTTGGGATGCGCAGATGGCAAAGGCGATTTATACGAGTGTTGTTTTTGACACTCAACTTTTCCGTTATGTTCGAAATTCCCCGAATTCGCATCTGATCGCTGCTCAACTTTTATCCCAGCATTTTGATATTGATGAGGTTCATCGCTATTTATTTTCTCACCAAACACCAGAGAAAATGAATTTTTTAGCGAAGGCTCTGCAAAAAATTGAATACACTTGCAATGGTCGACTTGGACTCATTCGCATTCAGAGCAAAGATTTACTGTATCATCATCTGGACATGGATGACACTCGAGACCTGATTGATTTCATCATGAATATTGATCAGCTCGATGCAGCTGTTGTTTTTCGAGAAGATGCACCCGATGTTTACAAGCTGTCCTTACGCTCGAAAGGCAAAATCAATGTTCTGCCCATCGCAGAAATGGTGGGTGGAGGCGGGCATTTCTCGGCCTCGGGAGCTTATCTTAACGGCAAATATGAAGATCTTAAACTCCAGATCGTCAACGAGATGACTAAACTTTTAAAGAGCGCCTAACAGAAAGCTATGAAAAAGCAAAAGCGTCCCGAAATCATATGCCGATGCAACAATGTTTCCCGTCAGACAATTGAAAAGGCTATCGTCGATGGCTGCGACACTTTAAATAAAATATTTGATGCAACAACGGCTGGGGTTGGACCTTGCGGAGGAAGTTGCCGACGCAAACTAGGTCCTTTGTTAGAACACTATCTTCAAAACAATGAATTTCCTGAAAAGATCACCGAAGATCTTACCGGGAAATTTCCTCCAGATAAAAAATAATCAAGGCCGTGTTCGGCGTGGACATTCAACAAGTTCCATTTCCACATTGTCAGATTTGCCGTCAGGCGCGATAGTATCAACTTTCAGTTTCACTTTTTTACCGGTCAACCAGTCTTGCAATGTACTGGTGACTTTCATTTTATGTTCTTCCTCTTTTAAGTCGATCACATACACCAGATCGGTATTCACGGCGCTCACCATTCGGTAGTAGGGCACTTTTATTTCAAAAGACATCAGATTTCCCTTGATCGCACTTCTTAAGGTTCCCAAAGGAGCTGTTGAAAGGGCAACGCATTTGGGTTGGAACACGAAACGGGATATGATGGCTGCCTTTTGATCTTCGGCCGAAGCTTTTCGTTGAGCCACTTCCCAATCGAACATCATCAACTCTGGTGACTTATACTTTTCACTGATCACGCGCATCTTTTGGTCGATCATTTTAATGGCTTCATCTAAGGCCTTTTGGCGAAGCCCATCCTCCAATTTCTTTTGATTTGCCGGAGAAACAACCACATCACAAGCTGAATAATTTCGACGTGGATAACTAAACAGACTGAGGTGGACACAACTCATGTTCGTTCCAAAAGTCATCTTCATTTCTGTTTTTTCAGAAAAGCTCATATCCTTGTTCAGCAAAAAGGGAACGTTCGCTATCGAGTGTAAAATTCCTCGTACGTTTCCATCTTCCGCGATAAGGGGCGAGCCCGAATTACCACTGATGGATTCACAGGGGGCAAGGTTAATGATGGGGCTATACTCGGAAGTAAAGTAGGGATTGTAAATTGAATTTGGTTTAGGTTCACAAACTGTCTTGCGCAGTATTCCGCCCGTCTTGGTTGGATCAAACTTATAAATCGTAATTTTTTCTTTAGGCTTGAAGCCATCTTGTGAAAAGCGCACATGTTCCCGAGGTACGGGGACCTTCAATTTTAAAACTGCCAGGTCGACATTGAAACTTCCGGCATTTAAAGGTTGGGAAACAAATTGAACCGTGTCACACTCTGCTTTTTCTTCAGGTGTTTTTGTTGTCGCAGGGAAAATAAAGTGAATTTTGTCTTTGCAAGATGTTCCCGCTGTTCTGAGCTCTGGTGGCAAGCAGTGCAAGTTTGTCGCAATAAACTCATTCCTAACGAGAAAGCTTGTGCAAAGGATACCATTCCCTTGCAACTGGGCCATATAGGCCGGGCAGTCTTCCGGCTTCTCACATACAACTTCGCCACGGGCCGCTTGAAGATTCAAGATTGTACAGCTTGTAAAAATCAAAAATAAGAGATGTTTCATGGTTATGCCTTCACTTTATCTTTTAAGCCTAAACGGTAGTTGATCATTTTTTCAACATCACTGCGACAAGTTCCACAAGCGGTAGAAGCTGATGTCCACCGAGAAACGGCTTCAGGAGTGTGAGCTCCTGCAAGAATAGCTTGATCGACAATGGCTGTGGGTACACAGCGACAATGACAGAGTTCATCAGCTTGATAAGGGAAATTCCATTGGCCCTTAATTTTCAGAAGCAGTTCTTTTAATAAAAGTTCACTGTGACTGAGACCTTCAGGCAAAGGCCAACTTTTAATATTGTCCCCGTGATGTTGACGATAATTTGTTAAAAATTGATTCAATTCATGACAACCAATAAATCGGAATTGGCTTTTGCCTTGATCCTCGCTGAACTCAAGGTGGTCCCGCCCGTTTAAGTGAACTTGGATGCTTTTAGGCTTCTCTTTCGTCATACTTTTCAATGTTAAAACACAGACAGATTGTGATAAAGGTATATAAACGAGCTCCCGGCCTTTCATCCGGAAACAGCAGGAGTTAAAATATGTCGCAGCTGTCCACTCGAATCATCCCCGCCTATACGGATAATTACATCTTCACCGTTGAAGATGCAGAGAATTCGAACCTAGTGCTTGTCATTGATCCTGGCGAAGCCTCGACCTTAATAAAAGATTTAGAATCCAGAAAGAATGTGAAACTGAAAATTTTAATCACTCACCATCACTGGGATCATGTCGATGGGCTCAGTGAACTGACACAAAACTTTTCTTGTGAAGTTTGGGGACCGGAGGTCTCTCGAAACAAAGTGCCCGAAATCCAACATGGATTGAAAGGCGGCGAACGTCTGCAGATTGCTGGTCTTCATTTTGATGTCTTGAAATTGCCGGGACACACTTTAGATCATTTGGCTTACTTTGAAGCAGAAAAAGGATGGCTATTTTCAGGAGATGTTCTTTTTCGATATGGTTGCGGTCGACTTTTCGAAGGTGATTTCTCAACGGCCTATCAAAGTTTACAGCAAATTAAATCTTTACCGGATTCAACTTTGGTTTATTGTACCCATGAATACAGCCAAAAAAACCTTGAGTTCAGTATGGCCTGGGCGAAGAAACAACAAAATCAGAATTTGCTAAAAAAATTAGTAGAAGCCCATCAAGAAATCACCGCGCTGAGGGAAAAAAATCAACCCACAATCCCCTTTCTGCTCGGTAAAGACAAAATGCTCAACCCATTTTTGTTGGCGCAAACGCCAGAAGAATTCAAGGAACTTCGATCGGCTCGCAATAACTTTTAATTGGATGTAACTTGAAAAATATTTTCTACGGCTTTCTTCAAAGTTGGGTATTCAAACTGAAAACCGCTATGATGTAGTTTTTCCGGAACCACTTTCTGTGAAGATAAGAAAAGCGTCGCTGCTTCGCCAAATGTTGCTTTCAAAACTAAAGCCGGTACCGATGGACCCACAGAGCGACCAAGAGCATCAGCCAAAGTTTTCGTAAATTCAACATTTCGTATTGGATTTTCAGTTGTCGCGTTTATGGGACCTGATAAAGACGAAGTTTCAAGAGCAAAACAAAAAAGCCGCACAAGATCCTGGATATGAATCCAGCTCATCCACTGTTGCCCATTGCCTAATTTCCCCCCCAGCCCAAGCTTAAAGGCGGGAAGCATTTTTTTGAGAGCCCCTCCCCGTGCGGACAAAACTAAACCCGTGCGCAATTGAAGAGCTCGACATTGTTTTTCCTGCGAACGCGACAAGACATTTAAGGCCTCGGACTCCCACTGACGACAAACCTGAGCTAAAAAATCATTTCCTGACTGGCTCTGTTCCGTCAGAAGTTCTTCACCGCGATCCCCATAGATTCCAATGGCCGATGATGATATAAATATTTCTGGTGCTTTCGAGAAGCTTTGAATTAAATGTTTCGTGCTGTTGATTCGTGAATTATAAATTTTTTCTTTTTTCTTTGAACTCCACCGACCTGCAACTGATTCACCCATCAAGTGAATCACCGCCTTGATGTGCTGAAGATTTTCTTTGAGTGGTGCCGAGGACAGGTTCCCTTCAACAACATTAACTTCTTTAGGTAAAATTTGACTTGCGGTACTCCGATCCCGAGTCACTGCCGTCAAACTGTGACCCTTTTTTAAAAGCTCTGGAATTAAATGACTTCCGACTAGGCCCGTGGCTCCCGTAATTAAAATTTCCATTAAGTGCGTTTTCCTTTGAGTGTTTCGTTGTAGGTCCTTAAGGCTCTGATAATTGCAAACTGATGATTAACGATGGGTGCCGGATATTTTTCAGTTCCATATTCCGGGACCCATTTGCGAATGTATTCACAGTCAGGATCAAATTTTTTTCTTTGAATTTCAGGATTAAAGATTCGGAAGTAAGGAGAGGCATCACATCCACAGCCTGCAACCCACTGCCAATTTCCGTTGTTTGCGGCCAATTCGTAATCATTCAGCTTCTCGGCAAAATATTTTTCACCCCAAGACCAGGGAAGCAGTAAATGCTTACACAAAAAACTAGCGGTCACCATTCGCGCACGATTGTGCATATGTCCTGTGGCATTGAGTTCTCGCAGACCGGCATCAACTAAGGGGTAGCCGGTGTTTCCGTCACACCATTTCTTGAAATCGCTTTTATTTTTTCTCCACACAATTTTATCATAGGCAGGACGAAAAGATTTTTTCTCGACGTGGGGGAAATTCCAAAGAATTTGCATAAAAAATTCTCGCCAGATGAGTTCTGAAAGCCATGAATCGCTGGCTTTCACTGCGGTTTTAACCACGGTCCGCACACTGACAGTGCCAAAACGCAAATGAACACCCATTCGCGATGTTCCATCAGGAAGAAACAGGAAATCTCTTTGATTCCCATAACTTTTTAACCAGGAGCCTTTTAGATTTTTTATTTCAAAAATTCTTTCGGATGGTGAAAAACCGATGTCTTCAAGTTTCAACATCCGACTGGGAGATCGTACAAGGTTTAAATTTTTTAATTTTTTCTGACTTGGATACTCTTTGAGAGCTTCACTGTTCAACTTCGATAACCAAGCTTTTTTATAAGGAGTGTAAACCGTGTAAGGCCGATCTGACTTCGAAACAATCTCATCTTTCTCGAAAATCACTTGATCTTTAAATGTATGAAATGAAATCCCTCTGCGATCTAAAAACTGACGGATGTTTTCATCGCGTTGTCGAGCGTATGGCTCATAGTCATGGTTGGCGTAGACAGCCTCAACCTTGTGATGACCAAGAATTTTCTTAAAGACCTGCAAGGGATCACCAAAGTGCACTTGTAAATCGCTTTGCTGGTCGACGAAATCACTTTTCAACTTTTTAAGATTTTCGTGAATAAAATGAACTCGGGCATCCGTTTTCACTTTCAATGAGTTCAGAATATGTGGGTCAAAAATAAAGATAGCTTGCACATGACTTGATGCGCTTAAAGCCCGAAACAAAGCGTGATTGTCTTTGAGCCTTAAATCTCGACGAAACCAGAAAATTGTTAATTTTGACATTCCTCAGCCTCGGTTTTGATTGTATATTTATGAAGCCCAAAAATCCAGGTAAACTCGGGAAACTATGGCTGACAAAAAAGATCGCAAAACGATAAATAAAATCAAAACTTCTGTTTTTTCTCGGACCATGAGCATGGCTAAACTTTCACTCAATGCCGGTGCGCAAATGGCAGGGCAAAGTATAACCTCTTTGATGAAAGAAAAAGAAGCCAAACAACTGACCTGGAATGCCTTTCTAAAAAGGCAGGCTCTCTCCTTCAGCCTTGAAGTCGGAGAATTGAAGGGAAGCTTGATGAAAGCCGGGCAAATGCTTTCAATGTATGGCGAATACTTTTTCCCTGAAGAAATTAATTTGCTCTTAAAGACACTGCAGCAAGATTCAGCAGCACTGGCATGGCCAGCCATGGAAAAAATCCTGCGCCAAGAACTTTCTGCCGAAAGATTCAATGACTTGGACATCGAAAAAGAAGCTTTAGCTTGTGCTTCATTAGGTCAGGTTCACCGTGCAAAGATCAAATCAACGGGGGAAGAAATCGTTTTAAAAATTCAATACCCTCGAGTTGATAAAGCGATCGATAGTGATCTTAAAGCTATTAAGTCTTTTTTAAGTTTACTTAAAATATTACCGCAAAATTTAAATATGGATCCTATCTTCAACGAAGTTCGTGAGATGCTCATTCAAGAAACCGATTACAGAATTGAAGCAAAACACACCGAAGAATTTCGTGAACGCTTAAAAGACGATAAAAGATTTATTGTCCCAAGAGTTATTAAAGAATTTTCGAACCAAAGAATTCTAGCAACCACCTATGAAAGTGGACTGCGAGTTGACGATCCCGCAATTCTTTCTTTAAGCCAAACTCGCCGAAATGATTTAGCTCTTAATTTTCTTGAGCTTTATTTTATGGAACTTTTTATCTGGAAAGAAATGCAGACCGACCCTCATTTTGGTAATTATAGAATTCGGGTCGATAACCAAGGCCAAGATCAACTTGTGCTTTTTGACTTTGGCGCCACCCGCAGATACTCGGATGAATTTTTGCAGACCTATTACATGATGATTCGCGGTGCTTTGCTGAATGATCGTAGACTCTTGTACAGCGCGGCGGAACAACTTAAATTTATACATAAAAATGACCCAACCGATTTAATTAAGGTTTTTGAAGAATTTTGTTTTGAAACCGTAGAGCCCTTCATTTTACATGAAGATCGTCGCAATCGGGGGCAAATTGCTGCGGATGGGACTTACGATTGGAAAAACACCGATCTTCCCAAAAGACTTTCGCAAAAAGTTTTTGCCATGATCAAAGAATTTTCTTGGCGCACCCCCCCTCGAGAAATAGTCTTCATCGACAGGAAAACCGGTGGAGTCTTTGTGTTCCTAAGCTTGCTCCAGGCTAAAATTAAAGCGCGCGATCTTCTCTTGAAATATTTAGAAAGGGTCTAATTATGAAACTCATTTCGTTCCTATTTATTTTTTCTTTATCCCTTCAGGCTTATACCGAAACATTAAAAATAAATCCTAAAGAGGATTGGCCATCCATCAGCTTGAATGAGCGTACTGTTAAAAGTTTAATTGAGAAGAAATCCGAAGTTTACCTGGTTGATTTTTGGGCATCCTGGTGTGCCCCCTGTCTTGAATCACTTCCCTTTTACACGGAAGAACTTAAAAAAATGAAGTTAACCCATTGGACACTCGTCGCCATCAATATGGATACAAAAAAAGAACAGGCTCTCGATTTTCTTAAAAAAATTCCTCTCGACACCTGGGTTCTTCACGATGAAAAAAAAGAACTCGCGCAAAAACTGAAAGTCAGCGCCTTACCCATCCTCTATTTCATCAACAAAAACGGTGAAGTCCTAAAAACCGAAAAAGGTTTCACCAAAGAATCCAAAGAAAATTTCCGCAAAAACATCGCAGAAATAAAAAAGCGACTCAGCTCAACTAATTAAGGTTCTGATTTCAGAAAAAACTCCGCTCGAAGATGGGGAAGGCTTTCTAATAAGCCCGCGACCGAGGCGCGCAGAAGGAAGGCGCGGAGGCGTACGAAAGTACGCCGCACAAGCCGACCGACTAAGCAACGAAGGGCCCGGGTTTATTAGCAAGCCTTCCTAGTGGTGAGGGTCGACGCAATCGTCTGTTGACCACTCAAACTCTATCGTCGCTTCAACAATTCCGAACTGCTTAAGATGAGTCTTAATTTTCTTTTTTAATTCTTCCGTGGTTTTAATATTAAAATCCGCACGAACTCGAACATGGGAAGTTAAAATATGCTCCACCCCATCCAGTGACCACAGATGCATGTGGTGCACGTCTTCGACACCTGGTAATTGCATCAGTGATTTTTTTATCTCTCCCACATTCATTCCGTCAGGAATGGCTTGTAAAAAAACGGCAAGAGATTGACGCAAATTTCGAATGACATTGTAAATGACCCAAATGGATAAACCCACAGCCAAAATACTATCGACCTGAGGCCATTCGAAAATTTTTATAAAGATGGCGCCAACTAAAACAATAAGCCACCCCAGAACATCTTCAATCAAATGCCAGCGAATCATTTTTTCATTCAGGGAACTTCCGCCCGAAACTTTCCAAGCCGCGTAGCCGTTAACACTTAAACCCAGCAAGGCCAGAAAAATCATAGCTGTGCTGTGAGGCACTTGAGGCTCACTCCATCTTTCAACGGATTCTTTAAGAATCCAAAAAGATCCCATCATTAATATTAATCCAGAGACAACAGCCGAAACCACAGAGAGCCTTCGGTAGCCATAGGTGTATTTGCTATTTGCAGTTTGTTGAGACGATTTTTCTAAAAAGACAGCTAAGCCTAAAGCCAGCGCATCGCCGAAATCATGAAGGGCATCTGAAGTTACCGCTAAACTGTTCGCCCAAAGTCCACCCACCAACTCAATAATTGCAAATGCTAAATTCAGGAAAAAGACAATTCGCAAACGGCTTAAGGTTTGTTCGTGACCATGCTCGTGATGGTGGTGATGATGACCATGATGATGGTGGTGGCCTTGCCCCATATTGACCCCTTCTTGCCGTCATGTTAGCTCTTTCGGCAAAATGAATAAAGAAAGAATTCTCCTTTTTGGGAAAATATTGATGTTTTACACCCTCCTCGTGATTTTGTGGGGCGCATGGGTTCGGATTTCTCATTCAGGTGACGGTTGCGGTGATACGTGGCCCCTGTGCCAAGGACAACTCATTCCTGGTGCTGTTCAAAATAAAACTTGGGTGGAATACACTCACCGTTTGATGTCGGGAATTTACGGAATTTTTGTGATGTTTTTTTACTGGCAAGCTCGAAAGATTTTTGCTCCCGCTTCTTTAGCTCGGTGCTATGCTTTGATGATCCTGATTTTTATGGTTACCGAAGCCCTGCTAGGTGCAAAATTAGTTTTATTCGGTTTGGTGGGTTCGAACTCGAGCGCCTTTCGCACTTTCGCGATGTCTTTGCATCAACTGAACAGTTTACTCTTGGTGGGAGCAACGGCTGCCTTTGTGTTAACTCCACAGATCGAACAATCACAGAAATTCGCACGCGTATTATTAAAAACATTATTCAATAAGAACTTTTTTCTGATAGCTCTTGTGCTGGTTGCAATCACAGGAGCTTGGGCTGCTCTGTCGAGCACTTTATTTCCTAGCACTCATCTTATCGAAGGTTTTAAGCAAGACTTCAACGAGCAGTCGCATTTCCTTTTACGTCTTCGCTTAAGCCATCCACTTCTTGCTTTAGGATTGATTGGATATTACGTCATTCACTTCTATCGAAAATCTGTCCATGCTAGCCAAAGTGAAGCCCTGAAAAAAATAAATTTGCAAACGTCGCTGACGGGAGCCTTAGCTCTGGTGTTCGGAATTTTTACTTTGCTTCTGCTGTCACCCGTATGGATGAAGTTAACTCACTTAGCTTTAGCTCATGCTTTATGGATAATGCTTATTCGTCAGGCCGTAATTTCGCTGGATTCAGCTAAACGATAAAGAAACTCGATCTTTTTATTGATGTCGTTAAACTCTAAAGCCATTTGTTGGAGATCATAATCACGGATAAGGTAAGAGGCAAAAGCACCGATAATCTCTTCGGGTCCCGTCATATTGCGCATGAAAACTTCTCTTTGCATCTGATCAGGGATGTGAGTTTGAATCCATCGCGCTAAGATCTTATTCAGAGAATGAACGGCACCACGTAAATTTGGGTCAACTTCAACATTTTCTGGAACAACTTCAGCATCGCAGACTAAATAAGAAGTTGTTGAGGCCTTGACTCGACCTAAACGAGCTTTCCCCTGGCCCTGAAGGAAAACCAACAGAGTTCCGTTACTTCGCTCTTCCATGATCTGGGGAATTCCATAGCCAACAATCTCGCGCACGAAATCGACTTTTTCCCCCGGCTTCACATTATAAACTTTGCCGGGATCTTCGATAAAACCAATGGCTACCGGAGTCTGTGTCGATATCGATTCGCGAACCATTTCAATGTAACGATTTTCAAAAATATTCAGAGGTTTCGTTGTTTTGGGAAATAAGGTCACATTGACCAAGGGAAACAAAAAGACATCCATGAAAACTAAACTCCGATATATGTCTTTAGATTATGTTATTCACGACACATTACCAATTCATTTCAGATACTCGACGAGCCTCTGGACAAAGGGCCGGTCGGCCTCGAGGAGATCGTCCTGAATGATTTCCCGGGGCTTCACCCATTTCATATTTTGATGCTCGCGCAGGATGATTTCCCCCGACCTGAAATGTGTAAAAAAAACTTCGAGCTCGACTCGAACTTTAGGATAAGTGTGAACGAGCTTCCCCAAAGAGGTGACAATTTCGATTTGTAAATTGAGTTCTTCGTCGATTTCTCGGCGAAGTGCTTGCTGAGGTGACTCACCTCTTTCAATTTTTCCGCCTGGGAATTCCCACAGACCTTCGCCGATATCACCCTGACCTCGTTGGACGAGCAAAATTTTTCCCTCGGCCGAAGCTAAGCGGGGCTCAGCAATGATAGCACCAACGACTTGAATACTCTTAAGAAATTCCTTTTCTGGACTCCTCATTCTTACTCCTGACTCCTAAAATCTAACTATGTTCTCTCACAGAAGCAACTTCCTGACAGGCAGCTCGCTCATATTTGATGTTTCCCGTCGACAAAAAAGAAACGGAGCTTCCTCCTGATTAATCTTGGCAATTCCAGTTTTATAATTATGGTGGCCGGGGTCGCTGTCTTCCTTTACGGCATGACAATGGCCAGCCAGGCTTTAGAAAAACTTTTAGCCCAACGAATCTCGCAACTGCTAACCAAACTGAATGACAGCCAATTTTTAGCCATTGTTGTTGGCATTTCGATCACGACAATCCTTCAAAGTTCTGGCGCAGTGACTTCGATGTTGGTGGGATTAGGCTCGGCGCGGGTAATTAATCTGCGTCAAGTGATGGGCGTTATTATTGGTACCGCAATCGGCTCCACGTTAACCGTGCAATTGATTTCATTACAAATTGCTCCTTACGCTCTTCCTATTTTTACTGTTGGCTTTGCCATTTTTTTCACCAGCCGTCATGCTCCCGTTAAAAACTTCGGCAGTATTCTGATGGGCTTTGGACTTTTATTTTTGGGCTTATCGATGATTTCGACAACGGCTCATATGCTGGCAGGAAATCCCGCCTTGCAGGACTTCTTTGTTAGCCTTCGCGAAAATTCTTTTCTTTCATTACTGATCTCGACGGTGTTCTGCGCTCTGGTGCATTCAAGTTCAATCACCATTGGGGTGGCCATGAGTTTAGCTGCAGCCAAAGCCATTGATTTGCATGATGCGATGATTTGGGTGTACGGAGCTAATATCGGAACTACGTTTACAGCGATTATGGCTGCGGTTGGTAGCAACTACATCGGTAAACAGGTGGCCTGGGCCCATTTCTTTTACAAAACTTTAAGTGTTATTCTTTTATACCCAGCTACGGCTTATCTGTTGTGGTTCCTCGAAAAAATTGATTCCGGCAGTTCGAGGATTATCGCGAATGCGCATTTGATTTTTAATTTGGCTTCGGCTGTCATGTTTTTCCCTTTCATCAACATTGGTTCACGTTTAATTGAAAAGGCTTTTCCTCGGGATCCTTCGACAGAATTTGGGGCGGAATTTTTAAAACTGAATAATTACCAAAGTTCTGCCTTAGCCACGTCCTACGCCCAACGGGAAATCATGAGAACAGCAGATATTTTTCTGAGTATGCTGAAAGATTCCATCTGCATGTTTGAAAAACCAAATCCCATTCTGATCGAAAGCATTAAGGAAAGAGACAATAAAGTGGATTTCCTTTATCGTGAAATTAAAATGTTTTTGTTGGATCACGCGAATAAAAGCAACTCGGCTGTTCATCAGAATATTATGAGTTTGATCATGTTCATCACTGATCTCGAGCGGGCTGCCGATGCCATTGATATCAATATCACCACCTTAGCGATTAAAAAGAATGCCTTAAAGCTCGAATTTGAACCCCACGATTGGAAAGAGCTCATCCGCATGCACGAGCAAACTTCCGAGCTCGCTGCCCTGGCCGTGAATGCCTTTCAGAATAAAGATTTAAATCCACAAGCCATTCAACTAAAGCGCGAACTCGCAAAAACTGAATTTACTCTTCGGGAACATCACATCGACCGTTTGAATCAAGGGCTGCGCGAATCCATCAACACCAGTTCGATTCACTTGGATTTACTCAGCGAATACCGCCGCATTGCCAGTCTTCTTTGCAATCACGCTTACGCTCCCCACTCTGCAGTTCGACCGACGGCAGGAGAAGTCTAATGAATTTTGCTTTCGTCACGCCAGTGATTTTACTGGCGATCTCGAATGTCTTTATGACTTACGCTTGGTATGGGCATTTGCGTGATCATCGCTTTTCACCCCTGTGGTTTGTGGTGCTTCTCAGTTGGGGCGTTGCTTTTTTCGAATACTGTTTTCAAGTTCCTGCAAATCGCTGGGGAAACGAAGTTTACTCGGTCGCTCAGCTGAAGATCATTCAAGAAGTAATTACCATGCTGGTGTTTGGAGGCTTCTCTTATTTCTATTTGAGTATCCCTTTAAAGTTGGATTACTTATGGGCCTCGCTGTGTTTAGTGGGAGCTGTCTATTTTGTTTTCCGCTCTTAAATCTTGAGCGATCAGAAATCGATTTCTAGATATTTTTAGCTATAGCGTTCAATAATTTTTCAGCCTCAATTGGCTTTGTTAAATAATCATTACAACCCACAGTCATACATCTTTCCCAATCTTCTTTCATCGCATTTGCAGTTAAAGCAATGATTGGTTTGAGGTAACCTTCTTCTCGTAATTTTAAAGTTGCCGCGTATCCATCGAGCACCGGCATTTGCAAATCCATGAGAATCACATCGTATTCTCCTTGCAAGGCTTTGTGCGCACCCTGATCCCCGTTATCAGCTGTGTCCACAATCAGACCAACTTTTTTCAGCAGAATGTTTAAGAGCAGCTGATTTTCCATACTGTCATCAACAACAAGAATCTTTTTACCGACCAGAACTTCGCGAGAATAAACTTCACAAATTTCAGATTTCTTTTCCATTTTTATTCGAGCAATATTGTGAATGTTGCTGTTAACAGTGGCAAGAAAAGTTGCACCTTCCCCTGGCTTTGTTTGGGCCAAGATCACGTCGCCCCCCAAAGCCTGAGCCAACTTCTGCGACAGAATAAGTCCCAAGCCTGTTCCGCCGTACTTTCTTGTTGTCGATTGATCTGCTTGGGAAAATAAAGCAAAAAGTTTTTTCACTTGTTCTGGCGTGAGACCAATTCCTGTATCAGTCACTGAAAATTGCGCTTTTGCAGAATCTCCACTGTATTTTAAAGTAATATTTCCATTTTCAGTAAATCGAAGGGCATTGCTCAATAAATTCATCAAGATTTGCTGTAAACGCAAACGATCGGTCGCAATTTCCTTTGGGCTCTGTTCATCAATCTCGAATGTGATTTTATTATTATTTTGTTGGGCTTTGAATTGGAAGAGTATTCGCAGCTCACTGAAAAAATCTTCAATGGAGAAAACATCCATTTCAATTTCAAGATGGCCGGATTCAATCTTAGAGAGATCCAAAATATCGTTAATGATCTTCCCTAAATTTTTACCAGTTTTTTCGATAATCTCCAAGTATTGGAGTTCTTCTTGACGTGAAAGGTGGGAATTTTTAAGAACACCCACGAAACCTAAAATAACTCCCAAAGGAGTGCGAATCTCGTGACTCATATTAGCTAGGAAAATCGATTTCACCTGATTTGCATTTTCTGCCTGCTTTTTTTCACCGATATTTATTTTTAGGCTTTCAGCCATTTCATTGAGAGATTCTGCAAGTTGACCTAATTCATCCTTCGAGTGAACCGGCGCGCGCCGATTGAAATTTTTCTGCCCGACTTCCTTTGCCGTTTCGGTGAGCTCTTTTAAACTGCGATGAAGATTTTGACTGAAACGAACTGTCAGCATTAAGCCGGTACTTTCGATAGCTAAAACTGTGAGGGTCAGCAAGGTCATAAGAACTGTTTCCAACCACCGAGATCCCTCACCCAAAGAAGATGAAAAAGTAATTTCAAGCCGTGTGAGCTCCCGATTGATTGTGGAAATACGATCGAAAAAAGTACCAATCTTGGGTGAAGTAGGACCTTCTTGCTGAAGGGTTTCGTGAAGCTCTTTTGAAATAATCAAAAGCTGATCTAAAATCATGTCGGCTTCAGCCCAAGCTTTGGTGGCATCCTTAACAAAGCTGATGCTGCTAAAACGAGCGAGAAGTTTTATGACTCCTCGAGTATCATTAGGATGACTACCCCCTCGGGCAAGCCCTTCTCTGACAATTTCATAATTGTAATCAGGTTTCAGAAGCTCCAGACGCGCTTGACGATCACCCATAGGTATATCTAGATCTTTTTGAAAAGCCTCATAGTGACGAGCATCCCCAGTCAAAGCATACTGATAGAGATCATGGATCGCATCTTTCTGAGCTTTAGACCATCGAGCTTCCCCTTCAACAAGGGCGCGGACCGCAGACAAAGTATTCATAGCAAAAACCAGAGTAAAAAGTTCGATAGCAATCAGGAAGGCCATGAGGCCAACAACTGCATACAACTTCTTCACCACAGAGAGATTTCGCCACCAATTGGTCATAGGATTAATTATCTGATGAGCTTTATAGGGGTCAATAATAATATCAGATTGCGCTGGAGATAAACACCAGCCTCAAAGAGGGTGAACTTTCTGTGTAGCAAACTGAATTGATTTATATTCCTGGGAAAAAAGTCCCATGATCTCTAAAGCAAAAGCCTGAGGGCTCACTTTAAAATCACCAAGACTGCAGGTTTTGACCGGAGTTCCCGTATTGACCACATTCACGGCAAAATGAATCTGATTTGAAACAGCCGAACAAGACGCAATACTGATACTGAGTTTGGATTTTTTCCAGTATAGATCATCGCCGTGACGGCGCAATCCTTCGGTTTTTTGTAAAATTTTTGAAGAGCCATTTAAATGATCTTGCACCAAAGATGCAAACAGACGCTGTAAAGCAACAGCCGTAAATAATTCGCGATCAAACATTTCAATGATAAAATGCAACATCAGATCCCCGCGGATCTCTGATTGTTCTATCTGATCTTCAGCATCCACCATATTTTCAAATTTAATGTCACAAGCGCCTAACCAGCTGACGATGGAATCACCGGAAAGACCATGCTGAGTGTAAGCCCACAAGGGACGAAGTTGGCGCCCGTCATATTTCATCTGGCCTTTAACAAATTTCGTTTTCATCATTTATCCCAAAAAATATTTTCGAGTGTCGATCTGATTCTCTTGAAAAGCCCGTTTTGAACGCAAACAAGATTCGCACTGACCACACCATTTTGCCCCAGCCTCGTAACAGGGCCAGAGCATCTCTAAAGGCAACTTCAGCTCTAAGCCACGCTTCAAAATGGCGGGCTTTTTCAGCGAGGTCGTGTAGCAATGCACTCGCACATGATTTGCGGTCGAGTAATTCAAACTCGTATCAACCGATGTCATAAACTCTTGAGTGTTATCAGGAAATGTTTGAGCTTCTTCCCAGTTAAATCCTGGAACGATATAATCCGCTCCCAAAGCTTCAGCAAAACCCGCTGCAATATTTAAAAAAATTCCATTTCTATTAGGAACCCAAACCGACTGAGCCGTTTGAAAACTTGTTTCCAAGCTTTCAATATCCACCTGTTTCCCCGTCGGAATAAGCTGATCTTTTTGCAAGAGCGAAGATCGACCAAAATCTTTGAACCAAGGCAATTCAATTGTCTTTAGCTTTAATCCCAAATGATGACTTAATTTAAGAGCGGAAGTTTTTTCGGCCGCGGCAGCTTTTTGCCCGTAATCAAAATTCAAAGCTAGAACAACCTCCCCATCCTTGTGAGATTCGAAGAGATTGACACTTGAGTCGAGCCCCCCTGACAGGAGCACGACGAATTTCTTCTTCATGGCTTTGAGCCTCGGCGCCGAATTTGCTGACCAATGCGTTGAGCCCGATCCACAATCTGCTGAGTCATCTGAGGAAAAATATTTTCAATCATTTTTTTAAAGAAAATTTTTTGATTTTTTTCAGACTGTGGCTTCTCGGCCTGGCGGGCCTTGGTTGCCTTCGGAAGAGCCGGCCTCGTCGCTTTTTTGATCTTCGCTTTAGCTCTAGCTTTGACTTTTGTTTTTTTAACTACAGCTGTCTTTTTTTTCATAAACTCAACTCGATAGAAAGTTCAGCAGGACAAAATATTTCTTTCAATAAAATCTGTATGCTCTTACGACCCAAAAAGTAATTCCACTGAAGCTCGACAAGAGCATCAAATTCTTGTTCCGATTTTTTTAGTGCTGGAAGAAAAGATTTAGGCGGTGAAAAATAAAGAACGTCTTTAATTCGTTTTCCTTCGGCAGATTCAATTTCGAATTTTAAGTGACCGCCTTTAAGCTCTTTCACCTGAACAATACGAAATTTTGACAGACGAAACAAAGGCACTGGGAATCCAGCTCCAAAAGGGCCAATAAAATTATGCCAATCCATAAACTGAGGGCTAATTTCCCCCAGGTCTAAATCCGTATCGTATTCAACAAGGCGCTGTCGCGGTTTCAGCGATAAGCCCAGGAAAAACTCATTTAGCAAGGAGTGAGCTTGTTCGATGTTTTTATGAAATAACTCAAAACCCGCCGCAGCCGAGTGGCCCCCATGTCGGCTGAGGGCCCCCGATGCTGAAGCTAAGGCTTCAACTAAACTGACTTCGCAACCCGCAGGAGCACGGGCGCTGCCCACGACAACTCCTTCGCTTTCCGTCAGCGAGCCTACAAAGCAAGGCTTGTTGTAAACTTGCACGAGTTTAGTCGCGACGAGGCCCAATACCCCCCGATGAAAACGCGGAGAAACAACAAAAATATAATGAGGATTGTTCCACTGCTTGACCATCTCGATGGCTTCAGCTTCGGCCTCACTCTGCTTTTGCACTCGGTCTGTGTTGTTCTTCAAAACCTGGGATACAAGATCTCTGCCCTCTTTGAGGTCTTTAGCTAAATACAAATCTCGGGGGAGAATTTCAGTTTCCATTCGACTGAGGGCATTGATTTTTGGCGCTAACTTCATGCCGACATCTTGCCCCGTTAGGGTTTGCCCTGATAAACCCAACTCTTCAATTAAAGCGCGAATTCCTGGACGTTGAGTGTTTTGCAGTTCAATCAGTCCCTGTTTCACTAAAACCCTATTGTCTTCGAGCAAAGGAACCATATCCGTCAAAGTCGCAATCGTTAAAAGATCCAAAACCGAACGCAGATCAAAATTTGTTTCTGGTAAACTTTCATTTTCAAAAAAGGCTCTTTTTAAAGCGCGCAAAAGATAAAAAGCAACCCCGGCCCCACAAAGATATTTTAAATTCGAAGCGCAGTTTTGTTGGTTGGGATTCAGAATGACAAAAGCCTGGGGAAGTTCTCCTGAAGGCAAGTGATGATCTGTCAGGATAACATCAATTCCTAATTCTTTTGCTTTGGCACAGGCTGCTGGCGCCGTAATACCGACATCAACGGTGACGATCAGTTGCACACCCATACGAGCGAGATCTTCCACCGCAGAAAGATGAAAGCCGTAACCTTCACTCAAGCGTTTCGGTTGATACCAAATTAAGTTTCGATAACCTAAACCTTCTAAGCCCTGCTTTAAAAGTGCCAGCCCCGAAGTTCCATCCAAGTCAAAATCAGCATAGATGCAAATTTTTTCACTTTGAACAAAGGCTTGGACCATTCGGTCCACAGCCATTTTCATTCCTGTAATAGAATAGGGATCCTGAAGGGATTTAAGTTGAGGATAAAGAAAATCTCGCGCTTGTTGATAATCTTCGAAACCGCGGCTCTGCAAAAGTCGAACGATGGGCGCGGGAATGACTTCTTGTCGCTCCGTTACCCACGTATTCTTCCCGTTGTTTTTCGACTTTGATTTCCAAACCGGGTTCATTCAACCTCATTTATTATGCGTAAGACTTTTTAGATTTCAGTTTTTCCATCACCAAAATAAATGGCGCAGCCACGTAAATTGAAGAGTAAGTTCCAAAGAAAATTCCTATACCAATGGCGAATGCAATATCGGATACAGTGCCTCCAGCAAATAAATACAAACAAACAGCAGACACAAAAGTTGTTCCGGATGTGATTATTGTTCGGTGAAGCATTTCATTGATGGATTTATTAATAATAAAGGAAAAAGGTTTTCCTTTGTGCAGATGTTCAACTTCGCGAATACGGTCGAACACCACAATGGTATCATTCAGTGAATAACCAATCAAAGTCATGATGGCTGCTAAGATAGGAACGTTAACTTCTTTGCCAACCAAGCCGAAAATAGCCAAGGTAATGACAGCATCATGAAAAAGACAAATGACCGCGCCCGGAGAATATTTGTAATCAAAGCGAAGCGCGACGTAAATAAGAATGACCAACAAACAGTAAAAGACCGCAAGGAATCCATTGCGTTTCAACTCGGCACCCACCTGAGGCCCCACCGTGTCCACACGTAAAAATTCCGGCTTTTGTTCTGGGAACGCCGTTTGAAGATCCGTTTTTATTCGACCAATAGAATCACTGAGAACTGCATTT
>JAKFYD010000006.1 GCA_021731025.1 Pseudobdellovibrionaceae bacterium | reverse complement strand
TTCACCAACTTTTGAATAATTTAAGTAAGCTAAAAAATAAATTATCAAAGCGAGAGCAACAGCAGCTAGATTAATTTTCATTAAATAACCAAAGGAATAAATAACTCCTCTGGCCAACGTATTTATATTTTCAGGACCAACTTTAAACTTCATATATTTTGCATATTTTTTCCTGTAATTATTCAATGTTTTGGTATTTTTTAATTCGCCTTCTATTAGCAAGTCAATGGTAATAAAAACTCAAAGTTAATAAATTTCAATCAGAACCATTCAACTTTTCTTCATACATTTTTAATAATCGTCTTGCTGGTAAAGCCCAACTGGCATCAACTCTCAGCGATTGGTCATAAAGATAAAATAGAAATATAAAGCCACTCTCACTGGCGGAATCCTGTACAATCGAAAATTTATTGTTTTCATTTTTATTAGTATCGACAATCTCTAAACTTACAGGACATGCATACTTATAACCCACAGGAACAATACTCAAAGTAACTGCCGCGACCAGAACATTAACTGGGGGAAACCGAGTGGGAAAATAACCCACCTCTTCACATTTGTGATATTTAAAATGAAAGGTTCGCCCCTTCGTTGTGGACTCATGAAATTCTTTGTCACCACGTCTAATCTCCTTAAGAATCTCATTTTTAATATCATCAGAAAAATTAATACTTCCTTTTTTGTATTCCGTTAAATCAGTTACAATAATTTTACCTTCTAGCTTGTGATTAAACTTTGGTTCTTTTAAATACTCACGCAAGTCTGATCCGCGTGGCCCAATTGCACATCCAATTTGAAATGTAATAATCAAAAAAAATAAAATTAAACTCAGCAGTTTCAAATAAATCTCCAATGTTATTTTAATATTGCATACGGGCCAGCGAAAAATATTATTCCAATGTTCCAAGCTGTCTTCTCATCGGTTGACATTCTAGCAGATGGTATTTTCAAAGCAGTACCAACGAATCCAAGATACTCAAAGAATTTAACATTACCTTTTTCAATACTTAACTCCTCTGCTAAAAGCCCCAAATTATAGGCAACAAAGCCAAGGGCAACTGACCTCGTTAAATTATTAGGATCCGATAAAAATTCGCCAGCACCATGAAAAAACGCATCTATACTACGATTACCATTATACCAAGAAATTATCCCCGAAACGGTGGCAGAAAAAAAGATAGATTGCATAATTAAGGGAAGACTGGCTGGAGCAAATACAATGGCGGCAACTAACACAGCTACGAACTGTATGCCTGGATTTTTTATCAAGCCATCAAAATTTTTGCCAAAATCAGCGATGAACCTGTGACCAAAGTCCGCGATATCACTAAAAAAGTTTTGACCGCTTGGATCAGTGTAGAAGTGTGGGCTATTACCAACATATGTGTATTTGTTAATCAGTGTAACAGGTAATGCTATCTTTCCCGGATCAGGATCAACTTGTAAAAACCTACCAATCCCAGGATCGTAAGTTCTAGCTCTATAAAAATACAGTCCTGTTTCCTGATCGAACTCTCTTCCCGTAAAAGAAAAACTTGTTCCTATTAATGGTGATGAACTGATGTCGGCTCCTCCTGCATTTTTAATCGATACAATCTTCCCAAACGAACTGTAATCATAATGCTGAATAATATTTCCTGTTGAGTTCACAATATCATCCACCGATCCCAATTGATCTTTCAAATAATAGTATTTCCCTGGTGATTGAGCAAGACCAGAACTCACTCCCTCACTTGAAATTTCAGATCCCAGAATGTCATCATCAGATAAGGGCGAATGAGTATGAGTCGCCAACAAAGCGCCTAATGAGTTGTACTCTGCAATGATGTTTGGCCCGTCATAAACGTAAAATCTTTCAAACGATTTTGAGCTATTTTGAAAGTCGACCAATTTTTTAGATAACCTTCTCCCCTGTGGATCATAAGCAAAAGAAACACTTCGTTTTTGATTATTGTTTGAATCAAAAACTCGCACTTCTTTGAGCTGGTTCAATGAAGTGTACAGGTATTGAAATTTGTCCTGTCCCACGGCCTTGGGAAATTTTCCAATCATATTTCCATTGTTGTCATGGGTGTAAGTGTAATTTGCATCTTGCTCAATTCTTCTACGGCTCGAAGTATACTCGTATGTTCCATCATTACTGGCTGTGCGATTTCCAACAGCATCGTAGCTGAAATTTTCAGCGACAATATTTGGACTTGTTGCCGCAGTTAATTGCCCATTAGGATCATAGCTATAATTAAAATCACCTGCAATGGTGCGCTTTTGCGTTGGTAAATTTCGTAAATCATAGCTGAACTGATTAGAACGAATAACCCCGACACTATTGCTGTGAAAAATTCCAGCGAGTAAACTTGCTGAATTGTAAGGGAATGCTGTAGATGATCCGGGACGCTGAATTCCAGTTACACGATTTGCGCTATCAAAATCAAAATTATAAACATCACCATTACTGCTTGTAATTTGCCTTAACCGATTGGAACTATCATAAAAATAGTTTAAAGAAAGTGCATTCGACTGCATACTTGTGCGGTTGTCATTGAAATCATATCCATAATTTATAGAAACCTGCGGATATGAGTTTAACGAACCTATTCCTGCAGTAATTGTTGAAATGAGTCTGCCTTTTGTGTCGATGGCCTGGGTGATTGAAGAAAGGCTGTTAGTTACATTTAAAACTTCACCCTTTGCGTTATAGGTGTAATTTAATTCGCCATCGGCCAACTGCACTCGCGTAATTCGATTAAGCTCATCAGTGGTGTAAACTTTTGTGTTTCCGTTAGGATCGGTCTCAGTTGCCAAGTTTCCATTGTTATCATAAGTAAAGCTATAGACCATATTGTCTGGCTCTGTTTTCTTTAACAGCTGTCCTTTGCCATCGTACTCGAACGAAGTGACGTTGTTATAAGAATCTTTAATTGTCGCCAACTCTCCGCTAGGAAAATAGCTGTATTCAGTTATTTCGTTTTTAGGCGAAATAACTTTAATCAAACGATTACTGCTATCATACTCATATTTTGTTATTTCTTGCGCTGTTGAACTTATTTGCCGCGTTTTTTGAAGAACATTTCCAGCATTGTCATAGCTGTAAAGAGTCGTCTTGCCATCGGGCTCAATTGACTTTGTTCGATTACCGCGGTTGTCATATTCAAAGCCTGAAGTAATTACGGAACTTGAAGTCGGAAAAAGAGATCTCGAAATTGGTAGTCCGAAAGAATTATAAGAATATTGTACTTTCTGTCCTCCAGGAGCAATTTCACTGATTAAAAGCCCAGTAGTTGGGTCATAATTTTTAAAACCTGTATTTCCGTTTCCATCCATTTTAGCGATGATATTTCCAAAAACGTCGTAAGTTTGCGATGTCTCAATTCCTGTCCCAGTATCTTTAACTCTCAGAAGATCACGTGTCACTGGATCATACTCCAATGATACCTTTGAACCGTCTGAAAAAGTTACGGCTTTTTCAATGCCTTCGATATCACGTTCAATGACGGTCAACTGCCCCTTGCCGTCTTTAACCTTGATAATCTGACCATTAAAGTCTTTTGTGATTTCAGTTTCTATATTTTTAGGATCAATAAGACGATCATGAAATTGCAAGGCTCCATCGCCCTGACTTTTAAATTGTCCTACATTACCGCCAGTATAATTATTCGACATCGAAGCACTAAGAACATCATTCACCTGAGTCACATGATTCAGTTCATCAGTTACAGTTTCTAGGCGATTGTACTGATTGTAGTAATATTTTTTAGCAAAGCCTCTTTGATTTACTTCTCTGATCATCAATCCTTCAGAATTGTATTCAAACACTTTCGAGCTTGAATCTGGAAAATTTACAGCTACTAGCTGTCCACCACTGTATGAAAAACTCGTTGTCCTTCCCGCTGGGTCGGTGATCGAACTTAAATTATTCCCTGAATAACTCAGGTTACTGACTTGCCCCGTGGGGTCGATAATCCGCGATAAATTTTTATCCGAGTTATATTGATAAATAATCTGACGCCCTACCCGATCTGACATGCTGATTTGCTTTCCATCAGTATTGAAATAAGCTACGCTTCCATTTCGGTAGCGTCTTGACCAAGTTCCATCTTGATATCTAAAAAGTGATGATCCGTCTTTTGCTGAAGATGAAAAGGCCAAGGTTCCTGTTGTTGAAAAATTAATATTTACTTTTCTGATTCTTTGATGACCAGAATCAACAATGATTAAATTTTTATCTGCATCAAGACCAATGTATTTAGGACTGCAAAGTGATGAAGTTAAAGCAGGAACATTATCGACCACTTGTGTAGGATTACAGGTCCCATTTCCCGCAATTGTTGAAGCAGTTTCTGTAGCAAGATCAAATTTAACGACTCGGTGGTTGCCTGTATCAGCCACATAAAGAATTTGATTGTCATTATCAAAGACTAATCCGTACGGCTGATACAAAGCCATCTGTTTTGACGGAGCCTGATCATTCAAAATCCCTCCGTTTGAAAGTGGTAGCCCTCCTAAATGAGTCACATTTCCTTGTGAATCGACTTTTCGAATATATCCGTTTTCTGAAGAAAAATACAAATTTCCAGTGTTATCATAGACAAGTCCTCGAGGATGATAGATCTTTGCGTTTTTCGCAAGCGAGCTCGCGATAACATCAGAGTTAGATCCATCGCCCACAATTGTCGAAATTTTATTTTGTGAAAAATCAATTTTTCGAATCATATTATTTCCAGAGTCTGCCACGACTAAGCTTCCATCTGGTGACAGAGCCATACCTTCTGGATTGTTAAAACCGGCTTCTGAAATTGAGCCCGTAAACGAATTTCCAAAAAATCCATCTGATGAAGCAGTTAAGGGGATTGTTCCCGTGCTTCCAATAAAAACTTGTGGCCAAATAGTTGGTTTACAAATTATTCCAGGTGGACAAACTGGCGGAGAAAATTGAACAACCGAACATGGCAATGTCTCGCTGATAACTCCAGAATCGCAATTTCCACCAAAAAGTGAATTGCACTGCTGGTTAATTGATACATCTGATCCATTGAAATAATTGCTGGTATCAAAATTATCTGGAAAAGAATCTCCCAAGATTCTTTCTCGACCTAAAAGCTTAACGTAGGCACCTTGGCTTAACTTAAACATGGAATGTTCTCGCTTATTCAAAGCAAAGATTTCACCCGTAGAGCTTCTTAAAATGCCCGCCAAATCAAGTTGGTAAGCATAAGCATGTGTTTTCGTGCTAAATTGCCCCGCGCTACTTCCATTGCACGCATATGTACCTTGATTTCCAATTTGCCCACTCAAGTGCTGAACACTTCCGACACTCACTACAGAAGGGTTTTGTGAAGCTAAATTAATTTCCACTAAAGAATTTGAATTCATTCCATCTTTTTGCGAAGCAAGTATAATTGGCCACCGACTAAAATCGACATTTTGATCTAACTGCACGCCACTTTCTGCCGCATTATAGACAGTAGAAATAGAATTACTAACAGCGTAAGTAGAAACTTCTCCACTTGCTTCTTCGACCATCACCCGATTGCCAGTAGGATTTAAAATGTTTTGACTAAGCCCTAAGTGCCATCCACGTCCCGCAGGAGATAACACCTTATTCTGAACTAAAATCGAACTGTTTAAATCACGAGGAAAAATTTGATCTAAGACCTGTGATGTTTTAGATTCTTCATTTGTAATTTCAACATTACTTTCATTAACGCCCTTTCCGCTGATGGAACTAGATTTCACTCGTGAATAGGTTCTGATCACCAAGTTTTTTAATTTTATTTCAAAACGTGTCAGCGTTGGATAAATTCCTGAAGATAAGTATTCATTTGTGGCAGGGTTGCGAAGAGGGACGGCGTAGGAAATCATTGCTCGATTTGGGATTCCCACATAACTCGTAATTCCTGTAGCAAGCCCACTTTCAAACACAAGGCCAGGAATTGTCTGCGATTGCGCATCTCCTGATCCTGAAGTTGAGCTGCTATCGATGAATTTAAGCTCTCCTGAAGTTAAGTTGCTTACGAAAAATTGCGATTTTACAGATTCAGGTTGATACCATGAACTCTCTGCAAGGTTCTCTTTAAGTTCTGCATTGATAAGATACTCATCATAAATATTATAGCAGCGAACAGTTGCCCCTAAAAAGGTTTCACAGTACCTACCAGTTACAGTTTGTATTCTTGAAGTCGATGTGGAATTTTCGCGCTTGATACTTAATTCCTGTTTCGGAATATCAAAATAGTTGGAAACATAGGCCGTGGGATTCGCCCAATTGCTTTTATAAACTAAGCTCGGTGCAATCTTTTGCCCTAGCGACTGCCAACTTGGTAGTTGAATCTGCGTCGTTAATGAGCCCTCAGAAATATCAACTCCTGATTGTTTTGGATTTTCAACAGCTAAAATTTCAGGGCGCGCAGGAATAGCGTAAATCAAACTAAAATGCGATATGCCCTCCCCAGGCTTTGATTCAATTTTCTGGCCATCAGAAGAAACTTTTGCCATTCCGTCAACTTCCCAAGTTCCCTTAGTGCCGTCCATGGAGAGAATAATCATTTCCACATTGGGCGGAAGATCATTGTCATTAGGAAGTGTTACAGGAATTCTTTGACTAAATTTTAAACCCGATGGCTCAAGGGCTACAACTTTTGTGGGCACAGCACTTTCTAAAACCGGAACAGTAGCTTTATTTGAGTCAATCGAAGATATATTAATAACTCCTGTTGGATTGCCATCAGGGAAAATTGTCGCATTCGCAGGTATAGAAAGAGAGACTCCTTCAGCTCGTGGACTTTCAACCACAGCTGATTGATTCTGCACGATTTGGGTCTCTGAGCCATCCACAATCAAAGGAGCTAAAAATATTGGTCGACTTAAAATATTTTCCTGACCCAGGCCAATGTTAATCTGAATTGTCGTTTGCGAAAATTTTCTATTTGAACCGGTTACAGCTTGAGGAATCGTAGCTCCATCAATTGTTAGAGTTTGATCCCCTGTCACAGGGCTCTCAATATTAAACACACCCGCACCATCAGTTAGTGCGACAGCAGCACTTGTTGAAATTCGAACTGTCGCACCAGGAAGAGGGTTTCCTTCCGTGTCCTTAACCGTTCCCGACAAACGAGTTCCATGCTGATAATTCAAAGATAGAGTCATTTGCTCATTCGTTGAAGAGTCATAGGCCTTCAGCGTAGCCGAGGTGAAAGCGGAAAGTTGCAGCCGAAAACTTCCATCCTGATTAACGGTTCCAGAGTCTGAATTGAATCCTAGAAGGTCTGCCTTTGCACTGACTTCAATCCCTGGCCTTCCCGCCCCTGCCGCGCCCACGATATTTAAATGTTTTCCATCAGGATCAGGAACTATGGAAATAAGCTGCTGAATCAATAAAGCTAAATTGACTTCAACTTGAATATTCGTTTGGACCTCATTTCCAACCAAATCTTTAGCGATCCAAACCAAAGTCAAAGGACTTAAATTTTGAGTAATGTAATTTCCAGAAAATTGTTTTTTATCGGCACTAAGAGTAAGAGAAAGCCCATTTACGCTGACTTCTGACAAAACTTCATTTGAAATGCCGCCCACATTAAAAACCAATGTATGAAGTATTGAACCAGCTCCTGGAGCTAAATTACTTAATATGGGAGGAGTTGTATCTCTTGTAAGGTTACGAGAAGCCGTTGACGCATTACCTGCAGCATCTTTAGAAACAATTTGAATAACATTACTACCTTCTTGATTAAGAACAACGTTTGCATCAAATTGAGTTGCCCCAGTGGCAAACTGATCGACTCCGTTAACGATGATTTTCGTCTGAGTTGGACTTGAGTCAGATATTTGAATTGGAAGTGAAAGGCTAACCCTTCCGACAATTCCGTTTTCTATTCCTCCAATCGTGATTGAAGGAGCAACAGTATCTACAACAATTTCAGGGGATATAAGAAGTTCTCCTTTGTTTCCGACAGCATCAATGCCTTCGTATCGCACATTAAAAATGCCTTGATTAGCAACTGAAACATTTCCAAATAATATTAACTTATCAGCTGATAGCTGAAGTGCACTTCCATTAACAGATCCTCCACTTAAGATTTCATTACTACTGATTTGAACGGGAAAATTAAATGGAAGCTGATTGGTGTATAACTTTTGGTTCTGCAAAGGATAGGTTGCTGAAAGTAGTGGTTGCACTGAATCTAGAAAAATATTTAAAAGCTTAGCTGGGGCCGCATTATTCCCTGAGGCATCGACTGATCGAACTTCGAACGTGTTATTTCCTTCGATCAGGGTCGCCGCATATTCGAAAAATTTTAAACTAGATGAATGTATTCTATTACCATTCTGGAAGACCTCGGTTGTAACGGAAGAGGTGTCAGATACAACAACAGATAATTTAAATAAAGATTCATTCGTTCTAATATTATCTTGATTGTTAATTGTAATTAAAGGCGCAACATTATCGGCGACAATTATGATGGCCTGGGTAGTTGTATGACTTCCGCCGCGGTCATCTGTCACAGTTAAATTTACGCTAAAGCTTCCAGCCGCCGTATAAAGATGATCAATCAGACTGCCGCTACCCGTTTTTCCATCACCAAAATTCCAAGAGTAATTGGCAATACTTCCATCAGCATCACTGCTAGTTAAACCAGAAAAGCTAATGAGTTGTGGAGCAACTCCTGTATTTGGATTAAATGTAAATCTTGCAATTGGTAAGACATTTGGCAACTGGGTTTCAGATTTCACGGAAAGAGTAATTGAAGATGTCGGCAAACCCTTAAGGCGAATTTTCAACACGTTATTAGATTGAATTTTAATAGCCTTTTGAAGTTGGCCCTGGGTTTTTGGCACCTCGCCGCTCGCAAGCAGTGTCACGCCATTAAGAACCAATTCAATGTCACTAGGTCGATCAACTAAAATCTTTGCTTCTTTGACAAGGTTTCTTGCAAGACAAAGAATTTTTTGAAGTAACGAACCAGAACAGCTTTCAATCTCAATATTTGATCCGTCACCATTTTGAATTGAAATAAAGCCATTCAGAGATTTGCCCGCAGGTAAACCTGTAGGTCCTGAAAAATTAATGTTGTATTCCTTTGTTGAGACCAGTCCACTTTTAAAAGTTTTTGGTCCATACACGATAACGGATGCACTTGTTGCTTGAAATGCGAAAATACTGAGAAATAGAAACCAAATCGCCCATTTTACATTCGTATACATGGCGGCTCCCCCGGCTTCGATTAGGCCGAAGGTACATTCTTTAAAGCCACAAACTTCGGAAGCTTTGTATTGCGAAATACCTCTGCGCTTTCGTAGAATACGAATCGCACGAACTTCCTTTGTGACTAATTTATAAAGATTGCGTCTTGGCTTCCGGGATAAAGTTCGTTCTAGATTGTAGGCTTCAATTTGGGCATGTGACTCTCCTTTCAAGAGTTTGATTACATGAAGCAGTTTATTTTTTATAAAAATCAGGAAGTGGATCTACAGCGGGCTGGCTATAAATAGCCATTTTGCCAGCGACCTAGTACGAATGAATCTCGAGACTTAGAGATTAATTCCGCTACTTGCGATAGCGAAAAATTACACAAGCACCAAAAGCCAAACACAAGCCATTTATAAGCCAAACAGAGGCTGTAAACGGCAGTCCTAGGCAGGTTTCAAAAGCAAAGATCGCACATCTCGGTGTTTCTAAGGCTTTAATTTTTTTATTTTTCTTTCAGAACTCAAATTTCCGGGCCGGAAATTTGGAGGTGATGGAGGGACTCGCACCCCCGTACGCGCTTTTGCAGAGCGCTGCCTAACTCCTCGGCCACATCACCAAATTGGGAATGCGTTGAAGCTAACTTTTCACGGGAATGGAGTCAATCCTGTCGCTTTAAAATCCCTTAAAAACCTTAAATCCCGTCCAGCAAATCCTGGCCTAATTGTCGAAAAGGCCATAGAGCAAATTCCAGGGATTCCTCCCAATGTCGCGATTGAATTTGATCAGAACCGTCGACTCGAGCGAGACTCAGTGCGACGCGTCCTAAGGATTTCCATCGTCTTTGTGAGCTTGATAATTTCTGAATAGATTCGGGAATTTTAATTTCAGAAAGAGGTTGTAGGCTTCCACGTAACTCTTCAATTTCGCCCAATAAGCTGTGGCCCGAAATCGTTTTTTCACCACTGCTGCTCTTAAAATAAACCAAATCAAAGCGGTCCAACAAAGGGCCCGATAATTTTTGCCGCGAAGACTGACAGCGAGTGCGGCTGCGGATGCAGTCAATCACCCTCCCCGGCAACCAGTGACCACAGGGGCAAAGATTAGTCGTCGCTAAAAGTAAAAATTGAGTCTTAAATTCCAACTGCTCAGTTTTTCGACTTAATCTCAATACACCTTCTTCGACGGGTTCTCGTAAAGCTTCTTGCACCTGGGGATCGAACTCTAAAAATTCATCCATGATCAAGACTCCCCGATGAGCTCGGGATAAATCTCCTGGACGTAGCGGGACCCCACCTCCCACCAAGGAAGTCACCGTGTTCGTGTGATGAGGCTGAATCACTGAACGCCAGTTAAAATCTATAAGTTTCCTCTCGGGAAAAAGTTCTTTGATCTCTTTCCAGTCGGAAGCTTGAGGTGGCTTCAGGAACGAAGGAACGGCTTTCGCGAAAGTGGATTTTCCTGTTCCCGGAGGACCCGCCAACAAAGTATTATGCTCCCCAAGTCCAATCAGTTTTAAATATTTCGCCTCTTCGGAATTGAACATCAGATCCAAACCAAATTGAGGCCTTTCGAAATGAAATGAATTCTCTTCCGAGATGGCCATCTCTAGCGGTCGACGCAAATCGCGGAGCTCGCTGATCAGGGCTCTTTGAAAACAAAAGCGGCCCCGCGATGGACCCGAGAGCACGAGGGCTTCGCTTCCCAAAGGCAGAGAATCAAAATCGTCAGCATTTTGCACCTGACCCAGCAAACTCAACTCACCGTAAACAAAAAAATCTTCATCGGAAATGATTCGAGGAATTTGTTTTGTCTCCATCAGCAGTGCAACGGCAACCGCGAGATCCAGTCCCTTTGATTTTTTCTTCAGATGCACGGGCCTGAGATTCACGATCACTTGCTGAGCTCGAGGAAATTCAAATCCCTGCTGCCGAAAGGCGCTGCGAATTTTTCGATCGAGCTCCTTGATTCCTTGATCGGCTAAACCCAAAAAATGAATTTGCGGCAGGCCCGGCAAAAGAATCAATTCAACATCAACAGGCGTCAGCTTATTTTCGATAAGGGCGAAGGATTTTAAAATCATGAAGAGCTAAGCTCAGCAATTTAAAATCCGCAGACAACAGAGTCTAAATTAGAAAGTAAAAAAACTAAATCCCCGAACCGTCCAAGGGTTTTGTTTTATGAGACGACAAGGGATGATGTTCATCAATCGTTTGTGTGAGCACTTGCGAAGTTACGCTGGTGTAGATTTGTGTTGTTTGAATACTTGCATGCCCCAACAACAATTGGATGGAGCGCAAGTCTGCTCCGCCTTCCAGTAAAGCCGTCGCACATCCGTGACGAAATCGATGAGGATTAACCGTTTCGGGAAAGCCCGCTTTCATCGACCAAGCATCAAGCCATCTCCACACATCCACGCGGGAAGGTTGACGACCGCGATCATTGATTAAAATCGAAGTTCCATGGTCTTTCACTAAAGATGGTCGCACTTCGCGTAGGTAGTAACTCAAAGACTCGGCCAATCGATCTGTCAAAGGCAAGAGCCGCTCTTTGTTTCCTTTACCTAAAATCTTAACCCATCTTTCGGTGGGACTGAAATCATCGGTCTTCAGTTCAATCAATTCAGAAACACGACAACCTAGTCCATACAACAAAAGCAGAGTGAGTTTATTTCGCGAGGTGCGATTGGGATCTGTGGTTTCACAAGCTTGGAGTAATTTTTCGAACTCCCCTTGAGTCAATGCCTTTGGTAAAGACACTCGCACTTTGGGTGGTCGTAACTCGCGCAGTTCATCAGCGGGTTGGCCTCGTGATTCACAAAAACGGAAATAAGTTCGTAGCGAAGAGATCACGCGCGCTTGTGAACGCGGAGATAATCCTTCCTTCTTCATGAACTCATAAAAGCCACTGACACTTTGATTATTTTTTTTGTATTTATCCCATAATTCAAGATCACGACGGTAAGCCATGACGGTGTTCAAGGATCGACCCCGTACATTTTGAAGCTCGTCGAAAAATTCAACCCAAAGAGTTAATTCCATGAAGTTAATTAGAAATTCAAAAGGCTCTAATGTCAACTCAGAGCCTTTTTAAAGAGAGAAATCGCTAAAGAATTTTAGTTGAGATAAACGCCGCGGTCACCGCAAGCGACCATTCCGTTCATCATTCCAGGATTATAACCAGGGTAACCAACTCCGGGATAAGCTGTTCCAGGATAACCAGCTCCCATGTTATAAGCAGGGCCTTGCTCAGGAACAAGCAATCCAGCAATTCTTTCAACTTGTCCATCACCGTTGGAATCAATGACCACTGCACTTCTTAGAGTAAACATAATTTGTGCACCATTCACATTAGCTACAAGCTGAGGAATGCTCATGGCACCATAACTCATTGTGCCAGCTTGAACAGAGCTCAATTGATATTGTCCTGCGGGAATCATGCAGTTACCAGCATTGAAAGTTGTCGCTACACTCATTGCGCCTTGCAGAGCAATGGGTCCATTGTAAGTTTTTTGGGGATTCATTCCCTGCATTGCATATTGATTGATGATGTTTTGATCGCCAAGCACCTGCCAATTGATCGTTACAGGAAAAGTATTCGTTCCTTGCGATTGAGCTGACGTCAAAACCACCTGAGCAAAGTTACAATTCATGCAACCTGTTCCGAAACCGAAGCCTCCTACCGCCACTGGTGGAGGTACATCGTTATTGTTGTTGCTCTTGTTACAAGCGACATTCAAGCTCAGCACCATCGCGAGAAGACTCCATGCTAGCCAAAGCCGCATTTTAAAATTTGAAGTTTGTTTATATGTTTTCATAATAACCTCTTTATTTAATTTATCTAAACGCTGCACTCTTCGACAGTCCCGTGAAAGTTCCTAACTTTCGGTACTCATCTGAAGGGTAAAGATCCGATTTCGTCATTACTGTTTGAGACTGACAATTGTAAGGACCATTTGTTAAAAACCAACAGTTTGTATTCGTGTTGTTATAAGGCGCCAAGCCTTGTGCAAAATTACGATACCAAACTGATCCTGTTAAAAAGCCACCGCCAGAGCCATCTCCGGTGTTAAGTGTATTTTCGATCACCAATACAATCGCACCGTACTCGTCTTGATAAAATCCAGAAAACACATTGCGGCCTTGATAAGAAAACCACCGATTGAATTCTGATCTCGTATAACCATCATAGGTTCCACCAATCTTAGTATTCTTTTCGCCTGTCGATTGAAAGACACCTTCGAACTGCTGACCGTTATCCATATAAGAGATGCGAACAGTTCCACCGTAACGACCGTTGCCCACATCATTCAGTTCAACAGTTAAGCGTAAGTCTGTAGGATCATTCAAAGGATGAGTTGCTACGTAATAGCCGAGCTCTTGAAAAGAAGTGATAGCCATGCACACGCTATTACCCGTAGAAGCTCCAGTGCCACAACCGGATGGTGTTCCACCAGTTCCGTCGGGAGTTAGAGGACTTCCTGTATCAGGAGGAAGCGGTACTGATCCATCATTAGCCTTTTTACTGGAGCATCCATTGGACAATGCAACGAGAGCAATCAGTAAGAGGGTATGTATTGTCTTTTTCATAAAGACTCCTTCACCAATGAGCTAAAGCCAGAAATGTGCCGTGAGACCGCCTGATCCAACTGCATGATCTTATTCCTGTTTTAGGCTTAATCTCAAATTGAGACATCAGAGCTATAATGCAGCTGAAGGCCGAAAGCGCATTTTTGTCTACAGCTATCAGAAATTTAGACAGTCTGTTGTTTATGAACTAAATCTAACCCCACTTTGCTGTCTGTAGATACAATGATTGTGTTTTTGGCAGAGGACTCTGAGGTTTTCGATGTCATCGGTACCGCCAGCCCACTTGGGTTTGATATGATCAATGTGGAGATTCCATCTTGAGCCGCAAAGCCTTTGTGTATGAGGATCTTTGTGCTGGCAACACTGATCTCTTTGCAGAACTTGTTTTTTTACTGCCACGGTGGCAGTGGATCCTACTTTTTGTTTGATGAATTTATCGGATAAGTATTTTATGAGTGTAGGTAAATCATTTGTTTGAGTGGCATTTGAGGCAAGGTCTTTTGCTTTTTGAAGGGATTCCCATTCTTCTCTTGTAAAAGTGACCTCTAAACGAACACTGCCATCTTTTTGATGGGTTTCTTTGGTGGTAGCTTTAATTTTAAGATCAAGTTCTTTTGAAATTATAACTTGAGACTCCGTAACAGTTCTATCGCATATCTTTGCAATTAAGCTTCGCTTTTCTTCCGGAGTAACTTTTTTGGCACGAAAAGCTTTTTGTAAAAGTGTCGTCTGAGATAAGTTAATTTCTCCAGATTCTATTTTAGCTTTAAGCTTTGGTTCCACTGCTAATAACCTTGCTGCATCAATACGGCGCTGAGCTGATCCTCCGGGATAGCCGCATTCTTTAACTAGATAATCATAGAGATTTGGATAATTAAAATCCAAGTAAAGCCTTCTCCTGTCAGCTTCTTTAATATGTTCAATCACGATTGCTAAAAGTCTATTCTCAGCTCGAGCTAATGATTTTATTTTCTGATCTAATTCTTTATTATTTAATTTTGAAATCATATTCACCTCTCAAGCTATATAACATGCATTTTAAAAGCCAATTTCAGAGGGAAATTAGAGGTAAAAGAGAAAAACAAACTCAACTAAAAAACGCCGCTCAGACGCTCAGAAGGACCCGCATTTAAATGAAAATACTCGAACAAGAAGCGCCGAACCTTATAAACAAAATCATGATTACATAGTCACTGCGAAGCCGAAATCTCAGTCAAGAAAATAATTTTTTAAATGAAGAAAAAACTCCACCGCCACTGGCAGCACCACAAACTAAAGCTCCGTCGACGAAAGACCTCGCTCCCCAACCGGCGCCGCTTCCTGCACGCGATAAGCAAGCTGTGCCTGGGGATAATAGTGATTCAGAATCTGCTGATAAGTCTTCCCCGATTGAGCCATGGCCTGAGCTCCGTGCTGGCATAAGCCAACTCCGTGACCAAAACCTTTACCCGTGAAAACGTATTCACTTCCTACTTTCTGAACTTCGAAAAGAGTGCTCTTTAAATTTCCATAGCCCAAAGCTTCGCGAAATTCTTGACTGCGAAGTTGAAAATGTTTTCCCCCCGACATCGCGATCTTAACATCAGACACTCGGTGCTGACGACGAGGACGCACCCATTGAAATCCACGAAAATGCTTTTCATCGAACTCAGGAAAAATATTTTTAATTTTTTTAAAGAGCTCTGCTTTAGATAGCTTAAAAGACCAGTCACTTCGTCTTTGGGAAAAACACATCGCGGGAGTGCGACTGTTTTTTTGCTCTTGACCCCAAACGGAAGCCGCTGAAGCGGGTTCTCCCCCACAGTCGGAGTGGAAATAAGCTTTTAAAGGTTTTTCATTTTGGGCTAAAATAATATTCTTTGTTTCAAAGACGGCGCGCTCTTGCAAGGTTGTTGCCTCACCAAAACCTTTAGGCAAGCCCGAAGAGTAAACTTGGTCACGGTGATCTGCATCCACATCAAAGGGAAAATTTTTTCTTTCACGACGGACACTATCAACGTAAGAGCGGGCTGCAATGGCCTGGGCCTTTAGACTTTCCAAAGGCCAATCCTTGGGCATTTCGCCTTTAAGCACGCCAATCAAATAACTTCGCAAGGGAATTTGCGCGATCACATCGAAGGAACTTCTGGTCGATTTCACCAGAGATAGATTTCCTTGCCAGTATTTATTTCCTGACTTTAGGTTTTGCCCCGAAATCACCAAAGGTTTCTGAGTGTTAAAAAATAAATTTTGAGTTGTAGGATAAGTTTTACTGACTTGCCAAAGTATTCGACCCTGGACTTTTTTATATCGCAAATTCCATTTCGAAACTGTGGGAACGCTCACGGACTTAATAAACTCTTCTTTACCGTTGAAAGTGATGCCCTCACCTTCAATTTCAAGTTGGTTTTGTTGGCTTAACAAACGAACGCGAACGATAGAGACATCTCCCGTGTTCGCTGAGGTCGCCACTGACTGAAACAAGCCAATTCCGATGATAAAAAGGATTGATCTCACCTTTTAATCCCATCGCATCGCCTAGAGCTTGGGCAGTCTAGTTTTTAAATTCTTTCATGATCTTTTGTAAATCGTCCCAGGTGTCTTTTTTCAACGGAGCTTGCTGGGACAAAGTCTGGGGAGAATAAGTTTCGATGAACTTAAATTCAGGGCAAATCTTAAAATCACTTCTCTCGGGATTTTTCTTCAACAGCACGGCGACTTTGATTTTCATTTGCAAGAGATCATGAAAAAGTTCGTGGCTAGATGAACCCACATATTCAAGAATGACTGTTTCAATTCCTGACAAGCCCATGGCTTTCTTCATTTTTTCGAAGAGATCCCAATGAGGTTGAGCAAACAGACTTTCTTCATGTTCCGAATCAATCCAACTGATAAAAAGCAAATCGCTCTGAACCCTGGGCGCTTCACGCAAGATTTGCTCTTTTTCTCGCCAGAAAGAACTGACTTCCTTTTTGTCAGAAGCTTCAGGCTTCGACAAAATATCTTGGGGCAAAAAGCGGATTCCCAAAACGTCATGATAATACTTAAGTAAGTTCGAATTCATATTCACTTCTTTAGCTAAGGCTGCGGAAAAACTCTACGAAATAAAAGCCCTTTGCATGCTGTCATAAGTCCAAAGCCCCCTCATTGCGCTTTTGTTTTAAGCGTGAGAAGAAAGAGCTCATGATTATACCCGTAACGAAAAATCAGCATCCCAAAGAAAAACCTCAAATGCCTCTGGGGTTTGGACGTTATTTTACGGATCATATGTTTGTTGCTCATTTCACCAGAGCCAAGGGCTGGCATGATCCCAAGGTGGTGCCCTACGCTCCCCTTCCGATGGATCCCGCAGCGGCGGTATTTCACTATGCTCAATCCATGTTTGAAGGCTTGAAAGCTTTTCGTCATAAAAATAATGAGATTGTTATCTTTCGTCCCGAATTCAATGCGCAACGAATGGCCAAAGGAGCACTTCGACTTTGCATGCCTGAAGTTCCGCAGGAACTTTTTTTAAAGGGAATTGAAACTTTAGTCGCGGTTGATTCCGCCTGGGTGCCGAAAGAGAAAGGAAGTTCACTTTACATTCGTCCCACTTTGATTGGCAGTGAAGCTTTCCTGGGAGTACGCCCCGCTGATGAGTACACTTTTTTTGTTATTCTTTCACCTGTTGCGGGTTACTACAGTGCGGGTTCGAAGCCTGTGAAAATCTGGGTTGAAAAAAATCAAATCCGCGCGGCTCGTGGAGGATTAGGCGAAGTCAAGGCGGCGGCAAATTACGTCTCTGCTTTGCAAGCAGCAACTTTGGCTCGACCTAAAGGCTTTGACCAAGTTTTGTGGCTCGATGCTGTTCACAAGAGTTATATTGAAGAAGTCGGCACAATGAATGTTTTCTTCGTTTTTAAAAACGAAATCGTCACTCCAGCTTTGCAGGGAACAATTCTTCCCGGTGGATTAAGAGAGTGTTGTCTTGAGCTGCTCAAGTCGTGGGGAAAGCCTGTGCGAGAACGTGCTATCACTATCGAAGAGGTCGCTAAAGCTCATGTTCAAGGAGAACTGCTTGAAGTCTTTGGAACAGGAACAGCGGCAGTGATTTCACCTGTTGGTGAACTGGTTTATGAAGATAATGCGATGAAGTTTAAATACGATGACAATTCAATTTCACATCAGCTCTACAAAGAAATCACTGACATTCAGTATGGAGAAAAGCCAGATACACGTAATTGGCTTCGACGTTTGAGCTTTGAGAAGAGTTAAAACATCTGAAAAAAGCGCTAGTCTCAACTTACTTTTGTATTTTTAACACACTTCTAATTCCGTTAAAATTTTTCAGCTAGAGTATAAACGCTTTTAAAGTATTTATACTCCATTGACTGCAAATGACGATTTTAGCACAACAAGTGAATTTCAAAGCACAGCACTTCTTTTCTTTGGCAACTATAAACAAGCAACTCAATAATGAGTCTTAAAAAGGAAATTAAATGAAAACCTGCAATCGAAACTTAGAAAAGAAGAATACAAAATTCTTCACGACAACGTCTGTTTTTGCGGTGGTCCTTGGCTGTCTCATCGGTTCCCATTCTCTCGCAGCGCCACAATGGAACACTGTCGTTCAATGTGATGGCACAACCACAACTCCGGCAATGATTCTTCAAAGCACTAACTACAACGGTATTTCTAAAATGTACCGCAGCCTAATTCTAGACCGAAATATTGTTGGCTTTTTAAAGTCGCAAGGAATCGCTGGCGTTGCGGCCAATGGAAGCGAGATCATAGTTGTTAACGGCGGCCAACCTAGTCAGCAACCCATTCCTCTTTCAGCCCTTGCACGGCCCGATGAAGAAAACGGACGACGCGGTATTGATGTTTTTGTTTTCCAAGTTGGACAAGGCCAAATCAATGTCGAGTTCAAGAGAAGAGCAAAGCGAACAATTGCCTGCGAATATGGACCCCAAGTACGACACGAAGAGATGGCTGAATCTTGCCCACCCAATGCCACAAGCAATGGATTTCATGGCAAGGCCCATATTCGTGAAATCGAGCCTGCTCGAGTGCTTGCAAACTGGATTTTTAGAAACTGCAGATAAGGAACAAAAAAATTAAGTCTCCACGGCGAGGGCATCCTCGCTTTCGTCCTCGTTCAATTGAAGCAAAACTCTTTCGGCTAAAACACGATTGAACCCTTTCAGCTTTGCAATCTGTTCGGCATCGGCATTGCGAATTTCATCCAAAGATCCGTAGGCTCCCAGTAAAACTTTTTTTCGTTTTTCACCAAGACCAATGATGTAATCCAATTCACTCGTTAAACTTCGATTGTCCCGAAGCTTACGATGATAAGTGATCGCAAAGCGATGGGCTTCATCACGAATTCCCGCTAAAATATGCAAAGCTTCAGAGTTGCTGCGAAAGATAATGGGATTTTGTCGACCCGGTAAAAAAACTCGCTCTTCGGAAGAACTCACTTCAGCCGCTTGAAAATCTGATTCAGTGCGGGCTTTCGCCAATCCACAAACAGGAATTTGAGTTTGCCCCAAACCTTCTAAAACTTTAACAACGATATTCAACTGACCTTTACCACCATCAATAACGACCAAATCAGGAGATTCCCACTCCGAGTGAGAAAATCGTCGACGTAAGACTTCTTCCATTGAAGCAAAATCATTGGTACCAATCACAGTTTTTATTTTGTAGCGACGATAGTGGTCTTTAGCAGGACGACCATTTTCAAAAACCACTTGGGAGGCCACTGTCTCTGTGCCTTGAAAAGTTGAAATGTCGTAACACTCGATGCGTAAAGGTTGTTTTTCTAATCCTAAGCGGGCTTGAATTTCATCAAGGCCGCGCAGCTTTTCTTCCTGGGCACTTTTCTGTTTTTCAAAATGGGCCTTCGCATTTTGCGTGGCCATTTCCGTCAGTCTTTGTGCATTTTCGCCCGTTGCGAATTTGACAACTGTTTTTCGGCCTGAACGTTCGTGCAAAACATTTTCGAAAAGTTTATGGATGTCGCCACCCAAATCAACCGGCAGTAATACCTCGTCAGGAATAATGTTGTCTTCATAGTACTGATTTAAAAAGGAAACCAACCACTCTCTGGCATCTTCCGAAGGATCATTGGGATTCAACCCACTGAGCATATGAGCCCGGGTTCCAATGACTCGACCTTGTCGCACGTGAACGGTTTCGACCAAGCATCCCGTCTCATCGCCATAAAATCCCAAAGCATCTTGATCTTTTTCGGAGCTATCATTGATAATGGCCTGTCGTTCTAAGATCGTTTTAATGGATTCAACTGAGTCTCGAAGTCTTGCTGCAACTTCAAACTTTTCTTGATCTGCGGCCTCTTTCATTTTCGCAGTCATCGTTTTAACAACCTTTTTATTTTGCCCTTTCAAGAAGAGCAAAGCTCCTTCGATTTCATCACGATATTCATGTTGATTGACATAAGCCACACAGGGCGCTGAACATCGGCCCAGTTGGTAAGTCAAACATGGACGTTTGCGGCTTTTAAAAACGCTGTCGGTACAATCGCGAACTTTAAAGACGCGATTTAAAAATCGAATAGTTCCAAAAACAGCAGAGCCGCTGGTGTAAGGTCCAAAATAAAGACTGCCGTCTTTTTTCACGGTACGACTTAGATACAATCTTGGAAAATCATCTTTCCAGGAAAACTTAATGTAGGGATAAGTTTTATCATCGCGAAGTCTTATGTTGTATTTTGGTTGATGTTTTTTTATCAGGGAAGCTTCCAGTAAAAAGGCTTCCACTTCCGTTTTCGTTAAAATGTATTCGATGTTGTGAATATTCTGAACTAACAGACGAGTTTTCGCTGTGTGGTCATTCATACCTACAAAGTAACTTCGCACTCTGTTTTTTAAATTTTTAGCTTTGCCAACATAGATGATCTTATCGTTGGCATTTTTCATGAGATAGACCCCACTCTCGATGGGGTAATTTTTTATGCGCTCTTTCAGTTCCTCAATTTTTAGCGCCATGGGAATCCCGATTCTCAATAACTTCCTCGCTGGCACGGGAAACTTCATCACCACTGTGCAAGCTCAACTCAAGTATCTGCAAACGTTTGATTTCGTCTCTGACTTTTGAAGCTTCTTCGAATTCCAGATTGTCGGAAAGTTTTTTCATTTTCTTTTTCAGCTTATCAATTTCTTTGAGAATCTCACCGGGACGTTCGCTTAAATCTTTGTAGCGATTTTCAGGCCTGTGGTTTTTATCTAAAATGGCCACTCCCAAAGAGCCATCGAAAAGATCTCCTAAGCCCTCGCGGATTTTCTTTTTGATCGTTGTTGGCGTAATGTTGTGAGCTAAATTGTGATCCGATTGGATGCGACGACGTCTTTCTGTTTCGTTCATCGCCTTTTGCATCGACTGAGTGATGCGATCTCCATAGAGAATCACTTGACCATTGATATGACGTGCAGCCCGTCCAATGGTTTGAATCAATGATCTTTCCGAACGCAAAAACCCTTCCTTGTCTGCATCAGTAATACCGACAAGGCTCACTTCAGGAATATCCAAACCTTCTCGTAAAAGATTGATCCCGACCAACACATCAAAGACACCCAGCCGTAGATCACGAATAATTTCGGAACGCTCGATGGTTTCGATGTCACTGTGAAGATATTTAATTTTAATTCCTAAATTCTCGTAATATTCGGTCAGATCTTCAGCACTTCTTTTTGTTAATGTCGTGATTAAGATTCGCTCTGACTTTTTAATTCGCTCACGAATTTCTTTCAGCAGATCATCCACCTGAAACTTCACAGGACGAACTTCAACTACGGGATCAATCAGTCCGGTAGGTCGAATAATTTGCTCGACAATGACCCCTTCACTTTTTTTAAGTTCGTATTCACCGGGAGTTGCCGAAACATAGACCACCTTGTCCATCATTTTTTCAAACTCTTGGAAGTTCAAGGGACGATTATCTAAAGCGCTGGGTAAACGAAAACCGTGCTCGACCAGTGTGGATTTACGAGATCGATCCCCTCGGTACATTCCACCAATCTGTGGAACGGTCACATGAGACTCATCAATAAAAGTCACAAAATTTTTCGGAAAGTATTCAAGCAATGTGGGAGGCGGCTCGCCGGGTCCCCGCCCTGTTAAATGCCGCGAGTAGTTTTCAATCCCTTGGCAAAATCCCATTTGCTCCATCATCTCGATGTCATAATAGGTTCTCTGTTCCAGCCTTTGAGCTTCCAGATATTTTAACTGAGAATTCAATTCCTGAATTCGCTCTCGCAATTCCACTTGGATTGTCTGCACCGCCCGTTTCAGATTTTCGTCTCCGGTGGCATAATGGGAACCGGGATAGATTCCGATTTGGTCCAACTCTTCTAAAGTAGCGCCGGTCAAAGGATCAATCCAAGAAATCTTTTCGATGAAGTCACCAAAAAATTCCACGCGCACGGCTCGCTGCTCTTCGTAGGGAGGGAAAATTTCAACGATATCACCCCGCACGCGAATTGTGCCGCGGTGAAAGTCAATGTTGTTTCGTTGGTATTGAATGCGAATGAGTTCTTTTAAAAAATGATCTCGCTTCATTTGAGTATTGGCTACAACCTGAATCATCATTCCTTCGTAAGCTTCTGGGCTACCCAAACCGTAAATGCAAGAAACGCTGCTCACGATAATAACATCACGCCGATCAAACAAAGATCTTGTGGCGGAATGTCTCATTCGATCAATCTGCTCATTGATAGCAGAGTCTTTTTCAATGTAAGTGTCAGAAGTTGGAATGTAAGCTTCAGGCTGATAATAATCGTAATAGCTAACGAAATACTCGACGGTATTTTTGGGGAAGAGCTCACGAAATTCACTGTACAACTGCGCCGCTAAGGTTTTGTTCGGCGCTAACACTAAAGCCGGCTCATTGAGTTGCTGAATGGTGTGGGCCATGCTAAAGGTTTTTCCCGAACCCGTAACGCCCAACAAAGTTTGATGATTTAATCCGGCTCTGAAATTGGAAACAATATTTTCAATAGCCTTAGGTTGATCCCCTGCAGGCTTATATTCAGAAACTAATTCAAAACGTTTTTTAGGAAGCCCAGCCATGAGTCAATTTTATCAAAAAGGCTGAGCTCTTGTCGAGGTCGGTCGAGTCACAAGATCGGCGCTCTTCCGAGCGCCGCAAGAAAACCTTTTACTTGTTAATTTCCAGAAGAATCCTGGAATATCATGTAGTTTGGCATCGCTTGGTCCTTCATGCCGCCACGATCAACGCCTTTGGGATGTTCGTAACCATATAAAGTCCCATCATCGACCAGGAACAGGCCTTTAAAATGATGATCTTTGATATCGTAAAGATTTCCACTCTCTTCATAATCTGGGTATTGATCAACAAAGTAGCTCCCTTGCTCGATCCATTCTGATTTAGGCACATTTTGCGCGATAACCGTCGCCGCATCAGCCGTCAAACCACCAGCCTTACCGTAGCCTGTTTTTGTCAAAATATATTCCCAACGAGGTTTAGTCTGAGAGTAGCCTGGAAGATATTTGTTGAGGATAGCTTCCCGAGCATAAATTTTAACCATCGTCGATCCCGGAGGAAGCAAATGACGAATGTACGCAATGGCTTCATTATCGATACGAGAACAACCATGGCTTCGGATTGAAGTGAAAAGATTTAAAAATTTGGCACTGAATCCCGTTTTAAAAGTGATAAATTCGTCATGGTCAGCACCCCAACCCATAGTTCCATGAGTCCATTGAGCCGAAGCATTAGGTCCTACGATCGCCGTGTACCATCCAAAAGCTCCACGAGCATCACCACGTCCACCAGGCATAAAATCTGAGTCAAACCAACTTGTACGACTTGCACCGGGTTGTGGTACTTGCGGGTAGTTCGGGTGATACCAGGCCGGATATTTTTTAGCTCCATCTTCATAAAACTTTTGCCAACGGTCGATGCGGTAGATCCCAACATTTGATCGTGTTCCATCGTCGTCTTCACCGGCAACCATATCGGCTTCGAAAACTAACTTGTTGGTGTAAACTTGATTGTGAGCAACACGCTCGTAAATACGAACTTTTTCCGTGGCTAAGTTCTGCACCATAAAATATTTTAAATGGGCCGCTTCTTCTTTTTTCAAAGTTCTCTTGCTTGCACTTAAATATTTTGAAGAAACATAGACTGTTTGTCCTTTAGAAATTCCTTTGCTTGATGCAACTTGCACCTTCACAAATTTTTCAGCGCCTACCGGTGTTGCATCTAGGATGCTCACCTGATCGTTCAGATCCAAAACACCAGCTAAGTTTGTCTCACTGACTTCGGGACTTGTGCGAGCACGAACACGCTCTGAATAAACGTAGGCCAAAGTTCCCTTCGAAGTTTTCTGACTGATCTGCCCGCTGACAGGGGTCACCTGATTTTCAATATCAGCATGACCTGTATGAGGATGAGCTTCAGGCTTAGAATCGTTAGAACAGGCTGTTAAGAGAACAAGAGTTCCGACCAAAAGCATCGAAGTCAGTTTTGAAATATTATTTTGTCTCTTCAGCCCACGATCCATAATGTCCTCCTCAGGAATTATTTTTGATATCTTTCATCGAAAATATGCACAGCCACTTTTGGCTGACGACTCACCCAGCTCGAAATCGCTTCAATCTCGGAATTACTTCCCACGGCGATACAGCCTTGGGTCCAATCCAACAGAACGTTGATGAAACTCCACATTTGAAAAAATTTAAAATAAGGTCCATGAATTCCGATCGCTCCACCCGAATACCCGCGGTTACGCTGACTTAAAGTTGGGTAAGCCACAGGAATAAACATTCCAAAATCATCAGACGATCGAGGTGAGGAAAGGTTGTAAGTTCCAACCGGAGTTCTTAAATCACCTTCTGCTTTTTTCTCAATCCCTTTTCGACCAATGGCCACGTGAAAGTGAGTCGCCATTTGTCCATTCTCGCAAAGATAAAGTCGATGGCTATAGGTATGAACCACGATGGAAGTTCCTTTTTTAATGCAGGGATTTTCTAAAGGAGCTGACTTCCAATTCTTAATGCGCTCCTGATAAGACTCATTCCAATAGGCCATGTCCAGATCCGTTGGAATGTTATAACTTTCTTTCAATTTATTAAGATCAATAGCGTGACAACTGATTCCCGCCAAAAGAATCGTTGCACCCACAAATCCAGAGGCTAAAAAAAGAAAAGACGTTTTCGATTTCATAAACTTCTCCTGAGTTAAGCAATTGATATGCCTGCTAAGATCAAATCTCTCGCTTTTAAAATTGGTACTGATGAATTAATTACATAACCTGTAAAACGAATGATCAACCCGCTAAAGGGCCAATGATTTCAGTGATGATGTATAATCGGTATAACGCAGTCTTCAGCTTTCGTTACGGGCTTTGGTCTGCTGAAATGAGTGAAAATCACTCGAAAAAATAAGAGCGAACCCGGTTTAAACCCTCTAAGATTTCCTCGTTTTTGAGATCCACATGAACGGTGAATCGCAAAGCGAAGGTCTCCTTTAATGGAGTGATAGACACCGTGACTCCTTTTTGAGCCTGAAGTTCGTGGATAATTTGGTAATTCTTTGAAACATGGGTTTTTGGCAATTCAAAAGTAACCAAGGGGCTTTGCAATGCCGAGGCCCGAGGCGATAAAAGTTTAAAACCTAAAATTTTCTCGGCCTGCTCTTGGACAAAATCACGACGAGCCTGCAGCTCTGACAGAATTTTATTTTTTCCCTTGGACTGCCATAGTTTTATTGTGTCTGAAAGCGCATAAAAGGCTGACCAATTTAAACAGTAAGACATAAGCATTGAACCACACCAAATTTCCTGATCAGCAAAACCAGTAAACCGCTCGGGAGTTTCAAAAGTGGTCCACGTCGCCATCAAGGGACGCATCAAAGCATGATTCCGCTTTGGAGCCCAACCAAAACCCGTCCCCTTGGGACCCCTCATCCACTTGTGAAGATTGCCCCCGTAAAAGTCGACGTCATCAAGTTCATCAAACTTTAAATCAGTGGCGCCAGGCCCGTGAGCTCCATCGACGGCCAAAAGAATTCCTCGTTCTCGCGTTCGACGGGCCAATTCTTTCACGGGAATTTTAAGGCCCGAGCCCGTCATCACGTGGCTCACTAAAAGTAGTTTTGTGCTCGACGGCAGTTGCTTTAAAATAAGATCAATCAATTGATCTGCACTCTGTAATTCTTCGCCCACGGGAACTTGCACCAAATGCAATGGCCTTTTATCCCGTTCTGCACGAAGACGAAGAATATTGGCAACGGCTCCATATTCAAGATCCGTCATGGCCAAATCCCCAGCAGGAATTTGCACCCCCATTAAAAAGTCATTCATTGCCACCGTCACATTGTGACGAAAGAATAAATCTTGCGGCCGAGCTTGAAAAAAATCCGCGACTTCGCACTGAACTTTCCAGACTCGTTCCCAAGTGTTAAAAAGCGAAATGGTGGGATTCACTTCATACTCGTTTTCGTAGTCTTGCATTTTTTGAAGAACTTCGGGCCAAGTTTTAGCCAGAGTTCCCCAGTTCAGATAAATTTCTTTCATCGCTTTTCCTAAATTATTTTAAAACTTCCCAATGAGTGCCATCTGTCCCGTCGCTGACAGAAATTCCCATAGCTAATAATTGATCTCGAAGCTCATCCGATCTTCTGAAATTCTTTTCAGCACGGGCCTGACTTCTCTCTGTGACTAAAACATCAATTTCAGCTCGCGAAAGTTGAGTCTTCTGTAAAAGTAAATCGTCCAACCGACGTAAAAAGACACTGGGCTGCTCTTGGAAAAGCGCCATAGGCTGACCAATTTTTTGCACCATGTTTTTAAAAATTAAAGACTTGGCCAGCCACTGTGGAGATGCTTTAAGTCCTCTTTTAACCTGAGTGTTAAATTGCCGAATCAGCTCATAGAGAGCCGCAAAAGCTTCCGGAGTATTAAAGTCGTCGTCTAAGCTTTCAATTGCTTTTAACCAGACCGCATCGGCTACCTTATCAAAGGCAGGATCTTTAGCTACCAGGTTAGTATTTTCAGCTTTCCAAGCTCCATAGCTCTCGGCCACGGCCAGCGCCGAATAGACTTTAGCGAGCCCGCCGACAGCGCGATGAACGGCATCCTCTCCAAAATCACAAACAGATCTGTAGTGCACCGATAGAATCATCCACTTGTAAACTTCGGCTGGATAAGTTTTTAAAAATTCACGAACAGTGATGAAGTTCCCTAAAGACTTGGACATCTTTTGCCCGCTAAAGTTCAACATATTATTGTGCATCCAATAGCGAACAAAATGTTTTCCGGTGCAAGCTTCGCTTTGAGCAATTTCATTCTCGTGATGAGGAAAAATCAAATCCATTCCCCCACCGTGAATATCAATTTGTTCCCCTAAATGTTTAAGAATCATTGCGGAACATTCAATATGCCAACCTGGTCTCCCTGGGCCCCAATCTGACTCCCAAAAGGGTTCTCCAGGCTTTGCTGATTTCCACAAAGCAAAGTCCATGGGATTTTTCTTTTTTTGATCAATTTCAACACGAGTTCCAGCGATCATATCTTCAGGTCGACGTCCCGAAAGTTTTCCGTATTCAGCAAAAGAATCAATAGCGAAAAGAACATCCCCGTCAGCCTGATAAGCTTTCTCTTTTTGAACCAAATCTTTTACAAAGTCCGTGATCTCGGGCATGCATTCGGTCACTTTGGGATTCATTTCATGTGGACGTAGTCCCAAGGCCTGGAAGTCCTGTTTGAATTCGACAATGTATTTTTCGGCAACTTCTTCAGAAGGAATTTTTTCTTCGTGAGATCTTTCGATGATACGATCATCCACATCTGTAAAATTCATTGCAAAAGTCACGTCATAGCCGTGTTGGCTTTCGAGCCAATTTCTAACCAAATTAAAAACCACGTAAACACGAAAATTTCCGACGTGAAGAAAATTATAAACAGTTGGACCACAGACGTACATTTTCACGGCGGGGGGATTTAAGGGAAGGAACTCTTCCTTGATGCGCGTTAAAGAATTATAAACTTTCAAAGCCATTGTTATCCCTTAATTGAATTTAAAACTTGGTCAGCTCGGTGAATCAGCGACTTCTTTGAAATCAAGGGCACCAAGATTTTCAACTCGGTCCCGTGGGGCTTCCCGATAACAGCCACGCGAATGGGTTGAAATAAATTTTTTCCCTTCACGGCCGCTTTTTCTTTCACCTGATCTTGAATCTTTAAAAAATCGCCTTCACTCAAAAATTCAGAGGGATCATTCGACAGCAGATCTTTCCATGTCTGTAAAACTTTAGCTGTAGGTTCCCAGCCAAGCACTTCCGCAGAAGTTCCATCAACAGAAAATTGTTTATCATCCAAACTTTGGTACAAGGCTACAGCGTCCTGTAAGGTTTCCATCGACGTCTTAAATGTTTCTATGCTCTTCATCTGCCAGGATTTGTCATCCAGGACATGCACGCCAGCCTTTTTCAGAAAAGGCTCGGTCAGTTTCCACAAGTCTTCATTAGGTAATGCGCGAAGATGCTGAGCGTTCATCCACTTTAGTTTTGTCCCATCGAAAACCGCTCCTGCAGGATTTAATCTTTCGCCATTAAATCCCGCGATCATTTCTTCCATCGAAAGAATTTCTTTACCCTCAGGATGGCTCCATCCCAGCAAGGCGATGAAATTTTTCAAGGCCTCCGGCAAATAGCCTTCTTCATGAAATTGATGACAACTGGTTGCCCCTTTTCGTTTCGAAAGTTTTTGTCGGTCTTCATCAAGAACTAAACTGACATGACCAAATTGCGGCAATTCCCAATTGAGCCCTTCATAGATCATCAACTGTCTTAAACTGTTCGGCAAATGTTCTTCAGCGCGAAAAACATGGCTGATCTTCATCAGGTAATCATCAACGACGCAGCAAAAATTATAAACAGGCATTCCATCACTGCGAAGAATAACAAAATCTCCAACCATATCAGAAGGAAACCGCACTTCTCCCCGCACGAGATCCTGAAGGAGGTAGTCTTTTTTTAATGGCTTCGTTCGAAACCGAACAACAGCCTTATCGCCGGCCTGAAGCCGCGCTAAAGATTTTTCAAGAGGCCATTCTTCATAAGGAGATTGCACATGAGGAGGACGCCCCCCCTTCATGGCGCTTTCTCTTTGCGCTTCGAGCTCCGCGTCCGTCAGGAAGCAGTAATAAGCTTTTCCCGATTGGATTAACTGATCTGCATATTTTTTGTAAATATCAAGACGCTTCGATTGTTTGTAAGGGCCATGGGGTCCTTTATCTTCTAAAGTCACCGGGTCAGGACCCTCATCCCAATGCAAGCCCAGCCACTGAAGATCTTCGATCACCATCTTTAAGGACTCAATGGTGTTACGAGCTTGATCTGTATCTTCGATCCGAAGAATAAATTCGCCGCCAAAATGTTTAGCAAAAAGATAATTGTACAGGGCCGTGCGCCCACCACCCACATGAAGATAACCAGTTGGAGAAGGTGCAAAACGAACACGGACTTTGCCAGAGGTTTTGATTGGAACAGGTGAACTCACGAAGACTCCCGGGATTAAAAAAGGGTTTCTTTAAGAGTCCCTGAAAGTCAGTAGAAAATCAAGCGACTGAGGCCTACCGCTGTAGACCTCGAGATGCTTAGAACGCAATAAATTATAACTTGAATAGGCTAAGACTTAGTTGTGGCCGATGCCAAAGATGGCTTTAACTTCTTCTTCTTGGAAAAGCTCAGCTTCACTCGTTGAAAGTATCAGTTCTTTCATCAAAAGGTTACGAGCCTTATCGAGCATAGTTCTTTCGCCAAAGCTTAACTCTTTGTCGACACGAAGAAGGAACAGATCTCTTAAAACTTCTGCAATTTCAAAAACAGAGCCTGTTCTGATCTTTTCCATGTATTCACGGTAGCGACGGTTCCAGGTCTGAGTATCAATTTTAACGTCTTTCTCTTTGAGAATGCTTAAAACGTGATCGGCTTCTTTCTTTGAAATGATTGGACGAAGTCCAACAGAAGCTACGTTGTCTTTAGGAATCATGATTTTCATGCCCGTTTCAACGATTTGGATAGAATAAAAAGTCTGTTTATTCCCTAAAATTTCTTTGGTCTCGATTGAGAGGATCTTTCCGACTCCATGACCAGGATAAACAGCGTTATCACCGACATTGAATGTCACCATGCACCCCACCTCTTTCTTAGATATCTAGTCAAAACCCTCACCTTTATAGCAAAAATGACACAACTTATCAATTTCCTTAGGCTTCATCTGAAAAATTTACCTGCTTATTTTCATGTATAAGCCCCCTTTCGAGGGCATAACGTTCCGCATAAGTACTTCAGAGCTTAAGACTCTACCCGAGTTTTGATTAATTTACACTATCTTTGATGATTGAAACTTATTTTTTAATTCTTGAAGGTCATGATGATTTCTCAAACACAATGAACAGTCTTTCAAGTTACGGACTGAAAATGATCGATTCTCGTCGTAATAATAATATAGTTTATAAACATAAACATGTTTATAAACTATATTGTATTGATAAACATGTTTAAGTTTATAAATAGAATGTAGTTTATGTATAAAAATTTGTTAAAGAATTATGGGGTCCTGCGGCGGAGCGCGAGTGATATCCGACAAAATTTTAGGTAGGACTTTTGGCGAGCTATTTTTGGTTCGGACTTACGAGTAGAAATTAGGCGATTCCCGCCAGGGCTAATGGACCATGGGTTTTTAAAAGTTCTTCTTTAAGCTTGAAATGTTCGCTCTGAGATAAATGGGGATCGCGACGCAAGACCTCGAAGGCCGCTTCGCGAGCTTCTTGAAGGATCCCCACGTCCCGCACTAGATTCGCCATTCGAAATCCCGGCAGACCTGATTGCCGAGTCCCCAAAAATTCACCGGGACCCCGCATCTCTAAATCAAATTCAGCAATCTTAAAGCCGTCTGTGGTTTTTTCCATCATTTCGGTTCGCTGTCGTCCTTCGTCCGAGACGGCGTAACCCATGATCAGAATGCAAAAACTTTTGTGCTCACCCCGGCCGACTCGACCTCGCAGCTGATGAAGCTGGGAAAGGCCAAATCTTTCCGCATGCTCGATGATCATCATATTGGCATTCGGGACGTCGACTCCAACTTCGATGACGGTTGTAGAAACTAAGACATCAACTTGATGAGCTCGAAAGGAGGCCATGACTTGTTCTTTTTCTTCGGATTTCATTTTTCCATGCAATAAGGCCCACCGCACATTGGGAAATTGATCCTTAAGTTTTTCGTATTCATCGACAGCATTTTTAAGATCCATTTTTTCGCTCTCGGCCACCAAAGGATAAACCATATAGGCTTGGCGGCCTTTCTTGATCTGCTCTTGAAGAAAATCAAGCGCCTGCACTCTTTTGTTCTGATAAATCACTCGCGTTTGTATCGGCGAACGTCCCGGCGGCATCTCATCGATGATCGAAACATCTAAATCCCCATAAACAGTCATCGCTAATGTCCGCGGAATCGGCGTTGCTGTCATAACTAAAAAGTGAGGAGAAATTCCTTTACCCTTGAGCACTCCTCGCTGTTCGACTCCGAATCGGTGCTGCTCGTCCACCATCACCAAACCCAGTTTTAAAAATTTAACCTCGTCCTCGATAAGAGCATGGGTCCCGATCAGCAAATCCAATTTTCCTTGCGAAAGAGCCGCTAAGATTTCTCGTCGTTCCGCTGTTTTTGTTTTTCCCGTGAGCAATCCGACACGCAGCCCAGCTCCGCCAAGTACCTGCTTTGCATTTAAGTAGTGCTGCTCAGCTAGAATTTCAGTGGGTACCATCAAACAAGACTGAAATTCACTCTCGGCAGCGGTGACAGTAGCTAGAAAAGCAACCAAGGTTTTCCCACTTCCTACATCCCCCTGCACCATACGGTGCATGCAGCTGTTTGAAGTGAGATCTTTTTTTATTTCTTCGAAAACGCGCTTCTGCGCAGCCGTCATCTGAAAAGGTAAGGACTGAATGATTTTTTTGACCAGCCGACCATCGCCCTTGATCAATGGACCTTTTTCTTTTTTAAATCCCGATTTTCGAGCAGCTAAAAAAAGTTCTAACCAAAAGAACTCATCAAAAATAATTCTTCTATGGGACGGGCTCTTAATTTCAAAATAGTCTTTAGCAAGCTCTGCCGGCGGCTGGTGAAGTTGCTTTAAGGCTAGCTCACGAGGAATTAACTTATATTTTTCCCGAATCCACATTGGTAAATTTTCCGTAAAAAAATCAGGTGTCGACTTCACTTGCTCGAAAACCAAACGGATCAGCTTAAGAAGTTTATTTGAACTCACTCCTTCGATTTCTGTGTACAGAGGGATCAATGCATCCTGAAGTTCTTCTTCGACTTCTATGTCACGAATATCGGGATGATGAAATTCAATGCGGCCGCGGTATTCAATCACTTTACCAACGACTCGGACTTCTTTAAATGGACTGAACCTCTCGAAGTATCCTTTGTAGGGAACACGAAAATACTTACAGTGAATCTGCCCCGAAGCATCGCGCACCACAACGTCATACATTTTTCGATGTGAGCGCCCCAGATTAAGGGCGTGAACTTTGACCACCTGGGCTTTCAAACTGACAATCTCGTCGGCTTTAAGACTAGCGATATTTCTTGCGGCTCTTTGATCTTCGTAACCACGAGGATAAAACTCGAGCAAATCTTTGACCGTGCGAATTCCACGACGACCAAGCACTTCGGCTAATTTCGGGCCAACACCTTTGATGAATTGCACGTCTGTATCTGGACGAAGGGCCATAAGAAAACATTTTAAACCTTTTCATTTTCGAATCAACAAAAACCTGACAAAATCAGGGCATGAGCACTGAGGAATATTTTCGCATTCGATTGAGTACAATTCGTCCTGACAAAGTGACAACCTTTGAAATTTTTCTGAAAATAGATAACCGCTTGGTCACCTACCGAAGAGTTGGCGATAGAATTGCCGACGAAAAAATTGAACAACTTCATCAGCGAGATACCGGAAATTCGTTTTTCATCAAACTCGAAGACAAAGAAAAATATCGTCTGTGGGTGCGCGAGGAAATGAATTCGGACACCTTAGCCCCGAATGAAAAAGCTCGCATTCTGCGCGAATCTTCCCTGGCCATCATGGAAGATCTTTTTGAAAATCCCGATGTGAACAAAGCCCTGGATGAGTCTCGACCCATCATTACCGATTTTATTGATTTCATGGAAAAACAACCCGAGAGCATGGGCTACCTTATCAGTTTATCCGGCCACGATTTTTACACTTACAATCATTCACTTGATGTGGGCATCTACGCTTTAGGTTTAGGCTCGGTCTTAGGCTTTAATCCTAAAGATCTTGAAGAGCTAGGACTTGGCTGTTTGTTTCATGATATTGGTAAACGCAATGTTAGTTTGGATATCCTTTGCAAGAAGGGCGCGCTGGATGAGATCGAGTGGGAGCAGATGAAAAGACATCCTCAATTTGGTTTGATGATCCTGAATCAAAATCCCAATATCACCGATGCCATGAAGGCCGCCTGCTTTGAACATCATGAATCTTGGGCCGGCAATGGCTACCCCCAACAGATTTCAGGAAATGAAATCCATCCCTACGCTCGCATTGTTGCGATCACTGACACCTATGACGCCATGACCACCCAACGATCTTACAATATTCCAATGAAGCCTTTTGATGCCGTTCAGATGATGAAAGAAAAGTTAGCTGGCCGCTACGATCCTGATATGCTCAAGGCCATGCATTCGGTGCTTTTTAAACTCAAAACAGCGGGTTAAATTCGTGATCAAATTGTTGATTCAGTCTTATCTTGTGATACTAGCCATTCCTTTGCTCACCTATGCACTTGATCCCAAAGACCCTAAATCTCTTTGTGAACGCATCGTCAGTGAAACTGCAAAAAATTCCTGTGTGCAGTTTGCCGCCAGTAACGATTTGGACTGGTATGCGGCTGCAGCCTGCAACGAACTGAACGACGATGACTTATTTTTAAAGTGTTGGAAACAAATTCCTGGTGGAAAATTTAATCCCGAAACTTTGGATTTTTGCACACGCCATCCCGACGACAGTGATGCCGACCGCTACAAATGCATTGTCTCGATGAAAAATAAAACTTTTTCATCTCATGACTTAAAAAAATGTGGCGCTTCTAAAACCATCGGGGATTATCAAAAGTGTTTTGATTCAACTCCTCGGCGCCCTGCCGGCCGATCCACTGAATTCCAAGACATAAAATAAATTCTCCACATCATGAGTGCCCGATTTGGGCCTCTGTCAAAATTTTAAACAAGGCCAGCCTCTCTGTAATTAATTGAAGCAAGAAGGCCTTTACGCAAATCTTGCAAATCCGAAGTTCCATATTCAGGGAGAAACCTTATGAAACGTTTTTCATTACTTATCGCTTTTGGACTGATTCAACTACTAAGCCTGCAGGCGCAAGCTGATGTGAGTTGCGGTTATGTGATCTCTGTTGCTCAAAGCCCCGAGGCCAACGAGTTTACTAATGATTCAGAAGCCGTAAAAGTTAATTCAATAACTGAACATCGTAAAATATGGATTTATTCAGATACAACTCTCGGCGCAAAAAAATTATTAGAGCAAGCTACATCTCTTTCAGGAAAAAAAGTCTGTGTGTTTTTCATACGCGAGCTGGGGGAACTGGGTCGACTCAACGATAACACTTACACAGGCCAAGTGGACCATGTGTTCGAAGATTCAGAAGAAGGATGGAAATCCCACAACTCATGGGTACAAGGCGAATAGAAGTTTTTATTTATCCCAATTAGCTCCACGACTGCTCATATCAGGTTCCCCTGCTGTTCCGCTATGAAGCTGATCCCAATTTAAAACCTGGGATCGACGCACTTGCAAAATGGCCCGAGCTTCGCTGATGTCTTCGGCTGAACAATTTTTACACGAATTAACGATGGCCGAAAGAAAAACGGATTCGACAGCAAAAGCTCCCCATTTTAAATTTTCACAAGCTTCAATATTTTCGAACTTATGTCCCACAGGACACTTTACGTGAGCATAACCACATTGCAAATTTTCGATGGGGCGGCCATAACGAACTCGATCGATATCGGGACGATTTAAGCCACCACTGCAGTCGGAATGGCGAGCTTCGTGAACTAACAGTGCCATCCGTTCGATTCGCGAGGTTGGAATTTTTTGATTGGGATCCGCAGGATTTAGACGCTCAAAATAACGAGGACCAATTTCCACTAAGCCGACTCGAGGACTGTCGAGCTTTAATCGTCGACTGAAAGAGTTCAGTAAATAAACAGTTGTATAATCATCCCAATACTTAAGGTTAATAAAAAATAAATCGGCTCCCATATTGTAAGCGCTTAAGGCCGCAATGACTTTGCCGTTGGCGTCTCGCATTTCTGTGGGTGGAGGAAAATAAGGAGCGGGCCACACACTTCCTGTAATATCGCTGGTCCATGGAATAAAATAATTCACCCGTTCATCTAAATAATTATAAACATGACGACCTGAAGACCCACCGAAGATTTTTTGAAACCAGGGATCCGTGGATTCAATATTTAAGGAGGCCAGAGCATTCAAATCCGCGCGCAAAGTTTTTTCTTGAGTCGCATTAAATCCGCTCTCTAACTCGAAACTTGCAGCTACTACAAATTGAGCTGTTATAAACACAGCCAGAAAGACCATGGACTTTAGTTTCCTTAGGCTCACTATCCCCTCCTTGGAAATAATTTATTTTTTTGACTTCTTCTTTGATTTATTTTCCTTTGGCTTTTTGGCGACAGCTTTCCGTCCCATTTCGTATTCAATCTGCACGTAGCCCCCGGAAAAATTTTGAGCGCGTGTGAATCCCAACTGATGTAAAGCAAATGTCACCGCGCCCGAGCTTAGACCATCTTCGCTGATCAGGATGATTTCATCTTCATCACCCCAACCCATTTTTTGGAGATCATTAAAAGTCTCGGGTCGAACAGTGCCATTGGGCAAGAAAAATCTTTTCCACTCGATGTGTGTTAATTGAAATTTAGGATCCAATTGCTGCAAGTTAAAACGCTGAAACTCGGCAGGGCTGCGAACGTCCACAAATCTCAGGGTGGAGTTGAGGAAACGACCGACGCGATTTCCTTCTTTCCCATCAACCAGGTAAGGCTTTAAAAATTTAAAGTTATAGCGATGGGGAACCAACTTATCGACAAAATCGGGCCACTTTAATTCAGAAAGGCCGGCATCACTGGGCATCCAAGTTTCTTTGTTTTTAGGAAGAGGTTCATTTTCTTCCAGGCTAACTACTCGTCCCCGAAATAAATCATAGCGAGCAATATTAACTTTCTTAACTCCTAAATGGGTTAGCATCCAAGCGACCCGACCCTCTTCCCCTTTTCCATCAAGTCCTTTTCCTACCACTAATACGGGCGTCTGAGGATCAATTCCCCACAAAGCCAATCGACGGGCTACCGCAAAAAGATCAGATTGCAAAACGCCACGAGTCTCTGGACTGGATGAAGTGAAATCGCTCCACTGCGCATTGATCGAGCTCGGAATGCGATTCGCTGAATATTCAAAAGGATTTCTGACATCCAAAATGACCGTTTCATCACTGATCAATGAAGATACTGAAGTCTCTTTAGGCATCACTTTTTTTTGCGTGATCATTTGAGTTGGCTTTTGCTGACAAGCTAACAAAAAGGTCATCATGATCATGGCAAAAGGCTGAAGGCGTAGCTGCAAAAAAGACCTCATTTAATTTTCATTGTTGGGAAGAAGATAATGTCGCGAATACTGGGTCGATCCGTTAAAATCATCACGATTCTTTCGATACCAACCCCGACTCCGCCCGTGGGGGGCAAGCCCGTTTCGATGGCCATCAAAAAATCTTCATCCATGGGATGAGCTTCTTCATCCACCGTGCGTTTTGACTCTTGCTCTTTCAAACGTGCTCTTTGCTCTTCAGGATCATTCAACTCGGAATAGGCATTGCCAATTTCCATTCCCGCAGCAAAAGGTTCGAAGCGTTCGACAAGGCGTTTGTCTTTACGATGATGCTTTGTCAGAGGAGAAATTTCTACGGGATGATCCATAATGAAAGTGGGATTCCAGCAATGCTCTTCCGCCGTAAATTCAAAAAGTTGCATCAACATTTCACCACGACTTGCTGGAGCTGCCAGCTTAGATCCGAACTTTTTAATTTTTTGGAAAAGTTCTTCGTCGCTAATAGCTTCAGGATCAACCTTCGCATATTCGCGAATTCCATCCATCACGGTCAGTCTTCTCCAAGGTGGCGTGAAATCAATTTCCTTATCTTGATAAGTGAATTTTGTTGATCCTTTGATTTTTTTGCACAAATCAGAAATCAACTCTTCAAACTGATCCATTTGATAATTGTAATCCGTATAAGCTTCGTACCACTCCAGCATGGTGAACTCGGGGTTGTGAGAACGGTCAATACCTTCGTTGCGAAAATTTTTTCCAATTTCGTAAACTTTTTCAAACCCGCCCACGAGCAAACGTTTCAAATAAAGCTCAGGAGAGATCTTCATGTACAACTTCATATCTAAAGCGCGATGGTGAGTTGAAAATGGATGTGCCGAAGCACCGCCATATAAAGGTTGCAAAGTTGGAGTTTCAACTTCCAAGAAACCCCGATCATCCAGCCAACGACGAATCTCGCAAATGATTTTTGAACGAGTTTCAAAAACTTTGCGCGAATCTGGATCCGTAATTAAATCCAAATGACGATGGCGATATTTAATTTCGACATCTTGAACGCCATGAAATTTTTCAGGCAAAGGCTCAAGAGTTTTTGTCAGCATTTCAAAGTGCTGGCAGTACAAAGACAGCTCTCCTTTTTGAGTTTTAAAAATATAACCTTTAACGCCGACAATATCGCCAAGATCCACAAGATCAAAAGCCGTTCTTTGCTGTGGATCCATTTCTTCCAATTTCAAATAAACTTGAAGTGAACCTGATTGATCTTGCACATTGAAGAAAACAGCCTTTCCCATAGATCTTTGAGTCATCAATCGACCCGCAATTGCAAAGTGAGTCTCGACCTTTTTTTCACCGGCGACCAAATGAGAAAAATCTCTCACCAGATCAGCAGCGTGAGCTGTTCGCGCAAAGGAATAAGGATAGGGATTAATTCCCTTTTCACGAAGTTGGGATAATTTTTTTCTTTTTTCGGCTCTTAGCGGATTGTCGGAACTGTTCATAGAGCTTTTCCAGCAAAAGCTGTCATCACATCACGTAAAAGTTGAATTGATTCTTTCTTAGGACGTTGAAAAGCATTGCGTCCCATGATGCTGCCAAAAGATCCACCCTGAGCCATATCGCGAATTTCTTGTAAAAGCTCTTGAGTGCTTTTGGTTTCTCCTCCCGAGAAAATAACGATGCGACGGCCATTGAAACAAGATTGCACCACATGGCGAGTTCGATCGGCCATATTTGTAATCTTGATCCCTTGAGCTTCGTAAACTTTTTTCGCCGCGGCCTGCTCGATATGAGCTGTCGGCGGTTTTACTTTCACAATGTGAGCACCCAACTGACAAGCAACATGAGCGGAGTAAGAAATTACATCAATTCCCGTTTCTCCCTCTTTCGAAAGTTGTTCACCACGAGCGTAAGACCAAATGATCACGGCTAAACCCGCTTTTTTCGCTTCACTAGAAGCATGCCTAATTTCTTCGTACATTTGTTTACGTTCGCCAGATCCTGGGTAAATAGTGAAGCCAACTCCTGAGCAACCCAATCGAAGAGCATCATCAATCGATGATGTCAGAGCAGAAATCGGTGATTTCGAAGAGTACAAACTGTCAGAGTTATTGATTTTCAAGATCAGTGGAATTTCTCCGGCGAAATCACGAGCGCAAACTTCAAGCGCACCCAAGGGAGCCGCGTAAGCATTACAACCGGACTCGATAGCTAATTCGAAATGGTAGGCAGGATCATAACCATCTGGATTCATCGCAAAACTGCGAGCGGGACCGTGTTCAAAACCTTGATCGACAGGCAAGATGACCATTTTGCCTGTACCTCGCAAAAGCCCCGTATTCATGATCCGAGCTAAATTGCTCAGAACGCCTGGATTGTCAGCCCCGTACCAGTTTAATATCTCTCTTACTCTTGGTGTCATAACCTCTCCCTTTTTATTAATTTTGAAAGACATGAAACTATTAAAGACGAGGGTTTTAATCAAGAATTTGAAACATTTAACACACTTGTCCGTCGTGAATTCTTCGTGTAGTGATAAGGCTCACGAGGTAAACCATGGAGACTCCCGAAACTATGTCCAATTCAACACTCGGCCCAACATCAAAAATCGCTTACGAGAGCACACCTAATCCTGCGACTTTAAAGTTCAATTTGCCCTTTCAAGTGACTTCGCAAGGCTTCGAAGTTCCTAGTGCTCAAGAGACCGAACGATCCCCCCTAGCTGCTAAGATTTTTGGTTTTCCTTGGACAAGCTCGGTTTTTATTGGACCTGACTTTGTAACCGTCACCAAACAAGACTGGGTCGATTGGGAAATCTTAGCTGAACCTTTAAGCCGATTGATCCAAGAGCATTTGGATGCACGTGAACCTATCGTCGTTGAGGTTGCCCACTTAGCGACAGCTAACGATGAAGATCCCAATGATTCCCCCTTAGTCAAAGAAATCAAACAAACCATCAATCGTGAAATTCGCCCTGTTGTCGCATTGGATGGTGGAGACATTGTTTTTAATCGCTATGAAAACCAAATCGTTTATCTGCATATGAAGGGATCTTGCGCTGGCTGCCCAAGTTCGCAAGCCACTTTGAAAGATGGGATCGAAGGTCGATTGAAAGAGCTTTATCCTGAGATTAAAGAGGTTGTCGCGATTTAGTGAACAAAGATATTTTAGACTTTTTTAATTTGACCCTTACTGAATTTAAAAACGTAAATCTAAAGGAAACACTCGATCACTTAGCGGCGAATTTAAATTCAGACAAGAGCGAAAGAGAATTAGATCTTTTCGCATCACTTTATGCAGCTTTATTAGATCATTATCCTATTTGGCTGAGTAAGAATGGCCTTTACTCAATTCTCAGCGAACAGGTTCAATCATTTCCTAAAGACTTAGATCGCAATCGCTTCATAAAATTTCGTCGACTTTGGTTAGCAAAGTTGAGCCAAGTGATATGAACACACTCATAAAGGTTTAAGACAAGACTAACGTCTGCTGGCCTATTCATTCCGAAGCCTTCCTTGTTATACTAATCGAATCGTCGGAGGGAAAGAATGCGGTTGTTTTTATTTCTTATTTTTATTCTATCAATAACTGCTTACGCCCAAACACCTTGGGAACTTAAACAACAGGCTGATAAAGCTGTCTCCGAAGCAAACCGAGAGCTACTGCAAGTTAAAGAACTTGATCATGCTTTCTTAGACAGAATCATTACTCACAAAGACCAAATTGAAAGCATTCAAAGCCAAATCGAAAATAAACGAAAAGCCCTTGATAGCTTTGAAAAAAAGCGTGGTGGTATCTTTGGTCTTTTCACCAATGAGTCCTTCAAAGAACATATTAGCTCCTATGAAAAAACAAAAAATGATCTTCGAGCTCTAGAAGAAGCTAGGGATAAAGAAGAGACTTTGTTAAAAAAGAATTACAAAAATCTGAGCAATCTGGAATCACAAATGGAGAAAAAGACAGAAACATTAATGAACGCAAAAAATTATAATGCTGAAATCACGAAAGAGTATACCGCGGCTTATGAAGCTGTAAAAAAAGAAATGCTCAATGCCGATCGTTTAATGCTCAATCATGAAATTGTTGAAAATAAACTGGCCACTGTTGGGCTTGAACTGGACACTCTGAAAAGCCGTTACGACTCGGCTATGCTGGGTGTGTATGTCCGCGATCGCATCCTCAAACTTTTAAATTCAAAAACTTTTTGTGATACTGCGAAGACTTGTGCTAAGGGTGAAGATCCAACAGTGATCGACAGTGATTTAAATTCTGTTTTTCCGGGGCAGTTCGTTCAGTCACCCGATAAGCCTAGATCCAGCCAACCTACTGGCAGCTCCACTACAAGATGACAATCTCATCGCCGACTTTGATTTCGCCTTTGTTCTCGGGAATGTACAGGCTGCCGAAAATAACTTTGCCTTCTTGCTTTCGGGTTTGGGATAAAGTTTTCAAAGGTTCGGGTCCGCGATTCTCTCCGGTTTTTTGATCAATATTAATCATCACACAACGAGAACAAGGTTTTCTTTGAGAAAAGACAACGTCACCCGCTTGCCATCGCTCTAATTGATCTTCTTCGTAAGCTTTTCCACCCTGCACAACAACATTCGGGCGAAAGCGATTGATTTCTATCGGCTCTGAAGAAGTCGACTGTAATTCCTTATTCAACTGTTGAAGGCTGCTCTGATGGGTCAGCAATAAAGGACGTGAATCTGCGAATCGAGTTTCTGGTGCGAAGTTGGGATTTAAGGAATTGAGACTGCGATGGGACTGATCAGTATAACGGACCAATCTCACACTTCTTTCTAAAAAATTCGAAAAGGCTAAGTTGATTTCAGGATGTTCAATATCAGCCAACAATTCGGTTTGCCAAATCTGCACCTGTGCAGGAATTTCGTCGGACTCGGAGGAAGATCCAGAAAGCGCGGGCAAAGGAATTTCAAAATTTCCTCGAGGTAAAGCCACATGAAGAATATTTTTATGATCGTCGATTTCAGTTTTTACTTGCGCCAGTTGAGGCAGCTCTCGTTGCGAAATGAAGCGCCCTCTTTCGTCGACCAACATCCACTGTCGATCATAGCGAGGACCTTGCTCGTCAATTGACAATTGCGAGAGCGAAATTCCCTGGCAGGATTTAATGGGATAAATCCAGAGGGATTCAATTTTCATTGAGTTACAGACCCAACACGTAGGCGAACATCATGGGTGCCACAATGCTGGCGTCGGATTCGATCACATACTTCGGCGTATGAATCGCCAATTTGCCCCAAGTGATTTTTTCATTCGGAACTGCACCCGAGTAAGAGCCGTAAGAGGTTGTCGAGTCACTGATTTGACAGAAATAACTCCACAGCGGTACATTTTCGTGAAGAAGATCCTGAGAAAGCATGGGCACAACACAGATCGGGAAATCACCGGCGATACCGCCCCCGATTTGAAAAAAACCAACAGGTTTTTTTGTTGCTGTAGCCATGTACCATTCCGAAAACATCATCATGTACTGAATGCCCGATTTAACCGTCGTAACATTTTTGATGTCGCCTTTGATCACATGACCAGTAAAGATATTTCCTGTCGTCGAGTCTTCCCAACCCGGAACAACCATGGGCAGATTTTTTTCGGCAGCAGCTAGCAGCCAACTGTCTTTAGGATCAATTTGGTAATACTGTTTTAATTTTCCAGAAAGTAAAACTTTGTACATGAACTCGTGGGGAAAATAACTTTTCCCTTCGCTATCGGCCTTTTGCCATTCTTCAAGCAAAGCCTTTTCAATACGACGGATAGCTTCTTCTTCAGGAATGCAAGTGTCAGTCACACGATTTAAATGGCGCTCGAGCAAATTCTGTTCATCTTGAGGAGTCAGATCGCGATAATTGGGAATCAATTCGTAATGATCGTGGGCCACGAGATTAAAGACATCTTCTTCCAGATTGGCGCCCGTGCAAGAAATGGCGTGAACTTTTCCCTGCCGAATCATTTCCGCTAAGCTCAGGCCAATTTCAGCGGTGCTCATAGCCCCAGCCAAAGTAACAAGCATTTGCCCGCCCTTTTCGATGTGGGCTTTATAGCCTTGAGCGCCTGCTTTTAAAGCTTGAGCGTTGAAATGTCGGTAATGGTGATCGATAAATTTTGTAATATTCATAGGCGGCAGCTTTCCTAAGAATCGGCTTTTTTGTCAAGCTTTCTTTCGAGCGAGGACAGCTTTTGCGAAGAAACCTGAATGAGAACTGACAATCTCGAATCCCTGTTCTTTGATCAGATCTTCCATCGGATGAAGAATATAATTTTTGTAAAAAGGTTCGTGAAAATCGACAGGAAATTGATCGAGCAGATTGGATTTTTCCTGAGCTTCACTTCTTTGCACGGAATCGACAAAGGAAAAATAACCCCCCGGCTTCAAAACCCGAAAGGCCTCGGCAAGAACTTGCCGTCTTATATCCAAAGGAAGCTCATGAAATAGAAAACAAGAATAGGTCAGATCAAAGGTTTCATTTTTATAAGGAAGATCTTCTGCCGGAGCTTGAGCAAAATCCACTCGCGGATTCGATTGCAACAAAACTTGGGCTTTTTTCAAGTAAGGATGACTCAGATCCGTAGCCACGATTTTTGCTTTTGGAAATGATAAGCCCATAAATCGCGTCAACCGCCCAGTTCCCGCCCCGACCTCAAGAAAACTGAGTCCCTGGCCGCTGGTCTCTAATTCTGTACGACGAAGTAAAGGAATCATCAAACGTCTCATGGCATCAGCTGCACCCGAAAATAAGATATCAACCTGATGATCGTAGAGTTCAGCAGAAGCAGGAGACAGATATCCATCCGTTTGAAAATGAAAATTGCGTCGGAAGTATTCAGGCATCTCGTTCAAAAACTCTTGAGCTTGCCGATTAAACTCTTTGGATTTTTGTTTAGAGCGACGTCGTGAAATGAAAAATCCATCCCAAAGAATCCGTGGGTACCGCAGAAAATGATCTTTTGGATTTTCAGGCTTCAGAACTTCGACGGGATAAATTCCAGCGGCGATATTTTCGCTATCTTTTTTTAAGATCTGAAAAAGTTCTTGAAGTAATTTTTTTGTCAATTCAGGGCTATCTGCTTTCCTAAACCTGTTACTCCCGGTCAGCAAACTTTCGAAGAGAGGCAATGAAAGTTGCTGCACTGTAAAGTGCGCGCTGCGAGCCAGTTGATAAGAAAGAACCAAATTTCCCTTTAAACTCATTCTTTACCTTTTAATTTTTCTAAGCGGGCTTGTTGAATCCAATGGCGGAAAGTCAGAATGACAAGAATTGTTCCCACGACAACTGGAACTCCGGTAAATATCGCCATTAAAAACATTCCCATTTATAAATCCCTTTCTTGTGGTTTCTTAACGATCTCTCGAACAACCCACGACGCCATTGTAAGCCCAAATGCTCCTGTGACAAAGCTTGATGTTCCATAAATCACGTTGCGATGCTCACAGCTGTGCAAACTCTTTTGACCCTGTGGGCAAACGCACTTAAAGCCTTGACCCTTATCATAGTTTAATTCGATGGGCTCCATCGGTTCCTCATCAGAAAAAACGCAGGGGATATTAAATTTTTTATCGCTGGGTCCCTCGGGAAAATTGTACTTGGTTCGCAGTATTTTTCTGACCTGGGCCGCCATGGGATCAACTGATGTTTCAGCCAGATCGACAATACGAATTCGAGTCGGATCCATTTTCGCCGCTGAACCCCCAGATGTGATCAAAGGAATCTGACGTTCACTGCAAACAGCCAGCAGATGGCACTTTGCCGTTAAATTATCAATGGCATCAATGATGAAATCAGGCTGTTCGGCTAAAATGGTTTCAGAATTTTCGGCGTTGTAAAATAAGTTTAAGGGTTTGACCTGAGCCTGAGGATTAATCTTTTTTAAACGCTCGCCCATCACTTCGCTTTTCTTTCGTCCAACCATACCTTGCTGAGCATGAAGCTGCCGATTGGTATTGGTGATGCAAATTTCGTCAAAGTCGACGAGAGTGATTTTACCCACACCGGAACGGATCAGAGACTCGGCCGCCCATGAACCAACGCCACCCAAACCGATCACCATCACGTGCGACTTAAACAGTTTGCTCATATTTTGATCACCCACCAGGCGACCCATGCGATCAAAGCGTCGGTGCAGAACATATTCAGTTTCAGGAATTGGAGTGAGTACTTCCATTTTAATTCTCCTTGAGGTTCAACAGTTGTTTGAGATTTCGGGTGCTGATGTCAAGCACTTCAGTGGTGGAAACTTTCTTTATTCGAGCGACTTCTTCAGCCACTTCTTTCAAGGTCGATAAGGGATTCAGTTGTCCCTGGAAAGACTCGGGTGGCTGATCGGGGCTATCTGTTTCAATAAGTAATTTTTCCAAAGGGATAATTTGAACGGCCTGCTTCAGACGCTGATTATCTGCACGCACCAAAGGTCCACCGACAGAAAGAAGTAACCCGCGCTCTAAAAATTCTTCCGCTTTTTGAGCGCTGCCATTAAACGAATGAACAAATCCCTTTTGCAAAGGTAAACCCCAAAGATCTAAAATTTTCAGAGCCTCGTCGTGAGCTTGAACGATATGCAAAACAAGAGGACGATGACAAACTTTGGATAACTCGAGCTGCATTTCAAAAAGTGAAATTTGTTTTTCTTTACAACTTTCATCGTCTTTCGTTATTCGTGGACGAAAATCTAAACCCGTTTCGCCCAAAGCTTGGGCCTGATCAATTCGCGAAGCCAGAAGATCCATAGCTTCTTCACATTCGGAAAGGGAATGATCTGCGACCCAATAGGGATGCAGTCCAAAACAAAGCCCGATACGATCGTTAAATTGTTTTGCGAGTTCGGATTGCCGGTCCCAGTCGTCCGGCCCGACTCCGCCTTGAAGAAAGTAACCAATACCAAGACTTTCGGCTTTATCGATCCAGCCTGAAAGACAGGACTGGACTCTTAAATCGGCCATATGACAGTGGGAATCAGCCCATAAATTCATACTTAATTTTATCTCATAAAAACACGACTCTCACAATGAAACGAATCTGCCGAATCTATTTATACACCGGTTCATGGAGGACGAAAATGGCGAAAAAATCTTCGGCACGTATTGGCTTTGATGTTCAAATGGAACGCGGCGGTCTTCCTCGCCCAGCAAAGCTCAATTTATGGCAAGATGAAAATCAGTTTGAAAAAACACAACCAACAGCTCCGTTTAAATACTTCAGCGATGCTCTTCTTGGAGTATCAGCAAATTATTTGTCTTTGTGGGCTAAAAAAACCTCACCTTCAGAAATGGAAAATTGGCTGAATGCCTGGAAACATTTAGAGCCGCATTATGAAATGAATCTTCGCTCTAAAGAACGGGTTCAATCACTGAATAAGCAAGTTAAAGCTGTGACTTCTCAAGTGATGCAAGGCTTTGAGGAAAAGTTTAACGACAAATTACGTACGATCTTTCAATCCGAAAAAATCGAACTGAGCCACTTTTGGCCACTGATTGAAATGATCGACAATCTAGAAGCGCAGAATAAAGCGCCTTTGATATTTAATTTTTCGATCAATTTCTCTTCCGACTTTTGCATCCGCTTACAAATTCTATTTTCGTTTTTATGGAATCTGCGCACACTTGTTGCCGTGGATCACAATGCCCATATCGAAGATCCTTCTCATGAAGCTCTTTGCATGGACTCGATCTGTGATTATTTACCGAAATCTGATTACGTCGTGAATGACGCACTCCTTTATTATAATTTTAAGAAACTGGCTCGTCCCTTTTCTATGGGAAAATCCAGCGATATTAAAATCGATAAACTTTTAGTAGCTCCTTTAGAAAAAGCATTCCATCAGTACTCGCACAATGCCAGTTACCTGATTGACCATCTGCCCGAGAGCTTTTTAAATTCCATGAATCCTGTTGATTTGGAAGAAGCTCTTTATTTAGTCCAAATGGATTGGCTTTTAGCAGCTCCGGCGGGTCTTTTGTTTAAGATCCGTGAAGAACTTTTCGGCATTCAGAATGGCTATGAAAAAATCTTTTGGCCCTCTTGGGACAATGGAAGCTTGAAAAAGCCCATTCAGCTGAGTGTTTGCTGCGAGCTGACTCCGGAAATGCTGGGCAACTCAAAAGTCGCTTAAGCTGAACTCAAATTTAATTAAGAGGACTTGAAGACTCATTCACAGTGGCCTTTTCAAGTCTTTTTTCACGCCATTTTTTAATAAGCACAAAAATCACGGCTAAGGCTAAAATCGTAAAAATAACGATTTTGAATTTTTGCAATATGGACAGAATGTGTTCCCCGTAAATTGCGATCAGATAAATTTGGGTCGGCACCGAAACCAAGGCCGCGAAACCATCAACGGCTAAAAATTTCCATAAATCATATTTCATCATTCCGCAGAAAAGATGACCTGGGAATCGAACTCCCGGCGTAAATCGAAAAATAAAAACGGCCAAAGGCCCATAACTGTTCGTCCAACGTTCAACACGGGCTTGGGCCGTTACCGGAAACATGCGCTGAACCCACCTGTAACCCAGCATTTTGCGGCCGAATTTTCGCCCTAAGCCGTAAATAAGACTGTCACTGGCAACGACAGAAATGAAAGCTAGAAAAGCGGCCTCGTGCATATTGATCACGCTGTAAGGCCCGGGGGGTGGGGGGAAAAGATCTGGTCGCGAGCCCATGAAAGCTAAAAAACCAACGCTGATCAAAGTTAGCTCTTCAGGGACAGGTAAACCAAATGCGGAAACAATCATCATCGTGAACATACCGAGATAGACATACAAGGGTTGGTAAGCGAATTGAGAGAACCATATAAAAACGTCCGACTGTAAGATCTCGTTCATGTGCATAATTTTGTTCTAGTTTGCTTGATGAAGGAAGTCACGTTGTGCTATTTGCTGACCCGGTGAATATACAAGAATATGCCCGCGGCTTTGAGTATGGAGTTATTCATTGTCGTTGCGAAAAACCGGAAGATCTGATTTCTTTTATCGAGACTCATATTAAAGACTTTTCTTACACTCCTCAAGAATTACTTGAACTTGGATCTGTCTACGTTAATCACCACAGAGCCCTCACAAATCGGGGGCTTATTCCCGCAGACTATGTGCGGATTCATCGCAAACCTCGACGTTTTGGTGTGAAAGATATTCTATGGAAAGAGCGGGTCATTTTTGAAAATGAACTTTTTCTCATTTTAAATAAACCAGCTGAAGTTCCCTGCCATCCCACCGTGGATAACATCCAAGAGAACGTTCTAAAAAGTTTAACAAAATCAATGAATAGGGAATTTTATATTACCCATCGCTTAGACACCCCGACGGAAGGTTTATTGATCTTATCGAAAGACAAAGAAAGTCAGAAGCGAATCAATCAAGCCTTTGCCGAAAGAAACGTTAAAAAAATTTATCGAGCTTGGAGCACAAATAAAAATTTAGCTCCTGGGTTTTATGAGCATCATATGATTAAAAGTCCTCGCGCCCCGAAACTGCTCAGTGAATCAGCACAAGAAAATACAGAATCTTGCCAGCTGATTGTGAACGAGGTCGAGCTCTTCAAGGACCATGCTGAATACAGCATCGAGCTCGTTACCGGAAGAACTCATCAGATCCGCGCGCAGATGTCTCAACTAGGAGCACCACTTCTTGGCGATAAAATGTACAGTGGACCTGAATGGGAAAATAAAGAAGGAATTGCGCTTTGGTGTTCAGAACTCATTATCGCTGAATCTGTTTTTGGTCAGAAATTTCATTTTAAACTTCCCTTTCCCAAACATAAAAATGAACCGGGATCCCACCATTTCTAAGCTCTCTCTTCTGCAAGAGTTTCTCCGGAAAATTTAAATTTCCAAGGGAAGCGGGAACCCATAATCCCAACCTTTGGGGCTGAAGCTTCTGCCAGATTTGCTCGCGCATTTTTAAAATTTCTTTGCGAGGATCGCTTAGTTCAAGTCGCTCTCCATACGGGGGATTCAGGACGATGTACAAAGCCTCATTTCGGGAAATACCGTAGTCGTCTCTCGAATCAATCGAGAAAAGATCTTTCTGCAGAAGTATTATGTTTCGCTCTTGGCAAGACTCGAAATTTTTTTTCATCACATTGACCGCGTCAGCGCTTTGATCTGCTAAAACCAGATTTCGAAATGGAATTCCTTTCGCCAAAACATGATTTTTCCAAAACTCAGGCGAACGAAATATCTTTGGCATTTCTTTGAAAGAGTTAAAGGCATAATCTTCTCGCGTGCCTAAACCTCGGTGATCGAGTAACTCGGCCCCGTGAGTGCCCGAGCCCGCCATGGGATCTAACCAAGTGATCCTATTCAGTTCGGAACTTGAGACGTCATTCAGCATCCATCGTAAAGCAGCGCTCGCTAAAGTTTCTCGAAGTGGAGCTTGCAACTTAAATTGAACTCGACCTCGTTTGTGAAGATGCTCTCCGCTTGTATCTAAACTCACCGTCATTTGATTCTCGTGGTGACGAAGGTAAAAATGAAAATCTTCATGATCCTTCATCACCTTAAGTCTTTTCCCCAAAAGTCGTTGGAGCATATCTTCAATGCGCTTTTCGTTATTCACTTTTGAACCCGAGGCAGAAATTGAAAATTTAACTTTTTTCCCTTCGGGAATCCATTCAGTCCAAGGAAGTGATTTCAACTGCCCTTCGAGCTGAAAGAGCTCTCGGGCTTTGAAGCGAGCTCGCCGCCACAAAATACGTGAAGCTAACTTAAGAACTCGGTTTAACTGGAAACCGATAAGGGGTCGAGTCTCTAAAAAGATTCCACCCAAAGTTTTTTGCTTTATCAAGGGCGTCAGTTGTGGCCGACCCGATTCATCCTCCAGAAAAGGCCAGACCTCTTCCAATTCCAACTCTAATTCGTCGGTGAGTTCCGGAGGGCAAATAATGAAAAAAGATTCAAGCTGGGACATGTTTAGGTTTTACTCCCAATAAAATAAATAAATACCCGACCAAACAAGCTAACGGACCTAACCACAAAGCTGCGGCTAAACCAAAGCTGTCGCTGAATTGTCCAACTCCAACATGCATCGAGACAACAAATAAAGATTGCAAAGACATGGACCAGCCGATGACAGCCTGAACATGGCCCGGAAAAATTTCACTCATGAACGATATCGCTAAAGGATAAAAAGGAGCCATGCTTATTCCTGACAAAACAAGAAACCACGGATTTATTGAAAGCCCTAAAGAGAGGATAATGGTCGTTGAGAGCAAAGACCACAAAAGAGCTTGCCGTAATGACTTCCCCCAATTGATGAAGGAAGACATCAGTCGTCCTAAAAGCAAAAAGACAAAGAAAACAAAAAGGGCGCGACTGGCTTGGGGCAAATCATAATTAAAATCTCGGCGCAGATACAGAGACAGTCGACTGCTCACTAAAATTTCGGAAACTACATACAACGAAAAGGCCGCCGCTAGCATAAAAACTTTTGTCTTGCTGAGTGGACCTGGATCTAAGTTCACCAAAGATTTTTCTTTGTGCTCTTTGCGAAGACTCTTAAAAAAAGAAGCGAGCAAAACCAAAAATGAAACCAGCCCAACTAAAATAAAAATGTCTTTCCAACTCCATTGCAATTCCGAAAAATAGGCCGCAATCAAGGGGGCTGTCAGCGAAGCGAGTCCATACATCGCATGCAAGCCCGAAAGGAATCTGGGGCGATGTTTTTCAGTGGAACCCACCGTCACAAGATAATTTTGTGAAATACTGAGCAGGCCAACAGAAACACCAAAAGAGCAAACAAAAATAAGCATCTGGGGATAGCTCTTGGCCCAACCCATACCACAAAAACCCATCGCCATAAACAATAAGCCCAACTGCAAAACACGATACTGGTGAAGGTATTTACTCCAGACGGGGCTGAGCAAGGCGGCCACTAAAGCCATAAAAGAACTGGCCGCAAAAATAAATGATCCAGCAAAATCGCTGAGCTCATAAGTTTTCAATATTTCTAAAAATAAAGGACCGCGAATATTATCGGCCAAACCGAATGCCAGTAAGCTGACATAGGAGACGATAATAAAACCCCAATTCATAAAACCCCAATTCATAAAACCCGCTTTTTTCATTATTATTAAAAGTCAGAATATTTATGGGACAATAATTATTCTTTATTGAAAGAAGGTCACGAATAAAGTGCACTCTAGGACAAAAAGAGTCTTAGACAGTGACAGTCTGCTGATGAACTGCTAGTTTTTTGGATGCATGTCACGAACGCGCATTCTGATTCTTCGATTTTCAAGTTTTGGCGACGTCACTCAATGTTTGAGCGTCGTTTCTGCGCTTAAAAAACGATTTCCTCAGGCTGAAATACATTGGGCCACTCGTCAAGATATGCTCCCCTTATTATCTGGGCATCCTGATTTAACCCAAGCCTGGTCCTTAGATAAAAAATCTGGCTTTAAAGGTTTAATTTCTTTTTCTCGCGCCCTTCGAGAAAAAAATTTCACTCATATTTACGATGCTCATAACAATCTTCGAACTTGGATCATCACCAGCATCCTGCGACTTTTTCGACCTGTTGAATTTATTCGCCGGCCTATGAAAAGATGGAAAAGATTTTTATTATTTCGATTTCGAATTAATAAATTTAAACAGCCCTTTTCAGGGCAACGAGATTTATTGGAACCACTTTATCGGTGGGATATTCCAGAAGTTGCTCCCCCCGCCCCGCAAATCTTTTCTGATCCCGATTCACAAAAAAAAGCCACCGAACTGACAAAAATCTTCCAGGGAAATTATATCGCCTTGGCCCCCTCTGCCGCTTTTTTTCTGAAACGTTGGCCTCAAGAATATTGGGCGAAGCTTATTGAAATGTTTCCCAATGAAAATTTTGTCCTTTTAGGCGGCCCCGAAGATCGTTTCCTAGAAGACATCGCCAAAGGTTTTCCTCGTCGGACTTTGTGCCTAGCTGGGAAAAGTGATTTAAAAACCAGTGTCGCTTTAGTGGAAAAAGCCAAAGCCTTAGTCAGCAATGACACTGGACTTTTACATGTTGGCGAACAGCTCGGAAAAAAATCCATCGCTTTGATGGGGCCGGCCCCCTTCGGTTTTCCCTCGAGACCAGCGACGCGAATTATGGAACTAAACTTGGCTTGTCGACCTTGCAGCAAACATGGCCAGGGTCCCTGCATTAATAAAAATTATCATGAGTGTTTGGTCGGAATTAGCCCCCAGTCGGTCGCGAAAGAGCTGGGGGAACTTTTAAGATGACGGAAAAAGTTTTTTTTCATCTTTATCGTCGAGTTTTAATTCCGATAGTTTGGCTGGTGTTTAATTTTCTTTCACGGTTTCAACCTGAAAAAAAATGGAGTTATTTTTTTAAAGATCGCCGAAAACCAGAATTTAAATCAAAAACAAGTTCTCGACCGGCCTCGCGCCCCCTGTGGATCCACGCCGCCAGCGGCGAAATCGAATACGCTCGGCCTCTGCTCAGAAAATTAAAAGCCAATTATCCCGAGTTGCCTCTTTTGGTAACATCAACATCACGTTCTTCTCGATTCCTGCTCGAGAGCATTCCTGAAATCGATTTTTGGGGACCAAGCCCCTGGGATTCAATCCAAAAAACAAAATCTTTTTTGGACGAGTGGCAACCTCGAGCTCTTTTGATTGCGCGCACGGATCTTTGGCCCGAGCTTCTTTATCAGTGCGAAAAGAGAAATATTCCCCGCATTTTATTTTCAGCGACATTTAACTTTGTAAAAGCCCCTAGCCTGTTTCAAAAATTTAAAATCATGAATTTGCAAAGACTTTCAAAAATCTTTGCGGTCAGCGAGCAAGATCATGCTCAACTTCGTATGTTAGGGCTAAAAGCCGCTACCGTTGGCGGGGACACCCGCTATGATCAAGTTTTTCACCGGCTCGAAAATCCCAAAAAATTAAATGAAAAGTTACGACCTTCCCCCGAAGAATTTGTTTTTGTGGCCGGGTCCACTTGGCCCGAGGATGAAGCCCACATCATTCCAGCTCTCAGCAAAGAGATTCGAGTCATCCTTGCCCCCCACGAAATTCACGAGGAGCATCTGACGAAATTGGAGCATCTTTTAAAAGAAAAAAATCTTTCCAGCCAGAGATATTCTCAAGCATCCCAATGGGAGCCCAGCGAAGTTCTTATTGTGGATCAAGTCGGTATTTTGGCTGAGATTTACACCTGGGGTTCGGTGGCCTTTGTTGGCGGTTCTTTCAAGCGACAAGTGCATTCGGTGATGGAACCTTTGGCTGCAGGACTGCCCACCCTCGTTGGTCCCTTTCATGCGAACAATCGCGAAGCTATTGAATTCCAATCCCACTTTTTAGGTCCTTGCCGTTTCGCGACTCAAGTGAATGATTCCCACGAGATTCGTGAAGAGCTTTTCAAACTTAAATCAAATTATACACCCGAAACAAAAAAATTAATTCAAGCTGAAGTGAGAAAGAAAACTGGGGCCACACAGGCCATGCTGAAATATTTATCAGCCTTCATTAACCGCCCGAGTCATTAAGCTCTCTTGGCTTGACCCAAGTCACCACTTCTGGCGACAACACTTTCTATGACTCCATTTTTTCCATTACGTCAAAAGCCTCACTCTAGTCCTTTGAAAAAAGGTGATCTTCTTGTCCTCTTTGGAGAGCTCTTTTCTCGCGGCTATGCCAATGGACTCACTGAAGAAGCTGAAAAAAATGGAATGACCATCGTGCGAGCCACCGTGGGGCGCAGAGATCGTGATCTTGGATTAAGAGCCCTCACGGATGAAGAGGCTGCTTCAATTCCCAAACCATTTATCAATATTCCTTTGGAAGCTGGCTTTGATTTCGAACCCGATTCAGAAGGTATAAGTCCCGTTGATCGCTTGAAAGAAATTAGGTTAAGCGATTGGGAAAGCTTCCAACTTTCAACCCAAAAATGGGAAGAGTCGCGAGCTCGCGGTCGAGCTCGTTTCAAAGAAAATGTGGCCGCTTATATCGCCGAGGTCGAAAAACTTTGGAAGCCGGGTCAAAATATTGTTTTTGCTCACCTGATGGCTGGCGGTGTCCCGCGAGCTAAAATCGTCATGCCCTTGATGAATCGCTCTTTCAAAGGCAGTGGTGATCGCTATCTCAGTTCTGAAAAATTTTGGAAATCATCCATCGGGCAATTGTGTTCAATGAACTTCAACGAAGTTACGGCAGAGACCTTTCGTCATCTTTTGGAAATTTCGACTCCATTCCGGGAAAAAGTTCAAAACTCGGGGGGCCATGTCTCTTACACGGCTTATGGATATCATGGCACCGAAGTGATGATCGACGATCAATATCAATGGCAGACTTACACTCCTTATCTTCAAGGTTGGGCAAAAATTAAGTTGGAAGACATTTCGTCCGAGTATTTTAAAAAATCGGTCAATTGCTGCGTTTACAATTGCCCCGAAATTTTAACAAACTCGAGCTCGATTTTTCAGGGAGTCGAAGTTTCACTTTATCCCCTACTTCAAGCGATAGAAAAAGAAGCTCCTCAATCTGAAAAGGCGAAAAAGATTTTAACCGAGTGCAAAGGTCTTCTTAAGGAAGACTGCAGCTTTGACGATTTAAAAAAATATTTAAATGAATATTTGACCCATCCCGTGATTAAACAAATGAATGTTTATAAAGAATGGCCTATGCACAGCACGCAAGAACATCTCGAAAGAATGCTGAACTCATCCGAAGAAATTGTTCAAATGCATAAAGATGCTAAGAATTTAATCACTTTCGTATTGAGTGAAGTTGTCTTCGAAAGCTGTGGCTACGTCATGTTGCATGACAGCTGGTCACCGAAAAATTCGAGCGCCTGGATCGGTCACGATCTGGTTGCAAAATGTCTTTAGCGGTCGAAAGCACTTGGTCTTTTGACGACATCAACCTCTGTGGTTTATCCCTTTCGGGAATTCGCACTTCGATTGCGCTGCCACAATTAAGTTTGTGCTTTGATGTGGCCCAAGGCTTCCCCTTTCAATTCCATCTTAAGAGATACTTTATCAGCCATGGGCATTTAGACCATGCAGCTGGAATTCCTTATTTAATTTCGCAAAAGGCGATGACCTCTTTACCGACACCCAATTTCTATATGCCTGTTAGCTTGGTGAATCCTCTGCAGGAAATTATGAAAATCTGGCAAAAAGTGGAAGGCCACGAATACCAGTTTAATTTTCACGCGGTCGAGCCTGGGCATATCATTGAAATAGATCCCCGCCATTTTGTTCGGCCCTTTTCCACGGTCCATCGCATTGATTCCCTGGGATACACAGTTTTTAAAAAAACAAAAAAATTAAAACCCGAATTCAGAGATCGAAGCGAAACGGAATTAATGCAATTGCGAAAGCAAGGTCAAATTATTCAGGACGAGCGCGAAGTTCCCATGGTTAGCTTCACGGGCGACACACAGATCGAGTTTCTTTTTAAAGAAGATTGGATTCGAAAAAGTAAAATTTTGATCATGGAAGCCACTTATCTAGATGACAGCAAAACCATCGAGCACGCCCGCAAGTGGGGACACACCCATCTGGATGAAATCCTGCAACATCTTGATGAAATTGAAAGCGAAAGAATTGTTTTGATCCACACTTCGAGCCGTTATTCATTTCAACGAGCCCTCGAAATCTTAAAAGAAAGAATCCCCTCTCGACATGCCGAAAGAGTCATCCTCTTCCCCGGCCGCTAAGAAAGGTTAACGAACGAAGAAGTCGTCGGTGCTTAACCACAATTTCCGAAGTTTATTTTTTTTCAGTTTTAAGTAAGAAACCCATTCGTTGGGCTTTTGTTTTGACCAGTGCGAAACCCATTTTGCCAGGAAAAAAACAGGAGCTAAGCCCTGACCCGAATACTCTTTCGGTGGTTTGATGGCTGTCAACATTTCTGGGCCATAAAATAATTGAGGCAAAAGTCGTTCGCGCTCGGTCATCTCGCCGACGATAACGGCTTCAGGGACTTGACCAGCGATGGTTTTATTTAATGAAATTGTCGGTTCGTTGTTCAAGGGAGAGCCTGCGGTAAAAAGGATCAAGGTACCCTGAATGGATTTTTTGACCAAGGCTTCACTCAGCTCCCGATTTGATTCGGTTGATTTTTCATTCCAGTTCATAAAAAGAATCTGGTAATCGGTGCCGACCGCCGAAATTTCTTTCACCAGTTTGGATTCATCTGCTTCGCCCGAATCTTTGTAAGGCGTTAAATCCACCAATTCACAAACTTTACAGGTTTTGTTTTGATCAAAAATGGGCTTAACCTGCTTAGAAAAATGCTCTTTATTGGATTTATGAAAATAGGCCACTTGCACTGTTGCTTTAGAGGCCAAAACCTCATATCCACTTAAAGACAGAATGCAGAAGAATAGAATTTGTAAAATTGATTTTGTTCTCATCATGATTCATTCTGAAGTTCTGAGTCGGTCCTGTCGACTCTTTTAGTTTGCAAGGAGTGACATTGAGCTATGCAGCAGAGCTCGAGATTCTGGACCAAGGTCCGCTTTTTTCATGAAGGTGATGATTATTTCGATGAACTCGAAAAGTCCATTCTTGCTGCCCAAGAAGAAATTCTTATCGAAACTTATATTTTTGAAGTTGATGAACTCACCAAACATCTTTTGAAACTTTTGGGTGAGTTTAAAAGCCGTGGCGGTCATGTTCAACTTTTAGTGGATGGTTTTGGCAGCTACTTTTATTTGGAACCGCTGCAAAAACTTTGCGCTGAATACAATCTGGATTTTAAAATCTATCGCCCCATTCCAGGAACATTCCGCTGGGTACGCCGATTTCGCCTGAGTTTATTTTTTCGCTTCTTTTCAATCTTACGTCGATTCAATCGGCGCAATCACCGAAAAACGGTGATCATCGACAAGAAATCTGTTTTCCTAGGAAGTTTCAATTGGACGAAAGTGCATTGCAAAAAATGGCTCGGTGAAAAAGCATGGCGAGATTCAGGAGTTTATTTGGAAGGCCTTGGTGTGGACTATGTTCGCCTGGCTTTTCAAAACAGCTGGCTCCATTCTCGACGGGCACGCCTTCGTCATTTGACGGGACGAATTGCTCCTCGAGTCCGGTCACTTCCCCGGCGCATTGAACATCGCCGATTTCCTTTGCGAATCAACACTCGTCTTCAAGAGAAACTGTGGCTCTCTCGAGATTTGATTCGCCATTTTAAAAAGGCCGAGAAAAGAATCTGGATCGCAAGCGCCTATTTTTTACCAAAACGTTCTTTCTTACGGGCTCTTCGAAAAGCGGCTAAACGTGGGGTTGATGTGCAAATCATTTGGCCAGGTCCAACGGATGTTCCCGTGGTCAAGTGGGCTGCTCATCCTATTTTAATCAGTTTGATTCAAGCTGGCGCGCAGATCCACGAATATCAGCCCCGAGTCCTTCACGCTAAATATCTTATCGTTGATGATTGGTCGACGGTAGGCTCTGCAAATTTTAATCATCGAAGTTATTTTCATGATTTAGAAATCGAAGCTGAATTTGATGAGCCGGAGCATGTCGCTGAAATCATGCGCCAATGGAAACGAGATCGGAATCATTGTCACACGGTTCGATTGCGTGACCTGCAAGATTTGCCCTTCTGGCAAAAAATCTTATCGTGGTTTGCTTATCGATTGAGGTATTTACTTTAAGAATTTTCTATTCCACAATAAGACCATGAATAAAACCAAAGTCGTTCTGACCGGAGGCCCCTCCGGAGGAAAAACCACCCTTCTTGAAACATTAAAAAAAGAATTGGGTCCCATTGTTTCCATCGTTCCTGAAGCTGCTAGTCTTCTCTATCGCGGGGGTTTCCCTCGAGGAAAAACTCCCAATGGTCGTATTCATACACAAAAAGCGATTTATTACACGCAGCGCGAACTGGAAGATTTAGTCATTGAAGATTCAGCGACTCAGCTTATTATTTGTGATCGTGGCTCTTTGGATAGCATCGCCTATTGGCCCTACAGCGAGTCCGATTTTTACAAACACGTGCATTCGGACCGCGAGACTGAGCTGAAAAGATATGATTGGGTGATTCATTTGGACACCGCCTCGTCGGACTTTTATGACAGCAATAATCCAATACGAACCGAATCCCATGAAGAAGCCGTTCTTCTCAATAAAAAAATTGTTGAAGCTTGGAATGGGCATCCTCAACGAGTGGTCGTTTCCGAAGACCATGATTTTTTAACAAAAATGGCGAAGTCTATTGGCATTATCACTTCCATCTTAGATGGAGAAAAATATGACAGCGTCCTTAAAAAATTTGGAATCAAAACCACCGCATAGGAGCTTGTATTAAGATCTTTGCGTTCTTTCTTTTATTTTTTTGCGGACAGCAAGCTCAAGCCGAAAACACGGCAGTCCCGAGCAAATACACCGAGCCATTGAATTTTCTGCCCGAGAAAAGTAACGTCCAGATCCTTCCCCAAAAATTCGAATTCACTCTGTTGAATGCGGAACAAATGAAATTGGGCGATATCTTGATTGATACCGACCAAACTCAGTTCGAATTAATTCTGCCGAATAAAGGCGATAAAAAATTTAATCTTATTTTTGCTTGGCCTTATGCTCTTGTTCCCGAAGGCCAGATCATTTTATTTAACAACTACGGGAAAGCTCTATGGAGCACTAAAGTTGAACCTCAATTTTTGAGTATCGTTCCCAATAAAAAATCAACAAATTTGTCCTTGCGGTCCGATGTAGCACGAATGACCAGCGCCCCCATTGACATCAAAGTTTTGAATGAGATGAAGTATCTCCCTTTCATTAAGTTTTGCATTCACAAATTGGAAGACAATTCTCGATTGCAACTGTGTTCTCGGGAATTTTATTTTTCAGGCACAAAAGATGATATGCAAATTAAATCACGTTCGCCTTCGCAAAAACAAAGTCGCTTGATCATCAATGATCAGGTCGTCAATGGCGGCCAAGCGATTATTCTTCTGAATGATCCAAAACAGAATTTGAATTTGAAAGCGCTTTCTGAAAACGGCGCTTTATTAGAGTTTGAAACACGCATGAGCCCCGTTGACTTCCAAGATGTCTTTGTCAGCGAAAATGGTGCAACTTTAAATCTTCGTGCCGAAGGCGCCCTACCAGCTAAACAAGATAAAGTTGAGCTCCTCGAAGGAAAATCATGGAAGGCACAAATACCTGTTACGGATCCTGTACTCTACTTGCGTGGCGCTGGCGGCCTACCCATGCGACAAGAATTCTATCTGCGTGGCCCAGTTCCCGCTGAAGCCATGCGTCCGTATGCATTAGCTCCATTACAGACCAAAACCTATTCCGACCAAATTATCATTGATGTTAGGGCTCCGGAAAACGCTAAGGTGATCATCAAAGATAAAAACTCGGGCCTTAAATCTTTTCCCGATGGACATTTTTTATGGCTTTTAAAAAACTTGGACGTCGAAAGCGACAATAAAAGATTTATGTCCTTCAAAACGGCGAACAGTGAATTTTCTGTTTCACACAAAGTCCAAAAAGGCACACTATTTCATGCTAAAGTCTACGGTGTCTACGAACCATCGTCTTCCCTTCTCCTCGGAAATTTTGTTCTTGATTGGTGGTCGGAAAGTTTTCTAGGAGCTCGTGGGGATTCCCATTTTCTTCGTTGGGGATTGCAAATCGAGCAAATCCTAGCGCTCAGCCGTAAAGATGATTTTATGGATTACTCGTTAGCCCGGACCGCGCTGATGTATCGATTTAAACCAGGATTTAATTTTGTAGATCCAACCTGGGGAATAAAAATTCCTTTCCAAAGTCTAAAAACATCTCTTGCAACCTACAATTCCTTTGGACTGGGAGTGTTCTACCAAGGAGAAAATCCAAGCTTCGGTGGCTCCAGCATCGATTGGTTTAACTTCGATCTGACCTACTACAGTGGCGCAAGTAACAGCGCCGGCGACCTGCGATACTTCCTCGAGTTGAACACACTGTTCTTCCTAAAACTCAACAATTCATGGTCCTGGAGCTACGGAGCCTCACTCATTCAAGGCGATTTCGAAAACAACACCACGTCCTCAAAAATTCAGATGCAAGGCAAGCTAGGCCTCTCATTGCTGTTCTAAAAATTCCCAGCACCAGTTCGCCAAATCAGAAGTGCGCTAATAAGCCTGCGACCGAGGCGCGCAGGAGAGAGGCGCGGAGGCGTACGTCAGTACGCCGCACAAGCCGACCGACTAAGCAACGAAGGGCCCAGGCTTATTAGAGTGCTTCTAACGTTTCTTAAAAAACCCTGCGACTACTTGGCCTAAATCCATATTGAATATATCTTGTTTCTTCGCCTTCAGTTGAGCTTCCAATTTGCCTAGCTCTCGGCGTGCAACGATAAAGCTGGAATCTAATGCCAAAGCTTTATCAAAAGATTTTTTGGCGTTGATGATATCGCCTTTAGCTCGGTAGTAAAGTCCCATAACGAAAGGATATAAAGCATCGTATCTTTCGTCAGGAGGAACCTGCATAAGATCAATTTCGATATCTTTTAATCGATTAAAATTTTTCCTTGTTTCCATCTGTCCAAGCTTTGCCCAGGCCATATAAATATTGGATTGGAAAAATTGTGGACTGAGCTTTTGCGCGATCGTAATTTTATCCATCGCTTTTTGGTATTGATTGAGCTGCAACTCATGTCGAGCTTCTTCGACCAATTTCGTCGCCCGAATTTTTGCTTCAGCATCATTTTTTTCGGTCTCTTTTTTAAATTTATTGCGACTGGTTCCATCCCGACTGCTGACCGCAGCTTGGCGAAATTGAGCATGAAGACCAGTCCATAACTTATAGAGTTCACTTTCCTTATTGGTTGGCTCTGTTCCTAAATTTGGCAAAAAGTCGACAAGCAACTGTTCGGCATTGCCAGCTCCTAGCGAACCAATTCCGACATACTCCAAAATCTCGAAGGCATTTTTTCCCTGAATTTCGGCACTGATTTTTTGCAAATAATTAAGCTGTTCAACTTCATTGCTGAACCCGGCCTTAGTCGAAAATACGATCAATCCCTTAGTCAGCAAAAAGTGCAGAGCTTTATAAAGGGCGGCCTGATTGTAATCTTTAATTTCAAGAAGCTGACTGAGAGTAGTCGAATCTTTAATTTTTCCAGCAAGCCCGTCCAAACTTTCAACGAGGGACATCCTTAAAGCGGGATGATCATAGCGAAAAGAAACTGTTGGAATAATCACATGACCGGCCCACATCATGTACAGTGATTTTAGCCAAGAGACAGAAATTTTTGAAGCGATCCAATCGTGCAGATAATTTAAAAGCAAATCGGAATCAATACTTGGCGAGATCAGTTCAACATCAGATGTGGCAAAATTTAATTTTACTTGGCGATCCACAATCGTTTTTGAAAGACGAATGTTCATCTGCTCTGTCATCATCAAATCCAAAGCGTGGGGACTCATTAAATTCGATTGAATAAGAGCCTGGCCTAAACGCTTATTGGTTTTATTCTTAAGAGCCTTTTGTATATCTTCAGGTGTCACATATCCACTCTGGATAAGCAATTCTCCCAGGTAGGTTTGCCGATCCTCGACATCGACACCAACGATAGAGCCATTGGCAAATGCCAATCCTGAAACCGATCCATCGTGACTGTAGATATTGAGGTAACCAGAGCTTTTCGTTTCCGCTAATAAACTATAAATAAAGGGCAAATCAAATCCACTGACTTCGTCAATGCTTTCAAGCATCTTTTTCTTTTCGCGATTAGTGACTTTTTCTTTCGAAAAGATCTGATACAAAATTTTTCTCGCGGGAAGCTCTTCTTTTTTCTCGTCGGTCTTAACAAGAGACAGAATTTGCTCAAGCTCGAAGGGCTTTTTCAAAAAAGATAAGGCTTGAGTTTTCTTCACAGATTCTTGGATAAAGGTTTTATCCGTGTAAATTCCGCTCATCAAAATAATTTTAAATTTTGACTCTGGGTTCATTTGGCGCAACTTCATGACGAAGTCGACTCCCGTCATTTGGGGTAGTAAACAATCGACGATGACAAATTCAACTTTATTGGAAGAAAATAAAGAAATCCCTTCTTCGGGACGAGAGGTCCAGTAAGCATTAATTCCTTCTCGCTTTAAAGCCTCTTGAATAGCTTCGCCCAGCGAGGAATCATCTTCAATAATTAAAGCTCTTACATTTTCCGTACTCACAAACGTTCTCTTCGGTAGAAGTTCAAGATTCTTTGAGTTTTATGGCGGCTCTATAAAGCTTTAAGCAAATCTAGACCTAGGCCAAAATCATTTTTTTATGAATTTAAAGTATTTAGATTCTATAACGTCCATCTCCATCACCGCGCCAGCATCGTCTTTCACGTCAGCCGGTGGATTTAAAGATCCATCTTTGTATTCATGACCCAGTCGATATAAAATATTTTTTTCCGAACCTGATTCTTCATTGTAATAGGGAACAAAAAACGAGTGCACAGTCGCATTCGTCGGCAAAAAACCATCAACCATATTAATTTGATCAACAATAACTTTAGGACAATTACTGAAAGTGATTTTTGAACTTGAGCCCGTGCTAATCCACTTGATCCATTCACGGATTCCGCACGAATTAATGCTTTGAATGCCCTTGAGATCGATATCAATTTGAGCTGATCCTGCTAGGGAATACTGTTGAAAGTCCACATCCTCATCAACCGAACCCGACATTTCCAAGTTTAATTTGTCGCTATTTTTAACCATTTTTACGTCGAGCTTACCCATTCACACTCCATCAATGTTCTTTATTTTTAACTATAAAGAATGTTACGTCATCAATTAATGAAGAACCTTGGCGAAACTCCTGAAAAACTTTTGAAATGCGAGAGACCGCATCGGTGGCCGTAGGAAAGTCCTGACTGGACTTCACGATCGCTTTGATAAATTCTCTTTCTCCCCAGGACTCCCCTGCAGGATTCTTAATATCAGAAATTCCATCCGTGTAAAAAAGCATGAGATCACCCGGCTCTAACTTTTCGGTAGCTTCGGTGTAGGTTGTCGTCTGGTTCTGGCCAAGTCTTGGGTTATTCACCGCATTCATCGGAATAAGATGCTTCTTCTTTAAAGCTTCACCAGATTTACGAATTAGAAAGGGAGCTTCATGAGAAGCATTTGCATAAGTCACAACCCCGGTTGTGGTGTCGTAGTAAGCCAAGAAAAAAGTCATCATCAATTGCCCTTTCGAGCATTCGTAAATGCAGCGATTCAAAAGCTCTAAAGCTTTTGCTGGCCCTACGTTCAATCTTTCGATAATGGTCGCAGCAGACTTTGCGGCAGCGGTAATTAGGGCCGAAGGAGCTCCATGCCCGGTAGCATCGCCGATCCAAAGTAAGATTTTATTTCCGACCTTACTGTAGTGCCACCAGTCGCCCCCACATTCACTAGCGGGTTCGTAAAATCCAGAAATTTGCAGTGGCCCCAGATTCGCCGTCGTCTCTGGAAAAAGAGTTTCCTGAACCGTCTTTGCGGTACGCAATTCATTTTCCATCCGCGCTTTTTCTGCCGTTTGATCCAGCAGACGTGAGACTTCTGCGGCCATCAAATTAAAATTTTTAGCCAAGCTTCCCACTTCGTCATTCGAAGTGACATTGACCTGAAAGTTAAATTTTCCCTCGGAAACCTTTTTTGTAGCGTCAAAGAGCGAAGTCAAAGCCCGGGTTAATGAATTCGAGGCCAGCAAACTGACCATCGCCGTCAAACTGATCAACAAGATAAAAAATATAACTGATTTTCTTAAAAGAATACCTAAAGCTCCGAGGGCTTTTTCCTTCATGACTGAGGTCATGATGTACAAATCCGCAAATCCAACCTTGGCGTAAGAGACAAGATGTTCTGTATTGGTTTGATCTCGCGAGACCTCGACCCCCTGGGAAATCGTCTCGGCCTGTCGCAAAAAATTGAGATTCATTTTTTGAGTTAAGCCCTCGCCTATCGTACCTTGAGGGCCGAAAAGAACTTTACCCGTGCCATCAATCAAAAAAATCTTTTGTGCCACCGAAGTTGAAAACATCTGTTCAAGCTCAGAAAAGCGCACAACAAAGCCAAAATAAATTGATTTCTGTTTATCTTCGGTAACAACACGTTCGACGACAAACAACCGATCATCTTTATCCAAAGAATAAACGAAACGCGGTTTATTCTGAGACGTGGTCAGAGCCGTAAGCTGTTCGGCTTTCACTGAAAGCTCCTCGAACATCTCGGGGGCACGCTCGATATGATCCTTAATTTTTAATGTCTTACCGGTTTCGTCCATTTCGTAGACAGCAATAAGGTCTAGGTAATAGTCGTTAATCAATAAGGCCTGGGAAACATTCGTAAATTTTCCCTGGGATAGGTAGTCCTGAAATATTGGCTTAGCGCCAATCATAACTGTATTGAGCTGATTCTTGATTTGACTGGCCATGGTGCCAGAAAGATTGCTCGTCGAATCAAAGACGTAAGCCATCTTGTCCTCTCGAAAAATCTTGAGAGCCATAAACAAGAAAATACCAAGTGTTAATACGGGAATGAGAGTCAATAAAGCCAGAATTTTATAGCGAATAGAGAAGCGACGTTTTTGCACTATCTTAGTTTGAGACAGGACGGCCTCAAGTTGAACAAAAAGTCACATACTTTAGACCTTCGTCTGTCATTAATACATTATTATTTTCCGAAGTAACTTTAAGAACTTATGTCAAATTTTAGTCGGACTGAACGCTTTATCTTTTGGACCTGCGCAACCATCTTCTGCGCCTTTTCGTATTTTTTGTACGACGATACACTTTTATTCAATCAAGAGCTTGAAACTAAGAATAAAAATATTGGCAGTTTCAATCTTTCATTGAACGACGTCAGACGGAAAACCGAAGAAAGTTTCCTGTGGCGTCCTGTCAGCAACACCGAAAAAATATATCTTCGTGACAGTATCTTCACGGGAAGCAATTCACGAGCGGTCTTGACATTCGACGATGGTTCCGTCATCGAAGTAAAAGAAAACTCGATGATCACTCTGAACATGAATCAAGGTCAGATTCAACTTGATCTTCGCTACGGGGATTTAGTGACTGCGCTGAATGAAAAATCTCAGCTTGAAGTTACTGCCGGCACTCAGAAATTCGACTTAACGCCACAAAGCGGCGACACTTCCAAAGTTCAAATTCAGAAATCACGCACGAAAAAAGTTAAAATTAAACTTCTAGAAGGCAAAGCTCAGTTCACCGATAAAAAAAGCAACGAACGCTTGACCTTGCTTAAAGAAAAACCTTTGTTAATTGCGCCCGCTAATTCCCTAGCGAAAAAAGACGAGGTGATCAAACTTAAATCCTCGATCAGTCTTGTGACTCTTGATAAAACTCCGATCACCTTGTTCAACAAAGGCGAAGCTTTTCCCGTCGAGTGGACCGCAACAGAATTAAATCAATTTCGTGTTGAGATATCTCCAGCACTGGATTTTTCAAAAACGATTTACACTTCCTTAACGTCCGTTAGCCCTCACTCTGTAACCGCTTCCTTAGAACGCGGCTGGTATTTTTGGCGCGTGGTGGGAATCAACGACAGTCAGCAGGAAGTAACCAAATCAGAAGTGCGTCGTCTCTTTGTGAGCTACTTTGAAGCACCACGAATCACATCTCCCGATGTGAACCAAGATCTTTCGTTTGAAGTCGAAGCTCCCGCAGGAAAAGATTTTGCTACGGCAACAACTTTAAGCTGGTCTTCAGTTGCTACGTATGGCGAATATGAATGGCAACTTTCCGATACACCCGTGTTCACCGCAGTTGCTGCGAGCCAAAAAACAAAACAGACCTCGGTTAAGCTCGAAAAATTAAAAGCTGGAATCTATTATGCTCGTGTCCGCGGCCTGCTGCCCAATGAAAAAAGGGGTCCTTGGTCAGAAGCTCGTAACTGGAAAGTTTCAGTCACCGAAAAGCGAGCCGCACCTTTAGAGCTCATCACCAAGAACATTATTTTTAATCCTGTACAGGCACAAAGAAATCCTGCGGCCGTGCAAGCCCCATCCGTCAATTGGAAGGGCTTAGCGGATGCAAAAACGTACCTGATTGAGCTTTCGAAAACAAAGGACTTCAAAGTAAAAGAAACTTTTGAAACCGAATCCCTGCAATGGAACTGGACTCAGTACAAAGTTGGTAACCATTATTTTCGAGTCTGGGCAAAACGCACTCAGGGTCGGACAAGTCTCCCCAGTGAAATTGGATCAATTAAAGTGATCTTGTCGGTTCCAGAAATATCTCCCTTGACGAAGATTTTTGAAAAGTCCGAAAAGATCGGCATGCCTGCACCACCAAAAAATGTTAATTTAACTTGGACACAAATTCCCTTTGCTAAAACATATCTTCTCGAAGTCGATAAAGATCCTGCATTCAAAGCTCCTATTAAGCGTGAAATCAGTTCAAATACAGAACAATTCGAACTGCCGAAGCCAGGCCAGTATCATGCCCGTGTTCGCGCTTATGATGAAAATCAACAGGCCTTGACTGACTACTCGCCTCCACAAACTATTGTTTATGAGTACCGCACTCAATTAGCAGCACCAACTTTGGAAGAACCTCGCCACGAAGTGAACGTCTTCTTGCAAAAAGACATCGAGCCCTTTCTTTGGTTAGTTTGGTCCAAAGATCCAAGTGCGGTTTCCTATGAAATCGAAGTCGCTTCGGATAAAGACTTTAAAAGAATCATTATTAAAGACAAGGTCATTACAGACAAAGATAACAATGTCGCGCGCTACCTGATCCGCAGAAAAATTCCACTCGGGCCCATCTACTGGCGAGTTAAAGCCATTGCTCCTGTGCGAGAGGACTCTTCAGACTGGTCCCGACCTTGGCTCTTTAACCTGCTCTTTAAAATTAATGAGAACTCTTTCGAATGATGAACTTTCAATTATTTGACACACTTCTTGAAGCCGTTTTTGTTTTGAATAAAAACAAAGAGATCCTCTATTGCAATGAAGTCGCCGCCACTTTAGCGGGATCGACTCCCCGAAAGATTGTTCGCGCAAAAAATCAAATTGATGGTATTTTTACCTTCGAAACCAAAGAAGATTTTTTTAAGTTGGATGAAATTACCGAATCAACTCCTTATCGGGAGCTTCGTTTTAAGAATCAAGCTGGTCAAAACGGCATCGTACAAGTCACATTGCAAAAACTAGAAGGTACGGACAGCGAAGACCAGTGGCTGGTTTATTTTCGCGATGTCACCCTCGAAGAGCAGCTCCAAAATAAATACCGGGCTCAGCTGGAACAAAAAGAGGGCGTCATCTTAGAACTCAAAAAAGCCCAAAACGAGCTAGAAAATTATTCTAAGAATTTGGAAGAGCTTGTGTCCCAACGCACTCTCGAAATCACGGAATTGAATCGCACCATGATGGCTCTTCTTAACAGCTTGAAACAGGGCTTTTTTATTTTCGATGAAAGTGGCGATTGTCTTCCCGTATTTTCAAAAGCTTGCGAAAGCATTTTAGAAACCAAACCGGCTGGAAAAAAAATATGGGACGTGCTTAAACTGCCCGCCGAAAAAATTGCAGGGCTGCAACGATGGATTCTGACTGTATTTGGCGAAATGCTTCCTTTCGAAGACTTGGCTCCTTTAGGTCCCGCGACCTATCCCCACTCCTTGGAAAAAAGTATCAGTATTGAATACTTTCCACTGCATGATGAGCACAATAAAATTAAGGGCATTGTGGTGATGGCTTCCGATATTTCGGATTTAATCCAAGCTCAGCACGAAGCCGAGAATGAAAAGGCCCGCGTGCGTTTGATTCTGCAAATTGTTCAGAATAAAAAACATCTGCGAACTTTCGTCAAAGAGATCGAATCTTGGTTCACCCTTCTTGGGGAACAGTTAGTTCTTTCTGCAGAGTCCATCAATCTTGAAGAAATTAAACGAGCCCTTCATACAATTAAAGGAAATGCAGGACTTTATTCGATGAAAGATCTTGTGGAAGTCACCCATGCTTGCGAAGAAAAGGTTTCCGATCATAGCCTAGAGATTTGGAAGCCATTTCTAACTGCCGCACTTCCAAAAATGCGTCAACACTTTCAATCCTTTCTGAATCAGGCTCACGAAATTTTAGGTCCACAAAGTGAACAACGCGAAAATAAAATTGAAGTCTCTGAACAAGATCTGAAAAATCTTTGCGATGTTCTTTCATTCTGGAGCAAAGGCCGTCACCTTTCCCAAAAACTTTCTGAAAAGTATCTCCAACAGCATTTGCATAATTTGTTCGAGCCTTTCAACCAAGTCGCACAACAAACAGCCGTCCAATTGGGTAAACAGGTTCAGCCATTAAAAATTTGGGGCCCTGATATTGCTTTAGGAAACTTAGACCTTTCGCCCTTGTTTTCCGCTCTGATTCACTGCTTTCGCAACAGCATTGATCATGGGCTAGAGACTCCCGAAGTTCGCCAGAACTTGGGCAAACTTCCCGAGGGCCGCATTCAAATCACCACGGGAACCCTGTTGAAAGAAAATAAAGATTATTTATTTTTTAGTATTCAGGACGATGGCGCTGGGATTAATCCCCAAAAAATTCGCGAAAAGTTAGCGTCCCGTGGAATTTCAACGGACAATGAAAGCGATGAAGCGGTCATTCAGCATATCTTCGACCCTTCGTTTTCAACAAAAACCGAAATCACCGAAATCTCGGGTCGCGGAGTTGGTCTTGATGCCGTTAAAGCCGCCGTCCACGATCTTCAAGGCGAAATACATGTTAAGTCGGTGATGGGCCAAGGAACTTGCTTTGAGTTTTACATTCCATTACTGCCCTCAACAGTTGCCCCTGCCGAACTTCCCTCAACAAAAGTTGCATGACCTCGAACTTTATTTATTGTGTTTTTGCCAAGCGCCCTTGAGTTTATCCTCGAAAACCTTAGCCGAAAAAGGTTTCACGACATATTGGGAGACCCCGCTCAAAACAGCCTCGGTGACCTGTTCCCGTTCAGCTTCTGAGGTCAAGAGCACCACGGGTAAAGCCGCAAACTCGGGCTTCGAGCGAACATTTCTTAAAAATTCCAGGCCGGTCATGATGGGCATATTCCAGTCGGAAATGACCAGGCCGATGGGGCGCCCGCTCTGAGTCCCACTGACTAAAGAACTCAAGGCATCTGCACCATTGGAGCACTCGACGACATCGTTATATCCCATGCCCCTCAGCTGAGAGCGCACTAAATCGCGTATGGACGACATATCATCAACCACTAAAATTCGAGTCTCTTTTGGAAACATAGGTGATTTCTCCTTTCTTCACTGTCCACCATATGTGAATTTCAGTCAAAAAAACCCAGACTCTAAGGCCCGAACCGGACTCTTCTTTCGTGTTGATATTTCATGTCATTTTTGTTAAAGCTCTCTTTCCCGTCACTTCATTAGCCGGACCGCCACGCAGTTGTCGCATGGCGTTATTAGAAGAGACTGTGAAAGGAAATAGAAAATGGCAAAAAAATCAGGACGAATTATCGTTACTTTGGAATGCACTGAAGCTCGTGCTTTAGGGAAACCCGTGTCTCGTTACACAACGACGAAAAATAAAACTAAAACACCAAGTCGTTTAGAGAAGAAAAAGTACAATCCTAATTTGAAAAAACACACTGTGCATCGCGAGACCAAGTAATGATCTTAACCGATCAAGAAATTCTCGAGTGTATCAAAGCAGGCTCAATCCGCGTTGATCCTTTTTCACGTGAATGTTTAGGTTCAAATTCCTACGATGTTCATTTGGGAAAAACCTTGGGTGTTTATCTTGATAGCGTTCTCGATGCAAAAAAGCACAACCGTATAGATACTTTTGAAATTCCCGAGGAAGGTTTTCTCCTCACTCCTGATAATTTCTATTTAGGAGTTACCGAAGAGTACACCGAAACTTTAAAACACGTTCCTTTCCTGGAAGGAAAATCCAGCGTTGGCCGTTTAGGAATTGATATTCACGCGACTGCGGGAAAAGGCGACGTGGGATTTTGTAACTACTGGACCCTAGAAATTTCTGTAAAAAAACCCGTGCGAGTTTACGCCGGCATGCCCATCGGTCAGCTGATCTATTTCGAAGTTAAAGGAGACATCATCACTCCCTACAACGGAAAATCTTCAGCAAAATACAACGAGGTCACTCCTCGACCTGTTGAATCCATGATGTGGAAGAATCAGTTTTAATCTTTAGCCTTTGATCCTGTTTTTCAGTCAAATTCAGACTCATTAGAAGAGTGATTTTTCCGATCAGTAACTGGTGAAAACCATTCTGTTTCTACTTATTTTGCTATTCACTTTCAGCTTTCAGTTTGCTGAGGCGAAGACCAAGACTAAGACTAAGAGCAAGAGTCATCAAAAGGTGAAATTTAAGGAGCCTTACCCAAAGGCTGATCTGCTGCTCGAAGAGGGCGTGTCTATTTCCGTTTTCCCAAAACCAGGACTCAATTGGAAAATGGCAGAAAGCTGCGATCCCAAAGAAAAGGAATGTCAGGAAAAGCAGGCCGTTGCCTGGCCCTCTAAGAGCGCAGAGGTTGAAGTCATTGGTCCAAACAAAAAAAGTAAAACTGTAGATCCATTTACTGGCGAAGAAATCACAGAAGAGTACTCTCCTATCAGGGTTACATACACTTATGAAAATGCGAGTGGTAAGGAAATTACAAAATCTGAAAAGGGATGGATTGAAGCGTCTTTTGTACGTTTAAAACAAGAAGCTCCAACTAAAAGAAAACCTGAACCAAAATCTAATGACCCCCTCATTTCACTTAATGCTCCGAAAGCTCCTCCCGAAACTAGAGCAAAGGAGTGCGATCCAGAACCTCCCCCAATAAAAAAATCAGACAAAAATGATTTGAGCAAACTCAAACGCGCCATTGAGGTGCATGCTTATGATGCACAGGTTGAATTGTTAATGGAGAAAGTCGGAAAGTGCATAAAAGCTAAGCCTGAGCTATTTTCATCGTCGGGCATCGCTAACTATGATCTTTTTGTACTCCCAGAAATTAAAGCCGAACCCGTTCCTAGAATTGAAAAGATGGTCGATATTTCTACAAATAGTACTCCAAAAATAGTTTCCGTTCCTATGACTCGGGATGATCTCATCAATATTGATGCTGTCGCACGTACTCTATATGCAGAGGTTGCTGTCTGCTTTAAAAAAGGGCTTCAACATCCTCTTGCAGTTTCAAGAGTCATTGACAATCGTAACACATTATCAAATCCAAAAAATAACTCTCAGGCGGAAATTAAGCGAGCAAAAATGTATGAAGAATCTTATGCTCGAGAAAAACATGCACCGGGAACTCCAATATTAACCAAAATTGTAACAAGTCCTAGTCAGTTTAATGTGTGGATGGGTACTCATAAAAAAGAGAAAAAAGACAAAACTTTTGAGGTCATTCCAAACCCAGCGTTAGGGAATGCCTTATGCCCGCTACCAGAAAAATATAAAAAGATAGAAGAGCATTCCAAGAAAAAAACAATTCCCTATCAGGTCAGCGTCTGGAAAAATTCAGTTCGAATTGCAACCGAGCTCGTTCTTCACAATCACGCTTTTAAAGATCGCTTCCCAAAACCAAAAACAAAAAAAGAGGAGAGGGAATCGATGACGTCAAACCATGTATTTTATACGTCTCACATGACCGACTTCTACAATTATAAACGAGTATATCCCAAAATCGAAGGATACAGCCTTGATCCTAAAGGTTGTGTTCAAATATGGAAAGACCCCAAAATTGAAGTGAACTAACATTCCCACTGCCACCATGGCAGCGGAGTTTCCCCCACACCCAACCCTACTTCGCTTTACACTGTTGCGCTGTTGGTGGTGGTGGCGGTGGTGTTTTTCGGGATTCGTCGGCGATCAATCCTAGGATTTGGGCCAAGTGATCTCGGGTTGCGTAAATGACTTGGTCGCTATCGCGATAATCGTTTTTCCAATTGATCCATTGCCAAACATCACCGTCGAAGAGACACAAGAACATCGACTTTTCACAGCCAGGAATTTCCCGGTACTTCACGATGTAAGTAAATACCGCTTCCAGTTCGGATTCTTTGATCAAGCCCTCTTCCAGAGGTTTCTTTGCTAAATCCTTCAGTAAGTTTTTAAAAGTTGGGAAGGCTTTGATCGCGTCAGATTTCGATAAAATACCATCGCGATTTTGATCAAATTTATTAAACAGCATTTCCGTGTATTGAATAACATGAGGAAACAAAGAGGCGTCTCCCATTTTTACCAATTGCTGATTATTCGGCACATAACCTGCGGCCTTAAGATTGTGAAAGAAGGTGTTGTTCCAAGTCGCCGGTGCTGTCTTCTTAAAGTACGCCATGTAATCAGGCAAAGAAGCGAAAGCGGCATTCGCAGAGATATTATTGTAATACACTCGGCGCAAGCAAGTGAGGCTCACCTGATCAGAAGATCGGTCTAAACGATTGGTGGCTGACCCACATTCTTTTTCTAAATCGATTTTCAATTTCTTTTCGACAGCGAAGCCTGAAAAAATCATCGTCATCAAGTCATGGAATTCTTGGAAGCTCATCAGAGTATTTCCATCCGAGTGAGGCAAGAAAACACTCGCTTCCGTAAATCGCGAGTTGATAAATGGTTTACCATTTGCTTCTAAAATACCAAGATCAATGAAAATATTTTTAACGTCTTCAAAGGCCAATTCAGCTTCACATTTCTGAATTCCAGCACCCGTCGTGATTCGTGACAAATTCAGACCGTAAGCGCGGATCAAAGCCCGTACGATCATGCGGTTCAAATTAAATTGTTTAACCGCAGGCAAAGAAAAGCGCGATTCTTTTCCGTAGGAAATGATGACTCGGCCTTCGCTATCCAGTGGCATGGGAATCGGAGTTTGAAAGGCAGATTTCATTTCACCTAAGCCAGCAATTAAGAAAGGATCATCCTTAAACTGCCCAAGGGCTGCATCGATTTCAATTAAAATTTCTTCCGCAGTTAAAGGAGTTTTTCTTCTTTCATAGATTTGCATAAAGAAAGAATCCACTCGGCTCCAGATATTGAATTCGTTTCCTAAATTAGCTAACAGACGAGCATTGATCCCAGTAGGTTTAACTCCGTTAAGGCGATCTTCTGTTGGATTCAAGAAATGATTAACAATGGTGTTCGCTAAAGACTTAACGGTATTGGGTTGCAGTTTCTTCGGCAAGACATCGGCGTCCGCAAAATCTAAAGCCAAAGTTGAAAGCTCTTCTGTCGTTAGGACCGGAGCTTTACGTTTCGACAGCACCTGCTGAACCAGATTGATGATATCATTGCCAAACCAATTGACAATTTGCACCTGGTGCCCAGAATTCAGCGATTTTCCGCCAACAAAAAATTCATACTGAAGAAAACCGGAATACAATTGGGAAATCACTTCTAGAAACTTATCCCACTGCCCTTTTCCAATAGTCCAATTTGCGGCTTTTCCATCGGTCAAAACACAGCGCTCGCCGACTTGTCGTTCATCAAAAACAATGCGTTTAAAATCATTGGCGATGCAAGAATAACGATTGGCGGTTGCAGCCCAAGATTCTTCACCCTCTTTCGGAGGATAAAGTTTTTCAAGCTCACCCAGCAAACTCATAAGATCCGAAGATGAATAACTGTCTTCCAGATAGCTGCCGAATTCTTTTAAGCCACGCAGTAAATGATAACGGGCATTTGTGAAGTGCAGCTGAGCATCTTCATGAGTCATACTTTCGGGCTTCCAACTGCGAGTGTAAACATAACGATAAGGCAATAGTGCCGCAATGATGTCTTTGAGCTTATTCACTTTGAATTTAGCCGATTCAAAGTCTTTGGTGTTCCAAAACTCGATGCTTCCACCTAAAACTAAGCGCTTAATTTTCATGATTTCGAAAACTAAATTGTCTGAAGTTTTAAAACCGGTCCATGCTTTCGAAACTGCCTCTAAGATTTCTGCAGTTTCTATCCGCGACACTTGCCCTGAAGGCTTTTCCCCGACGAGATCCTGGAATATGGAAAAAATATCCTCAAAGGTTCGCGCAATAAAGGCCGCTCGATTGCCTGAGATTTCATCGGTGTGATTCGAGATAAAGTAATGGAAGCGAAGAAATTGAACGTAGGCCCGTCCACCCAGCAGCATAAAAATTCGCCATTCCGCAGGGGCCACAAAATTTTCATCGCCCCCGGCAATCGCTTTTTTGATTTTCTTCATCAAGGGAACATACTGATCCAATTTCGGTAACCAACCCCAATTGTCGGCATAAAACTTTTCCAGTTCTTTCAACAGCACAGGTATGTCATTTAAGTTGTAACTGGGATTGTTGTTTTTAACTAGGCTTGCAAAATCTTTAACGAAATTTTGTATAGCCTGATTCGCACGCTCGAACTCTTCCATTTGAGCATCGTTCATTTGACCTTCGGGCTTCCAGTTCATGGTCAAAATCTTCATCGATGAATTGATAGCTAAGCTCATACTTCGGAATTCACTGAGCAGATTAACAACCAAATCCAATTCATTGCGAGTCAAATATTCTGCACTTCCACCAATCAAAATGATTTTAATCTTCATCATCTGTGATTGCAGTTCCGGAGAAATTTTACGAGTACGAGAGGTGATGGGATTACGTTCAATGAAATTGTCCTCAATGAACGTCGCCAACTCTTGAGAACTGTAACGATCAGATTCGCGACCGCGAACATATTTTTTGAACTCTACAAATGCCGAGCTCAGACATCCCCATGATTCGGAAAGTTCGGAATCCTTCGCGGTGCCTCGAAAGAAATCACCCATGCTTTGCATGGCTTTATCAAGACAAGGCGAAGCCGCGACACTGAGATCTTTCGGCGGTGGAGGTTGCTCACCAATTTTGGGCGTACAAGAAAGATGTTGAAATGAAAGAACTAAACAGACCCACAGACTGACTTGTGAACGCAACATTCTAGAAGACATAACTTAGCCCCCCGTACACTCGATCGTTTGCACGATACTGGTTAAGGAAGCCTGAAGACGAGTCTTCAGATTGCACTCCCAGAATATCTGCCCCTAACAAAACTGACCAATGAGTCGCTGGATAATAGTGAAACTCAGTGCCAACCAAACTGCCATTTTGGCCGTAGTCGTAAAGATAGGAAATTTTTGTCACTAAAGGTTTCTGAGAAACTCGAATGATTTCCCCTTGGAGCTTCACTGAAATTGAATTTTTAAATTTTAATCTCTCGTCGAATAAAGTCACGGTGTCTCGGCCTTCCGTGGTGATGTCGACAATTTCGCCGCCGAAAACGCGCAAATAGCCCAATTGCATCTGTAAGGTTCTCTCGAAAAAGTAAGGAACCTGAAAATCAAAAAGTAGCGAATAGGCCCGCAAACCTTGTGGACTTTGAATAGCCCAGTCCACTTCGGGCTTCTTTTCGATAGGGTTATCCTCAAGATAGCTAACTGTGGTTTTTAATTTTTCGAAAGTGTAACCAATGTCTGTTGAAAAAACTCCGTGATAGGAGGCATCGGGTTTTACTTTCACGTCGACTTGATCCTGATCGATAATCTTGTAATTTTGTCGTTTCAATAAAAGTTGATTCATGGGTTTATAACCAGCACTGGTCGTCATCCAAGGACCAGACTCTTTGTTACCGATACGTCCTGAAAATCCCATTCCGGGTTTACCTAAAAGCTCTTGAATATCAGGAATGTTTAATTTGTAAGTGACGGCATTTGTTCGATCATTAAAATTAAATTCATTGCTAGGCCGTCGGTACCAACGGCTGTCAGAAACTAAACTTCCACCTTCTTCACGAATTTCGGGCCCAATGGAGGGAATAAAAATCGGCGTTGCAAAAGCCACGAGCTCAACATTTTCTCGTTTATAATCTAAAAATACACCGAATAGACCTTGCTCTTCAGGTCGAAGAAGATCGATGGCAAAGTTCGGCTGCCACACTGAAGTTAACCAATAGGAATCCAGCGCGCTCCATTCGTACTTTTTACGACCGACGGTGGGTTTTACTTTTTCGGAAAGTTGATAACTAGCGTAAAGCTCTTTAACTAAATAGTTGGACTGACTGCGAGTGAAAAAAGTTCCCGCTGATAAATCCATGGCATAATTCAATTTAGGTAAAGCTTCCGATTGATAAAGTCCGGCTAAGCGAGCGGAAAGAAAATTGCTGGTGGTTAAATTAGGAGAATCTGCCAGCGGAGTTAAGTACTGCATGGTTTCGAAACGAACTTCCCCAAAAAAGGACCGAAAAGATCTTGGAGGCTGGGGCAAAGTCAGAGAACCGATTTGCAAACCGGACTCTTCGTTTTGGGCATATGCTAAACTTAAAAAAAAGAAAATCAGCCCTAAAACAAACTTTGAATAATGGCGAATTTTAATTGTATTTACCAAGCCTTAACCTCTCGGACAGTTTCTCACAGCAAAGGGATGGAAGTAAAAATGGAAACTGAAGTCCAGTCAATAGTCCCGCGCGTTAAGTCTGTTCTATTGGAATAGACCTAGCCTTATGTAAAAGATTCCAAGCTTTCAGTCGAGTTGTCCTACAACCCAGTCAGGATCATCTAAGGAAATATCATGTCCTGCCCAGGGGTGAATTCGGGGCTCAATTCCCCACCGCCGAGCTATATTAAAGCTGCATCGAGAATTGATAAAATTATCGTGAACTGAAACCAGCAATTCCAGGTCCCCCGGCTTCTTTTCCGTGATTGTGGCCTGCGAGGCCGCCACCAACTGACGTAAAAAGTTCTGAGCCTGAACCGGATAGCGGGACGAAAACTCGGCGAAGGGCCCCAGGTGCTTTTCCTGGGCTGCTAAATTTCGAGAGGTCATTCTTAAAATAAGCTCTTCCCTTTGTTTCACATCTTTCATTTTCAGAACTTTCAGTAGAGCTAAGTAATTTTCGGGTCGGAGACGATCATAAATCCTGCCGCTCCCTTTAAGGCTCGTGTTTATAAAGAAGCCCTTTGTTATTTCTTTTGGGTGAATCTTCATCCACTCGAGACTAACCATGGCTCCTAAAGACACCGCGACGATCCGCAGCTCTCCGGAAACACTGAGATCTTTAAGACTTTCCCGCAGAAATTCGACATAGCTGCGAAGCTGCCAAGGGCTTTGCTGTTGATGAGCTTTCCCATTTCCTGGCAAATCCAAGAGAAGGATTCTGTCCTTGGGAAAGCGCTCATTAAGTTTATCGGGGAAGTCGGCCCAGTGACCACACCCCCTTGTTAATCCCCTTAACAAAAGCCAATTTCGATCTTTAGATTCTGTCTTACTTTTTTTCTTCATACCAAATGCTGCGCCCCCGCGATTCGTGCTTCAGTTTTTCCTCTTCTGAAAGATCGGTCCAACCTTGGTAAGAAGAAACGGCCCGAATCAGAAAATCAAACAAAGTGTTGTGCCGTCGTAAAATTCTTTTTTGGCGGTGGTACTTGATGGGATTGAAAGGCCCTTCCCAGTTCAGAAGCTGCAGTGGATTTTTTTTAACCCAATTCCATGAACCCATTTCTAAACAAAAAGGCAGATAGATGCCTTTACCTGGCCGACATTGACGATGATCATCGTAAAGATAATCCCAGACATCCCCATGGGTCAGGTAGGCCTGAGTTTCGATCTTATAAAAATGATGAGGATAAGTGTTTTCCATAAGACTGAAAAACGCATGCAAGTACGGAAGGTCAGGTAAAGGCTCGCGTGTTCGTGCGTAAGGAAACCAAATTTGATCTTGCCAACCAAAGCCCGAATGAAAATCCACCGTCACCGCGGCGGGACTATTGGCGATTTCGCTTTTCACCCCTTCAACCAGGAAACGTGTTTCCGCTTCCATTTGTGGGTTCAAACCCCGAAACCAAGGCAGTCGCGAAGAGATCCGATGTCCCCCCAGCAAAAAGGGAATTTTCCCTTCCGCTTCCACAGGGGCATTTCTCATAATATCAACACCATTGGGATTTGAACGACGTCGCTTTAAAATTCCGATGGGATTTACGGTGGGAATAAAAAAGACCCGCAAGTTTTCCAAATTTTTTTGAGTGTTCTTATCCCACAAGATCAAATGCGAAAGTGAGCTTAATAATGCCAAACAAACTTGGGAACCAATTCGCTCTAGACCATGAACACCGCCGATAAATCCCAGCACGGGAGCTTTCGGATCGGTACTTCCAAAACTGATTTTGTAAACGGGCAATTGAAGAGAGCCTTCTTCGGAATGACCAAGAATTTCAAAGTGTGCTAAATCTTTCAGCTGCGATTTTAATTTTTCGATCGTTTCAATTTCGGCAAGGTGATGCAATTCTGATGGTGCTTTACTCATGCTGAAATTTTAGCTCAAGAAAGCGAACTTAGGAAGCTTTCTTGAAAGTCGAATTCTCGGTAAACTCTTTAAACGTTGTTTTCTCGACCTCGGTGGCGTTCCAGGTCTTGTGCGCCTGCAAAAAAATCCTGACAAGTTGAGGATCAAATTGAGTTCCGGTGCAACGTTTAAGTTCAGCATAAATAATATCGTCGGGTAAACCCTTGCGGTAAGAACGGGTTTGCGACATGGCATCGTAAGTATCGACCACCAAAATAATTCGCGACAATAAGGGAATGCGTTCCCCAATAAGACGATCAGGATAACCTTCCCCGTCCACCCGCTCGTGATGACCACGAACCGGTGCTAAAATATCACGGAAGAAAGGGTGCGCATCTGCTAAAGGCTTAATGATTTGTTCGCTGATCACGGGATGATTTCGCATGATATCCAATTCTTTTGGATCCAGCTTTCCCGGTTTCGAAATGATTTCCTGGCTGATGCCGATCTTACCGATATCGTGAAAAAGTCCAGCAAGCTCGACGACTTTTTGCTCGTATTCGTTAAGTCCCGCATCTCGAGCTAATTTTCGCGATAGCTCACCAACCCGGCAACAATGACTGTAAGTCATCGGATCCACCGAATTCAAAGACTGCATCAATGCATTGGCTGCGCTCATAGCCCAGCTTGGTATGTCACCCCATGACGACATAGTTACCCCCACAGAATTATTTCGGCAGGTCCAGTCCAGAACTGAAGACTTGTTTTTAGAAAATGTGTTTTTTTTAGACATGAAGTTTCAAAATGATTCACTGGAGGCATCGATGAAGAAGAGATTTTTTCACAGCCGGTTCGCTCGAGGGCTTTTCTTTGGATTATGTCTCGCTTTGGGGCACTCTGCTTTTTGTGCCAGTTTCACGGTTAAAAAAGTGAAAGGCAAACAAGCTCTCATCGAGTATTCGGGGCCGCAGTTGGAAAATGGAAAAACTTATTCGATAAGCTCTCCGTCCGATAATTCTTCTTCGTCTGACCGGTCAAACTTTGCGATTTTACGTGAAATATCTTTAAGCAGTTTAAGCTCCACCGCCTCCGGAGTTTCTGCAGGAACAAGCACCAGTTTTAGTCTGCTCTTGGGCTATGGGTGGAACTACGAAAATTTTGAATTTGCACCTTTGTTGGGTTTCGGCACTGCGAGCTCGGGCGGTGCCTCGGCAACCAGTTTTACCATTGGAGCGCTAGGTGATTATAATTTTCAAAGTAATATTGTAGGAAATGATTCCATTTGGGGACTTGGAGCTGAAATCACTTCTGCAAAAAGAGACAGTGGCAGCAGCAGTGAAACTCGGCTGAATGCTTTTGCCGGTGGTTTTTTGAAATGGTTTATCTTTAGTCCAACCACTTGCCTGCGTCTTGATTTGGGTTATGTTTATTCGAAAAGAACGACTACGGTGGATGCGGTTGATTCGGGGCTTTTAGGTAAGGGTGGGTTTGCGGTTTATTTTTAGAAAGTCTTGCTTAGCGGGAGAGTCACTGCCCTATAGAGTTCAATGACTCAAGGAAAATCAATTTCAAAACCTAAAGGTTGATTGAAAGCATAAAATAACGGTACTAATCGACACATGAGAAATAAGCTTATTATTTTAGCGATATTATATAGTGTCACCAGTGCACATGCATTTTCACCAAGATCTTGTACGCCTGAAGACTTGAAAATTAAAAAGGCTGGTTTCGAAATTTATAGGAAAAAATCCTATATAGATGAAGCAGCTCTTTTTTCAAGTTTGGTGGCGATTTCCCCAGGCCTTTTACATAGTTCATCGGAGCTCGGGAAGCACGAAGGAAATTCATTGTTTTCCGGATTGAGTTTAATCTACACAATGTTTGTCGGTAGCTGGGCAGTAAATTGTGCTAATAGAGATAATCTAGAAACACCGGCAGTTGATATAGAAACAGTTAGATCCATTTATGATCAATCAAAACGAGCGTTTTGGATCGCATATGCATTGAGCGCCGTTTCTCTTTACAGTTTTGCTACCGAAAGCGTTTTTGAAGATCGGCGAAATATGGCAAAGATAGGATTTTTAATTCCTTTAGGAATTACCTTTTTAGGGGATTGGAATCTTGTTCACTCACCTAAAGATATTGAGATTCGACCTCTTCTTGTTTCCTCGAGCAAAGAATTTCTGCCCGGACTCTCTCTGGTTTTAATTTATTGAACATAGGGTACCTTTTCGTGAATGTGTGTAAATTTGCTCAGATTAGGTTTGTTCATAAACTCACGAAATAGACAAACCAGTTTCAACTAAAGCGCTTTACAATCTATATCTACACCAAGGTTATTATTGTAGGAAAACTCGATGGGATAGGTGCCCTGGAGGTTATCTATTATAAAAAGATCACTCACGAAAACTCCCTGATAGCCCCTATAAACAAGAGACTGTTGATCCCTGTAATACTCGGGCCAGTTTGCGGCCCATGCAGGTGGTTGATTGTAGTTCGTTGAGTTAAAATACACATGAGCTTTTCTATTTGGCGCAAGATGTATCTCGACAAAAAAACTCTTATCTTTGTAAGAAGATTGGGCGCGAACTCGTCCGCGAATATTTGCCTCTTGCACTCCACCGTTCGTAACCGTACAGTTAAATTCTTTTCGCATAAGTAGACCAACCGCAGCTTTGAATCTTTCAATTGAAATATAATCCAACCTTTCTGCAGCAAACAAAACATTGGGTGCAAATACGAATATAAACACATGCATTAAGAATTTAGACTTTAAAAACATGAACATCTCCTTCAGAGATACCGCCTCGGTTAACATTCCGATTGGTACACTCATTTGTTATTCAGGTTTTTGGTAATACCACACTTAAACACTTAGAGTTTAAACTTTCTCTCGGTTGTACCAAATTACTGTTAACAAGAAATAAACAGTTTCGTTTTCAGCGCCCTGCTGTTTAGTTGTCAAAGTCAAAAACTCCATCTAGCTTCGGCCAAAATTCAAACAGAATGGAGTTTTTATGAAAATCATGAATCTTAAAACGCTTATGTCTACGTCCCTCTTTCTCACATCACTCGGGGCCCAAGCTGTCACCTGCAGCGGCATTTGCACAATCACCTATCGGAATGTCGTTGGCCAACTTTCAGTGAATGCAAGCCCGACTCAGAAAGAAGATTTTAAAGCTAATTGCACTCAGTACCACCGCGGGTCTCTCCAATATATCCCGAATGGGCCCTACGAATATCTCTGCGTCAAGGGCGGAGAAAGTAAAGGTACGATCACAGGTCAAGGCTCAGATATTCTTCAGGCTCGAACAGATGCTCGTCAACGTTGCTCTCAGCAGGCATCCTCTTCGGGATACACTTATGCTGTTGGCAGTATCTATGGGAATATGAGCTGCAACTAGTAAATCTTTCTTAATTTTAATTGAGGTCTCAGCTTCAGATAAGCTTCTGCATTCATCGTATAAAAAGTCTTGGAATGCAGAAGCCTGTTGAATCGAGCTAATTCCAAGCCTTGAGAAGAAGCCTCAAAATAATTCCACAGCCATTCGTGAATCAGCAAATAGGAAATTTGAAGTGGTCCGCCCGGTTGCGCATCAATGTGCTTCAGTAAATTAAGATCAACATAGTACCGGGAAGGTAGTCCTACCTCGGAAGGCTGAAAATAGTGGATGGCTTGAACTTTCGAGCAACCAGCTGGTAACAACCTATCGACAACACCCGAGTAAACAACCGGAAGTTGAGATCGATTCAGCCATCTGTATTTTTGGCCAGCGCCCACGAATAGTTCTTTGATAAAGATAGCAAGATCTTCGGCATAAGGTTCTTTGTATTTCCGTAAAGTGTTCAAGATGGCTTGCATGCTCTCGTTGGCAGTTTTAACATTCACTTCAGGCCCATAGGGATGATTCACTGTGAACAAATAGTCGTAGCAGTAATATTTCTGATCACGGCAGTATCCGAAACCACCTCCATTGCCAACGACACTGCCACCGGCCCATGCCTTCATACCCAGAAAAACAATCGAAACCAAAATAAAAGATTTCATTTTTAATTGAGCTCCTTATCTAATCTAAAAAATTGAGTCGAGAGATGATAAACCGCATCTGGGGACTTCGTTTTGTCACTGAGACGCATGAGCTTTTCCAAAAAGTTTCGACTGAGTTCTCGAACTTGAGCCACATCCTTGCGAGATATAGCTAACGTTACTCCGGAAAAATCACGATCCGCTAGCTTTTGATTTTCAAGAGCTTCATCAGCCAGTTGCATTTTCTCTTTATGAAAAGCCCTTATGGCTTCCGAGGGAACGCCATCAATTTTAAAGTTGGGTGCAGACTTTCGCAAGGTTCCGTGCTCACGCTTTAACAGACCTAAACGAAGTAATCTTTGCACACCAGACTCTGCCTGTGCCAGCGAAATACCGAGCCTTTCAGCAATCCATTGAGGAACCGACCTGAAACTTCTTAAGTTAGTGAGCTCGATAATTCCATAGTGATAGCCTTCCGCTATCAACTGAAATTGATCTTCTTGAAGTTCAATGAAATCAAGTTCTGATAAATCTTCAATCTGCTCTAAAAAATCCTGTTTGAATTGGGAATCTTGACTTTTTTCGTACTGGATCAGCGCCAAGAAAAGTTTTCTCTTTTTGGTAGGCCATTTCAATCTTTTGGCGAAATCTTTGGCCCGACTATCCGAAAGTATCCTTTTCTGCGAAAACACTTGGCTTAAATAGGCCGGAGAAACACCAAGAAACTTGGCAAAGGCCCGCAGTGAATAGGCCGGATTTTTTTGCACCCGTTTCTTGAGCTCATGGTTCAAGAGATACCTGTAGTTTACTTTTTCGTCTGTGCTCATTGGCTCCACCCAATAGCACTGTTAACACCAACAGAGTAGTGTTAACAGTGTCGGGCTTGTGGAGCCAGTTTTAGTTGTAATTTTTTCTTCATTTTTAGCCTTGAAAAACACTTTAGTTTAGTTCTTTCAGTGTCTATTTTTTCAAAGCTTCAATTAGACTTTTGAAACACTTGTTGAAGCTTGCGCCAGCAACGAGTATCGATCTGCCGGCCCAGAGAATGTATTTCAGATCGCGACAAAGCACTGGCTTTCTTGAAACCTGAAATTAACCTCACAGCTGTAAAGATCTCCGTTTGCCTGAGATGCTGTCATTGAACAATTAGCACTCATAGCTTTTACAGACCGACTACCGCTGCGTTGAATTTCATTATTCCAACCACCAAGAACTTGGACTTCGGCTGAAGGGCCGTAGCCCCCGCCTTTTGCAAATACTAAACATGATGAAAGCATGAATATGGAAAAGATAATTGATTTCATTTTATGATACTCCTCATTTATTTATTGGTTAAAGATGTCGATTCAACATCCGAGTTCAAAACCGATGCAAGATTTTCTGCGTAACCGGAAATATCCATATCAAGGATGACGTCGTTCACTTTCAACTGCATTAATTTTTGCGCTGCAATTGTATTGGCCTGTTTCCATCTCAGGGTAGGATTTAAATACTTAACGGCTTTGACCACAAGACCACTGATACCTACAGACCCTGATAAGGATTATACTTATTCCGAGAGAGCAACACCAATTACATTTAGTACTTCAAAATAGACACTTAATTATCTACTGCCAGGTCGCCATCAATATTGAATTCAAAACAAAGCCCGACTCTCACGAATCGGGCTTCAGCATTTCTTATCTCACCAACACATTCTTAAACTGCCAAGGATCATCAACATCGACATCTTCGACGAACAACTTGTTTCGCCCAGTGATTGGCGTCCAATCTGTGTAGAAACCATTCACTGGTCCCAGATAAGGCAGTTGCCATTGCAGACAACGAGCGAAATCCATTTCGTCGGCTTCCACAATGCCTGCGTTTGGATTCTCGAGAGCCCAAGCCATTCCCGCGATAACTGCTGAAGTCACTTGAAGTCCCGTTGCATTTTGGTAAGGCGCCAGCTTCCTCGTTTCTTCCATCGAAAGTTGTGAACCATACCAGTAAGCATTTTTCCTATGCCCGTACAGCAACACGCCGAGTTCATCGATTCCTTCAGTGATTTCTTTCTCGCTGAGAATATGGATTTCGGGTTGTCTTTCTCCTCCGTGACCAAACATTTCTTCCAGCGAAAGAATGGCATCGTTCGAGGGATGATAGGCGTAGTGGCAAGTCGGCCGATACTCTGGCTTTCCTCCAGCACCGACAGTGAAGTAATCCGCAATAGAAATCGCTTCATTGTGAGTAACCAACCGACCATACTGCGAGCCCACCGTTGGACACCAGCTTCTCACGCGAGTGGCTGCTCCCGGTTGCTCAAGGTAGATCGCGGCTTTACATCCCGCTTTGTGTTCGAAAGCATTTTCAGGTTTCCATTTTTCAAATGTGCCCCATCCTAACTCGGCCGGTTGCAAACCTTCACTCACAAAACCTTCGACCGACCATGTATTCACAAAGGTGTTCAACGGTTTTGAAAATTTCGCTTTCTGAGTATCACGTTCTGCGATGTGAATGCCTTTAACCCCCGCTTGTTGCATCAGCTTTGCCCAAGCTTCTCGAGATTTTGGAACTTGGAACGAAAGCCCAAGATCCTTCGACAAGTTGACCAAAGCTTGTTTCACAAACCAAGAAACCATTCCCGGATTTGCTCCACAACAGGAGACGGCGGTAACGCCTTTTGGTTGTGCCGCTTTTTCCTCGAGAACTTTTTCGCGAAGAGCATAATTTGTGCGATCTGCATTCTTCAGCGAAGACTCGAAATAAAAGCCGGCCCAAGGTTCCACGACGGTGTCGATGTAGAACGCCCCCAACTCTCGGCTGAGCTTCATCACATCCAAAGAGGAAACATCCACCGACAAATTGACGCAGAAGCCTTGGCCTCCACCATTTCTTAAGAGCGGAGTTAAAATTTCTCTGAAGTTTTCTGGAGTCAGTCCCAGCTGAAGGAACTTAATTCCGCGCTGATCAAGAAGGGCGCGGTCTTTGTCGCTGGGATCGATCACCACCATGCGAGTTTTATCAAATTCGAAATGCCGCTCGAGCAATGGTAAACAGCCGCGACCGATAGAACCAAATCCAATCATCACAACTGGACCTGAAATTTTTCCGTAAATATTTTTCTTCATGGCTCCCTTTCTGGGGAGCCTTATTAGTAGAGCTCCCCTTCGAGCTTCTTAGTGATGCTCGAAATTTTTTTAGTGGACTGGGGAACTACCAGCACGGAATCGTCCCCGGCTATCGTTGCAATCACACCTAAGGTTTCTTGAATCGAGTCGATGTGCCGAGCCACTAAACTGGCAGCTCCGGGAACAGTGTGAACAACAATCAAAGCTTCGTTGCTCACAATTTCATCGACCAGATCTTGCACCGGTATTTCAACTTTAGGTCGAAGGTACTGGTGGTCCTCGGGCAACACGTAAATGATTTCACCTTCAGCATTCGTCGTCTTGACAGCTCCGATTCGTCGCAGGTCACGCGACACCGTGCTTTGGGTGATATCATATGACCAGCCGGAAGTTTTCAATCTCCTTCGAACAAACATGTTGAAACAAGGACTACTTTCTCTTCACGGCACCTGCGCTACCCAAAGGATTGAAATAATTTCTTTGCTCAATCAACTCCGATAAACCAAGACCTTGGAATGTAAATATTTAAGAAATGAAACCGATAACTCAATATGATTAATTTTTTGACGATAGTGCTATTTAACATTGCTAGCACTGCATTGGCGCAAACACCAAAAACCTGCGGTACGAATGTGCCACATCTTGTACCTCTGGACAAACCTATAGACGGTAAGACCTTCAAACCAGACCTTGGCACTGAATCTACTTTTTATATTCGTAAGGATAATAAAATGTTACCAATTCGTTACTCAAAATATAAAGCAACTGTAGCTCCGCAAAAAGGTACAGTTCTTTTTCTCTGTGGAGGGCCAGGAGTACCATGTACAGGTATGCGGCCTCAAAGTGTTCCGTCTGATTTCGATGTAGTGACCTTGGACTATCTTGGTCTAGGCCAAAACAAACTGCATAACAAACCAAAACTCATGGCAATTGAAAGCCAAGGCAGCGTTGTCGCAGAGCTTGCCCGTAATCTTAATGAGCCAAATCTTATCATATATGTGGAGTCTTTTGGTACAACTGTTGGTACAGTAGCGGCATCTGAAATATCGAATGCCAATCCAAAAGGAACAAAGACGCAACTGAAGGGAATAATCCTAGAGGGAGTTGTTGGCCCCAATTCTGGAATGAGTTACTCTGATGGCTACGTTGACGCATCTAAAACTGCATGGGATCTTTTAACGCCAGCTGAGCAAACGAATTTTAAAAAGAAATATTTTGAGGCAATTAAAGGTCTCACACCAGAGCAGAAACAAAATGTAGATTCGACGATTGTGATGAATATTCAATCTGGTACAGACTCAGTAGTTCAATTTTTAAAAACAATTGAACCTTCATTTATTAGATTTACTGCATCTTCAAATGCATATACCAACTTTATCACTAAGCCGGAAGTACGCGAAATATTTAGATCCGCAGGTTGCCAATTAAATTTGCACGATTCTAAAAATGGCGAAAGACAAAAGATATTTGGGGATACGGTCGCGGTTGTAACTATTGCTGATGGGCTAGAGCAAGTTTGTCGATGTAAGACAGTCGAACGTTCGTACAACCCGAATTCACATCAAATTACAGCTCCTATAATCTACATTAATGGAGGCCAAGACCCTGCTACACCTCTTGCGGGTGCAAAAGCGCACATGAATGGACAAACTAAAAGTGATTTCAAAATACTCATTTCAAAGGCTCAAGGCGGTCATTTTGATTCATTTCCTTCTCTTAAAGAGTGCATGCCCCAATTTTTCGAAAGCTTTACCTCTAATAGGATAAGTGAATTAAAAGCAAACCAAGATAAAATTTCAAGATATGGATGTGCAGTACAAAAGCAAGAAGCACGTTCTCAAAATTCAACCCGATGACAACTCTATTCGTAATACTGATTTCCTAAAACACTATTTCTTTATCCGATTCCACACGGTGGGAAAACCGAAATTCTTTCCATCGCTTTCGCTGAGATAAGAATAAATTGTTGGCGCTAAAGACCCATTCACCAATGGACCGAGGGTTTTCCCTTTATCATTGCTCGTGGGAGCACCCCAAAAGCCGACAAAAGCGTCTTTTTCGTGGAAGGATTCGCCGGCATGCCGTCCGGGAACCTTGGTGTTGTAACCAATTCCATATTTAGGGAAGAGATTAATTGTTCCAGCTCTGTCCTCGTCGTACAAATGTGACAATTGCACAACCGAATCCGGCTTCGGCGAAAAGCTCGCCAACAAACGCCACTGATTTTCATCGCACCAGGTGTTTGGATCTCGAGGATCAGGACGGTTTAGACACTGGGATAGCAAAGATTCTCTCGATCTTAAATCATCTTCTGAATACTCACGGTAGGGGCTTTTTTCTGAAATTTGCAGAATACTTTTTTCGTTCTTCTGATCATAGGGAATATAGAAGATACGATTTCCCCTGCGGCGAATGAGTTCGTCAACTCGGCGTCCGTTTTTAGTTGTGATGATTCTCGTGTCGCACTCTTGAACACTACATGGTTTTTCACGAAGGACCATGTACTCTAGCGTTTCTTGCAATCGGCTCGCAAATTCTTTTACCATATCTAGAGGAGCTCCGCCGTCTAATAATTTAACGTGGGTCAGATCCTCGTAGACAGGTTGCTTTCTCCAGGCTTCGTCATCTTGCCCATTGAAGAAATCCAGCATGTAATTTCCACCAGCTGTCGAGGCTATGATGACATCATAGCTTTTCATCGAGTCGGGATGAAGATTGTGATTAATCTTTGGACCTTCTCCTTCATCCGAAGAAATCTTTTTAATTTTTATTTTTCTTTTGTATTCCTTTTCCATTTTTTCCAACACTGCTTTTTCTGGATTCAATGTGTGAAAAATTGGAGAAAGCCCATGGTCCCCCGCCATTCCGAAAAGAGTGCGATCATATAATCCAGCTTTGATGTAAGCTTCAGTGATTTTCCCCAGCCAATAATCAAGTCGATTTAATTCTCCGGTTGTACCGATAATCTCGTCGCTAAATGGTCCTTTAAAATGCGCAAAATGATCAGGCCAAGGGATGTACATCAACATGTACTGAGGCATACCTTCCCCTTCAAGCGCCGCCAATTTATCAATAACCTGATTAGCTCGACGCTCATCGAAAAATGAAATGAAAGAACTTTTTATTTCTTTAACTAAAGACATCAATTCGTTTCGCAGCTCGCGGAGTTTATTTTCGTTTTCGGCTCGTTTTAGCAATTCATTGTAACATCGGACTTCACCGAAATCGCGACTCGCTTCTCCAAGTCCTAAGTTCAAAAGACCATCATAACTGAAGTGAGAATTCCACTCGTATTGGGCATTGCAGTTCAAAGTTGCAAACTTACGAAGTCGCTCAAACATCGTGATCATTCCACTTTTCATGGTTAATGACTCGAGCATTAAAGCATCATTTCCATAAAAATAGTAACTGCGATAATTGGGATCTTTTCGGTCGACAAAATGGAAGTTGGGAATTCCCGTTGAATTTTTACCGGCGACTTCTGCTCCCGTAAAAATTAAGGGTAAATTTCTTACGCTGATTGTTGGAGTCGTCGCAATTCCACCACTGGAAATATTTTGTGAATAATTATTAAAGAGATGTTTAAAAAAAGGTAAATAAGCTTTAGAGGTTTGTTTCTGGCTTATCAGATGCTGCAAAAATTTAATACTGTGGCCATGATTGGGATCTTCCGTCGGCTCTGTCTTCGGTTGATACTGATTTGGTTTCACAAAATCTTGATTGAGTGCATTTAAAAATGCAGAATTTTTTTCGGGCTGAGCAAGGGCTCTCATTAGGCTTCCTTGCAAACCATCAACTCCAATTTGAACAGCGTAACGTCGTCGTTGCGACTCGGAGAGATACTTTAAAATGAGAGTGTATTCTTGGGCATCCAGCTTTTTTCTTAACCACTTGCGAAGATCCATCTCGCGCACATGCTTAAAAGTATAATAGCGATAGGACTTGTGCACCATATACTTAATGAAGTCGATAATGCTTATTGAAAAGGCTTCTAATCTCACTTCATCCTTTAAAATCAAACCTAACATTCCAGCAGCTTCTGAATTGGCCCCACCCTCGTTCGATTTTCCCGCAGCTTTGGGTTTCGCTTGGAATTTTTCCAAAAGCTCACGAACAATGGGTTTTACTTTATTTATCGTATCTTGATCTCTTTCGGTGAGCGGCTGAAAGGGCTGCTCTAAATTTTTCTTGTCAGAGATGATGGATTTCCCCTGGATAAAAACCACATCGTAGATCGCAGCAATGTTCGCAGCCACTTCGTGAGTCAACAAAGACTCCTCTTCCTCTTTTCCTGAATTGACTTTGGGAGTCCAGCTGAAGAGCTCATGCTCGGCCCCAGGAGCTGTCAGTTGAGCGCGCTGGCTGCGAGCATACTTTTCAAACTTAACTTCTTCGGCAATTTCCGGTTCACTGTACTGATCCTTCAAGGACATTAAAAAAGGCAGAACTTCAGAGATATACTTGTCATCATTCAAACGAGTTTCCAAACGACGCCGCACATCCTTTTTTAGAGGCAGCTTACTTAAGTAATTATTGATGGCGATTCGAATAGCCACATCTTTAACTAGGTCAATCGGCACGTTCACTAAGGCTGTGGTCGTCTTGTAAATATCTTCAGTCAAAGCCCAAAACCCCGAATCAATAATCCCACTCGGCTCTCGAGAGGATAAATCAATCTGGGATTCTTTATTTTGCTGCTGAGTTAGGACGTAAACAGCGATGAGAAGAAATAAGAATAGAATTGCGAAGAGACGAGAATGTTTTTTCATATTCTTATTTTAGATTATTTGCATGGGAAAGCACTACGACTTAGTGCTAGAAACGGTGGCTTGGATGCCCGAACTTAGGTCGGTCATAGGCCCATGCAAATAGAAAAGTAAAAATATCGCTTTCTATTACTAATAGAAGAAATACCTCAGGCTTTATTGCCAGGCAACCTGTCTTTAAAAAATTATTTGACATCGCTCCCAATTTTTGCTAAATATTTCTCGCGTATGAAAAAGTTCACACAAACATCTTTCTTAAATAATAAAATTCCGAAGCATTTCGGTGGAAGCCTCCTTAAAGGAAATCCTAAAGCTCCACGGCCGCTCTCAACAAAGCATGCTTTGCATTTGATTTTAAAATCCGAGCAAGCTATCGGCAAAAACTCGATGCTTCAGAAGAAAAATGTCAAGGCTATTGATCGTATCTTCCGAAAGCAGGCCAAGAAATGTGGAGTTAGAATTTATCATCTCGTAAATGTGGGGAATCATATCCATTTAGTTATCAGAATCACTCGTTTCCATCTCTACCGAAAATACATTCGCTCCGTCACAGGATTAATTGCACGGCATGTGACTGAAAAACAAAGAGGCGCTGCCACGGTGGCAGTAAAACCACGCTCAAACGCGATTCGAAAGAAAAAATTTTGGATCGCCCGTCCCTTCACTCGATTGATTAATTGGGGTACGGATTTTAAACGTGTTTCTCAATATATGAACAAAAACCATCGCCAAGCACTTTTCATTGCCTGGGGATTTGAAACTACGAACTTAGAAGATATTTATTTGCTTAATACGGGATAAGATTGACGAATCAAGCAATTCGGTTTCTAGGTCGGCGGTAAGAATTAGAGTTCGGATTATCGTAAGCTGCTCTTACGAATTCGAGTTGCCTCTCGACCATTTTATTAAAGACGTATAACAGCGAATCATGTTCTCTGCCTAAGGTTTCAAAACCTGAAGCGGGGCCTAAGAGTTCGATGGTGTGGTGAATGGCCTCGATTGTTGAATAACAGTTTTTTCCGGGCTGTTTGCGCACTCGAAATTGTGATTCCGCTGCTGAAGCGAAACTGATCTTTGGTATCTTCTTTAAATTTTGACTGCGATGCATGGTTCTTCGGGCTGTTGCCCAAGTTCCGTCAATCACAAAAACTAGAGGCTTTTTTTTCACGAAGTGAGTTCTTTCAGCCAAAGAAATTTCCGAAAGATTCGTCGAGTGAGGTCCTGGATAAAGCACCAAGGGTTGAAATCGGGGATCCTTAATGAGATCGTTGACTTGTTTATTTTCAGAGTAGTCCTGCCCGACAATGAGTTCTGAATTTTTTAAACACAAGTGCGACATACGACCCGTTGCGATTCGACGCTTAACCTCGATGGGATGAATTAAAATAACAAACTTAATTTTTGGATCGAACGGCGTGATGTGAGGACAGTAGCAACTAAATTCTGGCTGTACACATTTTACACACAGATGACGAGTTTTAGAAGCATTTGAATTTTGCAATTCACGACGTTGCCGGTAGGTTTCTAAATCCATTTAAAAAGTTTAACAAATTCTTGATCGGAATCAGTCAGATCTCTAATTTTTCGACTTTAGTCGCAGGCCTAAAACCATCACTGAATCAAATGATGCTCTATCTGAATCTCGCAACTGGATTTTCTTAGTAAACCGAGAATAGAAACAATCTGCACCAGCGCGCCTTGGTCGCCTTTTTCGATAACTTCTTGAGCTCCTTGCGAAGTCAAAGGCCACAAGTTCCCGGCGGTGCCGGCTCGCACGTAGATCTGATGATCTTCGACTTTTTTGGCTTTCAGGTAGGAAATCATTTCGCTGACCGAGACTTCTTCACCACGTTGGAAATTTTGACAAATTTTTTCTTGGAATTTTTTAGGGAAATAGAAATCGGAGTACACATAAACGGCGCCAAAAATGAATAAACAAAAAAAGAAAACTGAGATCAAACTGTAAATGAAAATCTTTTCTTTCTTCACGCCATTTCATTCCAGCTGAAATCTTGGGGTTCGTCAATGACTTGGATCTGACGCACCAGTGAGGCCTCGATAAAGCCCTGGTGTACTGCAAAATTCACGAAATCTAGGAACAAATCGAAATAACGAGTCTTATTGGCGATCGCTATGGGCTTTTTATGATCGCCCAGCTGTGCCCAGGTGATAATCTCGTTGAGTTCATCTAAAGTTCCGAAGCCTCCGGGTAAGGCTAAAAACCCATCGGCTTTATCAGCCATCAAGTATTTTCTTTCGTGCATGGTTTTAACTTCGTAAAGCTCTTGAATTCCTTGATGAGCCATTTCTTTTCTAACTAAGCCCTCGGGAATAACTCCAATCACGTAACCGCCCCCGGCTAGAACTGCATCCGCGATGACTCCCATTAAACCCGTGTGCCCACCGCCATAAACCAAGGCGATATTTTGCGAGGCCATCCATTGACCAAAATTTTTTGCCAATTCCACATTCACGGGATTGCTCCCCATCTTTGCTCCGCAAAAAACACAAAGTCGTTTCATTTCAAAAGCCTTTCTTGATCCCTATCTGCAGGGACCTCTAAAATTTCTGGCAAACCTAATTTATCTCCGCTGATTTTTTGCAACGACAATTGAACAGCTCGCAGGGCGATTTTATCTTGAGCAAAAATTTTCTTAGAACCATAGAGCGCATCACCCAAAATAGGAAAGCCGTGGCGACTGAGTTCGTATCTGAGCTGGTGACTGCGACCTGTTAAGGGTTGCAGATTCCACTCTGCAAGTGAGTTTTGTGAATCAATACGCACAAGCTGAGCCAAGGTTTCCGCAAGGTCTCCTTCGGGACTTTCGTAACTTCGTTTCTTCCCCCGCAATAAACGTGACTTCCACATCACCGGCTCAGGCATTTCGGTGGAAATCGGTGCACGCTCACAAGGAATTTTTTCGGGCCAGTGTGAAAAATCTTGAAGACCAGTCAACGCACGATAAGTTTTTTGAATTTGTTTTTTTTCAAACCAGGCGGAAGCCAAACGATGAGCTTCAGCACTGCGAGCGAATAACACCAAGCCTGAAACTTCGTAATCCAAGCGGTGCACGGGGAAAACTTTTTGACGAAGCTCTTCTTGCAGGATTAAGCCCAGCACTGGTCGCGGGTCCTTTGCACCAATACGCGAAGGAACAGTCAGCACGCCCGCTTCTTTATCCAGGGCTACAAAATGCTCATTCGAAAAAATGATTTTCATTTTTTACTAAGACCTATTAAAAAAATCTCTTTGCTGATTTTTCGAGTGGATTCCGGTTTCAAGGCCTCGAAACGTTTATAAGTTTTTCTGATTCGTTCACGCAAGGGAACGAAATCATCACTATGAAATAATTTACAGATGAAAGTTCCATTGGGTTTCAGAAATTCATCCGCAACATTTAAAGCCAGTTCGCAAAGTTCAAAGGATCTGGCTTGATCCGTCATTTTGATGCCCGTGGTTTTTGGAGCCATGTCTGACATCACAATATCAAAGACTTCCGTGAAATTATGAATTGCGAATTGTTCTTTCAAATTTAAATCTCGCAAATCGGCTTGGATGAACACGGCGTTGTTCAGCTTCACGGTGACGGGACTCAGATCAACGCCCAAAATTCTTCCCTGCCCCCCAATTTTTTGACTTGCGTACTGAGACCACGAACCCGGCGAGGCGCCCAGGTCGAGCACCTTTTGTCCAGATCGAAAGACTTTGTATTTCTTGTCAATTTCTTCCAGCTTGAATACAGATCTTGCCGCAAAGTTTTCCTGTTTCGCTTTTAGAAAAAATCGATCTCTTGGATTGAAATTCATGAAGCTTTTTACTATCGTAAAAGCTGAGGTGAATCTATGGAAATCGGTTGGATTTTGGCTGGCTTTTTTACTTTTTGCACCATGGCCTTTATTGCCGTAGCCCTTCTCCTGCCAGAATGGGTTGGAATCACAGGGAAAAAAGCTCGTGATATCATTCGCAGCCAGCAGGAAGACGAAGAAAAATCCAAAGACCCTAGTGAGCCTTCTTAGCTAAAGATAATGAATGAATTTCATGGGGTTCTTTCACCAAGGATAACAGATATCCCCCGGCAATGAATAAGATCACCAGCCCACCAATTCCCAAAGAGGAACTTTGAGTGATCTGCGTAAAAAGAGCAATGATCAAGGGCCCTAAAATCGAAGCGAATTTCCCAATTAAATTAAACAAACCAAAGTACTCACCACTCACACTTTCAGGAATCAGATTTGCGAAAAGACTTCGACTGAGAGACTGCACTCCACCTTGAACCATACCTATCATCGTCGCCAACATATAAAAATGGGTGATGGTACTCATCTGTGTCGCCGCTAACACTCCAATTGTGTAAATCCCAATACAAACTAATATTGGTTTACGGCAATTAAAACGATGGGTGATAATGCCGAACAGATAGGTGCAGGGAAACCCAATAAACTGAGTGATCAGCAGAGCTGCAATGAGATGTTGGGATTGAAGGCCAATCGCCATGCCATAATCTATAGCCATTGTCATCACTGTGTAAACACCGTCAATGTACAACCAGTAAGCGATCACAAAAATCAGTAAGTTTTTATTTTTCACAAGATCAGAAATTGTCGACTTCAATTGCACAACACTCAATTTAGTCAATGACCACATCGATTGGTTAGCTATTGGTGCTTTTGTCAATTTTGGTTCGGGAACATTCTTAGCTAAGGGCAAAGAGAAAACAAGCCACCACACTGCCACCGTCAGAAAGGAAATTTTAACTGCGGTCTCGCCGTTCGCAATCCCGAACCAATGAGGGTACAAATACATCAACACATTGACAGTAAATAAGATTCCTCCCCCCAAATACCCCAACGAAAAACCCAACGAGGAAGCATAATCTAACTGTGTGCCTTTACCCAAGCTCGGCAAAAGCGAATCGTAAAAAACACTGCTAGCACTAAAGGCGGTCATGGCCAGGCCATAAAAGATCATGGCTTGAACCCACATGCCCTGCTGAACCCAACTCAGGCCTGCGGTTGCAATCACACCCATGATCATAAAAAATAGTAAGAATTTTTTTTTGCTGGCTCTAAGATCGGCCATCGCACCTAAAGTGGGTGTTATCAATGCGATAAAAAGACTGGATAGAGAAATGGCTGTCCCCAAGCGCGAAGTCGTATCAATCGCTGAAGCACCGTCACTCCAATAACTTTTAAAGAAGAGTGGAAAAAATCCTGCCATCACGGTTGTCGAAAAAGCGCTGTTGCCAAAGTCGTACAGCGCCCAACTGAATGTTTTTTTATCGTTTCGACGCTCCATGGAGCTCCAATCGTGATTTACGAAATCTTAAGTAGAAAAAGATGAAAAGTAAAAATGTACTCAACAACATCATGCAACTGGTCAGAGCGTTCAACTTGGGTGATAGGCCTGACCGCATGGCCGTGTAAAGTTTGACGGGCCAAGTATCCGTGCCAATTCCATTCAGGAAAAAAGCCAAAAGAAAATCGTCAAAGGAAATCAAAAAACTTAAAATCCATCCGGTCACAAGAGCAGGAAGTAAAAAGGGTAAAATGATTTTTGCAAAGACTTGCCAAGAGTTTGCACCAAGATCCCTTGCCGCTTCGATCTGAGCCGAATCAAAAAGTTGAGATCGCGCTGTTACTGTCATGGCAACAAAAGCAAAACTGAATAAAGCATGAGCTAATATAACTGTGTTTAGGGAAAGCGGTACATTCAAAATAAAAAAGAACAGCAGCAATGAAATCGAAAAAACAATTTCGGGCAAAGACAAAGAAACCGATGTGGAAAGATGAATGAATTTTTTCTTCCATGAATTTTCCTGAGTCATGGCCAGTCCTACCATAGTTCCTAAGACGGTCGATAAACTGCTGCTAATGATCGCCACGTAAAAACTATTCGAAAGACTTTGCCAGAGAAGATCGTCATTCAGCAGTTCTCGGTACCAACGAAAAGTAAAAGTCCATTGGCCCTGCACATCCAATTCGCGAAAACTTCCAAAGACCAACCATGCTAAAGGGACATAAAGGACCAAGGCCATAACCCCAACGATGATCCATAAACTTCGAGGTGCAGAACTTCGCGTCGGCTGACTCATTCTTTGTTCTCGCTGAATTTTTGAAATGAAAAGCTGATCACCACACCTAGCACAAGGATAATCGCCAGCGCTGCACCTAAGGGCCAATCCCGCGATTTTAAAAATTTATCCACGAGCAGATTTCCGTAGTTCATGGATTTCGCTCCACCTAAAACATCAGGGATAACGAATTCTCCAAGGCAAGGAATGAACACCAATAGAAAGGAGCTGATGTAAGCTAACTTCAATTGAGGCCACAATACAAATTTCAAGACCTGACGAAAACCCGCGTGCAAATCCTGCGCAGCCTCCACCAAAGAAAAATCCATACGCTCAAAGCTGGCATACATCGGTAACAGGGCCCAAGGCCAATAGGTAATCACGAATCCAACAAGAACCAAATAGGGATTCGCCGTCAACGCTTGCGAGTCATAAGGAATTCTAAAAAGATCCAGCAACCAGGGCCAGGGCCCATCATTACCGACAAAGTTTTTCAAAGAGTACAATCGAATGATCACATTGATCAGTGCCGGTAAACATAGAAATCCAAGTATTATGATTCGCAAGGTGGATCGCAGGGTCATCAAAATCCAACAGGTAAAAAATGAAAGCGAAGCACAAAGAAAGGCCGCGATAAAAGCCCACTCGAAGCTTCGCCAAAAGATACGAAAATGAGTCCAACTGAACGCCTGCAGATAGTTGTTAAGATTTGCAGTCCATTGGATTCCTCCGTAAGCGCCTTTTTGCATAAAACTGAGAGTCACTAAAAGAAATAAAGGAAGTGCTAGTGCAATTATTAATAATGCTAAAGTGAACCAAGATAATCGATGCCACTTCATGTGGGTTCACATCCGTAAACAAGTAAATGTTCAGGACGACAACTTAAAGCAATTTGATCTCCGACTTGGTAATCTTTCGCTTCTTCGCGGGGACAATGGACTTTCAGATAATTATTCGCAACTTCAACGAGAAGTTCCCAATAAGCTCCCCGAAAGATGCGATGAAATAATTTTCCCGAGATTTGATTGACGCCCCCACTGGGATGTCGATGCACTTGCCAGTTTTCAGGACGAATAAAAGCTTCGATCATTCCCTGATCTGTGAAAGCGGTTTCGGATTTCCAAACTCCTTGCCAGGCTGCTCCTTCTGCGGTCAAAAACTCAACCTGCTTTAGGGATTGGTCCAAAGATTTAATTTTACCCGCGATCAAACAATGACTGCCGACAAAGCGAGCGGTAAACGCCGTTCGAGGTTCACTGTAAATTTTAAAAGGATCACTGACCTGCTGGAGAACTCCCCCGTGCATTACCGCCACCCGATCCGAAAGTGAAAGGGCTTCTTCTTGATCGTGAGTGACATAGATAAAAGTAATGCCCAGCTGTCGTTGGATCCTTCGCAATTCTGTTTGCATATGACTGCGAAGCTGTAAATCCAGGGCCGAAAGCGGTTCATCGAGCAGCAAAACTTCAGGTTCGTTGATTAGCGCTCGCGCTAAAGCGACCCTCTGAGATTGCCCCCCTGACAAAGTGGAAGGCCAACGATTTTGATAACCTTCCAGTTGAACTAAACTCAACATCTCTTTGGTTTTTTTCTGAATTTCCGATTCGGGAACTTTCTTCATTCGCAAGCCAAAGGCTACATTATCCCCAACACTCAGATGAGGAAACAAAGCGTGTCGCTGAAAAACCATATTGAAGGGACGCTTTTGAGGAGCAACCTCCAAAATGGATTTTCCCTTCCACAAAATTTGTCCTGAAGATGCGGTTTCAAAGCCCGCTAGAATTCGCAGAAGCGTGGTTTTTCCACACCCGCTGGGACCCAACAAAGAAAAAAATTCTCCGCTTTCGAGATTCAAGTTGATCTCGGTCAAAGCTTCATGATTAGTGTAGCGCTTAGTCAGGTTTTTTATTTCAAGCACAAGGCCAAGATAGAAAGGAATTCCACGAATGTCGAGAGAAGAAAGTTCAAAATTCTTAAAATTTATCTTTTTCGTCGGGACGCTCCTTGCTTTAGTTTCCTGCACGAAAACCAGCACCTCCGAAAACAAAGTTGTGAACCTGGCGATCTGGGGAAATTACTTCCCCGAGTCCGAACAAAAACGCTTTACCGAATCGACCGGCATTAAATTGAATTTAACGAATTACAGCTCTAACGAAGAGCTCCTGGCCCGCATTCAAATGGGAGCTTCTGGCGTCGACGTCGCTGTCCCATCCGACTACATGGTTGGAATCATGAAGAAGTTGGATCTTTTAGAAACACTCAATAAAGAAAAAATCCCTAATGCTAAAAAACTTTCTCCAGAACTTCTTAAAAAAGAGTTCGATCCCGAAAATAACTTTTCCCTGCCCTTTTCTTGGACAACAACGGGGATTGCGATTCAACGAGATCTCTTTAAAGGGAAAATTAATTCCTGGAAGGATTTCTTCGAAAATCCCGAGCTCAAAGGTAAGATTGCTGTTCTAGATGATTCCAGGGAGTCTTTAGCCTCCATTCATAAAATCTTGGGAGCTTCTGTCAATACGACAAATCCCAAAGAATTGAAACAAGCCAAAGAGTATTTCTTGAAGAACCGTCCTCAAATTAAAATGTTTACCTCTGACACCGTTGAAATTCTTAAAAACAAAGAAGTCTTCGCAGCACAAAGTTATTCGTCGGATGCACTTCAAGCTCGAAAGCAAACTCAGGGAAAAGTTGAATTCTTTATCCCCACTGAAGGTTCCACAGTTGCCATCGATAATTTTGTTATTTTCAAATCTTCAAAGAACAAGGAAAATGCCCATCGCTTGATTGATTACATGTTGGAAACAGAAAGAAATAAAAATCTTGTCGAAGCCCAAATGGTGGGACCTGTGATTGCCGAAGTGAAACAAAAACTTTCCGCGGAAATGCAAAAAGACGAAGCCTTATTTCCGACTTCGGCTCAGCTGAAAAAGCTCGAGGCCCTGAAGGACCTCGGCGAAGAAAATAAAATTGTCGAAGATATCTGGATGGAAATCAAAAACCAGTAGAGTTATTCACACTCGATGATGGAATAATCTTTAAGCTTTTTGATCTCTTTTAATTTTTTAGTCTTTTTTGATTTATCGACTATGACCAAATAATCAACGGGACGAGCAAACATAATTTTTGATCCACGACTTAGAGTGATACGATTATTTATGATGTTCTTTTTTTCGTCTTTTTGACGATCCATTTTTGCGGAAATATTGGTTTCATGACTGCAAATAATGCTAACTTCCGCCATTTCACGATCCTTATTTTTGCCCAGGCTATCAACTCGAAGATAATCTTTTTGATATTTTTCTGCTTTGAGTTTTAAATAATCGTAATTTTTATCTGCTTGTGTGTCTGATTTTGACCCCTGACAAGTCGTCAGCAGATGAGTAATATTTGAAGAATCTTCGCGACGACCGACTTTAACTTCATCAGCAACCGTTTCAAATTCTTTGATTTCGACCAAAACTTCAGATCCGGGGAAGATAAATAATTCAGGAATATTCTCTTTGTTTGCTTCTACGGTCTTCGGATCGTAACAATTCAATCGAGCCCGACGGCTTTGTTCATTATTTTCATTTAATAATGCACTGGTAATTAGGGAATTCTTTCCTTTTTCTGTCGTCATTTCAGCCGCTTTATAACCCATTGTTGGATAGCTTGTGATTTTAACGCCAACATTAGTTTCAGCCACTTTTTCTGCAGGTTGAGTTGGGGCTGTTGAACCCCCGGGCTTCGCTGCAACGGCCGGTGTTTCTGAAGGTGCTGGCGTCTGAACTGAGCCACCCACAATCATTACTTTAGGATCTGGCTTTTCGCCCTCTGTTTGATCTGGTTTTGTAGTGTCTGAAGAAGGAGGTGACTCCGTTCCAGGAGAATCTTTACCTTTATCTTCTTTGTCACCTTTTCTCTTACCCGCTTCAGTCTCTGGTGTTGTCTTAGCAGGTTCAGTGTCAGCTGGGTTTGTCTCGAGAGGTTTTTGATCTGCAGCGGGTGCTCCAGGCAAAGCAGGATTCTTTTTGACTCGGTCTGCTTTGGAATTATTTTTATTACAAGCCGCGACCGTGAATACCAAGGACAATAGAACAATCATCATTTTAAACATAAAATTCTCCTGACTTTCGATAAAGCGAAAACGACACCAAGTTTTTGAGCTCTAGATGAATTTTATTGGACTTGGTTAGCCTTCATCCGATTTCAAAGTAGCTCAAATCTCAAATTGGCACATCACTGTCTAAAGAATTGACAGGTAGAATATCCCCGTTTTTCGCACAAATCGATGTTCCCATAGAGAAAAAATCGGAGGTCTGATAAAAGTATCACTCCACGGGGGAATCGGAATGAAATTACAGTTATTGCTTTTTGCCTTTTTAGTTTGTTTAGCTTCTTGCGGTTCCCGAAATCAACAGCACGATGCCGATTCCCAAAATAACCAAGTAGAACCAGACCTCATTGAAAAATATTTTGATGCTCAAAACGGATGTTTCCGAAACGGCATTGTCGGCGGCAGCCAAGTGACGCCAAACAATCCAAAGAAGAATTATGTTGCTCTGTTGATGGCAACCTATAGCAATGGAGGGCGCTCCGTCTGCACAGGAGTTTTACTCTCACGGCGTGTACTCCTCACTGCGGCTCATTGTGCTGATGCTGACAGCTTAGAAATTTATTTTCACCATAGCTCATACTGCAGTCAGGGAATGAATAGAAATCTTATCTATAAAGCAGAACGCTCTGTCCTGCACCCGCTCTGGGTCAACGTGCAAGGACAAAACTCCAAAGAAGCCCTTCAACAGGCCAACAATGATTTAGCCTTAGTGAAGCTTGAAAAAGAGGCCCCTTCTCAATATCAAATTTTAGGTATTGCTAAACCTCAAGAAATCGCTGCAGCGACAGAAGTCGTACAAATTGGTTACGGCCGCACAGGCACGCGCTCGTCAGCGCCACCGGTTCTGAATGAAGTCATTAAGACCGCTCAGCAAGTTAAATATTTCGATCACAGTCACTATCTGATTATGGATCAAAAAAATTCTCATGGAGGCTGTTCCGGTGACTCCGGCGGCCCACTGCTCATTAAATCCAAAGGATCTTATCGGACGGCAGGAGTTGCATCCTTTTTAGTTAATTACAAATCTGATGAAACTGCTTGCGAATCGGGTGAACTTGCTTACGTCAGCCTTGGGGATTATCTGCCATGGATCAACGAAACTCTGAACCAATTAAAATAAATTTTTGACCTCTTTGGTAATATTAGCCATGCTGTCAGCATGAAACGAATCATGGCTTTCACCGCGATTGTTTATCTTTTAGTTCTCTTCATCAATGATGGCTTTATGGCCTCGGATGAGTATTGGACGGCAATGACTCGCTATCTTCCCGCTCAAACTTCAACCTTAAAAAATTTAGTTCACGATGACGATGTGAAATCTCCCTTACAGATTTTACCCATGCATGCGATGGCTCAGTTGGCCCATAAAATGGGAATTGGTTCGGCCTATTGGCAATACCGCTTTGTTATTTTTTCTTTAGGGATCATCAACTTGGCCCTTTTGCTATGGGCTGTAAATATTTTTTCGCTGGTTCGCCCTGATGAAAAGAAATTTTATTGGCTGCTATTTGCCTTTTATTTCGCCGCTCCTTTTGTACTGACGCGGCCCATGTTTGAAGCTTTGGCTGCTCCCTGGTTAGCGATCGCGGTGGCTTACGGAACTCGCTACGATCACAATGAAAATTTAAATGATCTGCTGTGGGGAACCTTTGCGGTTTCAATGGCCTTTGTTTTGCGACAGCAAGCAGGTTTATGCGCCCTTGGCTTAATAGCACTTCCGTTAATGAAAAAAAACTTTCGTCATCTTATGGCTTGCGCAGGATTGGGTTTTTTGTTCCTCATCCTTAGCGGGATCCCCGATTATTTTTTGCGGGGAAAATTTCATTACTCACTTTGGGCCGTAACCACTTACAACTTTGAACATGGACAAGAGTACGGCAATGAACCCTGGACTTACTATCCCCTCATGATTTTTGCTCTGACTCTTGCTCCCTTCTTTATCATGAAGTACCCGGCAGGTTTTTGGAAAGCTCATTTAAGATCACAGCGTTTGAATTTAATTTTTATTTTTCTTTTTGTTTTTTTACATTCGCTGTTTCCCCAAAAGTTCGAACGCTTTCTTATTTCGATACTTCCCCTGTTGATTTTTTTTATGGCTCGAATCTTTCGCCAAGTTTTTTTAGAAAAAGATTTTCGCCCTTGGCGCTGGCGCAGTTTAATCCTGCTTAACTTTTTTCTGTTTTTGCCAGCGACTTTTTCACCAGCGCAAAAAAATATTATCGGTCTGGCTCGCTTTTTGGATCAGCATCCTGAATACAACCAAGTATTCAGTCTGAATGACACTCTGACTTGGATTCCCGAAATTTTCATCGAGAAATCACGTCCTCACATGGTGCAAATCACTGATGAACAATGGACCAGTTTAAATCCTAAAGACTGCAGTCAAATTTTAGTGCTTAATTCATACTATGCCGAAGTTTTTGCAGATCAGTTGAAGAATTTTCGATTACTTGAAAAATTTCCGGTCAATTACATCGAGGATTTAGCTTATCGAATGAACAAAAAGAATAATCTGCGCCGGACCCCACTGCTTGTTTATGGCTGCCAAGCTGATCATTAGTTATCTCACAATGTATTGAGGCTCGTAGCAATACTCTTTCGCTAACTGACGGTTCTGCCCGTGCACAACCCCTTTGCCCTTAACAATGGTCATCTTTCGTGAACGCACATCAGCTTTATACTGAGATCTTACACTGGCAACACGAATTTCAATTAACTTCATAGCTCTTTGTTCTTCGCTGGCATCAGGATTTTTTCGGCGATAGGCCACGTACTCATTCCAATGAGACTCTTGAAAGCCTCCATTCTGAATAACAAAATCAAAGAGCATAAGATAGAAACGCATTTGAGTAAATTCGAAACCCGCAAGATAATCCAAAGTTCTTTTGTGATACTGAAGTGCATCTTTCAATTGTAAATCTCGATAGTCTTTACTGCCAGCTAAAGCCATCAGCTCTTGCTTCCAGTCCGCACGGATTTGACTGCCACTCAGAACATTATTTACGGCCCAATTAACACTGATTTGGTTTTTCGAAATGGCGCGCAGGCCTAAATCATTTTCATCTTCTTCTTCGTCCAAATCAGAGATGTGATACTCGTCAGGAACAAAAAGATACTTTTCTTTTACGAGACGATCGATATCAGCTTCGCTAGGTCCCACGGCGTTTTCCCATTGCCGCAACATTGCACCCAGCGAAGAAAAATGAGCCGCACTGAAAGCGCTGGCAAAACTCATGGGATGATTGTTTCGCATTTCAATCAACATCGGTTGCAAAGTTCCACTGCCAAAGTTTTGTTGAAGTAACCCTAAGCTTATTCCCATGCCATCTGAGTTGTTTGCGATGGTAGTCCAAGCCAAATGACCTTCGAAACTTCCTGTGACATTCAAAGCCAAAGCGAAAGAATTTTTTTGGGGTTCATCCAGTTGCGGTGGAAAACTCACATCCGAAAAATTCAGCCGAGAGCAAATCGAAAGCCCCGATGAAGCAGGATTACTAGGAGATTTTGGTATTTCCGAAGGACTTTCAGACTCGCTATTTTGCTCTTCTTTTTGTTGAGTACCGCCATCAACAACATCCGTTGATTTTTGGCAGGAAGTTAAGATCAAAGCGAAAGCTATCCCAAAGGCATAGCCCGTGTATTTTTTGTATTCAATTTGCATCTCTTTATTTTCGTTGTAGCGGCGGATTTCACCGAGTTCTATTTTTTTAACCCCGCCCATATCTGGACTGGCCCTAGTCTTCCGGCTATTTCAAAGTAAAAAATTCCCCATTTCACTCGCCCATTGCCTTATTTCGACGGGACCTGTAAGACAAAGTCTATGACAAAAACATTCTCTGAATTAGGCCTAAACGATGCCCTTCAAAAAGCTCTGCGTGATCAAAATTACACAACACCGACTCCGATCCAAACGGCTGCGATTCCGCATCTTTTGGAAGGCCGCGATCTTTTAGGTTGCGCGCAAACAGGAACTGGAAAAACAGCCGCCTTCGCTCTGCCCATTTTGCATAACCTTGGACTTGCATGGGACACAAAATTAACTCCAAAACAAACTCGAGTCCTGGTGCTGACTCCGACACGTGAATTAGCAATTCAAATTGAAGAAAATTTCCGCGCTTATGGAAAATACATGAACTTAAAACACGCGGTGATTTTTGGCGGAGTCGGCCAAACTCCGCAAGTGAAAGCACTCTCTCGAGGAGTCGACGTGCTGATCGCAACTCCAGGTCGATTGCTGGATTTGATTCAACAAAAATATTTAAGTCTTTCCGGCGTTGAAGTTTTTGTTTTGGATGAAGCCGATCGCATGTTGGATATGGGTTTCGTTCACGACATCAATAAAGTTTTGAAATTACTTCCTCACGCTCGCCAAAATTTATTTTTCTCGGCAACAATGCCCCCAGATATCGTGAAACTTTCGAACACCATTTTAAAAAATCCAATTAAAGTTGAAATCACTCCGCCCGCTACAACGGTCGAGTTGATTCAACAGTCCGTGATGTATGTTGATCGAAAACACAAAAGCGATTTGCTTCGCCATTTGTTGAAGGACAATACACTTGACCGTGTGATTGTTTTTACACGCACCAAGCACGGAGCTAACCGCGTGGTGGAAGTGCTAGAAAAAAATCGTATTCCTTCCGCTGCCATCCACGGAAATAAATCCCAAGGAGCACGCCAAAAAGCTCTGGAAAATTTCCGCGCCGGTAAAGTTCGCGTCCTTGTCGCCACCGACATCGCTGCCCGAGGTATCGACATCGACGATATTTCTCATGTGATTAACTACGAAGTTCCCAATATTTCGGAAAGCTACGTTCATCGCATCGGCCGCACGGCCCGAGCAGGAACATCAGGGATCGCAATTTCATTTTGCGATGCCGAGGAAAAGGCTTTCATTCGGGACATCGAGAAACTAATTGCCCAACCAATCCCCGTAGACACGAAACATCCTTACCATTCTGCAGAGATCGCTGAAGCTCGCACGATGTCCTCTGGGAAAGCCAAGGCGGCCATCGAAGGAAATCGCGGCGGTGGCCGGGGACGGAGACCACCAGGTCGTCGCTTCGGTGGAGGCGGGCGTGGTGGACCCTCCGGTGGCGGAGGACGTAATCCCTCTTCTCGAGGTAGTCGCGACGCTCGATCTTAGGGTGCGCTGCTTAGAAATTGCGCATTCTCGCTAGTCGCTTTACTTTGATTTTTAAATTTTAGGCTTATCAGTATCCAGTTTTTCATAAAAAAAGAGATTGAACTTCCCTGCCCGCGTAGGTATAAATTTTACCTTCCAGTGATGCGGGGTGGTAGTTAAGTTGGTTATAACGTCCGCCTGTCACGCGGAAGGCCGCGGGTTCGAGTCCCGTCCACCCCGCCAAGTTTTTAAAAATCGAAAATAATTAATAAAATCAAGCGGTTGTAAGTCAAAAAAGAACCTTGAAACTCTTTTGTGACAGCTTTGTTTTACTCGAACCATGAATCATGGAATGGGATTATAAAATTATATCAAGAGTTTATGGAAACTTCGTGAGAGTAAATTTGTGAAAAAATAAAGTGGGAACCCAATTCATACTCAGACGAACCATTTTTCTCGAGGTGTGACAGGTATTAATGTCGATTGGTAATTATATACAAAAATTAATTTATAAAAATTAAAATGTGTATCCTGGGTTATTTGACTCAAGTTAAATTGTCTAAACTAAATTCACACTTCAACAAATCAATTTTGATCTACTTCGATACGAGATAAATGTAAAACGATTCTTAAAAAAATGAATCTATGTGCTTGAGCCATTCTTACATATTTCATAAGGCATCAAACCACTATATTCTCGTCTCAAACTGAAATTGAATGAAGTAAATAAGTTTAATTCCGAAAAACACCTCTGAATTATGTCCCACCTTACATTAAGCTAAGGACTTGAATCCAGCCTCTATCCATCCTCATTTGGACAGGCAGTGGGGTAGCACGGATTTTAATGCTCACGAAGGGGATTGTATGTAGTTCTAAAAGAGAGGCATTAAAATGGATTGGACGGGAATATCCTGAGATTCATGACACTATTGAGTTGCTTGATAAGCAATTTGGATTACCAGATGATATTGCTGTTACACTTACGGGTAAGCAACCTAAGGAATTGGGAGAGATCTATTTACGGCTGTTGCGTCCTGTTAAGGATACCTTATAAGTTGTTTCACTGTTCTCTGGCTGCTTATGCTGTTATTTCTCTGTTAATTATTCTCGCGCGTTGGAGTGTAGATTGAGAAACTCTATGCAACCTATGCTTGTAAATAAGTTCTAAATTCGCTCCACTTGACCCACCAAATATTTCGATAATTCACGAACTCCTGTTTTGAATATGAGAACTTCCGCGAGAGCATCCATATTCGTAAATAATTTCCGTTTACAAATACATTTGCCTTTATTGTATTTAGAAACAAAATACTAAGGAATAACTAGAAATTTGTTTTGTGGTTTTAATTTTTGTATTGCAAACGCGATATCAGCATCGGCACTGATTAAAAATTGATTCCAAAGTCTTTTTCAACCCAATCCCACTCAGCAGCAAGCTTCTGTCTAGCTTTTTTTAGTTCGGACTTTTTGGTTTAATATTTAAGAGACATTTAATGCATATTTTTCAATCGATCCTCTAAGTTTTTCTGCTTTCTTTCGAACCTAGCTGTTTCGATTTTTACTTTTC